>NZ_JANZYP010000105.1 GCF_025506355.1 Sphaerisporangium corydalis
CCCGGCGGCCCACCCCGCTTCCACCCCGACACCCCGGAACCGACCGTCCTGGTGGAATCGAGCCTGACGGCCGGTTCGCTGAAGCCGTTGCCCGAGGTGAGCCAGGACCGGCTGGCGTACATCATCTACACCTCCGGTTCGACCGGCCGCCCCAAGGGGGTGGAGGTGCCGCACCGGGGCGTGGTGAACCTCGTGACCGACGTCGCCAGGGAACAGGGCGGCGGTGACGTGCTCCTGCTGACCTCCCTGTCCTTCGACATCGCGGCGCTGGAGATCTTCACGCCGCTGCTCACCGGCGGCACCCTCGTGGTCGCGCCCGACGAGGCGGTCAAAACCCCCAAAGAGGTCCGCGTGGCCGCCGAGCAGGCCGACCTCGTCCAGCTCACCCCCTCGGTCGCCGAGATGCTCCTCGGCGAGCTGCCGCACGGCCTGCCCAGGATCATCTGCGGCGGCGAGCCCCTTCCCGCCGACCTCGCGCGCAGGCTCCTCGACATCACTCCGGGCCTGTGGAACTTCTACGGGCCGACGGAGACGACGGTGTGGTCGACCCGGATGAGGATCACCCGCGAGACCGGGCCGGTCGGCATCGGCACCCCCGTGGCCAACACGCAGGTGTACGTCGTGGACCGCGACCTGCGCCCGGTCCCTCCGGGAGTCGCGGGTGAACTGCTGATCGGCGGCGACGGCGTGGCCCGCGGCTACCACGGGCGCCCGGCCCTGACGGCCGAGCGTTTCGTCCCCGACCCGTTCGGGGTCCCCGGTGGTCGTCTGTACCGGACGGGCGACCTGGTCCGGTGGCGTACCGGCGACGTCCTGGAGTTCCTGGGGCGCCTGGACGACCAGGTGAAGGTCCGGGGTGTCCGGATCGAACCCGACGAGGTGGCGGCCGTACTGGGCGAACATCTGTCGGTGCGCCGCGCGGCGGTCATGGTCCGCGACGACGCCCCAGGCGGCCGCGGCCTGGTCGCCTACATCACCTGGACCCCCCCAGACACCCACGACCACGCGGAGGTGGTGGCGAGGTTGCGGGAGCATCTGCGGCCGCGGGTCACCGACGCGATGATCCCGGTCGCGTTCGTCCTCATGGACGACTTCCCGGTGCTGCCCAGCGGGAAGCTCGACCGCGCCGCCCTGCCGCCACCGGCCGAGGGCCACGCGCCCTCGTCCGTTCCCCCTCGCACGCCGATGGAGGAGACCCTCGCCGCCGTCTGGTGCGAGCTGCTCGGACGTGAGCGCGTGGGCGTGACCGACGACTTCTTCGTGCTCGGCGGGCACTCCCTCCTCGTCGTCAACCTGATCGGGCGGATCGCGGAGGAGTTCGGCGTCGAACTGCCCCTGAGGCGCTGCTTCGACGCGACCACGGTCGAGGAGCAGGCCCTGGCCGTACTGGAAGCGGGCCTGACGGACGCCGGCCTGCTCGACCTGCTTGCGGAGGAGGAACAGTGAGCGACGTCGACAAGGTGCGCGAGAAACTGGCCCGCCTCACCCCCGAACAACGCGCCAAACTGGAATCCCGCTTGACCCGGCCCCCCACTACATCCGCCGCTCCCGACCCCTTGCCCCCATCCCCGGTCGCGGTGCCGCCGATTCCGCGACGGCCGGATCAGGACGCGCCGGCGCCGCTGTCGGACGCCCAGCGGCGGCTGTGGATCGTCGACCGGCTCGACCCGGGCAACCCCGCCTACACGCTGTCCTGGGCCTACCGTGTCAACGGCGACCTGGACGGCCAGGCCCTCGCGGCGGCCTTCGACGCCCTGGTGGACCGCCACCCCATCCTGCGCGCCGTGATCACCGTCCACGACGGCGAGCCCTCCCAGCAACCAGGCCCCCTCCGCCCGACGCTGCTACGTTCAAGCCTCTCGACCCCGCCCCACCCGGCTACGCCGACGACCCCGGACCTGGCTCCATCGCCTGCTACCGAGGCGGCAGCGGTGTCGATCGCGTCGGAGGAGGCGCGACACCGTTTCGACCTGACCACCGGCCCACTGGCCCGCGCCCGCCTCGTACGCCTGTCCACCACCTCACACCTGCTGACCCTCACCCTGCACCACATCATCGCCGACCGCTGGACCGTGTCCATCCTCCTCGAAGACCTCCTGAACCTATACAAAACCCAAACCTCCGCAGGACACCTCGAGTCGGTAGCGATGTTCGGGAAGGCTGCCGACCGGCCTGATTATGCGGATTACGTGGTCTGGGAGCGGGGGCGACGGGATTGGGCGGGGGGTTTGGGGTATTGGCGGGGGGTTCTTGAGGGGTTGCCTGAGGTGCTCGATCTTCCGGCGGATCGGGCGCGGCCGCCGGTCAGGACCGGGGCGGGGGAGCGGATCCTGTTCCACCTGGATCCGCACCTGACCGGCGAGCTGCGGCAGGTGGCCGGGCGGGAACACGCCAGCCTCTTCATGGCCCTGACGGCCGGCTTGCAGGTGCTTCTCGCGAGGTACACCGGCCAGACCGACATCCCGGTGGGCACACCGATGTCGTCCCGCCCGCACCCCTCGCTCGACCGCACCGCCGGCCTGTTCCTGAACACGATCGTGCTGCGCGGGGACCTCGCCGGTGACCCGAGCTTCGCCGAGCTGCTCCGGCGGACCCGCGAACGCGTCCTATCGGCCATCGAGCACAAGGACCTGCCTTTCGAGACGCTCGTTGACGAGCTCGTCAGCGGGCGCGACCTGTCCCGCACCCCGCTGTTTCAGGTGATGCTCGCCTTCCAGAACACCCCCGCGCTGCCGGAGGACGGGCACGGGCTCACGCTGGAGCGCCTCGACATCCGCCCGGGGACCTCGATGTTCGACATGGACCTCATCGTCGAGGAACGCGCCGACGGGGCACTGCTGTGCGTCCTCGACTACGCGACCGACATGTTCGACCACGACCGGATGGAACGCCTGGCCGGCCACCTGCGCACCCTGCTCACGGGCGCGGCGGCCGACCCGGAGCTGCCGCTGTCGGCGCTGCCCCTCATGGACGACGACGAGCTGGACCGTACGCTTCGCGGCCTGAACGCCACCGCCGCCGCCTACCCGGACCGCCCGCTGCACGAACTGGTCGCCGAGCAGGCCGCGCGAACTCCCGCGCAGGTCGCGGTCGAGGGCCCGGACGGGTCGTCGCTCTCCTACGCCGAGCTCGAATCGCGCGCCGACCAGCTGGCCCTGCGGCTGGCCCGGCTCGGCGTGGGGCGTGAGACCCGGGTGGGGATCTGCCTGCCGCGCGATCCGGACCTTGTCGTGGCGCTGCTCGCGGTGCTGAAGGCCGGCGGGTGCTACGTGCCGCTGGACCCCGACTACCCTGCCGACCGCCTGGGTCACATCGTCGGCGACTCGGGGACGGCCCTCGTGCTCACCGTAGGCGACCTGGCCGACCGCCTCCCCGAACCCCGCCCCCCGATCCTCACCCTGGACAACCCCGACCCCGGAGCCGCTCCCGCCTCCAGACCTGGAGCCGCCCTCGTCGGGCTCGATCAGGCGGCCTATCTCATCTACACCTCCGGCTCGACCGGTCGCCCGAAGGGTGTCGTGGTCCCGCATCGCGGCGCCGTCAGCCTGCTGTGGGACGTGCGGCGGAGCCCTGGCCTGGCGCCGGGCGATCGCGTCCTCTTCCTGACCTCCCTGTCCTTCGACATCGCGATGGTGGAGGTGTTCGGGCCGCTGGTCACCGGGGGCACGGTCGTGGTCGCGTCCGCCTCCGACCCCGGGCGCGTGCGTGACCTGGTCGAGGAGGGGCGGCTGAGCACCGTCCAAGCCACGCCATCGGTGCTGGAGGCGCTGCTGCCCGCCCTCGCCACCTCCGTACCGAAGATCATCAGCACCGGGGAGGCGTTGCCGCAGCCGCTCGCCGCCCGGCTCCTGGAGGTGACCGGGGAGCTGTGGGACCTGTACGGGCCGACGGAGACGACGGTGTGGTCGACGCGCCGCCGCGTTCGGCCGGGCTCGGTGGGGATCGGGTCCCCGGTGGCCAACACACAGGTGTACGTGGTGGATCGCGCCCTTCGTCCGGTTCCCGTCGGGGTGGCGGGGGAGTTGCTGGTCGGTGGGGTTGGCGTGGCCCGCGGCTATCACGGGCGTCCGGGTCTGACGGCCGAGCGTTTCGTCCCCGACCCGTTCGGGGTTCCCGGTGGGCGGTTGTACCGGACGGGCGACCTGGTGCGGTGGCGTGCAGGTGGCGTCCTGGAGTTCCTGGGGCGGCTGGACGACCAGGTGAAGGTCCGGGGGGTGCGGATCGAACCGGACGAGGTGGCGGCCGTACTGGGCGAACATCCGTCGGTGCGCCGCGCGGTCGTCATGGTCCGCGACGACGCCCCAGGCGGCCGCGGCCTGGTCGCTTACATCGACTGGACCGGCCCCGGGCGGTCCAGCGGGGAGGAGGTGGCGGCGCTTCTGCGTGCTCATGCGCGGGCCCGCCTCCCGGAGGCCATGGTCCCCGCGGCGTACGTGGTGGTGGCCGGCTTCCCCACGCTGCCGAGTGGAAAGCTCGACCGCGCGGCCCTGCCCGCCCCGGCGCACGAGGACCCCGCACGCCGGCCGCACATCGCCCCCCGCACCCCCGAGGAGCGGGCCCTGCACGCCCTCTGGACAGAACTACTCGACGGCGCCCGCACCGGGCGGGGTGGAGTTCGGATCGGGGTGGATGACGACTTCTTCGGGTTGGGTGGGCACTCACTGCTCGCGATGCGCCTGGTGACACGGCTTCGTGAGGTGTACGGGGTGACCGTCCCATTGCGCCGTTGCTTCGAGACACCGACCATCGCGGGCCTCGCGCCGCTGCTCGCCGGGCGGGCCGTCCCCTCAGGCGCCGGGACGATCCCGCCCGCGGGCGAAGGCCCGGTGCCGCCCTCGCACGCCCAGGTCCGCCTGTGGTTCATGGACCGGCTCGACCCCGGAAACCCCGTGTACAACGTGGCCTGGGGTGAGCGGCTGGTCGGCGCGCTGGACGTGGAGGCGCTGGCCGCCGCGTTCGACGCCCTGGTGGACCGGCACGAGGTCCTGCGCTCGGTGATCCTCGACGAGGACGGTGAGCCACTGCTGGCCGAGGGCCCCCACCGGCCGAAACTGGAAACGCGAGACCTGTCCGCAACGCCCGAGGCGATGCCTGGGGCGGTGTCCGGGGTTGGTTCCGGGGTTGTGCGGGCGGCGGTGGAGGAGGTTGCGCGGGGGGAGGCGCGGTATCGGTTCGATCTTGCCGAAGGGCCCCTGATCCGGGCGGTGCTGGTGCGGACCGGGCCGGAGGAACACCACCTTCTGCTCACCTTGCACCACGTCATCACCGACCGTTGGTCGCTGTCGATCCTGCTCCGTGACCTGATGGAGCTGTACCGGGCGCGGATCCACGGCGACCGCGCCCGGCTGCCCGAGCTGACCGTGGGATTCCGGGACTTCGCCGCCTGGCGGCGTGACCGGGGGGACGACGGCGCCGCCCTGGAGTACTGGAAGCGGGCACTCGCCGGGCTCCCCGACACCCTGGACCTGCCCGCCGACCGGCACCGGCCGGGTCGTCCCAGCTTCGAGGGACGACGGCTCACGTTCGTCATCGGCGCGGAGACGGTCGCCTCGGTCCACGAGTTCGCCCGCGCGCGGCGGTCCACGCCGTTCGCCGTGCTGCTCGCCGCCCTTCAGGGAGTCCTGGCCCGCTACACCGGCCGTACCGACATCCCCGTCGGCACACCTGTCTCCGCGCGCGACCATCCGGCGGTGGAGGAGATCGCCGGGCTGTTCCTGAACACCCTGGTGCTCCGGGGCGACGTCTCCGGCGACCCCGGTTTCGCCGAACTGTTGCGCCGCACCCAGGAACGGGTCCTCGACGCGCACGACCACGCAGGTCTGCCGTTCGAGGTCCTGGTCGAGGAGCTCGCCGACACGCGCAGCCTGGCGCGCAACCCGCTGTTCCAGGTGATGTTCGCCTACCAGAACGTCCCGCCGTCACCGCCGGAGGTGGCGGGGCTGGCGCTGCGGACGCTGGACGTCGATCCGGGCGTCGCCCAGGTCGATCTGCACCTGGTGGTCGAGGAGGCCGGGGACCGGTTGATCGGTGTGCTGCACTATGCGACCGACATGTTCGACCACGACCGGATGGAGCGCTTCGCCGACCATTACCGCGCGTTCCTCGCGAGTGCGGTCGCCGCGCCGGACGCCCCGGTGTCCGGCATCCCCCTGCTCACGGCCCGCGAACTCGAGATCATCCAGACCGCCAACGCCACCGGCCCCCCAGCGACCACCTGGTCCGGGGAGACCCTGCACGGCATGGTGGCCCGGCAGGTCGCGCTGACGCCGGACGCTCAGGCGCTCGGGTACGAGAGCGCCGGTGGTGGACGCGCCTGGTTCACGTACGCCGAGTTCGCCGCCAGGGTGGACGACCTGGCGCGCAGGTTGCGCGCGCTGGGTGTGCGGCAGGACCAGGTGGTCGGTGTGTGCCTGGAACGTGGCGCCGACCTGGTCATCGCCGTGCACGCCGTGCTGGCCGCCGGCGGCGCCTACCTGCCGCTGGAGCCGGGCCACCCGGCCACGCGGCTGGCCTTCATGGCGGCCGAGGCCGGGGCGCGGCTGGTGATCGCGACACCGGACACGCAGGCACCCCTCCCCGCCGACCTGCCCCGCCTCCTGCTGGACGGCACCCCCGCCGACCTGCCCCGCCTCCTCCTGGACGGCACCCCCACCGGGGGTCTGGCCGAGGTCGAGGGGGAGGGAGAGGGAGAGGGGGAGGCCGCGGAGGTGGCGCCGGACGCGTTGGCGTATGTCATCTTCACCTCGGGGTCCACCGGCCGGCCGAAGGGCGTCGGTGTGTCCCATCGGGCGATCGTCAACCGGTTGCGCTGGATGCAGGAGACGTTCGGTCTCGGCCCCGGTGACCGCGTGCTGCACAAGACGCCCTTCTCGTTCGACGTGTCGGTGTGGGAGCTGTTCTGGCCGCTGACGGCCGGCGCGGGGCTCGTGGTGGCACGGCCGGGCGGGCACGCCGACCCCGCCTACCTGGCCGGGCTTGTCGAGGCCGAGTCGGTCACCACCCTGCATTTCGTGCCGTCGCTGCTGGACGCCTTCCTCGACGAGCCCGGCGCCGGCGCGCGCCTCGGCGGGGTGCGGACCGTGGTCTGCTCAGGCGAGGCGCTGCCGCCCGAGCTGGCCGCGCGGCTCCTGCGCGAGGCCCCCTCCGCCGGGTTGCACAACCTGTACGGCCCGACCGAGGCGGCCGTGGACGTGTCCTGGCACGCCTGCGTGCCGGGGGAACGCGTGGTCCCGATCGGGCGGCCGATCACCGGCACCCGGCTGGAGGTCCTGGACGCCAGGATGAACCGGGTCCCGATCGGGGTGCCCGGGCGGCTGTGGATCGGCGGCGTGCAGCTCGCGCGGGGGTACGTGAACAGGCCGGGCCTGACCGCCGAGCGTTTCGTCGCCGACCCCCTCGGCCCGCCGGGGGCGCGCCTGTACGACACCGGGGACCTGGCCCGGTGGCGGGCGGACGGCGAGATCGAGTACCTCGGCCGCACCGACTTCCAGGTGAAGATCCGCGGGATGCGGGTCGAGCTCGGCGAGATCGAGGCGGCGATCGGGGAGCTGCCCGGCGTGCGGGCGGCGGCGGTGCGCGCCGTCGAGGACGGCGCGGGCCTGCGCCTGGCCGCGTACGTGGTCCCCGAGAGACCCCACGACGAGGAGCCCGGCGGGGCGGGCGGAAGGCGGCCCGGCGTGGCTTCCGCCCTTCCGGTGGACGCGGTGCCACGCGAGGCGCCGGTGCCGGGGGTGTCGCCGGATGTGGTGCCTGATGAGTGGCGGGAGGCGCTGGCGGAGCGGTTGCCGGGGCATATGGTGCCCGCGAGCTGGGTGCTGCTCGACGAGCTGCCGGTCACGGGCAGCGGGAAGCTCGACCGCCGGGCCCTGCCGCTGCCGCGGGCCGACGACCAGGCCGTGCACGAGGACCCGAGAGGACCCGCGGAGGTGGCCGTCGCCGAGGCGTGGCGCGCCGTGCTGGCCCTCGACCGCGTCTCGGCGCACGACAACTTCTTCGCCGCCGGCGGCGACTCCATCCGCAGCCTGAAGGTGGTGGCGCGGCTGCGCAAGGAGGGCTACGCCGTCCGGCTGGAGCAGATCTTCCTGCACCAGACCGTACGCGAGCTGGCCGGGCGGCTGCGGCCCGAGGAAGGCGCGACCGGGCCGGAGGAGGAGCGGAACGTCGCGGCCTTCGGCCTGCTGAACCCGGACGACATGGCCCGACTGCTCGGAGGTGAGGTGCGATGACGGTCACGGCCGGTACCGCGCGTGAACTCGAGGACGCCTATCCGCTCGCCGCGCTCCAGGCCGGCATGCTGTACCACAGCGCGTACGAACCGGACGCGCCGACCTACCACGACCTGACGACCATCACGCTGCGCGGCCGGTTCGACCACGCCGCCTTCGCGGCGGCGCTCGCCGAGGTGACCGCCAGGCACCCCGTGCTGCGCACCTCCTTCGACCTCACCGGGTTCAGCGAGCCGGTGCAGCTCGTGCACCGGTCCGCCGTCCTGCCCCTGGAGGTCACCGACCTCACGCGCCTCACCGCCGGCGCCGAGGTGGACGACCGGCTGCGGGAATGGTCGGAGCGGGAGAAGGCGCGACCGTTCGACTGGGCCTCCCCGCCGCTCGCGCGCGCCCACGTCCACCTGTTACCGGGAGGGTCGTTCGCGTTCAGCCTCGGTTTCCACCACGCGATCCTCGACGGGTGGAGCGTGGCGGCCCTCACCACCGAGCTGTTCCGCCGGTACGCCGCCCATCTGGCCGGCATCCCGCTCCCGGTGGAGGCCCCCGGCGCGGCGTTCCGCGACCTGGTGGCCCGCGAGCGCGCCGCGGTCGCATCGCGGGAGGCCAAGGAGTTCTGGGCCGCCCAGGTGGCCGGTGCCCCCGACACCCGGATCCCCCGTACGGCCGATCACCAGGCCGAGGGGGTGCGCGCCGTCGACGTCCTGGCCGTGCCCGTGGAGGCCGGCGTGCTGGAGGGCCTGCGCGGCGTGGCGCGGTCGCTCCGCGTGCCGCTGCGTACGGTGCTGCTGGCCGCGCACGTCCGGGTGCTGGCCCTGCTCACCGGCCGGGCGGAGGTGATGACCGGCCTGGTCGCGCACGGCCGCCCCGAGAGCGAGTCGGGGGAGGAGGTCCTCGGGCTGTTCCTCAACACCGTGCCGCTGCGCGTCGCCACCGACACGCCCACGTGGGCGGCGCTGGTGCGGCGGGTGTTCGACGCGGAGGTCGCGCTGCTGCCGCACCGCAACTACCCGCTGTTCGAGATCCGCCGGGCGAGCGGGCGGGCGACCCTGCTGGACGTGCTCTTCGACTTCCGCGACTTCCACGTCTACCGGGGCATGCCGGAGGCCGGGGGGATCGAGATCCTCGGCCAGGAGTTCTTCGAGCAGACCGACCTGCCGCTCACCGTCAGCTTCGGCCGCAGCAGGGACCACGGCGGGTTCGACCTGTCGCTCTCCTACGACCGCGCGCAGTTCCCGGCCGAGCAGATGGAGCGGATCCACGCCCACTACCGGACGGCGCTGCGCGAGCTGGCCGCCGCCCCGGACGCCGACCCCCGGCCGTCGGCCCCGTACCTGGCCGCCGACGGGGAGGCGATCGCCCGGTGGAACGCCACCGCGCGGCCGTACGACGTCGCGCCCCTGCACGAGCTGATCGCCGCGCAGGCGGCCCGCACGCCGGACGCGCCCGCCGTCGGCTACGAGGGCGCCTGGCTGACCTACCGGGAACTCCTGGCGCGGGCCAGGGGCGTGACGTCGGCGCTGGTGGAAGCGGGTACGCGCCCGGGCGACGTGGTCGGCGTCCACCTGCCGCGCGGGCCGGAGCTGCTGCCGGCCCTGCTCGGTGTGCTCGGCGCGGGCGCGGCGTACCTGCCGCTGGAACCCGGGCTGCCCCCCGAGCGGCTCACGTACATGATCGGCGAGGCGCGGGCGCGCACGGTGCTGGTCACCGGGGAGACCGCGGCCCAGGTGCCGGACGGCGTCGCGCTCCTGATCGGCACCCCCGCGGCCGAACCCGCCCCACCGGACGGCGGGACCACCGCGGTGCCGCCGTACGGAGCGGACGCGCGGGTCCCGCTCGACGCGCTGGCGTACGTGATCTTCACGTCCGGGTCGACGGGCCGGCCGAAGGGTGTGGGCGTCTCCCACCGGGCCATCGTGAACCGCCTGCTGTGGATGCAGGACACGTTCGGGCTGACCGGCGAGGACCGGGTCGTGCACAAGACGCCCATCGGGTTCGACGTGTCGGTGTGGGAGCTGTTCTGGCCGCTCCTCGCCGGCGCCGGGCTCGTGGTGGCCCGCCCCGAGGAGCACAAGGACAGCGCCTACCTGGTCGCGCTCATCGCCAGGGAACGCGTCACCACCGCGCATTTCGTCCCCTCCATGCTGGAGGTCTTCCTGGAGGAGCCCTTCCTGCGGCCCCAGGCGATGCGCCGGGTGATCTGCTCGGGCGAGGCCTTGCCCGCCGAACTCGCCGAACGGTTCCAGCGGCGGCTGAGGGGCGTCGGGCTGCACAACCTGTACGGCCCCACCGAGGCGGCCGTGGACGTGTCCTGGCACGCGTGCGCGCCCGGCGAGGGCACCGTCCCCATCGGGCGGCCCGTCGCCAACACCCGGCTGGAGATCCTGGACGCCGCCGGCGAGCGGGTGCCCGTCGGGACGCCGGGAGAGCTGTGCATCGGCGGCGCCCAGCTCGCCCGAGGCTACGTCGGCCGCCCCGCGCTGACCGCCGAACGGTTCGTCCCCGACCCCTACGGCCCGGCGGGCGCGCGGCTCTACCGCACCGGCGACGTGGCCCGGTGGCGGGTGGACGGCGAGATCGAGTACCTCGGCCGCACCGACTTCCAGGTGAAGATCCGCGGCCAGCGGGTCGAGCTGGGGGAGATCGAGGCGGTGCTGGCCGCCCAGCCCGAGGTCAGGTCGGCGGCGGTGACGCTCAAGGGCGGCACCCTGGCCGCCTACCTGGTGTTCCACGAGCCCGGCGGTGAGGCGGACCTGTCGGCGCGGCTCCGCTCCCGGCTGCCCGGCCACATGGTGCCGTCCGCCTGGGTGCGCCTCGACGCCCTCCCGGTCACCGCCAACGGCAAGCTCGACCGGGCCGCCCTGCCCGACCCGGGGCAGACCGGCCGGGCCCCGTACCTGCCGCCGCGCGACCCGTTCGAGGCGCGCCTCGCGACCCTGTGGGAGGAGACCCTCGGGCTGGACGCCATCGGCGTCCACGACGACTTCTTCGCCCTCGGCGGCCACTCCCTGCTGGCACTCAGGCTGGCGATGAAGCTGCGCAAGGAGCTGGACCGGGAGGTCCCGCTGTCGATGGTGCTCACCGCGCCGACGGTCGCGTTGCTCGCCGCCGAGCTGCGGCGCCCGGCGGACAGCGACGGCGCCGAGCAGCGCATTGTGCCGCTGCGCCCGGGCGGCGACCGCGTCCCGATCTTCCTGTCGCACGCCCTCGGCGGCCAGGTCTTCCGGTACCTGCCGCTGTCCCGCCGGCTCGGCGCCGACCAGCCGGTGCACGCCATCCAGGCCAGCGGGCTGGCCCCGGGCGAGGAACCGCACGCCACGATGGACGAGATGGTGGACGACTACGTGGCCCACCTGCTCAAGGCGCGCCCGCAGGGCCCGTACGTGCTCGGCGGGTACTGCATCGGCGGCAACATCGCCCTGGAGATGGCACGGCGGCTGCGCGAGAGCGGGCAGGAGGTCCCGCTCGTCGTGCTGTTCTACTCCGACGCCGACGAGCCGGTGATCCGCGCCTCGCTCCAGGACGACGCGGTCCTGCTGATGCACGCGCTGGCCGGCGGCCCGGTGGAGATCGACCTGGACGAGCTGCGGCGGATGGACCCCGACGAACGGCTGCTCGCCGTCGTGGAGGCCGCCGCCAAGGCCGACCGGCTGCAGCCCGACGCCGCCGACCTGCGGCAGGCGCGCCGCTTCGTCGACGTCTTCCGCGCCAACGCCCACGCCGTGGGCGACTACCGGCACGCCCCCTACGACGGCGACGTGCTGCTGTTCTCGCCGGCCAGGGAGGGCGCGGAGCCGGACCACATGGGATGGCGGTCGGTCGTCACCGGGCGGCTGCGCATCTCGCCCATCCTCGGGGAGCGCTTCACCGTCATGTATGAGCCCCTGGTCGCCGACGCGGCCGCCGAGCTGAGAAGGTGCATGGATCATGGCGTCACCCACGACTGAACGGGCGCGGCCGGACACCCTGTGGAGGGATCAGGACTTCCTCAAACTCTGGGCCGGCCAGAGCCTGTCGCTCGTCGGCACGCAGGTCACCGTCCTGGCGATGCCGATCGTGGCGTTCCTGCTGCTGAACGCCTCGGTCGCCGAGATGGGCCTGCTCGGCGCGCTCGCCAGGCTGCCGATGGTGCTGTTCCTGGTCGTCGGGGTCTGGGTCGACCGCATGCGCCGCCGCCCGGTGCTCATCGTGAGCGACGTGGCCCGCGCCGTCATGCTCGGCACGGTGCCGCTGCTGTTCGTCATGGACATGCTGACGCTGTGGTGGCTCTACGTCGTGGTGTTCGCCATGGGGATCTTCGGCGTGCTGTTCGAGATCGCCTACCGGTCGTATCTGCCCGGCCTGGTGGCGCCCGAGCACCTCGGCGACGGCAACAGCAAGCTGCAGCTCAGCGACTCGGTGGCCAAGGCCGTGGGGCCGAGCCTCGCCGGGGTGCTGGTGGCCGCGCGGTCCGCGCCGCTGGTCATCCTCATCGACACGGTGACCTACGTCGTCTCGGCCGTGTCCCTGCTGCTCATCCGCAAGCCCGAGGACCGGCCGCAGGTGGACGAGGGCGGCGGCTCGATGCTCCAGGCCATCGGGCAGGGCCTGCGGTGGGTGATGGGGCAGCCCATGATCCGCCCCCTGGCCATCGCGAGCGCCGTGTACTCGTTCTTCGACATCGGCATCCTGCAGACGCTCTACTTCCCGTTCCTGGTCCAGGACGTCCACGTGCCCGCCGCCTGGGTCGGCGGCGTGCTGGCCGTGGGCGGCGTGGGGGCGATCGGCGGTGCCTGGCTGGCGGTCCGCTTCATGAAGGGCGTCGGGCCCGGCCCGACGATGCTGTGGTCCACGGTCATCGGGAACAGCTCGCTGCTGCTGGTGCCGCTGGCCGGCGGGCCGCTGTGGCTCGCGGTGGCCATGCTCGCGGTCTCCCAGCTCGTCGTCGGGCTCACCACGCAGATCTTCGTCGTCAACAACATCACCGTGCTGCAGTCGGCCACGCCGCGCGAGATGGTCGGCCGGGTCATCGCCACCATCTGGGCCATGGGCCTGGTGCCGGCGCCGCTCGGCGCCCTGGTGGCGGGCCTGGTCGGCGAGGCCGTGGGCATGCGGCCCGTCGTCCTGGTGGCCGCGCTCATCGGGGCGCTCGTCCCGATGGCGGTGCTGGCGATGTCCCCGATCCCCAAGCTCCGCGAAGTGCCGGAAGCGCCCCTGGCGAGCTGACCGGCCCACCTGCGACCCGGTCCGCGCGAGGGTGGCGGACCGGGTCACCCTCAGCCCGGACCGGGCGTCCTCCCGGGCCGGGCGTCCTCGGTCCGGCCCGGTCGTCCTCTAGCCGGGCAGCGAAGAGTTGAGCTCGGCGAGCAGGCCGAGCTGTTCGGAGCGGTCGTCCACCGTGGGGGCGTTCAGCCCGGCGATCAGCGTGGTGGCGCCCGCGTCGCGGTAGGCGGCCAGCCGTTCACGCACCCGCGCGGGCGTGCCGCACAGGGTCAGGGTGTCCACGAGGGGGTCGGGCAGCTCCTCCATGGCCTCGCCCAGGCCGCCCTCCAGGTAGGCGTCCTGCACCCGGGCCGCCGCGTCGGCGTAC
Source organism: Sphaerisporangium corydalis (assembly GCF_025506355.1). GTDB lineage: Bacteria > Actinomycetota > Actinomycetes > Streptosporangiales > Streptosporangiaceae > Sphaerisporangium > Sphaerisporangium corydalis. The sequence goes on from NZ_JANZYP010000105.1 coordinate 13,792, forward strand.
CCGAGCCGGTGCGCCAGCCGGTTGTAGAAGTTCACCTTCCTGGTCCCCATGCCGCCGAGGTAGAGCGCGAGCATGGGGCGCACCAGGTCGCGCGCGTAGTCCGCGTCGTCGTCCACCATGGCCATCACCATGGGCGAGACGGCGATCGAGGACACCTGGCGCCCGGCCTTGGCGGCGCCCTCGCGGAGCAGCGGCAGCGACTCGGCGAGGTGCTCGGGGGGGAAGTGGATCGGCAGCCACCCGTCGGCGATCTCCCCGGCGAGGGTGATGGCCTTGGGGCCCATGGCGGCCAGGTGGACGGGCAGCGGCTTGCGCACCGGCTCCACCGCCAGGGTCAGCTCCTTGCCCCGGCCGCCGGGCAGCGGCAGCACCAGCGTCGGCCCCTCGTGACGCACCGGCTTTCCCGCCAGGGCGGTGCGCACGACCTGGACGTAGTCGCGCAGGTGGGCCAGCGGGCGCTCGTAGCGGTGCCCGTGCCAGCCCTCGGCCACCTGCGGTCCCGAGGTGCCGAGGCCCAGCAGGAACCGCCCGTTGGACAGCCGGTCGATCGTGGCGGCGGCCATGGCGGCGGCGATGGCGGTACGCCCGGAGATCTGCAGGATCCCGGTGCCGAGCCCGATCCGCTCGGTCCCGCCGGCCAGCCAGGCGAGCGTGGTCGCCGGGTCGGCACCGTAGCCCTCGGAGGCCCACACGGACGCGTAGCCCAGCCGTTCCGCCTCCTGGACCAGCTTCATCTGGTCGCCGGGCGTGGCCGCCACGGGTCCAAGGGTGCCGATGCTGAAACCCAGCCGCACGATCGCCTCCTCGGGGGATGGAACACCTTGATCGCAATCATCCCCCGGGGGCGGCCGTCCGGGACAGCCCTCACCTGGGTGATCAGGTGCCCACGGACGGCGACCCGACGCCCGCTCAGGCGCCTGCCCGGGCGGCGATCCCGCTGACCACCGAGGGGTCCGACGTACGCTCAGGTGCCCACCCGGGCGGCGATCTCGCCGACCACCGAGGCCAGCAGGTCGATGTCGGTCTCGGTGGTGCGCCAGTTCACGATGGCCGGGCGCAGGGCGGTCATGCCCCGGTAGGTGGTGGTCCCGGCGAACACGCGGCCGTCGGCGAGCAGTTCCACGCCGATCCGCCGGTTCAGCTCGTTCAGCTCCTCCTCGGGGACGCCGGGCGGCCGGTAGCGGAAGCAGACCACGCAGAGCCGCACCGGGGCGAGCAGCTCCAGGTCAGGGGCCTGTTCGACGATCCCGCCGAGCCGCAGGGCCAGGTCGTGGTGGCGCTCGGCCATCTCCCGGTACCCCGACCTGCCGTACGCACGCAGGGTCGCCCAGATGGGCAGTGCCCGCGCGCGGCGGGAGGATTCCGGGCCGAGGAAGTTGTAGTTGATGTTCGGGTCGTCCGCCGAGGGCAGGTACGGCGCGCCCCACGCGCCGAACGTCCGGCCGGGCAGCGCCGGGTCACGGACGAACGCGAACCCGCTCTCGTAGGGGACGTTGAGCCACTTGTGCCCGTCGGCGGCCACCGAGTGCGCCCGTTCGACCCCCGCCACCAGGTGCGACAGGCGCGGCGTGGTCGCCGCGAACAGCCCGAACGCCCCGTCCACGTGCAGCCAGGCGCCGTGCCGCTCGGCCAGCGTGGCCAGCTCGTCCAGGGGGTCGAAGTCGCCGGTGTTCACCTCGCCCGCGTTCCCGACGATCACCGCGGGCCCGGCGATCTCGCCGAGCGCCCGGTCCATGGCCGCCACGTCCACCCGCCCGGCGTCGTCGCGGGACAGGACGCGCACGGCGTCCCGGCCGCAGCCGAGCACCTGGAGGGCCTTGCGGCTGCTCGGGTGGATGTAGCCGCCGGAGAGCACCGGCATCCTCGGCAGCCCCGCGAGGCCGTCGGCCGCCACGTCGGCGCCGTGCCGCTCGCCCCACCACTGCCGGGCGCACGCCAGCCCGGTGAGGTTGGCGAAGGTCGCGCTGGGGGTGAGCACGCCGCCGTAGGACCGAGGCAGCCCGAACAGGTCCTTCAGCCACCGCAGCACGACGGTCTCGGCCCGGCTCGCGAGCGGAGAGGTCAGCCACAGCCCGGTGGCCTGGTCCAGCAGTGAGGTCACCCAGTCGCCGGCCTGGGCCGCGGGGGTCGAGCCGCCGACGATGAAGTGGAAGAACCTCGGTCCCGAGGAGTGCGTGGCCGCCCCGACGCCGACGCGGAGCAGCTGGGCGACGCTGTCCAGGGTCCCCGCGCCGTCCTCGGAGAGCTCGCCGTCGAGCAGGTCGAGCAGCCCGCCGGCGTCGTGGTCGTGGACGGGGAGATCGGGCAGGGAGCCGAGGTAGGGCCCGGCGGCCTCGGCCACCATCCCCAGCGCGGCGGCGGCCGTGTCCCGCTCGTTCAAAGGATCACTCATCCCTCAGGAGAACACGCCCGCCCGGCCCCCGCCAGCCCCTTCCCGTGCCGGCGCCGCGGGGGCCGGTTCCGGATCTCCTGCCGGAGACCGCCCGGCCCGCCCCTCGCTGAATGGATCTTGGCTTCGAACGGCGGCAACGCGGAGAGTAACCGAAATCACCGTGGGTAGTTGATCAGTGATCACTGCTCGTGGTGGCCGGTGGCTGCGCCCCGGCCACGGCGGCCGAATGAGAGGGACGCGATGTCCATCCGCCCCACACCCAGGAGCCATACCGCCAGGTGGCGCGGAGGCCTGGTCGTACTGGGAGTTCTGCTGCTGTCCGGGAACCTGACCATGCTCGCCCCTGGCGTGCGGGCCGGCACGCCGGAGCGGTCCGGGCCGCCGCCGGCGGGACCCCCGCCACCCAAGATCATTCCCGGCCAGTACATCGTGAAGGTGCGGCCGACCGGCCAGGTCGGCCAGTTGCTCACCCAGGCCGGGATAGAACCGATCTTCGTCTACTCCAGGGTCCTCAACGGTTTCGCCGCACGCCTCACCGGCCGGCAGATCATCAATCTGCTGAGAACCTCTGACGTCTACTCCATCGAGGAGGACGGCGCCATCCAGGAGCTCGAACGGTCGCTGCCGCCGGAGGCGGCGGGCGGCACCGGTCACGCCGTGCCGCCCGCGCGGGCCGTGCCGACCTCCTCGTGGGGGCTGGACCGGATCGACCAGTCGGCCCTGCCACTCGACGGGGCCTACAACGTCGCCCACGACGGCACCGGGGTCACCGCCTACATGCTCGGCAGCGGGATCGACCCCGCCCATCCCGAGTTCGCGGGCCGCCTGATTCCCGGCGTCACCACGGTCAACGACGGCCACGGCACCTCCGACTGCCTTGGACGGGGCACCATGGTCGCCGGCATCGTCGGCGGCGCGACCTGGGGAGTGGCCCGCAACGTCCACCTCTCACCGGTACGCGTCGTGGACTGCGACGGCCGAGGCTCCTATTCCGGGCTCATCGCCGGAATGGACTGGGTCGCCTCCCACGCCAGGCGCCCCGCCGTCGTCAACATCTCCGTCGGCGGAGCCAGATCCTTCGCCGTGAACAACGCCGCCAACACGCTGGCCGGATTGGGGGTGTTCATCGCCGCGGCCGCGGGCGACTACGCCGGCGACGCCTGCGACGTCTCACCCGCCGCCGCACTCAACGTGCTGGCCGTGGCGGCGTCCACGTCGGAGGACATCCCGGCCCCCGGCAGCGACACCGGACGCTGCGTCGGCCTGTACGCGCCCGGCTCCGGCGTGGTCTCGGCCGCCAAGGGCGGGGGCACCGAACGCGCGAGCGGCACCGCCTACGCCGCCCCCTACGTCACCGGAGCGGCCGCGTTGTTCATGCAGACCCACCGTGACGCGCTTCCGTACATCGTCAACCGCTGGCTGACGGGCAACGCGACGTTCGGTGCCCTCCGTGACGTCCCCGCCGGCACCATCAACAAACTGCTCTTCACCGACGGCCTCTAGGGTCCGGGGAGCGATGTCGACCAGGTGTTCCATCATCGGGGGAGTAATGAACCGCACAGCGAAGAGATCGGGATGTCTTGCCGTGCTGGTCGGCCTGGCGTTCGTGTTCACCCCACCATGCGCGAACGCCGGAGGCGGGGAGACCTCCGTCCCGAGCGCGGAACCGCCGCCGGGGGCGCCGCACCGCTGGGTCACCCTTGGACTGCGCAACGGCAGCATCCTCTGGCCGCCGACCAAGATCGCGCTACTGGAGTGCGCCCCGATCGGCGGCACCCACCCGCACCCCCGGGAGGCCTGCGCCGTCCTGTCCAAGGTGCGTGGGGACCTGAGCCTGCTGAAGCCGCCACCTGACCTGATCTGCCCGGGGAACTACGAGCCGATCTCGGCCTGGTCGGCCGGAGAGTGGGACGGCAAGCTCGTCAGCGGGCTCCGGGTCTACGGCAACTTCTGTGAGCTGGACAACATCCTCGGAGTGGTGATCAGGTTCTGACCCGCCGATCCCGAGGGCCGTTCGGGGGAGGACACCGGTCAGAGGCCGTTGGTGTAGAGCAGTCTGTTGGGGGTGCCGTTGGGGACGCCGCGCAGGGTGGTGGTGGCGTGGTCGGTGAGCCAGTGGCTGATGACGGCGGAGGTGGCGTCGCCGCTGGCCTGCTTGAGCAGGGCGGCGACGCCGGTGACGAAGGGGGTGGCGTAGGCGGTGCCGCTGGCGCGTGCGGTGCCGCCGCCGCTGGCGGCGGAGGTGATGTCGGTGCCGGGGGCGAACAGGTTGACGCAGGGCCCGGTGTCGGTGGTCGGGGTGGGGGTGTCGGCGCGGGTGGTGGCGGCGACGGTGAGGGCGCCGGGGGCGGAGGCGGGTGAGATGTCGCACGCGTCCCCGGTGTGGTCGCCGGCGGCCGCGGAGATGAAGATCTTGAGGCTGCTGAGCTCGTTGGTGGCGTCGTCGAGCGCGGGGGACTTGGCGCCGCCGATGGAGATGTTGGCCACGGCGGGGTGCTTGGCGTTGACGGCGATCCAGTCCAGTGCGGCGATGAACCCCGAGTAGGTGCCGTGGCCGTCGCATCCGATGACGCGGACGGGCGCCAGGTGGATGTTGCGGGCGACCCCCCAGGTGGTGCCGCCGGCGATGCCGGCGACGAAGGTGCCCTGGCCCAGGCAGTCGCTGGTGCCCTTGCCGTCGTTGATGGCGCTGTAGCCGGGGATCAGGCGGCCGGTGAATTCGGGGTGGGCGGGGTCGATGCCGGTGCCGATCATGTAGGCGGTGACCCCGGTGCCGTCGTGGACGGGGCGGTAGGTGCCGCTGAGGGGCAGGGTCCGCTGGTCGATGCGGTCCAGTCCCCAGGAGGCGGCGCCGCTGGGCGTGCTGAGGCGTGGGGTGGCGGGTTCGCCGGCGGGCGCGAGAAGCGGGGTGGGCAGCTCGATGAGGCCGTCTTGCTCGATGGAGGCGACGTCGGGCTCGCGCAGGATCCTGGTGACCTGCTGGGGCGTCATGGGGGCGGCGAAGCCGCTGGCGACCTTGGTGTACAGGTAGGTGGGGCGCAGGCCGGCCTGGGCGATGATCTGGGTGGGGTTTCCTGTGGGCCGCAGGCGGACGATGAACCGGCCGGGGATGGGCCGGGCGGGCGGGGGGCCGATGCGCGGGACCGGTGGGACGGTGGGGCGGGGAGCGGCGGCGTGCGCGGCCGGGGTGAGGACGTGCGCGGCCGTGGTGGGGGCGTGCGCGCCTCGCGTGGGGGCATGGGCGCTCCGTGTGGGGGCATGGGCGGCCGGAGCCTGGGCATGGGCGCCCGGGGCGGGGGCCGGCAGGTGGGCGAGCAGGAGCAGGACCCCGGGTATGACCAGGCCTCCGCGCGGTCTGGCGATGTGGGTGCGGGTTGTGGGGCGGATGGTCATCGCGTCCCTCTCGTTCGGCCGCTGTGGCCGGGGCGCGGCCGCCGGCCCTCACGTACAGTGATCACTGGTCCATTACCCGTGGTGATCGCGGTTACTCTCCGTGGTGTCACTGTCCGGCGTCAAGATCCGCCCGCTGGGCGGTCCCGGGTTCCGCCGTACCCGCCCGGAGGCCGTCATGGGTTTCACAGGCCGTTGGTGTAGAGGAGCCGGTCGGGGGTGTCGGCGGGGACGGCGGTGAGGGTGGTGGTGGCGTTGTCGACGAGCCAGTTCTGGAGGGTGGCGGTGGGGGTGTCGCCGTGGGCTTGTTTG
>NZ_JANZYP010000106.1 GCF_025506355.1 Sphaerisporangium corydalis
GGGAGGGTGGGGGCCAGGGGGGTGGTGGTGAGGATGCGGACCGGTGCCGCGTCGTCGAGCATGAACTCGAGTCGTTCGGCCGGGTAGCCGGGGTCGAGCGGCAGGTAGGCGGCGCCGGCCGAAAGGACGCCGAGGATCGCCGGGACCATCTCGGACCGGGGAAGGGCCAGCCCGACCACGTCCTCGGAGGCCACCCCGTGTCGCAGCAGCAGCCCGGCGATGCGGCCGGCCTTGGCCGACAGCTCGGCGAACGTGAGCCGGGTGCCGCCGGTGACGAGGGCCACCTGGTCGCCCCGGGTGCGGACGGCCTCGGCGAAGAGTTCGGGGATCGTGCGGCGTTCCACCGGGCGCGCGGAGTCGTTCCAGGCGCCCAGGGACGCCCGGCGCTCCTCGCCGGTGAGGACGCTCACCTCGCTCACGGGCCGGCCGGGGTCGGCGGCCAGCAGACCGAGCAGCGTCACCGTACGATCGGCCAGCGCCCGTGCGGTGCCCGGGTCGGCTAGGTCGGCCGCGTACTCCAGCAGCAGCGTGACCCGGTCGTCGGCCACGTGGTCGACGAAGGTGAAGTCCAGGTCGAACTTGGCGGTCTCGATGCGGGCCGGCAGCCATTCGGTGGGCAGGCCGAGCACGTCCGGGTCGCCGTCGGGCCGGTAGTGGTAGCCCAGCATGACCTGGAACAGCGGGTTGCGTCCGGATACGCGCAGCGGGTTGACCGCCTCGACGACGCGCTCGAACGGCAGGTCCTGGTTCTCGAAGGCGGCCAGGTCGGCGTTCTTGACCCGGGCCAGCACCTCGGCGAACGTCGGGTCGCCGGACAGGTCGGCGCGCAGCACCAGCGTGTTCACGAAGAAACCGACCAGGTCGTCCAGGGCGCTGTCGGTGCGCCCGGCGATCGGGGCGCCGAGCGGGATGTCGGTGCCCGCCCCCATCCGGTGCAGCAGGGTGGCGACGGCGGCCTGGAGCAGCATGAACATGCTGGTGCCGGTCTCGGCGCACAGGGCGCGCAGGGCACGTGCGGTGCCGGCGGGCAGTTCCGCGCGCACCACGTCGCCCCGGCCGGACGGCTCGGCCGGGCGCGGCCGGTCCAGCGGCAGGGGGATCTCCTCCGGCAGGCCGGCCAGCGTCCTGGTCCAGAAGGCGAGCTGCCGCGCGCCCTCGCTCCCGGGGTCGGCCGGCTCGCCCAGCAGGGCCCGCTGCCACAGGGTGTAGTCGGCGTACTGCACCGGCAGCGGCGCCCACTCCGGCGCGCGGCCCTCGCGGCGGGCGCGGTAGGCGGTGTCCAGGTCGGCGAGGAACGGCCGGTCGGACCACTCGTCGGTGGTGACGTGGTGCAGGACGATCGCCACCACGTGGTCGTCGGGTGCCAGGCGGAACACGTCCGCCCGCAACGGCAACTCCACCCGCAGGTCGAACGGCCGCCGCACGGCCGCCCCCACCCGCGCGCCCAGTTCCCCCAACTCACCGAGCCCACCCAACTCGCCGAACCCGTCCGGCGGCGTGGGTGTCATGTTCGGGTGTGGGCAGTCCTCGACGGTCACGGTGGGGTGGGCGGTGGAGGCGGGGACGATCGACTGGTACGGGTCGCCGTCGTGTTCGGCGAGCAGGGTGCGCAGCGCCTCGTGGCGGCCCGCGACGTCGCGCAGTGCCAGGCGCAGCGCGTCGGTGTCCAAAGTGCCGCGCAGCCGGAAGACCAGCGGGAAGTGGTACGCGTCGCCGCCGCTGAGCCGTTCGGCCAGCCACAGGCGGCGCTGCGCCGGGGAAAGCGGGATGCGGTCTGGGCGGTCCGCCACCGGCTCGACCGGCGGCCGGGCCGGGCGGCCGTCGTCCGCGCGGACGGCCAGCAGGGCCGGGGTCGGCGCCTCGAACAGGTCGCGGATGGCGAGCTCGGCGCCCAGCTCGGTGCGGGCGCGGCTGACGAGCCGGGTGGCGAGCAGCGAGTGGCCGCCGAGGTCGAAGAAGCCGTCCTCGGCCCCGACCCTGGCCAGCCCGAGGACCTCGGCGAACAGGCGGCAGAGCACCTCTTCCTGCGGGGTCTGCGGCCCGCGCCCGCCGGCGAGCGGCACCGCCGGTTCGGCGTCCGGCAGCGCGCGCACGTCGAGCTTGCCGTTGTCGTTCATCGGCAGCCGGTCGAGGGTGACGAATGCGGCGGGGACCATGTAGTCGGGCAGCCGCAGGCGCAGGTCCTCCTTGACCTGCCGCACGAGCCCGCTCGCGCCGCGCGCCGCCGTCGGGACTCCTGCGTACGGGGGCGTGCCGCCTCCTGGGCGGTAGAGGCCCGAGGTGAGGCGGAAGGCGTCCCGCGTGAAGACGGCGTCGTAGTGACCCTGCTCACGCGACCAGGTGGTCAAAACGCGGTAGCCCTCCGCGTCCGCCGCCGCGTGAAGGTCCTCGGGCTCCACGCCGCCGGCCACCGCGGCGCCGCGCTCGCTCGCGGCACGGGCGTCGGGAATCCCGGTCACCCGCAGCACCCCGCCGCCCGCCGCACGCAGCAACCGGGCCAGCCTCTCTCCCCACTCTGGCCCCTGACCGTCCCCGGCCCCCCCGGCGGTGACGTCGGGCCAGGTCAGGGTGGGTGCGTCGCCGAGGTGGGTGTCGGCGGGGCCGTTGTACAGGACGGCGTCGTAGCGGTAGCGGGTCAGTTCGTTGTGGTGGCGGCCACGCTTGGTGCGCAGGTCGGTGCCGAACCCGAGGGTGGTGAAGTAGTCGGGGTCGACAAGGAGTTCCTTCTCCAGCGCCAGCCCCCGGTCGACGGCCCGGCGGACCGCCTCGGGGTCGGCCTCGGGGGTGCGGGCGAGCTGGATGGCGGTGTGGAAGGCGCGGGCCTGCCGCAGGTCGCGGACGTCGCCGACGAACAGGGCGCCGCCCGGTGCCAGCAACCCCATCGCGCCCCGGATGACCTCCGTCAGGTGGTCGACGCTCGGGAAGTACTGGATGACGGAGTTGATGACGATCGTGTCGAAGTACCCGGACGGCAGTCCGTCGGTGTCGTCGGCGGCCCGGCAGCGCAGTTCGACCTTGGCGGCCAGCTCCGGGTCCCGGCGCAGGTCTTGGCCGATCTTGCGGATGACGGGTTCGGCGAAGTCCGTCGCCCAGTACGCCTCCGCGTCCGGCGCCAGGCGCGACAGCAGCAGCCCGGAGCCGACCCCGATCTCCAGGATCCGGCGCGGACGAAGCTCGCGGATCCGGGCGACGGTCCGCTCGCGCCACTCGCGCATGTGCGCCACCGGGATGGGCAGCCCGTCGTAGCTGCTGTCCCAGCCCGCGAAGTCCTCGGTCCAGACGGCGGTGCTGATCTGCTCGTACTCGTCGGAGTAGATCTCCCGCCACTCGCCGATCCGCTCCCGCTCGGCCGACTCCCGCTCCTCGCCGGTGAGCTCGGCGGGCACGAGGTACCCGACGAGCCGCTGCGTGCCGGGGGCCGACGGGTCGTCGCGGGCGATGACGGCGGCCTGGGCGACCTGCGGGAGCTGCGTGAGCGCGGCCTCGATCTCGCCCAGCTCCACCCGGTACCCGCGGATCTTGACCTGGTCGTCGGTGCGGCCGAGGAAGTCCAGGTTGCCGTCCGCGCGGCGGCGGACCAGGTCACCGGTGCGGTACATGCGCTCGCCCGGCTCGCCGTAGGGGTCGGCGGCGAAGCGCTCGGCGGTCAGCCCCGGCCGGCCCAGGTAGCCACGGGCCAGGCCGATGCCCGCGATGTACAGCTCGCCGGGCACGCCGTCGGGGACCGGACGCAGCCAGGCGTCCAGGATGTGCGCGCGGGTGCCACGGATCGGGCGTCCGACGGTCGGGGTGGCGCTGTCGCCGGTCCCCCCGCCGAGGGTGTTGATGGTGTACTCGGTCGGCCCGTACAGGTTGTAGCCGTAGGTGCCCTCGGTGTCGCGGAGCCGGTTCCAGACCGTCTCCGACACCGCCTCGCCGCCGAGGAGGACCAGCGGCGGGCGGTGGCCCTCCAGCAGCCCTTCCTCGATCAGCAGGTGGGCGTAGGTGGGGGTGACGTTGACGACGTCCACCTGGTGGGCCTCGCAGTAGGCGACCAGGGCCTCGGCGTCACGCCGCAGCTCCTCGTCGCAGACGTGCACCTCGTGCCCTTCGACCAGCCACAGCAGTTCCTCCCACGACATGTCGAAGGCGAAGGAGACGGTGTGCGCGACGCGCAGCCGCCGGCCGCCCGCCGACGCGATGGCCGGGGCGAAGATCTCCTTCTGGTGGTTGAGCTGCATGTTCGTCAGGCCCCGATGCGGGGTCACCACACCCTTGGGGGTGCCGGTGGAACCCGAGGTGTAGATGACGTACGCCGGGTGCTCCAGGCTGAAGCGGGGGCGTTCGGCCTCGGTGACCGGGCCGCCGGGCGTCCCGGCCAGCTCGGCGGCCACCGCCGGGTCGTCGAGCAGGACGCGCGGCACCTCGGGGACGCGGCCCGCCAGCCGCGCGGACACGGCGCTGGTGGACAGCAGCAGGGCCGGCCGGGCGTCGGCGAGCATCATCGCGAGCCGGTCGTCGGGGTAGTCCAGTTCCAGCGGCAGGTACGCGGCGCCGGCGCGCAGCACGGCGAACAGGGCGACCACCATGTCGATCGAGCGCGGCAGGCCGAGCGCGACGACCTGTTCCGGCGCGGCGCCGCGCGCCATCAGCAGCCGGGCCGTGCGGTTGACGCGGTCGTCCAGGTCGGCGTAGGTGACGCTCTGGTCGCCGAACACGAGCGCGGTCGCGCCGGGGGTGCGCGCGGCCTGCGCGGCGAGCAGGTCGGCGATGGTGTCGTCCGGCACGGGGACGCGGCCCTCGGCCCGCTCCCGCTCCAGCGCGGCGTGCTCGGCGGGGAGCAACGGGTCGAGACGGCCGGCCGGGGCGTCCAGGTCGCCGGCCAGCCGGACCAGGAGCAGGGTGAACCGGTCGAGCAGCGCCTGGGCGCGCGGGCGGGCGATCACGTCGGGCCGGTGGGCGAGCGTGACCCTGATCCGCCGCCCCGGCGTCACGATGAGGTTGACCGGGTAGTGCGTGGCGTCCACGTTGGCGACGGCGGTGGCGCCGTGCCGGCGCGACAGCTCGGCCAGCCGGTCCTCGGTGTCGTTGTCGCGCAGCACGAACAGGGTGTCGAAGAGCTGCCGGTGGCCGGTCTCGGCCTGCAGGACGCCGAGGCCCAGGTACTCGTACGGCATCAGCTCCAGGCGCTCGGCCTGGACGCGGCGCAGCAGCGCGAGCACCGGTTCCGCCGGGTCGAAGGCGATGCGGGCGGGGACGGTGTTCAGGAACATGCCGATGACGTTCTCGACGTCGGGCACCTGGCTCGGCCGGCCCGCGACGGTGGTGCCGAACACCACGTCGGCGCGCCCGGTGGCGCTGGCCAGGGCCAGGCCCCACGCGGTGGTGAGCACCGTGTTGAGCGTCAGGCCGTTGCGGCGGGCGGTGTCGCGCAGCCGCTCGCCCAGGTCGCCGGGCAGGACGGCTTCCAGGCTCTCGGGGATGACGGGCTGGAGCGCCTGGCCGGTGGCGGCGAGCAGGGTGGGCTCCTCCAGGCCGCCGAGCGCCGCACGCCACGCGCCGGTGGCGATCCCATCGTCCTGGGCGTCCAGCCAGGTCAGGTAGTCGCGGTAGGAGCCGGGGCGCGCGAGCCCGCTCTCGTCGCCGCCCGTCTCGTACAGGGCGAACAGCTCAGAGAGGAACAGCCAGGCGGACCAGCCGTCCCACAGCAGCAGGTGGCGGCCGATGACCAGCCGGTCGCCCCGGTCGTCGCCGAGGCGGATCAGCAGCATCCGGAACAGCAGCGGGCGGGCCAGGTCGAACCGGCGGGTCCGCTCGGCGTCCAGCAGCTCGCGCAGCCGCGCGTCCTGCTCGGCGCGCGGCAGACCGGACAGGTCGGCCTCCTCCAGCGGGACCTCGGGGTCGGCGACGATGAACTGCACCGGCCGGCGCAGGCCGTCGCTGGTGAACCCGGCGCGCAGGCTGGGGTTGCGGGCCAGCAGCACGCGGGTGGCGGCGCGCAGGCGGGCGGCGTCGACCCGGGTGGCGAAGTCGAACGACTCGTGGACGGTGTAGACGTCCAGCGCGCCGTCGTCGTAGGTGGAGTGGAAGAACAGACCCTCCTGGAGGGGGGCCAGCGGCCAGATGTCCGCCACGGGGCGGCCGGCGAGGCGGCGCACGTGCGCGATCTCCTCGTCGGTGAGCGCGAAACCCTGGGCCCTGGTGTCACCGCCCGGCGCGCCCCCGGCCGGGGGCACGGCCTGGTCTGCCTGGTCGGCCTGGGTGGCCTGAGCGGCCTCGGCTGCTTCGGCTGCTTCGGCTGCTTCGGCTGCTTCGGCGGCGTGGGTGGCGAGGGCGGCGGGGGTGCGGCGCTCGAAGACATCGCGCGGGCTCAGGTCCAGGCCCGCCCTGCGGGCGCGGCTGGACACGCTGATCGAGGTGATGCTGTCGCCGCCGAGCATGAAGAAGTCGTCGTCGACCCCGACCTCGGCGATCTTCAGCACGTCGGCGAAGATGCCGGTGAGGGCCCGCTCGCGGTCGTCTCGCGCCTCGCGCGCCTCGGCGCGTACCGCCTCCGGGGCCGGGAGGGCGTCGCGGTCGAGCTTGCCGCTGGGGGTCAGCGGCAGCGCGCCGAGCTCCACATACGCCCCGGGGATCATCGCCGATGGCAGCGACCCGGCCAGCGCCTCCCGCAGCGCGTCGACGTCAAGCCGCGGCCCGCCTGCCGGGCGGGCCTCACGAGCGTCGTGGGCGCCTCCGCGGGCCGGGACGATCTCACGAGCATCGGGGACGCCTCCCCTGGCCGGGACGATCTCACGAGCGTCGGGAGCGCCTCCGCCTGCCGGGACGGCCTCATGAGCGTCGCGAGCGCCGCCCCTGGCCGGGACTGTCTCACGAGCGTCGTGGGCGCCTCCGCCGGCCGGGACGACGTACGCGACGAGCGTCGAGCCGTGGACGGTCACCGCCGCCTGGGCGACGGCGGGCAGCGCGGTCAGTGCCGCCTCGATCTCGCCGGGCTCGATGCGGTTGCCGCGCAGCTTGACCTGCCGGTCGGTGCGGCCCAGGTACTCGACGGTGCCGTCCGCGCGGCGGCGCACCAGGTCACCGGTGCGGTACATGCGGGCGCCCGCCGGGCCGTACGGATCGGCCACGAACCGGTCGGCGGTCAGGCCTGGCCGCGCGTGGTAGCCCCGGGCGAGCTGCACGCCGGTGAGGTAGAGCTCGCCGGGGACGCCGGCGGGGACGTGACGCAGGCAGGCGTCCAGCACCCGCAACCCGGTGTTCCACACCGGCCGCCCGATGGGCACGCTGGCTCCCGCCCGCCCGGCGGGCACGCCGATGCCCTGACGGCCGGCGGTCACGCTGACGTCCTGACGGCCGGCGGGCACGGTCGTGCCCGGCGGGTCGTCGTAGCGGTGGTAGGTGACGTCGACGGCCGCCTCGGTGGGCCCGTACAGGTTGTCCAGCGGCACGCCGGTGAGCGCCCGCCAGCGCGCGGCGGCGGCGACCGGCAGCGCCTCGCCGCTGCTGAACACGCGGCGCAGGGACGCAGCCCACGACGGGTCGGCGGTGATCTCGTCGGCCTGGAGGAAGGCTTCGAGCATCGACGGCACGAAGTGCATCGTGGTGATGGCCCGCTCGCGGATGAGCGCGGCCAGGTACGCGGGGTCGCGGTGCCCGTCGGGCCTGGCGAGCACCACGGCGGCGCCCTCGCACAGCGCCCAGAAGAACTCCCAGACGCTCACGTCGAACCCGGCCGGCGTCTTCTGCAGCACCCGGTCGTCGGCGCGCAGGCCGTACTCGCCCTGCATCCAGGCCAGGCGGTTGACGATGGCCCGGTGGGTGACGACGACGCCCTTGGGACGCCCGGTGGACCCGGAGGTGTAGATCAGGTACGCCGCGTCATCCGGACCCGCGTCCCGCTGACGGTGTCGCTCAGCGGGAACGGCCTCGGCCCGCTCGACATGGACGGCCTCGGCCCGCTCGACGTGGACGGCCTCTGCCTGCTCGGCGGGGACGGCATGCTCGGCGTCGTCGGCGTGGGTGGACGGAAGGGGGGAGGCGGTGTCGAGGATCAGCGGGGTCAGGCCGGTGGTCCCGGGAAGAGGGGAGGCGGTGTCGAGGATCAGGGGGGTCAGGCCGGTGGTCCCGGGAAGGTGCGCGATCGCCGCGGCGGTCGTCACGACCGTCTCCGCGCCCGAGTCGGCGAGCATGTACGCGATCCGGTCGGCCGGGTGGTCAACGTCGACCGGCAGGTAGGCGGCGCCCGACTTCAGCACGCCCAGCAGGGCGACCATCAGCTCCGCCGAGCGCGGCACGGCGACCGCGACCACGCGTTCCGGCCCGGCGCCCCGGGCGCGCAGGCGCCGGGCCAGGTCGTCGGCGCGGGCGTCCAGCTCGGCGTAGGTCAGGCTCTCGCCCTCGTACACGACCGCCGTCGCCCCCGGCGTCCGGTGCACCTGGGCCTCGAAGGCGGCGGCCAGGGTCGTCTTTGGGACGTCCCTATCCTCCCCGGACAGCCGGGCGCGGGCCGCCTCCTCGTCCGACAGCAGGTCGAGGGCGGCGGCGGCCTGACCGGGATCGGCGGCCATGGCCAGCAGGATCCGGGTCAGCCGGTCCGCGATGGCCCGGACGGCGTCGCCGTCCAGGCGGTGCGCGTGGTGCTTCAGGCGCAGGTCGAGCCGGCGGCCCGGCTTCACGATCAGGGCCAGCGGGTAGTGGACGGCGTCGTGGAACTCGTGGCCGGTGATCCGCACCGTGCCCGAGGGGTCGGCGAGGCCGGTGCCGGACGGGTAGTTCTCGAAGACGACGAGCGTGTCGAAGAGCTCGCCGCCGCCCGCGTGCCCGGCGACGCGCTGGATCTCGGCGAGGCCGAGGTGCTGGTGGTCCAGCAGCAGCGACTGCTCCTCCTGGAGGCGCCCGGCCAGGGCGGCGAGCGTGCCGGTGGGCTCCCACCGGAAACGGGTCGGCAGGGTGTTGATGAACAGCCCCACCATGGACTCGATGCCCTCGACCTCGGCGTCGCGGCCGGACACGGTGGTGCCGAAGACGACGTCCTGGCGCCCGGTCAGCCGGCCGAGGAGCAGGCCCCACGCGCTCTGGACGACCGTGCCGAGCGTGACCCCGTGCTCCCTGGCACGCGCCGCGAGCCGGGCGGTGTCCCGCTCGGACAGCTCGGCGCGCACCTGACCGGGCGTGATCGGCGTGCCGTCGGCGGGGGCGTCGACCAGTCGGGTGGGCTCGTCCAGCCCTGCGAGCGCGTTCCGCCACGCGGCCCGCGCGGCCTCGCGATCCGCCGACGCGATCCGCCGCAGATACTCCCGGTACGGGGCCGGCTCGGGCAGCGTCCCGGAACCGGACGGCACCGCCCCGGAACCCCCGTCCCCGTACGGCTCGGACCGCGCGTCGGCGGTGCCGGTGGACGGCGCTTCGTACAGGGCCATCAGTTCGCGGTGCAGGATCGGGAGGGACCAGCCGTCCGCGACGATGTGGTGGAACGTCAGCACCAGCAGCGCCCGGCCGTCCCCCAGCCGCACCAGCGCGCACCGCATCAGCGGCGGCCGGGCCAGGTCGAACCGGCGGGCGCGCTCGTCGGCGGCGACGGCGTCCACGAGCACGCGGCGCGTCTCGGGCAGGCCCACCTTGGGCAGGTCGACCTCGCGCCAGGGCAGTTCCAGCCGGCCGGCGATGATCTGCACGGGGCTGCCGTCCGTGCGCTGCCGGAAGCAGGCCCGCAGCGGGGCGTGCCGGTCCAGGAGCCGCTGGGCGGCGCGGCGCATGGCCTCTCCGTCGACGGGCCCGGCCAGCTCGATGACCTGCTGGACGACATAGGCGTCCCGGTCCGAACCGTCCACCAGGGAGTGGAAGAAGAACCCCTCCTGGAGCGGGCCGAGCGGCAGCACGTCCTCGACGTCGACCGGATGGTCCCCCTGGACCTCGGCCAGCTCGGCCTCGGACAGCCGGACGAGCGGCGCGTCGCTCGCGGGCCCTGCGTCATCGACGCGGGCCACCGCGACCTGGGCGAGCGCGGCGACCGTACGGTGCCGGAAGACGTCCCGCGAGGTGAGGTGCAGGCCCGCCTTGCGTGCCCGCATGAGCAGTTGGATCGCGACGATGCTGTCCCCGCCGAAGGCGAAGAAGTCGTCGTCCACCGACACCGTCCTGAGCCCGAGCACCTCGGCGTACAGGGCGCACAGCAGTTCCTCGCGGGCGTCGCGCGGGGCGCGGCCGGAGCTGAGCGCGGCGTAGTCGGGGGCCGGCAGCGCGGCGGCGTCGAGTTTGCCGCTCGGGGTGACCGGCAGCCGGTCGAGCGGGACGATCGCGGCGGGCACCATGTACTCGGGCAGCCACTCGGCCGCGTGCGAGCGCAACGTCCGCATGAGCGCGCTGATGTCGCGGAACGGCACGGGCCGGTTGGCGTGCGGGAACGTGCCCGACGGCCGGTAGAGGCCGCGCGCCGGCGCGTCCCCGGCGGCGAAGACGGCGTCCAGCCCGCCGTCCTCGGCGTGCCCGTTCCAGGTCACGGCCACGCGGTACCCATGCCGGGCGCCCAACGCGTGCAGGGTCTCGACGTCGGCCTCGTCCGCCGGAGGGGCCGGGCGGCTGCCGTCCTCGATGGCGCCCAGCGCGGCGAGGTCCTCGGCGAGCCGGGCGTTGGGCACGCCGGTGACCCTGAGCCGGGCGGGGCGTCCGGCCAGGCGGGCGCCGAGCGCGTCCAGCCCGCCGAGATCGGCCCACCGCACCTCGTCCTCGGCCACCTCGTCCTCGGCCACCTCCGGCACCGCGTCCTTGGCCACCGCGTCGCCGGGCGCGGGGGTCGCGCGAAGGACCACGTCGTAGCGGTAGCGGGTCAGCTCGTTGCGTACCGCGCCTCGTTTGACCTGGATGTCGGCCTGGAAGCCCTCCAGCGTGGCGAAGAAGTCGGGGTCGAGCAGCAGCTCGCCCTCCCAGGCCACCGAACGCTCGACGGCCGCGCGCACGGCCTGCTTGTCCTCGGGGTCGGCGCCGCGCCGGGTCTCGACGGCGGCACGCAGGCAGCGCAGCAGACGCAGGTTCCGAATGTCGCCGACGAAGACGCTGCCGCCCGGCGCGAGCAGGGCCCGCGCCTTGCCCAGCACGTCCGCCAGGTAGCCGTCGCTCGGGAAGTACTGGGCGACGGAGTTGATGACGATCGTGTCGAAGAACCCCTCGGGCAGCCCGCTGACGTCATGCGCGGGCCGGGCCAGTAGCTCCACCCGGCCGGCGAGCCCGGGTACGGCGTCCACCTGGGCGCGCAGGGCGCGTACGGCCTGCTCGGAGACGTCGGTGCCCCAGTACGTCTCGCAGCCGGGGGCGACGCGGGACAGGATGAGCCCGCTGCCGGCGCCGATCTCCAGGACGCGCCTCGGCCGCAGCTCCTCGATGCGGCCGACCGTGGCGTCCCGCCACTCCCGCATCTCCTCCACCGGGATCGGCAGCCCGTCGTACATGCTGTTCCAGCCGGCGAAGTTCTCCCGGAAGCCCTCGGACCCGGCGGCGGAGTACAGCAGCTCGTGCAGGTCCTTCCACTCCGCGACCTGCTTGGTCTCCGCACGCTCCGCGCCTGCGGTGAGCGAGGGGACCACGTAGGCGGCCAGCCGCCGGTCACCCGGCCGGTCCTCGCGGACCACGACGGCGACCTGGTCGACGGCCGGGTGCCCGCGCAGCACCGACTCGACCTCGCCGGGCTCGATACGGAAACCGCGGATCTTCACCTGCGAGTCGGCGCGGCCGAGGAACTCCAACCGGCCGTCGGCCCTCCATCGCACCAGGTCACCGGTGCGGTAGAGCCGTTCGCCCGGGGCGCCGAAGGGGTCGGCGACGAACCGTTCGGCGGTCAGGTCCGGCCGGCCGAGGTACCCGCGCGCCAGGCCCGCGCCACCAAGGTACAGCTCGCCCGCGACCCCCGCGGGCACCGGCCTCAGGCGGCCGTCGAGCACGTACGCCCGGGTCCCGGGGTCGGGTCCGCCGATGGGCACGATGGTGCCGGACGGGGTGTCGGGGTCGCACAGGCCGAGGGTCGAGTTCGTCGTCGCCTCGGTGGGCCCGTAAGCGTTGAACATCATCCGCCCGCGCGCGAAGCGGCCGACCAGTTCGGGCGAGACGCGTTCCGTACCGGCCAGCAGGGTGGCGGCGGGCGGCAGCAGCACGTCGTCCGGCATGGCGGCGAGCAGCGCCGGCGGCAGGATCATGAAGGTGACGCCGTTGGCGTTCGCGTAGTCGGCGAGCGGCGCGCCGGGCACCCGGCGCTCGGCCGGGACGACGACCAAGCGGCCACCGGACAGCAGGCCGAGGCACAGGTCCCAGAAGGCGACGTCGAACCCGGGCGAGGAGAACTGCAGCACCCGGCTGTCCGGCCCGATGCCGAACCGCTCGCTCTGCGTCGCCACGAGCTTGGCCACACCGGTGTGGGACAGCACGACGCCCTTGGGACGGCCCGTCGAGCCCGAGGTGTAGATCACGTACGCGGCGTTGAGCACCGACAGGTGCCCCCGGTCGGCCTCGCCCGGGTCGTGGGCCGGGCGTTCCGCCAGCTCACGCAGGGTCTCGGGCGCATCAAGGACCAGCGGCTCCATGCCGTCGCACCCGGGGATGTCCGCCGCCAGACCCACGGTCGTGACCAGGCAGGCGGGGGCGGCGTCGGCCAGCATGTACGCGATGCGGTCGGCGGGGTAGTCGGTGTCGAGCGGCAGGTACGCGGCGCCGGACTTCAGGACGGCCACCTCGGCGACGATCAGCTCGGCCGACCGGGGCAGTGCCAGCGCCACCACGCGCTCGGGCCCGGCGCCGCGCGCGATGAGGGCGTGCGCGAGGCGGTTGGCGTGTTCGTCCAGCTCGGCGTACGTGAGGCGGGTGTCCTCGAAGATCAGGGCGACGGCGTCCGGCCGCCGCGCGACCTGCTCGGCGAACATCTCCGGCCAGGTGAGCGGCGGGACGCCGTGCGCGGTGTCGTTCCATTCGGTGAGGATCCGGTGGCGTTCCCCGGCGCCGAGCAGCTCCAGCTCGCCGACGGGGGTGCCGGGGCGGGCGGTGCCGTGGGCCAGCAGGGTCGCGTAGTGGCCGAGGAGCCGGTCGGCGGTCGCGTCCTCGAACAGGCCGGGACGGTAGGTCACCCGCACCTCACCGTCCGACACCGCGACCAGGACGTCCAGCGCCGCGGCCACCTCACTCGGGGCGCCGGTGGTGAAGGCGGTGTTGAAGAACAGGCCGCCGCCGCGGGTGGGGTCCGGTCGCAGCTCGGCCACCAGCGCGGACGGCGGGACCCGGTGCGCGCGCAGTTCGCCGCACGCGGCGGCCACGCGCCGTTCCAGCTCGCCGAAACTCGTCGCCCCGCTCAGCTCCACGCGCAGCGGAAGCCCGTCATAGCCGAAGCAGACGTCCCCCGAACCCCCGTACCGGTACAGGAGAGCGGCGTACGCGGCCACCATCGACACCTCGGACACGACGGCCGAGTGCGACACCTCGGACGCGGCGACCGAAGGAGACGCTTCGGACGCGGCGATCGCCTGCGATCCCTCGGACCCCGCGACCGCAGGCGACTTGGCGGACGCGGCACGCGTCAAGCGCGACGGCGCGGCGAGCGCGGTGGTGGCGAGTGCGCGGCGGCGCGTCCGTGTGTCCGCTGTCCGCGACGGCGAATACGGGAAGTCGACCGGGAGGGCCGTCTCCTGCGGGGGCGGAGCGAGCCGCCGACACCAGTACGCCATCGCTTCTTCCATAGCGGACACAGGTGACCGAACCTCCCGAACGTAACGAACCACTGCAGCCTTGCCTAAGCCGCCCACATACTAAGGTAAGCATTACCTAAGTTGATAACCCTCCGCCAGAGCCCCCTGCCAAAACTCGGGGCGCTACAGTTAAGGCTCGCCTAACCTAAGGAAGTCGAAAGTGGGAACCGTTCGGTGACTCGGAGCGAAGGGCTCCGCCCGGCCTTCCTCGTGGCGCTGATCGGTGTCGTCCTCGTCGCGCTCTGCCTGCTGTCCATCGCGCTCGGCGCCAGGAACATCCCCCTCGGCCAGGTCGTACGGGCCCTGTCCGGCCACCCCCCCGACCAGCTCGTCGAGAACGTCATCTGGTCGGTACGCGTGCCGCGCACCGCGCTCGGCCTCGCGGCGGGCGCGGCACTCGGGCTGTCCGGCGCGCTCATGCAGGCCCTGACCCGCAACCCGCTCGCCGACCCCGGCCTGCTGGGCGTCAGCGCCGGCGCCGCGTTCGCGATCGTGCTGTCGGTCGCCGTGCTCGGGTTCGGGTCGCTGTTCGGGTACATCTGGTTCTCGTTCGCGGGCGCGTTCGTCGCGAGCGTCGTGGTCTTCCTGCTGGGCAGGCTCGGCCGTTCCGGGCTGACACCGGTCAAGCTCGCGCTCGCCGGCGTCGCCGTCACCTCGCTGCTGACCTCGCTCACCAGCGCCATCGTCCTGACCAATCCCGAAGCGCTCAACCGCTACCGCTTCTGGGCGGCCGGCTCGCTCGCCGACCAGAACGGTGACGTGGTGCTGCGGATCCTGCCGTTCCTCGCCGCCGGGGCCCTGCTGGCGCTCGCCTGCGCGCCCGCGCTCAACAGCCTCGCGCTGGGCGACGACGTGGCCGCCGCGCTCGGCCGCCGGCTCGGTCTCATCCGCCTCCAGGGCGTGGTCGCGATCACGCTGCTCACCGGCGCGGCGGTCTCGGTCATCGGCCCGGTCGTCTTCATCGGGCTGGTGATCCCGCACGTCGCCCGGATCCTGGCCCAGCACGCCGGCCTCGGCCCCGACCACCGGTGGCTGCTGCCGCTGTCGGCCCTGCTCGCCCCGTGCCTGCTCCTCGCCGCCGACATCGTCGGCCGCGTCGCCGCGCGGCCCGTCGAGATCCAGGCCGGGATCCTGATCGCCTTCATCGGCGGGCCGTTCTTCATCGCCCTGGTCCGCCGGCGCCGCCTCGCGGAGTTGTGACCGATGACCCACCCGCACCCGACCAGCACCCGTCGCGCAGGTATGACCGATGACCCACCCCGCACCCGTCCAGCACCCGTCGCGCAGGTGTGACCGATGACCCACCCCGCACCCGTCCAGCACCCGTCCGTGAACGGCGCCTCCCCTACCGGCACGCCGCGCATCCCCTTCCGCACCTTCCGGCTGGCCGTGCCGCCGGTGTCGGGAATCGTGCGGCCCCGGCTGGTCCTGGTGTGCCTGGCCCTCGCCGTCGTCACGTTCCTGGTCTTCTGCTGGGGCGTCGCCGTCGGCGACTTCCCGATCGGGCTGACCGGCGTCGTCAGGGCGCTGGCCGGCTACGGCGACCCCGGCACGCTGCTGGTCGTCCGGGAGCTGCGGCTGCCGCGCGCGCTGGTCGGGCTGCTGGTCGGCGTCGCGTTCGGCATCTCCGGCGCGCTGTTCCAGACCATGACCCGCAACCCGCTGGCCAGCCCGGACATGATCGGCCTCACCGAGGGCGCAGGCACGGCCGTCGTCGCCGGCATCGTGCTCGGCTGGGACGGCGGGCTCGGCGTCCAGTCGCTCGGGCTGATCGGCGCGCTCGCCACCGCGCTGCTCGTCTATGCGCTGGCCTGGAAGGGCGGCACCACCGGATACCGCATCATCCTCGTCGGCATCGGCGTGTCATGGATCTGCACCAGCGCCACCGACTACCTGCTGGCCAGGGGGGAGCGCTTCCAGGCGCAGGCCGCGCTCGGCTGGCTGGTCGGCAACCTCAACGGCCGCGACTGGAACCACGTCGTCCCGCTCGCCGCCGTCATGGCCGGACTGGTCCCGGTGGCGCTGCTGCTGGGCCGTCTGATGCGCACGCTCCAGCTCGGCGACGACGTGGCCGCCGGCCTCGGCACCCGCGTGCAGCCGGTGCGCCTCGCCCTGCTGCTCGCGGGCGTCGGGCTGGTCGCCTTCGGCACCGCGGCGGCCGGGCCGATCGCCTTCGTCGCGCTCGCCGCCCCGCAGATCGCCCAGCGGCTGGCCGGCACCGCCTGGCCGCCGCCGATCGCGTCCGGGCTGGCCGGGGCCCTCATCGTGCTCTCCTCTGACCTCATCGCGCGCAACCTGATCTCCGGCACCGAACTGCCGGTCGGGATCGTCACCGGCGTCATCGGCGCGCCGGTCCTGCTCTGGCTGCTCGTCCGCGCCAACCGCTCGGGCTCAGGAGGCTGAACCGATGCCGACCACCTCGAACCCCAGGACTCCCGGGCCGCGCGCCCGAACCCTCACCAAGACGACCACCGCTCCGGGGCCGCGCGCCCGAACCCCTGCCGAGACGACCACCGACCCGGACCCGCGCACAGGCTCAGGAGGCCGAACCCCCGATGACGACCACCGAACCTGACCTGCGCGCGAGCGGTCTGTACCTCGCCTACGACCACCGGACCGTCGTGGAGGACCTCGACCTGGTCGTCCCGACGGGCAGCGTGACGGCCATCGTCGGCGCCAACGCCTGCGGCAAGTCCACTCTGCTGCGGGCCATGGCCCGGCTGCTCGCGCCACGCCAGGGCAGCGTCCAGCTCGACGGGCGGACCCTGCAGTCCATCCCGACCAGGGAGCTGGCCCAGCGCCTCGGCATCCTGCCGCAGTCGCCGGTGGCGCCGGAGGGGCTCACCGTCCTCGACCTGGTCAACCGGGGCCGCTCACCGCACCAGACATGGTGGCGGCAGTGGTCGAAGGCCGACGAGCAGGCCGTCCACGACGCGCTGGCCGCCACCGGGACGACCGACCTCGCCGACCGGGCCGTGGACGAGCTGTCCGGCGGCCAGCGGCAGCGCGCGTGGATCGCCATGGCCGTCGCCCAGGGCACCCCCGTGCTACTCCTGGACGAACCGACCACGTACCTGGACCTGGCGCACCAGATCGACGTCCTGGACCTCATCACGGACCTGAACCGGCGCGAGAACCGGACCATCGTGATGGTCCTGCACGACCTCAACCAGGCCTGCCGGTACGCCGACCACGTCATCGCCATGAAGTCCGGGCGCGTCGTCGCCAAGGGCGCCCCCGCCGAGGTCATCACGGCCGAGGCCGTGGAGGACATCTTCGGGCTGCGGTGCCAGGTGACGACGGACCCGGTCAGCGGCACGCCGCTGGTCATCCCGATGAGCCGCCACCACCACGACACCCCCCACCCCGCCGCCACCTCGGTCGCCGCAGAGACGACGGCCTGAGGCGCGGGGGTGCGGACGTCGCCGCCTGAGGCGCGCGGGGGGTTCGTGGACGCGGAACGGCCACCGTCGGGACGTGCGGGATCAGGGGCGGGCGGTGAGGTAGCCGCCCATGGTCGTGAAGTAGTCGGTGGCCGCGTACTCCGTGCCGTCCTCGGTGCGCACCCGCCGGACGACCAGCCCGCGCCGCCGCCCGCTGCGCGCGTCCGCGCCCGCGACGATGACCACCCCGTCGCCCTCGCGGATGAAGACCCGCCCCGGCGTGCCGCCGTACCGGGCCTGCGACACGGCCGCCGAGACGATCCGGATCCGCTCGCCGCGATGATGGGTGAACGCGTTCGGGTAGGGGTCGCACTGGGCGCGCACCAGCCGCTCCAGGTCCTCCGCCGGCCAGTTCCAGTCGATCCGGCTGTCCTCGATGGACCGCTTGTGGAAGAAGGTCGCCTGGCTGCGGTCCTGCGGGACCCACCGCGCCCGGCCGGACTCGATCAGGTCGAGCGCCTCGCGCACGGTCGGGCCGATCAGGTCGACGGTCTTGTGGAACAGGTCGGTGACGGTGTCGTCCGGCCGCACCGGCACGGCACGCTGCAGGACGATGTCGCCCGCGTCCAGCTCGGCGTTCATGCGGTGCGCGGTCAGCCCGACCTGCTCCTCGCCGTTCATCAGCGCCCAGATCAGCGGCGAGAAGCCCGCGTACGCCGGCAGCAGCGAGTCGTGCACGTTCAGCGTGCCGTGCGGCGGGAGGTCGAAGATCTCCGGCGGGAGCCAGGTGCGCCAGTTGTTCGCCACGATGATGTCCGGCGCGGCGTCGCGCAGCGCGTCGAGCAGGGCGGGGTCGTCGGGACGCCGGCGCAGCAGCACCGGGACGTCGTGCTTCACGGCGAGGTCGGCGACCGAATCATCCCAGATCTTCTCGTACGCGTGGTCGCTCTTCGGGTGGGTGACGACGAGGACCACCTCGTGGCCGGAGTCCAGCAAAGCCTGAAGCGTGCGATGACCCCAGGTCTGGTAACCGAACATGACGACCCGCATGAAGGATCCTCTCCTCGTATGGCAATCTTGCAAGGTAAGGCTAACCTTATCTAAGGTATTGCGGGCAGAGGGAGGCGATGACGCGGTGGACACACTGCACAGTGAGCCGGGCACCATCTACGACATCCTGGGGATCGGCTTCGGGCCGTCGAATCTGGCGCTGGCCATAGCCGTTGAGGAGCACAACCGGGCGGCACCCGCCTCGGAGCGGCTGAACGCCGCGTTCCTGGAGAAACAGCCGGACTTCGGCTGGCACCGGGGGATGCTCATCGACGACGCGACGATGCAGGTCTCCTTCCTGAAGGACCTGGTCACCATGCGCAACCCGGCCAGCGACTTCAGTTTCCTGTGCTACCTGCAGGAACGTGGCAGATTGGTGGACTTCCTCAACCAGAAGACCCTGTTCCCGCTACGAGTCGAGTTCCACGACTACTTCGAGTGGGCCGCCTCCCGGGTGCGGCACCTCGTCGGCTACTCAGCCGAGGTCGTGGCCGTCGAACCGGTGGTCGCCGAAGGCGGCGAGGTCCGCTGGTTCGACGTGACCAGCCGCGACCCCGGCGCCCCCGGCGGCGGCGGCACGGTCGTCCGGCGGGCCCGCAACATCTGCGTGGCCGCCGGCATGGAACCGCACCTTCCGCCAGGAACCGTCCTGTCCGACCGGGTCTGGCACAACAGCGAGCTGGTGTTGCGCGTCGCCGAACTGGCGGAGGCCGGCACGCCGGTGCGCCGCGCCCTGGTCCTCGGCGCGGGCCAGAGCGCCGCCGAGGCGGTCGACTACCTGCACCGCACCTTCACCGGCGCCGAGGTCTGCGCGGTGTTCGCCAAGTACGGCTACACCCCCGCCGACGACAGCCCCTTCGCGAACCGCATCTTCGACCCCGAAGCGGTGGACATCTACTTCAACGCGCCGCCCGGGGTGAAGCAATCCCTTTTCGACTACCACCGCAGCACCAACTACTCGGTCGTCGACATGGACCTCATCCAGGCCCTGTACGCGACCACGTACCGCGAGAAGGTCAACGGGCAGGAACGGCTGCGGTTCCTCAACGTGTCCCGCATCCGGGACGTGGAGGCCCACGACGACCGCCTGGAGGTCACCGTGGAGTACCTGCCCACCGGTGAACGGCAGGTCATCACCGCCGACCTGCTCGTCCACGCCACCGGCTACCGCCCCCAGGACCTCGCCACCCTCCTCGGCGAGACCGCCAAACTGTGCCTGCGCGACGAGGAGGACGCCGTCCGCGTCGGCCGCGACCACCGCGTCGAGGTCGGCCCGAACGTGACCGCCGGCATCTACCTGCAAGGCGGCACCGAACACACCCACGGCCTGACCTCCACCCTGCTCTCCACCACCGCCGTCCGCGCCGGCGAAATCCGCGACTCCCTCCTAACCCACCACACCCCCTCCCTAACCCCCCACCCCGCCTAACCGACCCCCAAATG
>NZ_JANZYP010000107.1 GCF_025506355.1 Sphaerisporangium corydalis
TCACCCCGACCGTCACGCCCACGCCGACCCCGACCCCGACCCCGACCCCGACGCCCGGGAACACCTTCCGGCTGCGTAACGAGGGGGCGGGCCGGTGCGTGGACTCGCCGAACAGTGCCTCCGCCAACGGCACGCTGCTGCAGATCTATGACTGCCATACCAACCCCAACCAGCAGTTCACCTACAGCAGCGGCAAGCAGCTGCAGATCCTGGGCAAGTGCCTGGACGCCCCGACCAACGCCGGATCCGGCACCCGCGTCCAGCTGTGGGACTGCCACGGCAACACCAACCAGCAGTGGACCCTCACCTCCACCGGCACCGTCACCAACGTCGCCAACAACCTGTGCCTGAACGTCACGGGCACCGGCAACACCTCCAGCGTGACCGTCGCCACCTGCAACGGCCAGGCCACCCAACGCTGGACCCAGGCATGACCCTCGGCCAGTGACAACGCGGCGCCGGTCCACGCGATCCCCGCGTGGACCGGCGCCGACGCTCCTGTCCGGCCGGACAGGTCACGTCGCCACCAGCCCATTGTTAGCGCTAACAATTACTCGGCTTCCGCCTGCGGCAGGCAGGCAGGCGGGCGACGGCGGCGGCCCGGTTCCCGCCGGGCGGCCATCGCATCTCCAGAACGACGAAAGGACATGGCGTGAAACACAAGCTCAGAGCCGTGGTGTCGGGCATCGCCCTCTCCCTGGTGGCCGCGGGCACGCTCCTGGCGACCTCGCCCTCCTCGGCCGCGTCGCTGACCCGCGTCACCAACTTCGGTACCAACCCGACAAACCTCAACATGTACCAGTACGTCCCGGACACGGTCGCGGCACGGCCGGCGCTGCTGGTCCTGGTCCACTACTGCGGCGGGTCGGCCAGCGCGATCTTCAGCGGCAACGGGCACGACTACGTCACCGCGGCGGACCGCTACGGGTACATCATCGTGCTCCCCGAGGCCACCCGCAGCGAGAAGTGCTTCGACGTGTCCACGGCGGCCGGGCTCAGGCGCGACGGGGGAAGCGACACGACCGGGATCATGTCGATGGTCGCCTACACCCGGCAGCGCTACAACGTCGACCCCGGCCGGATCGTGGTCAGCGGCTTCTCCTCCGGCGCGATGATGACCAACGTGCTCGCCGCCCAGTACCCGGACGTGTTCGCGGCCGGCTCGGCCTTCTCCGGCGTGCCCGCGGGATGCTTCTCCACGACGAACGGGTCGCTGTGGAACAGCCAGTGCTCCGGCGGGAACCTGACCAAGACCGCGCAGCAGTGGGGCGACCAGGCTCGGGCGATGTATTCGGGCTACACCGGTGGCTACCCGCGGATGCAGTTGTGGCACGGCACCACCGACACCACGCTGGCCTATCCGAACTTCGGTGAAGAGATCAAGCAGTGGACCAACCTGCACGGGCTGTCGCAGACCCCGACGTTCACCGACCGTCCGCAGTCGTCCTGGACACGGACCCGGTACGGCGGCAGCGGAGCCCAGGCCCCGGTCGAGGGGATCAGCATCAGCGGTGTCGGCCACAGCCTGCCGATGAGCGGCCAGATCGCCTACGCCATCTCCTTCCTCGGCCTTGACGGCAGCAGCGTGCCACCTTCCCCGACGCCGACCCCGACCGTCACGCCGACGGTGACCCCGACGCCGTCGGCCTCGTTCCGGCTGCGTAACGAGGGAGCGGGCCGGTGCGTGGACTCGCCGAACAGCGCCAGTGCCAACGGCACCCTGCTGCAGATCTACGACTGCCACACCAACCCCAACCAGCAGTTCACCTACACCACCGGCAAGCAACTCCAGACCCTCGGCAAGTGCCTGGACGCCCCGACCAACGCCGGCTCCGGCACCCGCATCCAGCTGTGGGACTGCCACGGCAACACCAACCAGCAGTGGACCCTCACCTCCACCGGCACCGTCACCAACGTCGCCAACAACCTGTGCCTGAACGTCACGGGCACCGGCAACACCTCCAGCGTGACCGTCGCCACCTGCAACGGCCAGGCCACCCAACGCTGGACCCAGGCATGACCACCACCAACGCCGAGCCGATCCGGCGGGAGGTCCCCGCGTTCCCACCGCTCATCCATGATCAGATGTTGGAGGCTCCCTCATGAGCACGAATGCCCGACCCTCGCCTGGATTAGGGCGCTTCACGGCCCTGCTCGCCGGCGCCGTCGCCGTCCTGGCCACGATCACCGTCCTGACGGCGCCGGACTCCGCGACCGCCGCCGAGAGCACGCTCGGCGCCGCGGCCGCACAGAGCGGCCGATACTTCGGCACCGCCATCAGTGCGAGCAAGCTCAGTGATTCGGCGTACACCACGATCGCGAACCGTGAGTTCAACATGGTGACGCCCGAGAACGAGATGAAGATCGACGCCACCGAACCCAACCGGGGCCAGTTCACCTTCACCAACGCCGACCGGATCTTCAACTGGGCCAGGCAGAACGGCAAGCGGGTACGCGGCCACACCCTGGCCTGGCACTCCCAGCAGCCAAGCTGGATGCAGTCGTTGTCCGGCAGCACCCTGCGCCAGGCGATGATCGACCACATCAACGGGGTGATGGCCCACTACAAGGGCAACATCTACGCCTGGGACGTGGTCAACGAAGCCTACGCCGACAGCGGCGGCGGCCGCCGCAGCTCCAACCTGCAATCCACCGGCAACGACTGGATCGAGGTCGCCTTCCGCACCGCCCGAGCCGCCGACCCCGCCGCCAAACTCTGCTACAACGACTACAACATCGACAACTGGACCTGGGACAAAACCCAGGGCGTCTACAACATGGTCCGCGACTTCAAACAGCGCGGCGTCCCCATCGACTGCGTCGGCCTGCAGTCCCACTTCAACAGCGGCAGCCCCTACAACAGCAACTACCGCACCACCATCTCCAGCTTCGCCGCCCTCGGCGTCGACGTCCAGATCACCGAACTCGACATCCAAGGCGCCTCCGCCCAGACCTACGCAGCCGTCACCAACGACTGCCTCGCCGTCCCCCGCTGCAACGGCCTCACAACCTGGGGCGTCCGCGACCAGGACTCCTGGCGCTCCGGCGACACCCCACTCCTGTTCAGCGGCAACAACAAAAAACCCGCCTACGACGCTGTCCTGAACGCCCTCAACAACGCCGGCCCCAACCCCACCGTCACCCCCACCGTCACCCCGACCGTGACACCCACCGTGACCCCGACGGTGACACCCACCCCCGGAACCACATTCCGGCTGCGCAACGACGGCGCCGGACGCTGCGTCGACTCGCCCAACAGCGCCACAGCCAACGGCACGCTGCTGCAGATCTACGACTGCCACACCAACCCTAACCAGCAGTTCACCTACACCAGCGGCAAACAACTCCAGACCCTCGGCAAGTGCCTGGACGCCCCGACCAACGCCGGATCCGGCACCCGCATCCAGCTCTGGGACTGCCACGGCAACTCCAACCAGCAGTGGAACCGCAACTCCAACGGCACCGTCACCAACGGAGCCGGCAACCTGTGCCTCAACGTCACCGGCACCGGCAACACCTCCAGCGTGACCATCGCCACCTGCAACGGCCAGACCACCCAGAGCTGGACCTGGGACGGGTACTCCGGAGAGCCCGAACCGACGCCCACCGTGACGCCTACTCCCACGCCGACGCCGACCGGCACCTGCACGCTTCCGTCGACCTACCGCTGGACGTCCACGGGCTCGCTGGCGACCCCCAAGTCGGGATGGGTCTCGCTCAAGGACTTCACCACCGTCCCCTACAACGGCCGGCATCTCGTTTACGCGACCACGCACGACACGGGATCAGGGTGGGGTTCGATGAACTTCAGCCTCTTCACGAACTGGTCCGACATGGCCTCGGCCGGCCAGAACACGATGTCCTCCTCCACCGTCGCGCCCACGCTTCTGTACTTCGCCCCGAAGAACATCTGGGTGCTCGCCTACCAGTGGGGTGGGACCGCCTTCTCCTACCGGACGTCGAGCGACCCCACCAATCCGAATGGCTGGTCCTCGCAGCAGGTGCTCTTCTCCGGAAGCATCTCCGGCTCCTCGACCGGGCCCATCGACCAGACGCTCATCGGTGACGGCACGAACATGTACCTGTTCTTCGCCGGGGACAACGGCAAGATCTACCGGGCCAGTATGCCCATCGGGAACTTCCCCGGCAGCTTCGGCACGACCTCGACGGTCGTCATGAGCGACTCGACGAACAACCTGTTCGAGGCGGTTCAGGTCTACAAGCTCCAGGACCAGAACCAATACCTCATGCTCGTCGAGGCGATCGGCTCGCAGGGCCGCTACTTCCGCTCCTTCACGTCCACCAGTCTGGGCGGTTCGTGGACCCCGCAGGCCGCGACCGAGAGCAATCCCTTCGCCGGCAAGGCCAACAGCGGCGCCACCTGGACCAACGACATCAGCCACGGCGAACTGATTCGCAGCAACCCCGACCAGACCATGACCATCGACCCCTGCAACCTCCAACTCCTCTACCAAGGACGCAGCCCCAGCTCCGGCGGCGACTACGGCCTCCTGCCCTACCGCCCGGGCGTACTGACGCTGCAACGCTGATGACATGACGCGGGGCCGGTCGGCTGCTCTCACATTCCCGCCAAAGCACCGACCGGCACCCGCCGACCATCAAGACCACTCCACCGGCAACGACAGACCCCGGTTCCGCCCTTGGACCTGCTCAGATCGTCGGTGCCGGCTCGGTCTAGTCTCGGGTCATGCGCATCGTGTCGTTGTTGCCCGCCGCCACCGACATCGTCGCGGTTCTCGGCCTGGCCGGTGACCTGGTGGGAC
This sequence comes from Sphaerisporangium corydalis, assembly GCF_025506355.1. GTDB lineage: Bacteria > Actinomycetota > Actinomycetes > Streptosporangiales > Streptosporangiaceae > Sphaerisporangium > Sphaerisporangium corydalis. The sequence continues at coordinate 4,785 of NZ_JANZYP010000107.1, forward strand.
GTACGCATGAGTGCGACTGGCCGCCGGAGGCGGTCGCGTCCGTGCCGGTGGTGACGCGAGCCGGATTTTCTTCCGATCGGATGAGCAGCCGGGAGATCTCGGATGCCGTGGGAGGGGCCTCGCACCAGGGTTCGTCGCTGTACACCCTCGACGTCGAAAGGCTGGCGGAGCTGGCGCCGGACGTGGTGCTGACCCAGGATCTGTGCGACGTGTGCGCGGTCTCCTACACCGCGGTGTCACGGGCGGTGCGTGTGCTCGATACCGGGCCGCGGGTGGTCAGCTTGGAGCCGCGCACGCTGACGGACGTGCTGGGCTGCCTTGAACGTGTGGGGGACGTCCTGGATGTGCCGGACGTGGCGGCGCGCAGGGCCGGTGAACTGCGTGAACGGTTGAGCAAGGTAGGCGCCGCGGTGGCCGGGCGTCCGCGTCCGCGGGTCGCGGCGATCGAGTGGCTCGATCCTTTGTGGCCGGCCGGTCATTGGGTTCCCGAGCAGATCCGGGCGGCCGGGGGAGAGCCGTTGCTGGCCGAGGTGGGAGAGCACACCACGCCCATGGAGTGGGAGGCGTTGCGTGCCTCGGAGCCGGATGTGATCGTGCTGGTCCCGTGTGGCTTAAGCCCGGAACGCACCGAGTCCGAATGGCGGTCGCTGACCCTCCTGCCCGGCTGGCCGGACCTGCCGGCGGTGCGCAGCGGTCAGGTGTGGGTGCTGGACGGGCCGGCGTACTTCAACCGGCCCGGGCCCCGGGTGGTCCGAGGTGCGGAGATCCTCGCTCACGTCCTGCACGGAGTCACGGCCGGCGCTCCGACCACCTCCGTACAGGCGCGCCGGGTCGGCGTGTGAGCATTGAACCACGGAGGCGGCGATCCGGCCGACGGGAGCCGGCCGGGATGCGTGATGGATCGGAGTTGAGAGGGCCGTCAGAGCGGGGCCGGACGGGAGCCGGCCCCGGGCATACGCGCACAACAAAGACAGTGTCCTCTCTCGGGGAAGTCCGCCCCGGGTGACGAGGGGCGGGCCCGGTGCGCGCGGAACGTGTGCGCACCGGGCCCGGCGTGGGTCAGTCGGCGACGCGGCCGGCGATTTCGGCGCGGACCTTGCGGGCGGCGGTGACCAGGTTGTCCAGGGAGGTGCGGACCTCGGGCCAGCCGCGGGTCTTCAGGCCGCAGTCGGGGTTGACCCACAGCCGCTCGGCCGGGATGCCGTCGAGTCCCTTCAGCAGCAGGGAGGCCACCTCCTCGACGTCGGGGACGCGGGGGGAGTGGATGTCGTACACGCCGGGCCCGACCTCACGCGGGTAGCCGGCCTCGGCGAGTTCGTGTGCCACCTGCATGTGGGAGCGGGCGGCTTCCAGGCTGATGACGTCGGCGTCGAGGTCGTCGATGGCGGCGAGGATCTCGCCGAACTCGGCGTAACACATGTGGGTGTGGATCTGGGTGTCGGCGCGGACGCCGCTGGTCGCCAGGCGGAACGCCTCGGTCGCCCAGGCCAGGTACGCCGGCCGGTCGGCGGCGCGCAGGGGCAGGGTCTCGCGCAGCGCGGGTTCGTCGACCTGGATGACCGCGGTGCCCGCGGCCTGCAGGTCGGCGACCTCGTCGCGGAGCGCCAGGGCGACCTGGCGTGCCGTCTCGGCGAGGGGCTGGTCGTCGCGGACGAACGACCAGGCCAGCATGGTGACGGGCCCGGTGAGCATGCCCTTGACCGGGCGGCCGGTCTGGGACTGGGCGTAGGTGGTCCAGCGCAGCGTCATCGGTTCGGGGCGGGAGATGTCGCCGGCCAGGATCGGCGGGCGGACGTACCGGGTGCCGTAGGACTGGACCCAGCCGTGCTGGGTGGCCAGGTAGCCGTCGAGCCGCTCGGCGAAGTACTGCACCATGTCGTTGCGCTCGGGCTCGCCGTGCACCAGGACGTCGATTCCCGCCTCCTCCTGGAAGGCGAGGACCTCGCGGATCTCGGCGGCGATGCGCTCGTCGTAGGCGGCGGCGTCGATCCGTCCCGCACGCAGGTCGGCCCGGGCGACCCGCAGCTCGGCGGTCTGCGGAAACGAGCCGATGGTGGTGGTCGGCAACAGGGGCAGGTCCAGCCGGGCACGTTGGACGGCGGCCCGCTGGGCGTACGGCTGGAGACGTCGCGTGTCGGCGGCGGTCACGGCCGCGCCGTGGGCCCGTACGGCAGGGTCGTGGGTGAGGGGCGAGTTCGCGCGGGAGGCCAGGTCGGCCCGATTGTCGGAGAGCCGGTCGGCGATCGCGCGGGTGCCCTGGGTGAGGCCCCGGGTGAGGGTGACGATCTCGTCGGTCTTCTGCCGGGCGAAGGCCAGCCAGCGGACGACCTCGGGGTCCAGGTCGGTCTCGGCGGCGCTGTCGAGGGGGACGTGCAGCAGCGAACAGGAGGACGACACGTCCACGCGGGCGGCCAGGCCGAACAGCGTGGCCAGTGTCGCCAGGGACGCCTCCAGGTCGTTGATCCAGATGTTGCGGCCGTCCACGACCCCGGCGACCAGCCGCTTGCCTGGCACCCCTCCGGCGCCGGCGAGCAGGTCCAGGTTGGCGGCGCCGGGCCCGGTGAAGTCCAGCGCCAGGCCCTCGACCGGGCCGGCGGCCAGGATCGGCAGGGCTTCGCCGAGGTGGCCGAAGTAGCCGCAGACGAGGATCTTCGGCCGGCCTTCCAGGTCGCCGAGCGCCTGGTAGGCGCGGGCGACGGCGTCGAGGACGGGCGGCGGCTGGTCCTGGACCAGGGCGGGCTCGTCGAGCTGCACCCACGCGGCGCCTGCGGCCCGCAGCTCCGCGAGCACCTCGGCGTAGACCGGCAGCAGCCGGTCCAGCAGGGTGATGGGCTCGAAGTCCGGTGCTACACCGGGCGCGGGCTTGGCGAGCAGCAGGTAGGTGATGGGACCCACCAGAACGGGCCGGGGATCGTGCCCGAGTGCGAGGGCTTCGCGCAGCTCGCCGGTCGCCTTGGCGGGGTCGGCGGTGAAGGTGGTGTCCGGCCCCAGCTCGGGGACCAGGTAGTGGTAGTTGGTGTCGAACCACTTGGTCATCTCCAAGGGCGCGACGTCCTGGGTGCCGCGCGCCATCGCGAAATAGCCGTCGAGCGCGTCGGCCCGTACGGCGGCGCGGTGGCGTTCCGGGATCGCCCCGACCATGACGGTGGTGTCCAGCACATGGTCGTACAGCGAGAAGTCCCCGGTGGGGACCTCCTGGATGCCGGAGTCGGCCAGCCGGCGCCAGGTCTCCAGGCGCAACCGCGCGGCGACGCCACGCAGCTCGCCCGCGGTGACCCGGCCCGCCCAGTAGCCTTCGACCGCCTTCTTCAGCTCACGGTCCGGCCCCTGGCGCGGGTAGCCGTGCACGGTGGCGATCGATGTGGGGGTGGTGGAAATCTCGGCCACGAACTCTCCTTCGCGAGTCACGTATGGACATCGCGGCCCCGGAGAGACGGAGGTACGGCCGATCGGCACGCATGCGGGTGCAAGCCTGCTGGTCCGCCGGCCCGCCCTCGAGGCCATCGACGTCGCCGCGCGCGGTCGCACGCGGGCAGTGGCAGGTCTTCGGACTCGGGGGCACACCCGGGCTCACCTGAACCCGGGCACCTACTGGCCGTCGCTTCCCTGACCCGATATCCGGATCCAGTGCACGTGACGGCGGTCGTTCCCACTCACCGCTGCGGGGCAGTCCCGGAATTGGCCGACCCGCGAGACTTACACGCGAGCACCGCCGCACCGGGTTCCCTCTTACGACGCCGCTGCCTGGCGAGCAGGGCGAACCGACTGCCCCTCCAGCCTAAGCGCACCGGGCCCCCAGGCCAAGATCAGCTGGTCAAGGGCCATCCTCGATGCACTCGGAAGGCATGGAGTGGCTCCGCCAGATCTGACATCTCGGATACGAGATGTGCATGACAGATTAGAACGGCCCCGTTCCCCGGGCGAGAGCCGTGGCACGGTTGTCGCGTTCGGCGCTGAAGACCAGAACACATACCGGCAGCACGGAATCAAGGAGCTCATCATGATCAAGGCACTGAACGAGGTCGAGGTCATCACCCTGTTCGTCGAGGACCTCGCCGCGGCACAGGCGTTCTACACCGGCGTTTTCGGCCTGGAGGTCGTCTATCAGGACGACGCGTCGGCCATCGTCCGGCTCGGCCCGATAATGATCAACCTGCTTCGGCGCGAGCAGGCGCCCGGACTGGTCGAGCCGGCCACGGTGGCGAGCAGCGGGTCCGGTGTCCGGGCGTTGTTCACGATCAGGGTGACGGACGTGGACGGCGTCTGCGCCGAACTGGAGCGGCACGGCGTGCACCTGCTCAACGGCCCGGCCGACCGCCCGTGGGGCAGGCGCACGGCGGCGTTCGCGGACCTGGACGGCAACGTCTGGGAGGTCGCGCAGATACTCCAGGGCAGCTAGTGGACAGTAAGAAGTGGGGTTCATGCCGGGGCTGAACATGGAAGGCCAGCTCGGCAACGACGTGCCCGCGCGGATCGCCGAGCAGGTGCGGGCCGTGCTGCGCGAAGCGCTGTGCAACGTGGTCCGCATGCCAGGGCTCACCTGGCCGCCGCGCCTGATCGACCCGTGGCTATGCCCCGGGCAGCGGGGCCGGTGCCGGTGCCGCCTCGCGGGCCAGGCGTCGGCGCAGCCTGAGCGGGATCCACACCCCGGCCCCGTACATCGACAGGCCGAGCAGCATCATGAAGACGGCGGTGGGCCACCGCAGGCCCGGCGGCATGTACAGGGCCAGGAACCAGCTCTTGACCGAGGACCCGTTCGCGAGGAACATCCCCGCCAAAATGCCCTGCGGGAACAGCGGGATGGCGCCGAGCGTGAGGCAGATCGTGACGATCGTCTTCTGCGGTTGCGGCAGGTCGGGCATCTTGAACGACATGCCGCCGGAGGGCCGCCGCCCGGTGCGCATGATCTCCAGCAGCTCCGGGCCGTGGGTGCGAAGGCGCCGCTCGGCCAGCCGGCCGAACCCCCAGTAGCACAGGCCACCGGTCACCAGCCCGGCCGCCACGCCGGCCCAGCCGGACCACAGCGCGACGAGCACGGCCGGGGCGGCGGTGAGCACCGACAGCAGCAGCATGCCGTAGACCAGCCCGACCGCCGCGCCGTCCTCGCCGACCCGCAGGGGGTTGCCCGTGCGGCGGTGTGGGTCGCTGCCGGGCACCAGGGCGTACACCGAGACGAGCGGCACCAGCCCGGCGCCGCCGCCGGTCAGGGCCACGACGGTCGCCAGCAGCAGCGGCCAGGAGGCGCCGGCGAGCGCGGTGAGGACCGCCGTCAGCACCAGGGCGACCGGGCCGACGGTCAGCAGCCAGGCCAGCTGCCTGCCGCGCACGTCGGAGGCGCCCGGCGTCATCAGCGTCAGCCAGAGCGCGGTGCCGTCGGCGCCGTAGAGGTTGGCCGACATCGCGGTGGCCATCGTCACGAAGATCGGCCCGGCCCAGGCCAGCATCCCGTCCCAGCCCAGCACCAGCGGGGCCGCCCCGAACGTCAACCCGTAGGCCAGGGAGAAGGTGAGCTGGTGGGTGCGCAGCAGGTCGCGTGACCAGGTGCGCAGCTCCTTGGACACCACCCCGCCCTCGCGCGTGGTCGCCCGCATCGGCCTGCGGTCGCGGGCCGAGGCCTGAGCGTACCCGGTCCTGCGGGTGAGGAGCGCCGCCCAGGCGACCAGGAGCACGACGATGAGCGCCGCCATGCGGGCGAGCGCCGCGGCGGCGCCCATCCCGTCTCCCGAGCCGGCGGCCTCGACGGCGGCCAGGCCCCAGCCGGAGGGCAGGGCGCGCACCAGGCCCGCCGGTATCCCCCCGGATCCGCCGAAGGCCATGACGAACACCCAGCACTGGCCGAGCGCGGCCAGGATCGCCCCGTTGATCAGGCCCGCGCCCACCGCGCCCACCCGGGAGCGCAGCGCGATGCCCATCACCGCGACGGCGACCTTCGACAGCAGGACGAACACGGCGACCTGCAGGACCATCGCGGGCAGGGCGGTCAGCACCGCCGCGGGGCCCAGCCGGGCTCCGGCCACCACGAGGCCGGACAGGGCGAGCAGGCTGATCAGCGGGGCGACCCCGATGAAGGCCGCGGTCAGCAGGCCGGTGGCGAGGCGCCGCGGGCGCAGGCCGAGGAGCGTGAAGTACTCGGGCCGGAGCGTCTCGTCGCCGCCTCCGGCGACGACGGGGCCGAGGATCCAGCCGAGCATCCAGATGGCGCAGGCCGCGCCGAACAGGTCGGCGTCCCATCCGCCGAGGTAGATCGTGCCGGCGGCGAGCAGGACGCCTCCGGTGGCGCCGGTGGCGACCAGCCCCGCCTGCGCCCCCTTCCACGAGTGGCGCAGGATCGCCACCTTCATCCGGACCATGGTCAGTTCGATAGCCACGACAGCTCCTTCACCGCGCCGCCGGTGGAGCCGACGAGCTGGACGAACCTGTCCTCGAGCGTGACGTCGCCGCGCACCTCGTCGATCGGGCCGGCCGCGGTGACCCGCCCCTTGTCGATGACGGCGACCTGGTCGCACAGCTGCTCGACCAGGGCCATGACGTGGCTGGACAGCACGATCGACCCGCCGCCCGCGACGAACCCCCGCAGAATCGTCTTGATCGTCGCGGCGGACACCGGGTCGACGGCCTCGAACGGCTCGTCGAGCACCAGCAGCCGCGGGCCGTGCAGCAACGCCGTCGCCAGGCCGATCTTCTTGCGCATACCCGTGGAGTACTCGATCACCAGGGTCTGCTCGGCCCTGTCCAGCTCCAGCACCGCCAGCAGCTCACCCGCCCGCTCGGCCACCACCTCGGGCGCCAGCCCGCGCATCAACCCCAAGTAGGTCAGGACCTCGCGGCCGGTCAGCCGTTCGGGCATCGCCAGGCCGTCGGGCAGCACGCCGACCAGCGTCTTGGCGTGCTCGGGGTCCTTCCACACGTCGGCGCCGAAGATGCTGGCACCGCCCGCGTCGGGGCGCAGCAGGCCGACCGCCATCGACAGCGTCGTGGTCTTGCCGGCGCCGTTCTGACCGACGAGCCCGTAGAAGGATCCTTGGGGGACGGTCAGGTCGATGTGGTCGACGGCGACCTTCTCCCCGAACGTCTTGGTCAAGCCGCTGATCTCCAGGGCCGCTGTCATGTGGTACTCCGGGTGGCGAGGGTGAAAAGGGTGGTCAGCTCACGGGCGAGCCCGTCGAGATCGAGGTCGGGGTCCACGATCAGCTCGGCGGGCACGGCGTCGACGGCGCCGCGGATGGCGATCGCCATGACCCGCGGGTCGAACCGCCGGAACTCACCGGTCTTCTGGCCCCACGCCAGCACGCGCTCCACGTCCTCCAGCGCGGTCCGGTGCTGCGCCGCGTACGGCCCCGGGCCGCCGCCGGTGCCCCGCGCGTGGGTGATGATCTCCACCAGGGCGAGCAGGGGGCGGCGGTGCACGCGCATGAAGGCGAGGTTGGTCTCCAGGTAGGCCCGCAGCGCGTCGGTGGCGTTGGCCTGGGCGAGGATGCGCGGCACCATCATGTCGGTCGCGAGCGTGGCGACCTCGGTGACGACCGCCTTGATCAGCTCGTCCTTGCCACCGAAGTGGTAGGAGATCACGCCGGTGCTGATGCCGGCACGCTCGGCGATCCTGGCGAGCGAGGTCTTCGCGTACCCGAGAGTGGAGATCGCGTCGATCGCGCATTCGATGATCTGCGCACGCCGCGCCTCTTCGATGAAGGATCGACCTTCTGAATGCACGTTCAGAATTTAGACGATCATTCAAACGGCTGGCAAGAGGCGGTCACGAGCCCGGCCGACGGCAGACGGGCTCCACACTGCCCGCCCACCGCCGCAGGCAGGACTAGGGGCAGGCCGGTCTGACGCCTACGGGCAGGGCGTCGTCTTCCTGGACGACCTCGAGGAGGCGCGAGATGTCAGAGAAGGAGATCAGGGAGATGGTCCCGTAGATGACCGAGATGGTCAGGATCCTTGAGAAGGCCGACCCTGTCGACAAGAACGACCTCTATACGCAGATGGGCCTGACCATCACCTGCGACCCCTCAGAGAGAGTTGTCGCGGTCGAAGTAAGGCCCAGCATGTACCAGAGTGCGTGTCCGAGAGGCGTGGCCAAGTAGTTCCTGGACGTCGGCGAGCGGTACGCCCGCGTCCAGCAGCGCGGTGGCGCCGGCGGTGTGCGGGGTGAGCCGGGAGGGGTCGACGCCGGCGGTGGTGGCGGCGCGGCGCAGCGCGGTGGTCATCCGCCACCGGTCGAAGGGGCGGCCGTCATCGCGGGTGAACAGCGACTCGCCCGGGGTACGGCCGTGCAGGAGGGGTTCGAGCAGGGCGCGGACCCGTGGCGGGACGGGCAGACGGTCGGTCGGCGGAACCTCGGCTCTCAGCCAGCGGACGAACGCGGCGGTGTCGGCCAGGCGGGCCTGGACGAGAGGGAGGGAGCAGCTACGCGAGGACTCTGGAGCTCACCTCGGAAACGCTCTGGTCTGTGTGAGCTACTTCTACCCATGACCGCGGTGAACGCAGAAGAGCTGGTCTTCGGTGCCGTTGGGTTCGCGGTAGGCGACGATGGCGGGACCTTGGGCGCTCATGTGGCCGGGTAGCCGGGTATCGGTGCTCCAGCTGGTGCCGTTGAAGCGGGTCCACCACAGGTTCTGGTCGTTGCCGCCGCCGCGGTGCACGCAGTACAAGAAGTTGTTGTAGACGGCCAGGCCGACGCCCTCCCTGCTCATGTGGTTGGGCATCTGGGGATTGCCGGCCCAGGTCGTGCCGGTGAAGCGGGTCCACCACAGGTGCTGGTCGTTGCCGCCGCCGCGGTGCACGCACCACAGATTGCCCTGGAAGACGGCCAGGGCGGGGTTGGAGCCGGTGCGGTGGCCGGGGAACATCTGGTCGGTGCTCCAGCTGGTGCCGTTGAAGCGGGTCCACCACATCTGATCATTGTTGGAGTCTCTGTAAGCGCAGTACAGGAAGCCGTTGAAGGTGGCCAGGGCCGGGCCTCGACTGGTCAGGCCGTTCATTGGGGTGTCGGGGCTCCAGCTGTTGCCGTCGAAGCGGGTCCACCACAGGCGCCTATCGTTGCCGCCGCCGCGGTGCACGCAATACAGGCGGTCGTTGTGAACGGCCAGGGCTGGGCCGTCGGCGCTGCGATGGGCGGGGAAGGCGATGTTGTCGCTCCAGTTGTGGGAGGGGTTCATGGCCGTCCACCACAGCGAGGTGTCCTGCCTGGGGGCCAGCGAGATGGGCAGAAGCATCCCCGGGGCGAACCAGGGTGACACCAGCCGGCAACCGTGGTGTCTGCCGACGATCTGGATGATCCACGAGCGGATCGTGAAGGCGAGCTCGACCACCCTGCCGATCGGCCGGGGAAGGATCCTCCCGGCGATCTCCCCGACCAACTCCGAGATCTCGGCGGCGACTTGAGCGGCTGCGGCGTTGAGGACGACCTCAAAGCCCCACCATCTCGTGTTGACGTACACCTCCCTGCCGTTGGCGTTCAGCTCCATCTCGGCCTGGCGGGCGGCGTCTTGCCCGGCGAGGGGGAGTTGGCCGATCTGCACCTCGAATTCCCTGCGGGCCGCGTCCAGATACTCCCGCGAGATCCGCTGCGCCTCCTCGTGGGAGACCGAGTACGGGATGGCCTGCCAAGCGGCGAGGGCGTCGGCCTCGGCTCGGGCTTGGTCCTGGCTGTTGCTTTCCTCGGACACGCGATCACGTCCCTATACGGAGGGCGATCCGCCGCGAAGCTCGTCAGCGGCCTTGAGTATCCGGCCGTGCCCTACCGCTGGCAAGGGACAGCCGATCATCGATCACCAGTACGTGCTTTCCGCGCCCGGGGACCTCAATCCTGCCCTCCATCGAATCGAAAATGTGTAGTGGTTGATGTAGACATCCGCGTGTGGTGTGGGTAGTGTTCCTGACATCGCAAGGAACGGATCCACGAGGGCGGCGCACGAGATACCCGCGTCACGACGAGCCGCCCGGACGAACGTGGATAGCAGGAGTGATCGGCAGAAGGTCGGATGTGCTGGGGCCAGCAGGGCTGGTTAAGGGTCCCGGTCGTGGACGCGCTGCCACCGCAGGACCGCAGTTGGAAGTGCACGGCAGAAGGTCGGACGCGGCAGGGCCGGTGGGTGATAGGGGCCCCGACGCGTGGACGCGCTGCAGGAGCGACCGTCAGGTCATTCCATGATCAAGGATTCTCAGATTGAGAAGGGAGTGTTGAACGCCATCAGGATCGCCCGTCGCCGGTTGGGTTTCGCCGCACGGGTACCGCAGTTCCGCAGACGGGAAGGTGGTTCACGGTCACGTATACGCGATCCCCGCAGCCCCGCCCCCAGCGGGCGGCTGCTGCGGAAACGACAAGGCGGCCTTTCGGCCGGTAGATGGTGTTACACAACCTAGTTGCGGGCCCCGGCGCATCATGGCGCCGGGGCCCTGTTCCGCGTTCGGGAAGGTTACATGGATCGACCCTCGACAGCGCCGGCGGCCGAGCCGGGTGGCAAGCCCCGCGGCAAGGCCGCCTCGTCAACGCTCGCCGCGAGCGCGGCTTCCGGCGGCAAAGCCCAAGCCCGGTTGCAGGTCCCCGCACCCCAGACCCTCGCCGAGGCCCCGGTAGAGGTGGGAGCTGAGACCAAACTCGACGATGAGGACTACCCCGCCTACAGCATGGGCCGGGCAGCGGAAATCCTCGGTGTCAGCGCCGCTTTCCTGCGCAGCCTGGGCGCCGCCAAGCTGATCGAGCCGCAACGCTCCGAAGGCGGGCACCGCCGCTATTCCCGCTACCAGCTACGCCTGGCCGCCCGAGCCCGCCAGATGGTCGACCATGGCACCGCGCTGGAAGCCGCTTGCCGCATCATCATCTTGGAAGACCAACTCGCCGAAGCCCTCCGCATCAATACCCAGCTCCAGCAGGGGGGCACCCGGCAGTGAGACCAGCCCCTGCAAAAGAACGACCCCCGGCTGGTGCGCCGCGAGGCGAACACAACACGAGCTGAGCCCACCGGTCACCACCCGGCCCCCGGGCCAGGCTGAAGTGGTCCCTGGACTCATCGACATTCCCGCCCCTCGATCACCAACTGGTGCCCGAACCCGCTGTCCCCGGCCAAGTTCTGCGGTGAGCCTGCCCTCAGGCCGCGCGACGGGCCAGGGCCCGCGCTGAGAAGGCCCGCCGAAGGCGTTCAGGACATGCCCGCCGTCGAGCAGGACGTCGCCGGCGCCGGGTCGTGACTGGGATGACAGCGACGTGCGCTTGTTGCGGGTCGATGGCTGGTGGGGCCTGCGAGGCCCGAATGGCGAGATCGAGGTGGAGGGGCTCGGGTTCTTCGGCATCATCACGGCGGGGGATCAGAGCGGGGCGCAGGCCGGTCATCTCCTGACTCCGCCCGGGCCGCCAGGAGACGGGCAGCCCTGCTGCCACAAACGATTCCAGAAGTACTCCGAACCCATCTTTGCGTGAGAACGGGTTCTGCGAACCGATTCAGGACTTCGCGATCTCTGGACCACCCTTTTTGATCTTGCTCTGAGAATGGGTCGTGTCTGCGAATCACCCACCGTTACCGTCGTCACACAGAGCTACCTACCCCCGGGAAAGGTCGCTTGACGCACGTAGTTAATGCCGTTAACCTATAGATAGTGCCGTTAACCAATCTTGTGGAGGTCGCCATGACCGAGTACTTGAGCATCGCCGGTAACAACCTCGCCTATGAGGTGTCCGGGCGGGGCCCTCTCGTCGTCCTGGCGCACGGTATCGGCGACAGCCGGCACTCCTACCGTTTCCTCGCTCCGGCCCTGGCCGGCGCCGGGTACCGGGTCGCCAATGTCGACATCCGCGGCTGCGGCGACTCCAGCCTGGGCTGGGACGGCTACAGCCGCACCGACATCGCGGGCGACCTCATCGCCGTCGTGCGCCACCTCGGCGGCCCCGCCGTGATCATCGGCCAGTCGATCAGCGGCGGCGCGGCGACCATCGCGGCGGCCATCGCGCCCGATCTGATCAACGGCATCATCGAGCTGGCGCCGTTCACCCGCGTACAACCCTTCGATCTTGGCGGGCTGATGCGGGTGAAGCGCTTCCGGACCGGTTACACCCAGATGGCGCAGGTCATGGTCCGGGGAAGTCTGGCGAGCTGGAAGAAGTATCTCGACGCGGCGTATCCGGTCAAGCCCGCCGACTGGGACGCCGAACTGACGCGTATCGAGACGAAGCTGACCGAGCCCGGCCGGATGAAGGTTCTGCAGGCCATGTGCAAGACCAGCCCGACCGACGCCGGCGCGCAGCTGGCCAACGTCACCTGCCCGGTCCTGGTCATCGAGGGCAGCCTCGACCCCGACTGGGCCGACCCCCGCGCCGAGGGCGAGAAGATCATCGCCGATCTGTCCCGGGGCCTCGGCGAGCTCGCCGTCATTGAGGGTGCCGGTCACTACGCACACGTCCAGACGCCGGATCAAGTCCTCGCGCTGGCCCGGCCTTTCCTCGACAAGACGCTGGCGAATGCCTAGGGCCCGGCTCACCCCGCTGTCGGTCACCGAGGCCGGCGCCGCCCTGATCGACGAGATCGGCTTCGAGAACCTCAGCATGGGCATGCTCGCCGAACGGCTCGGAGTCAAGACCCCCGCGCTCTACAAACACGTCGCCAGCCAGGCCGATCTGGCCCACCGCATCGCCATCGTGTCCATGGCCGAGTTCGCCGACGCCATTCGCGACGCCATCCAGGGTCGGGCCGGCAGCGATGCCCTCGCCGCCGGCGCGCAGGCGATGCGGACCTACGTGCGCGAACACCCCGGCCGGTACGCGGCCGGCAATGCCGCCCGCCCGACCGGAGCCGACGACCCGCTCATCCCCGCCATCGAGCGGGTGGTCGCCTCCTGGGCGGCCATGCTGCGCGGCTACCACCTGGACTCCGGCCAGGAGATTCACGCCCTGCGGATGCTCCGCAGCGCCCTGCACGGGTTCTCGACCACGGAAGCAGCCGGCGGGTTCCAGATCGACGCATCTGTCGACGACAGCTTCACCTGGATGATCAACTTTCTCGACCAGGGCCTGCACGCCGCCACCAGCGGCAGCACCCTCGCCCCCTGACGGATCGTCGACGAACCCGACCACATCATCCCGGAGGACCGACATCAGCACCACCCGCGCACCCACGATCACCCGGACACCACCACCTGGCGGCCACTGATGGTGAACATCGACGAAGAGCCCAAAGACACCAGGATCGAGCGGCACGCGAGCTGGGCCGAGCTCTTCTTCGACCTCGTGGCGGTGGCCGGCGTGGCCGCCCTGGCACACGTGCTCGGGTCCGAACTGGACGCCGCGGCGCTCGGTCTCTACGCACTGCTGTTCCTGGCCCTGTGGCTGTCCTGGACGACGTTCATGCTGTACGGCAACGTCGCCGCCGGCCAGACCCGCGTGCTGCGGCTGATGGTCGGCATGTTCGGCCTCGGGGTCATGGCCGCGTCTGTGCCAGGCGTGGCGCACACCGTGCTCGGGCACGGCAGCGACATCCGTCCGCTCAACGTCTTCGCGATCGCCTACATCGCCACGCGCGTCTACGGGTCCAAGTCGTGGCAACGCGGCGCAGTATTGCTGGACTTCCCGGTGGTGCAGTACTCGGTAGGACTGCTGCCCTGGTTCGCGTCGCTCTGGGCCGACGAGCACTGGAAGCTCGCGCTGTGGGCAGCAGGAATCGGCCTCGACCTGCTGCTGATCCTGGTCCTGTCCGGCAGCAAGATCCTCCAGCGGGTCCAGTCATACCTCACCGCGCCAGAACGTACTCGGCGTCAGTCACGATCAGGAGTCCGCCCCGACGGCATGGGACCGGTCATTCACGGGGTATCGGTCGATCCGGCCCACCTCTCCGAGCGGCTGGGACTCTTCGTGATCATTGTGCTGGGCGAATCGGTGGTGCAAATCGTCGCCGCCGCAAGCGAGGCGCGGTACGACATCGGCCTGCTGGCCACCGCAATCGCGTCCTTCGTTCTGCTGGCCGGCATGTTCGGCTTGTCCGTCGTCTTCGGATACGCCGGCCTGCCGCACCTGCGCGCCGGCCGGATCCCCATCCGCGCCGCCCTCGGCCTGCACTGCCTGGTCACCGGCGTCGTCGCCACCGTCGCCGTGCCGCTCTCTCTGGTGGTCAGGCACGGCTCCGATCCACTGTCCGAGCAAGGTCGCTGGCTGTTGTGCGGCGCGGTTGCGGCCTACTTCACCCTCGGCGTGGTCACCGGCGTCGCCAGCCACAGCTCCGACCTGCCGAGGACGATCTCACGGGTCACCACAGGCATCGCGGCCCCACTGCTGCTTGGCCTGCTCGCCACCGCCGTCAGTGGCCGAATGCTCGTGGTCTACCTGGCCCTGATAGTCCTGGCCCACCTCTGGTTCGAACGACGACTGGGGCCACGATGATCGCAGCTGATCCGGCAGCGGTTTTAGAGGTGGCGGATGTCGCGGGTGAGGGTGTGTGCCCAGGAGCTGTCGAGCTCGTAAAGCCCGCCTGGACCCCGTGACTCACCCTCCGAACACACCTCTCCCTTCAAATGCGACCGACCAATCAGTTACCCACCCGGAAATGGAACACACCATGAACCCGCTCCGCCCCCTCGCCGCTGCCACCTTCCTCCTGGGCCCAGCGATCTATCTCGCCGCCGAAGCGATCACA
>NZ_JANZYP010000108.1 GCF_025506355.1 Sphaerisporangium corydalis
CGGGCCGCCGGCGTCGGACGGTGCGGGCGGCGCGGGCTGGGGCTCGGGCCGGGAGTGACCGGGTGATCCGCTCAACGGGTCTCCGGGCGGAGGTGTGGTCACGGTTCTCGTACCTGCCTTTCCAAGGTGTCCAGGTGGCCCGCCAGGGCGACGAGCCCGGCGTCGTCGGCCGGTGCCGGGCCGTACAGGACCGTGCGCACGTGCACGGTGTCCTGGCCGGTGCGCAGGGCGGTCGCGGCGATGATCTCGTTCGGGGTCGCGTCGGCGGCGAGGCCCAGGCGGGGGGTGAGCCGGGACGTGCTCGCCGCCCTCAGCGTGGCGGCGGCGCGGTCGCGGGCGCGGCGGGCGCGGTACAGCCGGCCGCGCCCCTCGACGGTCTCGGCGGCGCGGACGACCACGGGCAGCGACTCGACCACGACCGGCCCGAGCCGCCGTCCCCGCCACAGCGCCGCCACCAGCACCGCGATCGCGAGCTGGAGCACCGCCCAGGGCACTCCCGCCGGGAACAGCTCCTCGATGGTGGCCCGCCCCGAGCCCGGCGCCGCCTGCGCCTCGCCAGGCACCAGCCAGATGAGGACGGGCCTGGCGCCCGCCAGGTTGACCGCGAGGGCGGCGTTGCCGTCCTCGGCGAGACGCTGGTTGGTCATGAACGCGCCGTCGCCCACCACGGTGACCGTGACGGGCCCGGTCGTGCGCACCAGCGCCGGCCCTTCGGCGCCGGGGTAGCAGGCGGACGAGCCGGCGGGCGCGGTGAGCGCCACCCCGCCGAGGTAGGCGCTGCCGGCGCGGGCGGCGGCGCTCAGCGGGCATCGGGGCTCGCGTGAACGGAGCGCCGTCGCGTCGCCGGGCGTGATGCCGGGGGCGATCCTCGCCAGGCCGTGGATCGGGCCGACGACCAGCCGGTCGGCCCGGGTGCGGGAGAGCCGCATGATGTCGTCGTGCCCGAGGCGCGTGGTGTCGTACAGCAGGAGCTGCGCGCCGGGGCCGTCCAGCCGGAGGACCTCCTCGACGGTGGAGACGCGTTCGACCCGCACGCCCTGCCGGCGCAGGATCTCGGCGAGCGCCTTGCCGCCGTCCAGCGACGTGTCGGCGGGGTCGAGCGGGCGGCCCTCGGTCGAGGAGCCCGCGACCAGGGCGGTGAGCGCGGCGACGACGACCACGATCACGCCGACGAGCGCCATGCCCCGGCCCGAACGCCACAGGCTGCGCGCCGTCGGGGACGCCGAGGTCGACGGCGGGGGCGGGGCGGCGCGTTCGGGCGCGAAGACGCTCATCGGCCGGCCGCCGCGGCCGGGCGGGTGGTGCGCAGGGCCTCGTCGAGCCCGCTCAGGGTCTGGTAGCCCTCCGCGGTTCCGGGCGCCTGGCCGTAGGTCACCTCGTCGAACAGCCGGGCCGCCTCGGCGAGCCGTTCGTCGAACGCGGGGAGCTCGCGCCCGGCCGCGGCGGCCAGCTCGTCGGCGGTGCGCCCGGGCTGCGGCGCCACGATCGCGCGGTGCTCCAGGTCGCGCGCGACGGCCCGCAGGCGCTCCTTGATGGCCGCGCCCCACTGGGCCTCCCCGGCCAGCCGCTCGGCCTCGGCGCGGTGTTCGGCGGCCGTGCGCTCCCGGGTCCCGAACAGGGAACCGTCGGCGGCCCTGCGGCTCCGCGTGGCCCTGCGGGCCTGCCAGGCGATCAGCGTGACGAGCGCGGCGATGATGAGCAGGACCAGGACCAGCGCGAGCACGCCTCCTGGTATACCGCCTGGCGCCCGGTCGAACAGGTCGTCGATGAACTCCTGGACGATCCTGATCAGCCGGTTGGGCAGCGACTCCTGCTGGTAGCCGGGCTTGAGCAGCTCCTCGAAGGCCTTGCGCCTGGCCTCGTCGCGGCCGATGTCGTCCAGGACCATGGCGGTGGGCGGGATGACGGTCACGGCGCTCCGGGAGCGCCGGTGGGACGCGGGCCGGTCGTCCCGGCGGCGTGGGAGGGGTGCCACAGGTCGTCGGCGGTGGCGGTCACCCAGCCCAGGCGCTGCTGGTCGATCGCGGCGGTCTGCAGCACCAGGTCGAACGCCTCGGCGCGCATGCGCCTGTCGGTGTAGAGCAGCCCGTTCACCCCGGCCTGGATCGGGTAGGTGATCATGGAGCTGATGATGCCGCCGACGGTGAACAGGATCGTGGTGACCACCGTCGCGGTGAGGCTGCCCTGGCCGCCGAAGGAGACGACGAGGCTGACGATGGTGACCGGCACCGACAGGACGCCGCCGAGGAACGCGGCCAGCACCTGGGTGAGCAGCAGGATGCCGAGCACCCGCCAGAAGTCGCCGCCGACCAGCCGCCACGACCTGCGCATCGCGTCGACGACGCCGAGCCCCTCCAGCACGACCGAGGCCGCCGCCAGGGCGAACCGGGTGCTGACGAACAGGGCGTAGGCGATGTAGGCGAGGCCGAGCACCAGCGCGGCCACCAGGACGGCGCCGACGCTCGCGCCGGCGAGGTCGAGGCCGACGACGATCGCGACGGCGAGGACCAGCGGGAGCAGCGCGACCAGGCCGGTGAGGAACGCCAGCCCGAGCAGCGCGGGCAGCCGCGACCGGGTCAGCCGCCAGGCCTCGCCGATGGTGATCCGCCCGCCGAAGACCGCACGGCCGAGGACCCGGGTCAGGATGCCGGTCAGCAGGGTGACCAGGAAGAACTGCATGATCAGCGAGACGAGGGCGCCGCCGAACTGGGCGAACAGGCCGCCGAGCGGCACGTCGGCGCCCGATTCGAGCGACGCGGGGTTGGCCAGCAGGGGGCCGAGGGAGCGGTAGTACACGGCCTGGCCGATGGCCACCGGCAGCGTGCCGAGCGCGGCGGCGATGGCGGACAACCCGAGGGTGGCCTTGGGGTTGGACCTGATCAGCTTGATGGTGCCGTCGAGGATGTCGCCGAGGCCGAGCGGGCGCAGCGGGATGATGCCGGGCCGCATCGCCTGGGGCGGCGGGCGGTACCCGTACGCGTGGCCGTAGGCGGGGCCGCCCTGCGGGGGCGGGCCGTACGGGGGCCATCCCGGCGCCTGCCCAGGGGGTGGGGGGGCGTTGCCGTAGGGCGGCGGGGGTGCCTGCCCCGGCGGGGAGAACGCGGGCTGCCCCTGAGGAGGGGCGGGCTGACCTGCGGGAACATCGTCCGAGGGGGGCTGTCCTGCCGGCTGGGCGGTGCCGCCGGGCGAGGCCCACGGCGTCCCGCCCTGGCCGGGGTAGGGCGGAGGCTGGTTCTCCGCCCAACCCGGAGGCGTGCTGGGCGTGGCGCCGTGACCGTCTGACATATCCCAATCCTGGCATGTCGCACCGCTCTCCGGGGTCACCAGCAAGTGATCAAGGCGGGGGATGGCCGAATACCTCCCCCTTGGCGCAGACTTGCGGAGGGGCCGTACCGGACGCGCGCCACGCCACGCCACAGGCTCATCGAGCCAGATCATTGGCGGGTTCCGTAACGTGCGCCTAAAATTCGGCTTTTGGTGAAGCTAATGTTCGGTCGTTTATCACCCGGCGATGACTCGCGGGTAGCCTTCGGTCGATCGTCCGGCTTTTGCCACAACCTCCATCAAAACTGTGCAGAACGAATGAGGGGCCATGAAAGGACGCGTGCTGGTCGTCGACGACGACGCCGCTCTCGCCGAGATGCTCGGCATTGTCCTTCGGGGAGAGGGCTTCGAGCCCTCGTTCGTCTCCGACGGGGACAAGGCGCTCGACGCGTTCCGGGACACCAGGCCGGACCTGGTCCTTCTCGACCTGATGCTGCCCGGGGCCGACGGCATCGACGTGTGCCGGCGGATCCGCGCCGAGTCCGGCGTGCCGATCGTCATGCTCACGGCCAAGAGCGACACGATCGACGTGGTCCTCGGCCTGGAGTCGGGGGCCGACGACTACATCGTCAAGCCCTTCAAGCCGAAGGAGCTCGTCGCCCGGGTGCGGGCCCGCCTGCGCCGCACCGACGAGCCGACCCCCGAGGTGCTGCAGATCGGCGACATCACCATCGACGTCGCCGGCCACTCGGTCAAGCGTGAGGAGGAGACCGTCAACCTCACCCCGCTGGAGTTCGACCTGCTGGTCGCGCTCGCGCGCAAGCCGCGCCAGGTGTTCACCCGCGAGGTGCTCCTGGAGCAGGTGTGGGGCTACCGGCACGCCGCCGACACCCGCCTGGTCAACGTGCACGTCCAGCGGCTCCGCGCGAAGATCGAGAAGGACCCTGAGCATCCCGAGATCGTGGTGACGGTCCGCGGCGTCGGCTACAAGGCCGGTCCGGCGTAGGCGGCGCCGCCGTTCCGCCGTGACCCCCGGACATCCCCATGGCCACCCCGACCTCGTCCCCCGGCGCCGTCCGCGCCCCTTCCCGGGTCAAGCCCAAGAGGAAGGCCAGGCGGACCCCGCGCCAGATCGCCCGCGGCGTCCGCAGGCGGGCCCGCCGCGCCGTGGGCAGGGTGCGCCGCGTCTGGCGGCGTTCCCTGCAGCTCCGGGTCGTCACCAGCACCCTGGTCATCTCCATGACCGTCGTGGCGGTCCTCGGCTTCTTCCTGATGCAGATGATCACCACGGCGGTCCTGGACGGCCGTAAGCACTCCGCCATCGCCGAGGCGCAGGCCAACGTGACCACGGTCGCGGGCCTGCTGGGCCAGCAGGCCGTCACCGCGGCCAAGCAGTCGCCGTCGGGGCAGTCCGACGGGTCCGACACGATCATGAGCGACCCGGTGGACCAGGCCGCGGACGCGCTCTCGCGCCGGGCCGACTCCCGCTACAGCGTCGTGATCCTCAGCGACGACGGCGTGGGGGACGACCGGGGGACCGGCAGCGTCGCCCGCAAGAGCGTCACGCAGAAGCTGCGCGACAAGGTCCTGCGGGCCAAGGACAGCCCCCAGGCGCAGTACACCCCCGTGTACTACGAGGAGCAGGACGAGCCGGTGCCCGCGCTCGCCATCGGCGCGCTGGTGCGCACCGACTACGGCGACTACGAGGTCTACCACTTCTTTCCGCTGGAAGACGACGTGGCGACGCTGTCGCTGGTCCAGCAGTGGCTGGTCGTGGTGGGCGCCGCGCTGGTGCTGCTGCTGGCCGCCATCGCCTCCCTGGTCACCCGGCAGGTCGTCATCCCGGTCCGGCTCACCCGCCAGGCCGCCGAGCGCCTGGCCGCGGGGCGGCTGGAGGAACGGCTGAAGGTCCGCGGCGAGGACGACCTCGCGCGGCTGGCGACCTCGTTCAACGAGATGGCCTCCAACCTGGCGCTGAAGATCCACCAGCTGGAGGAGCTGTCGCACGTCCAGCGGCAGTTCGTCTCCGACGTGTCCCACGAGCTGCGCACCCCGCTGACCACCGTCCGCATGGCCGCCGACCTGCTGTACGAGAGCCGCGAGGACTTCGAGCCCGCGGCGTCCCGCTCGGCTGAGCTCATGCAGAACCAGCTCGAGCGCTTCGAGTCCATGCTCGCCGACCTGCTGGAGATCAGCCGGTACGACGCCGGCGCCGCCACCCTGGACCTCGACTCGGTCGACATGCGCGACGTCGTCCTGCGGGCCGTCGGGGACTCCCAGCCGCTCGCCGAACGCAAGGCCACCCGCCTGGACCTGCGGCTGCCCAACCAGCCCTGCATGGCCGAGGTGGAGAGCCGCAGGGTCGAGCGCATCCTGCGCAACCTGCTGTTCAACGCCATCGAGCACGGCGAGGGCCGCGACATCGTGGTCACCCTGGGCGCCGACCGCGACGCGGTGGCCGTGGCCGTCCGCGACCACGGCGTCGGGCTCAAGCCCGGCGAGGAGAACATGGTCTTCGACCGCTTCTGGCGGGCCGACCCCTCCCGCGCGCGCACGATCGGCGGCACCGGCCTCGGGCTGGCGATCTCCCGCGAGGACGCCATCCTGCACGGCGGCTGGCTCCAGGCGTGGGGGCTGCCAGGCGAGGGGTCGCAGTTCCGGCTCTCCCTGCCCCGCCAGTCCGGCACCGGCCTGCGCGGGTCGCCGCTGCCGCTGGTGCCGCCCGAGGTCGAGATGCGGCGCACGTGGCGCGGGCAGGCGACGCCGGTCCTGTCCCCCGCGATCGAGGGGGCCTTCGATGGCGACTAGCCCGCGAGGCGGCCTGCGGCGGCTCGGACCGCTCGCCGTGGCCCTCGCCCTCACCTCGGCCGCGTGCTCCACCGTCCCGACCGGCGGCAACGTCTTCGCCGCCCTGGGAGAACGGGAGAGCGACCCGCTCAGCCAGCCGTACGTCCGGATGCTCGCGGCCACGCCGAAGCCGAAGGGCACGCCCGAGGAGATCGTCAACGGGTTCCTCAGCGCGGCGGCCAGCTTCGACGACCCGCTGCGCGGCGTCGCCCGGCAGTACCTCACCGGCGAGGCGCAGCGCACCTGGAGCCCGTTCGACGCCGTGACGATCTACGACGACGGCAAGTCCAGCAGCGACGCGCCCGGAGACGTCCAGCAGGCCCACGTGGAGCTGAAGGGCGCCGTCCTCGGCACGCTCGACGGCGACGGCCACTACGTGCCGAGCCAGACCTCGGGCGGCAGCGTGCTGGACAAGGGGTTCACCCTTGTCAAGGTGAGCGGCGAGTGGCGCATCTCCACGGCGCCGTCGGGGCTGCTGCTGACCAACGACGACTTCAAGCGCGCCTACCGGTCCTTCGACCTGTACTTCGCGGCGTACCAGTCCGAGGGGCTGGTGGCCGACCAGGTGCGGGTGCCGATCAACCCCAGCGAGGGGCTGGCCAAGTCCCTGGTCCACCGCCTGCTCGACGGGCCGACCACGCCGCTCAGGGGCGCCGTCGACTCGGCGTTCGGGCCGAACGTCGACGTCAACGACGTGTTCGTCGAGGGCGACACCGTGGTGGTCGACTTCACCTACGGGATCGTCGACTCGGCGCTGGTCACGGCGAACAGGGAAGCGCTGTCGGCGCAGCTCTACTGGACGTTGAAGCCGCTGACCGAGTCGCGGCGCATCGAGGTGCGGGTCAACGGCGACCAGTTCCCCGGCGGGCCGTTCCTCATCGACCCGCGCGACTACGACCGCTACGACCCCGACCTGCTCCCGCACGCCCCCAAGGCCCTCTACCTGCAGCAGGGCAAGCTGCACATCCTCGACAAGGACAACGGGAACCCCGTGATGTCCGGCGTCGGCGCCGTCCAGGCACGGCAGTTCTCCCACCTGGCGGTGTCCAACGAGCAGCCGGCCAAGGTGGCCGCCCTGGAGAAGGCCGGGGGTGTCTGGGTCAGCGGCATCACCCCGGGCAGCCAGTGGCAGCGCTGGATCGAGGGCACCAGGCTCACCCCGCCGTCGTGGGACCGCTACGGGGACGTCTGGTCGGTGTCCCGGCAGGGCGCGCGCAAGGCGCAGGTGCTCAGGGCGCACGACCCGACGCGGCAGATGCCGGTGAGCGCGCCAGGGCTGGAGTCCACCGACGTCACGGCCTTCCGTGTGGCACGGGACGGCGCCCGGGTGGCGGTCATCTCCGACGACGGGCGCGGCCAGAGCGTGCTGGTCGGCTCGATCAACCGGACCCGGTGGGCGGTGCAGAACCTGCGCACCCTGGTGCCGGCGGCCGACGGGCAGGAGATCACCGACATCGCGTGGCAGGACGCCGACACGCTGCTGGTCCTGACGACCGCCAAGTCCGACCGGGAGCTGACGCCCTGGTCGGTCACCCAGGGGATCCGGATCGAGACCCCCAAGGCCGCCACCCGCGTCGAGGCCGTCACCGCGGCCCCCAAGGCCAACGACGACGCCCCCGTGCTCGCGGGCGGCCCCGACGGCGAGATCCTCAAATGGGACCTGCAGAAACGCACCTGGATCACCTTGGTCCAAAACGGCGCCGGCGCCCCCGTCTACCCCCTCGGCTGACCCGCCTCCCATCCAGCCTGTGGACAACGGGCCGATTTTCGGCCGGGCTGTGGACAAGTGGCCGCGCGGGCCGGTTCCGCTCGTGGCCCGGCCAATGATGGACGTGTGCTGACCACCGTCCTCGACCTGATCCTCCCGCCCCGGTGCGCCGGGTGCGCGCGGGAGGGCGCCGTGCTGTGCCCCGCCTGCCTGGCGGAGGTGAGCGGCGACCCCTGCCCGAGACCGCCCACCGCCCCGCCGCGCGGGCTCCCCGGCTGCTGGGCCGGCGCCTCCTACGAGGGAGCGACCCGGCGCGCCATCCTGGCGTACAAGGAACGAGGCCGCACGGCCCTGGCCCGCCCCCTCGCCACCTGCCTCGCCATCACCCTCACGACAGCACTCGGCACCCTCACGACAGCACTCGGCGTGGGGGAGTTCGGCCGGCCGTTCGTCCTGGTTCCCGTGCCGAGTTCGCGGCGGGCCGTGCGGTTGCGGGGCCATGATCCCGTCGGCCGCCTGGCGGTGCTCGCCGCGCGGCGGCTGCGGTCGCTGGGATGGCCGGTGACGTCCGCGCCGGTCCTGGCGCAGCGGCGGCGGGTCCTCGACCAGGCGGGGCTGAGCGCCCCGCAGCGGGCCGCCAACCTGGCCGGGGCATTCGGGGTGCGGCGACTCGCGGGCGCCGGTGGACGTGCCCTGTGGGGGCGCCCACGGCCGATCGCGGTCCTGGTGGACGACATCGTCACCACCGGCGCCACTCTCGCCGAGGCGGCGGAGGCACTGAACCGCGCGGGCGTGCCCGTCCCCCTTGCCGTCACCCTCGCCGCCACCCGCCACCACCAACGCTGACCGGCTCACCTGAGGCGGGTGGGGGATTGGGTGGGGTGGGGCGACACGCCCGGATTTAGGGTGACTGAAAAAGATTACGAAGAGTAATGAAATGGTCAAATCCTCAACCTGTCCCAGGAGTCACACCTGGCCGAACTTCCCGGCGAACCCCGCTGGTCAACGGGCGCTTGAAGCTTTCGTCAAGCGGGACAGGGCATCGTCAACATCCTGTCCGCCACAGGGCTCAGACCCTCAAGTAAACTACTTAAAGTGATCCTTTAGTCGATCCTGCGGCTGACATTCGGGCCCGTAGCGACTAGCGTTCGAGCATGGCACCCGTTCGGGTCCGTGGTTGCGCCGGACCGACCCCCTTCAGGGGACCGGACTGGCTAGCCGATGCCAGCCGCAGGCGAAACGGCCCACGTAAGGCGACTCTTCGTCGACCGATCACGGTGCGGCTTAGAGGTAAGTCCTGCCTCCCCGGAGGACCAGATGTCCACCGCCAGGAGAGAAGGGCAGTAGTGGCGACTGAGCCGCGAACCCCTCAGCAGGCGGATGTGGGGACGAAGACCAGGTCGGCCGGACGGGTGTCCTCCTCGCAGTCGAGACGAAGGGGGGCCTTTGAGTGGACATCATCGTCAAGGGACGGCACACCAATGTGAGTGACCGGTTCCGCGATCATGTGACAACGAAACTGGCCAGGATCGAACGACTGGACAACAAGCTCATACGAGTCGACGTGGAGGTGTCCAAGGAAGCGAGCGTGCGCGCGACCGACGACCGTGAGCGGGTGGAACTGACGATCCATTCCAAGGGCCCGGCGGTCCGGGCCGAGGCCTCCGCCGACGACAGGTTCGCGGCCCTCGACATCGCGCTCGGAAAGCTGGAAGGACGGCTCCGGCGCATCGCCGACCGGCGCAAGGTCCACCACGGCAACCACTGCCCCCCGTCGGTAGCCGAGCTGACCTCCGCCCTGGCGGACAACTACGAGCCCCTGCCTGATCCACTCCCCGCGGAACCCCAGCTCCAGGACAAGACCGCGACGGACAAGTCGTGGGCGAACGACGCCGAGTACCCCGAACCAATCGTCCCGATCGAGATGGAGGGGGACGGCCCCCTGGTCGTCCGCGAGAAGTTCCACGAGGCCGATCCGATGACCATTGACCAGGCCCTGCTGGAGATGGAACTCGTCGGGCACGATTTCTACCTGTTCAGGGACAAGGAGTGCGGCCAACCCAGCGTCGTGTACCGACGTGTCGGGTACGCCTATGGCGTGTTGCGGCTCGTAGAACAGTAACCAACGCGTTCGAAGATCCTCTCGACCACCCCCGCGAGCCGGAAACCCATGTAATGATGGCGGTTCCGACGGCGCGGGAGCGTCGCGCGGTAGGGATCGACCTACCTGGCGCGATCTGGCTCCCCACGAGGAGGAGGCGTGACGCAGACCGACGAAACGGCCGGCCGCTCCGGGCGTGACGAGCCGATCCGCGTGCTGATCGTTGACGATCACGCGCTGATCCGGCGGAGCCTGGAGCTGGCGCTGGCCGCGGAGCCGGACATCGAAGTGGTCGGCGAGGCGAGCGATGGTCAGGAGGCGGTCGAGATCGCGGACCGCCTCCTGCCGGACGTCGTCCTGATGGACGTCCGGATGCCGCGGCAGAGCGGCATCGAGGCGACCAGGGCGATCAAGGCATCGGTGCCGAGCGCGCGCATCGTCATGCTCACCGTGAGCGACGAGGAGGAGGACCTCTTCGAGGCGATCAAGGCGGGGGCCACGGGTTATCTGCTGAAGGACGTGCAGATCGACGAGGTCCCCGACGCCGTGCGCGGTGTGCACGAAGGCCAGTCGCTCATCAACCCGGCCATGGCGGCCAAGCTCATCACCGAGTTCGCCAACATGAGCCGCAAGGAGGCCGAGCGGCCGCCGCAGCTGCCGGTCCCCCGGCTGACCGAGCGCGAGATGGAAGTGCTGCGCCTGGTCGCCAAGGGCATGAACAACCGCGAGATCGCCAAGCAGTTGTTCATCTCCGAGAACACCGTCAAGAACCACGTGCGCAACATCCTGGAGAAGCTGCAGCTGCACTCCCGGATGGAAGCGGTGGTCTACGCGGTGCGCGAGCGGCTCCTCGAGATCACCTGACCCTCGAGACCACCTACCGCCCCGGCCGGGCGCCCAGCCCGGCCGGACCAGGCGTGGTCAGGCCTGCGGGGCGGGGCTCCGCACCAGCGCGGCGCGCAGCGGCGCCGCGAGTTCCGGGAGGGTGACCCGTTCGACGCGCACGTCGTCGCAGCCGACCCAGGAGGCCGCCTCCCAGAGCGCCTCGGCCATGGCCTCGACCGACCCGGCGCGCACGGAACCTCCCAGGCCCGGTTCGAAGCCGACCTGCCGGGCGATGAGGGTGGACCCGTCCCTGGCGGGGTCGACCCGCCCGATGAGCCGGCCCCCCGCCAGCACGGGCATCGTGAAGTAGCCGTGGACCCGCTTGTCCTTCGGCACGTAGGCCTCGAGGCGGTGGGTGAAGCCGAACAGGCGCTGGGTGCGGGCGCGGTCCCACACCAGCGAGTCGAACGGGGACAGCGGAGTGGTGCGGTGGCGGCCGCGCGGCGCGGTCTCCAGCGCGGCCGGGTCCGCCCAGGCGTTGGAACGGGAGCCCCCGGCCGCCGCACGGCCGGCCCGGGCCTCGGCCCACCCGGCGACGCGCACCGGGACCAGCCCCGCCGACCCGTCGAGCAGCGCCTGGTCGAGTATGGCGGCGTGGTCGCCGCGCAGGCGCAGGAAGTCCACGAGGTCGGCGCGGGTGGCGACGCCGAGGGCGGACCCGGCGTGGCGGGCCAGCCGGACGACGCATTCGGCGTCCGTGAGGTCCTGCTCGAGGAGCGCGGCCGGGACGACGCGCTCGCTCACGTCGTAGACCCGCCGCCAGCCGACCCTGCGCGTGCAGACCACCTCGCCGATGTCGAGGAGGAACTCGACGGCGATCTTGACGTCGGACCAGTCCCACCAGGGGCCGCCGTTCTTGGCGCCGCCGAGCTCGGTGGTGGTCAGCGGCCCTTCGTTCCTGACCTGCTCGAGCACCTTGTCGATCGTGGGCGGGACCTCGTGCCAGCGGAAGCGCCGCTCGCGGTAGGCGCGGCGGCGGAAGGCATAGAGGGGCCAGTCGTCTATCGGCAGGACGCAGGCGGCGTGGCACCAGTATTCGAAGGCGTGGGCCGGGTCGTGCCAGTAGGCGTTCTCGACCTTGGCCCGGCCGAGCGGCCCGAGCCGCGCGTACGCCACCAGCTCGTGGGAGCGGGCGAGGACGGAGATGGTGTCGAGCTGCACCGCGGCCAGGCGGCGCAGCATGGCGGTGACCCCGCCCCGGCGGGACTCGGCGCCGAGGAACCCCTGGGCACGGAGGACGATCCGGCGGGCCTCGTCGGCGGACAGCTCGATCGCGGGGGCGGGGAGACCATTCGGCATGCACCGATGGTAGGACGTGCCACCGACAAAACGCGGACGCAGGTGTCGTCAGCGGGGCCGGCGGTACGTCCCTGCGGTCAGGACCTCAGACGGGCCCGAGACCCGGGGACCCTGGCGGTCAGGACGGTAGGCGGGCCCGCGACCAGGGACCTCAGTGGTCAGGACCTCAGACGGGGTCGGCGTGGCGCTCGAACGGGGAGTGGTGCTCCTGGACCGAGATGTGGCGGGGCGCGTCCTCGATGACGTCGGAGAAGATGTCGAAGATCAGGGCGAGGATGCCGCCGACCGCGATGACCCCCGCGCCGACCCAGAAGAGGAACCAGTTGGGGCCGATCACCAGGGCGACGCCGCCGATGGTGAACCCCAGCAGGATCACGGTGACGGCGAGCCACGACGTCGGCCTCCCCGCGTGAGACTGCCCGCCATGTGCCTGCGCCGGTGCGCTGTCGGCCATCCTGACTCCTTGTCCTCGGTCGATTTCCCATGTCCTCAGGGGGGCGCCCCGAGGCGAAGATTCCCTCCCCGTACCATCGCACGATATCCAACGCCCTTCTCGCCACCGCAGGCCGTGCCCGGTAAAGGCCGCAGCCAGAAGGGGTCGGGGAACCTTCGAGGTCCGTACAGCGTCATTGACGATGGCTGTGTCCGGTGGTGAAACCGCCTACCATGGCTATGGGGAACCATGTCTCGTCCTCATGTCCCGGCCGTCGGGCCGTGGTACAGACCTGCGAGGAGCTTTACAAAAAGTGCCAGCCATTCTCGACAAGATTCTTCGCGCCGGCGAGGGCAAGGTCCTGCGTAAGCTGAAGCGGATCTCCGAGCAGGTCAACTCCATCGAGGCCGACTTCACCAGCGCCACCGACGCCGAACTGCGCGCCATGACCGCTGAGTTCAAGCAACGCCACGCCGACGGCGAGTCCCTCGACGATCTGCTTCCCGAGGCCTTCGCGGCCGTGCGCGAGGCCGCCCGCCGGGTCCTCGGCCAGCGCCACTTCGACGTGCAGATCATGGGCGGGGCCGCGCTCCACCTCGGCAACATCGCCGAGATGCGCACCGGTGAGGGCAAGACCCTGACCTGTACGCTGCCCGCCTACCTCAACGCCATCGGCGGCAACGGCGTGCACGTCGTCACGGTCAACGACTACCTCGCCAAGCGCGACGCCGAGAACATGGGCCGGGTGCACCGCTTCCTCGGTCTCGAGGTCGGCGTGATCCTTGCGAACATGTCGCCCGACGAGCGCCGCAAGCAGTACAACGCCGACATCACGTACGGCACCAACAACGAGTTCGGCTTCGACTACCTCCGCGACAACATGGCGTGGTCGCTGGAGGAGTGCGTCCAGCGCGGCCACCACTTCGCCGTCGTGGACGAGGTCGACTCCATCCTCATCGACGAGGCGCGCACGCCGCTGATCATCTCCGGTCCCGGCGAGCAGTCCGGCAAGTGGTACCAGGAGTTCGCCAAGATCGTCCCCCGCCTCCGCCGCGGCGTCGAGGGCAAGGACGGCGAGGACAGCACCGGCGACTACATCGTGGACGAGAAGAAGCGCACGGTCGGCGTCCTCGAGTCCGGTGTCGAACGCGTCGAGGACTGGCTCGGCATCGACAACCTGTACAAGCCCGAGCACACCCACCTGGTCGGCTTCCTGAACAACGCGATCAAGGCCAAGGAGCTCTACAAGAAGGACAAGGACTACATCGTCGTCGACGGTGAGGTCCTGATCGTCGACGAGTTCACCGGGCGCGTGCTGCACGGCCGCCGCTACAACGAGGGCATGCACCAGGCCATCGAGGCCAAGGAGTCCGTGAAGATCAAGGACGAGAACCAGACCCTCGCCACGATCACCCTGCAGAACTACTTCCGCCTGTACTCGCGGCTGTCCGGCATGACCGGCACGGCGACCACCGAGGCGAACGAGTTCCACCAGACCTACAAGCTCGGCGTCATCCCCATCCCGACGAACCGGCCGATGGTCCGCAAGGACCAGGCCGACGTGGTCTACAAGAGCGAGGACGCCAAGTTCAACGCCTGCGTGGCCGACATCAAGGAGCGGTACGAGCGGGGCCAGCCGGTCCTGGTCGGCACCGTTTCTGTGGAGAAGTCCGAGCGGCTCTCCAAGGCGCTCAAGCGGGCCGGCGTCCAGCACGAGGTGCTCAACGCCAAGAACCACGCCCGTGAGGCCACGATCATCGCCGAGGCGGGCCGCAAGCACGCCGTCACCGTCGCCACCAACATGGCCGGCCGTGGCACCGACATCATGCTCGGCGGCAACTCCGAGTTCCGCGCCGACATAGAGCTTCAGCAGCGCGGCCTGTCCCCGTCGGAGACCCCCGACGAGTACGAGAAAGCGTGGCCCGAGGCGCTGGAGAAGGCCAAGGAAGCGGTCAAGAACGAGCACGAGGAGGTCACCGACCTCGGTGGCCTGTACGTCCTCGGCACCGAGCGCCACGAGTCGCGGCGCATCGACAACCAGCTCCGCGGCCGGTCCGGCCGTCAGGGCGACCCGGGCGAGTCCCGCTTCTACCTCTCGCTCGAAGACGACCTCATGCGCCTGTTCAACTCGGCCCGCGTCGAGATGATCATGACGCGGCTGAACATCCCCGAGGACGTCCCGATCGAGTCGGGCATTGTTTCCAAGGCGATCGCCTCGGCCCAGCACCAGGTCGAGCAGCAGAACTTCGAGATCCGCAAGAACGTCCTGAAGTACGACGAGGTCATGAACCGGCAGCGCAAGGTGATCTACGCCGAGCGCCACCGCGTCCTGGAGGGCGCCGACCTGCGCGACCAGGTCCGCGACTTCGTCACCGAGGTCATCGACGGGTACGTCTCCGCGGCCACCTCCGAGGGGTTCGCCGAAGAGTGGGACCTGGACAAGCTCTGGAAGGCCTTCCAGCAGCTCTACCCGATCTCCGCCACCGTCGACGAGCTCATCGAGCGCGAGGCCGACGGCGAGCGCGAGAACCTCACGCCCCAGCTCATCGGCGACTGGGTCAAGGCCGACGCCCTCGCGGCGTACGAGCGGCGCGAGGAGGAGCTCGGCGCCGAGACCGTGCGCGAGCTGGAGCGGCGCGTCATCCTGTCCGTGCTCGACCGCAAGTGGCGCGAGCACCTCTACGAGATGGACTACCTCCAGGAGGGCATCGCGCTCCGGGCCTACGCCCAGCGCGACCCGCTGATCGAGTACCAGCGCGAGGGCTTCGACATGTTCGCGGCCATGCTGGAAGGGATCAAGGAGGAGTCGGTCGGCTACCTGTTCAACCTCGAGGTCGAGGTGCAGGACAACCCGATCGTCGAGGAGGTCGCCGCCGAGGACGCCAACGTCACCGAGGCCAGTGCGATCATCTCCAAGGCGCTGCGCCGGCCGCAGCGCCCCAGCGAGATGATCTACAGCGCTCCTGGTGAGAGCGGCGAGGTGGAGCAGACCCGGGTCCGCACCACCGCTGAGGAGCGCGCCGCGTACGGCAACGTCGAACGCAACGCCCCCTGCCCGTGCGGCTCCGGCAAGAAGTACAAGCGCTGCCACGGCGACCCCAAGCACACCCAGGCCTGACCGATCACCCAAGCCTGACCCACCACCTGCCCGGCCCCGCGACCACCACCGGTCCCGGGGCCGCCGCATGCTCGGACAGCATTCCCACACCGACATGCACTGGGCGCCGACGTGCCGGGGTGGGGACGCTGATTTCGGCGCCTTGTACGTCGCCGGGCCCGGCGTTTTGTACGGCGCCGGGCCGCCCGTCATGTACGGCGGCCGGGCCCGGCGTTTTCGCCGCCGGGCTGCGCGTCTTGTACGGCGCCGGGCCCGGTTGTAAAGGTCCTCGCCTTCGGCTCGGGCAGTATTTCCGAGGCCTACCGGCTCTGCCGACCCCCTCAAGACACGAGGGCCTACCCCCGGCCGACACGCTCGAGAAACGAGGGCCTACCCTCGGCCGACACCCTCACTGTTCGCCCTCGGGTCTGAGTCCTTCGCCTCACCATCGGGGGGTTGCTATCCGGCGCCGACGCGGTGGTGCGGGGTGCGGTGAAGTCGGCGCCCCGTGCGGGGGTCGACCGGTAAACGTGGTGTCGGAGGCTGGGGCAGGTTTCTAGGCCCAGGGAATACGCCCGAGCCGAAGGCGAGGACCGTGGGAGAGGACGACTGGTCACCCCCTGCCCCGCCTTGGGGTTCGAGACGGTGGGGTCAGGCGGTTTCGAAGTCCGTGCAGAGCCATTGGATGCCGTGGCGTTCGAGGCGGATCGCCAGGACGTGGCTGCGCTCGCCGCAGTGGACCAGGGCGCACACCTCCACGGCGCCGTCCCTCGGCTGGTTGACGTGCGGCAGCCCGACCAGCGGCGGCCTGGTGGCGTGGATCATCTTTCCGGCACGCACCAGCTCGGTGTACGCCCGCTCGGTCAGCCGGTCCGCGACGGTGCTGGGTGGTCGGCGGCCGGCGAGGATCTCGGCCATGGCCTGCCCGAGGCTCCGGAGCCGCCGCTCGTCGGGCAGCGAGCCCGCCGCCCCGCCGGTACGCGACGAGAGCGAGGCGCCCCGTTGAGGGCCGTCGTGGGGTGGTAGGTCCGGTGGGTCGTAGGCGAGTGCGAGGGCCCCCTGGGTTGGGGGCGGGACCACGGGCATGGTGCCGGGGGCGCGCTCGTCGTCGTACGGCGGGTCGGCCGGGGGGACGGAACGCAGCCGGGGCAGGGGCGGGCGGGAGGAGGAAGGAGCCATTGGGCACTCCAGAGTCGTCGGCGAACGTGACGCACCTAGGAGTTTCCGGTCGGGGCCGGTGATACGGAGGTCGCCAACTTTTCGGTGGGGCGGGCGGTTCGTCCGGCTTGCTGGGCAAAGATCACTGCGAGTTGGAGCGGTCGGTACCGGGCGGGATCGCATTGCGGCTGCGGTGCGAGCCTGAAGCGGCCGACCGAAAGCCCAGGCCCGCGCCTGGTTCGGCGCCAGAAGTCCGTTCATCCTGCTAGAGGAGCTGTTCGAGGTTCGGATCATGTGGGTGAGGTGAGGAGTTTCAGCCACATGATCGAGCCTCGGAGGTGGAGTCCGGCCTCGTGGCTTTCCGGGGTTTTGTCGTAGCGGGTGGCTGATCCCCGCCAGGTCTTGATCTTCTGGAAACAGTAGGCCTTAGGGGGCCTGCGGTCGGCGTGGTGTGCGGCCGTGGCCGCCGGGTCTACCCGAGTCGCGAGTATGGCCCGGCGGCCGCGGTGAGGTGGTGGGTTTGTGAAGAGTTGACTGCATCTGCGGCGACTGACCGGTGTGGGTACAGCTCAACCACCTCGAGCCGCATCAGAGGCGAGGCTCAGCCGTTGACCGCGTTAGTGACAGCGGCCCACGTCTCCAACTCGGCCATGCGCGCGGTCAGGGCTGCCTGCATGGCCACGGCGCCGGAGCTGCCGAGGGCCAGGCGCAGCGGCGGGTTGTCACGCCCTGCGATCGTGCGAATGCCCGTCACGATGCCCTCTACGCTGACGAACGCCGATGCGGGCAGTTCGCCGATAGCCTTCTGCGTCGCCCGGACGGTGGGGTCGTAGTCATCGTGGGCGGTGGTGGCCGCGTCGAGATTGCTCAGGAAGGGCGTCGCTGTCAACGCCGGCTGGATCAGCGTGACGTTGATGCCGAGCGGGGCGACCTCGGCGACGAGAGCGTCCGAGAGGCCCTCCACGGCGTACTTCGTGGCGGAGAGCAGTCCCACACCGGGGTCGGCGGTCTGCCCGTAGTAGGAAGAGCCTTGCAGGATGTGGCCGGAGCGCTGGCGGCGCAGCGTCGGCAGCACCGCGCGCAACACATTGAGCACGCCGAACACGTTGGTGTCGAAGATGGCCCGCGCCTGAGCGTCGGTGGCCTCCTCCACCGCACCGAAAAGCCCATAGCCGGCGTTGTTGGCCACAACGTCGATGCGGCCGAAGGCGGCGACGGTCTGCTCGACCGCCTCGCGCACCGCTGCCTCATCGCGCACGTCCGCCTTGACGATCAGCAGCCGATCGGAGGGCCCCAGGTTGTCGAGCCCGGCACCGGTACGGGACACGGCGGCCACGGATTCGCCTGCCTCCAGAGCCTTGCGGGTGAGTTCGAGCCCGATGCCGGAGGAGGCGCCGGTGACGAACCAGGTGGGCGAGGTGTTCGCTGAGATGTTCACTGTCGAAGTCATGCAATGACTGTAAGCCGATAGCTAGCAACTATGCAACTCCGTGACGAGCTTTCGTTGCGACCCTTTGGACTACGGCGACATCTTCTGTACGATGCATCGCATGGATGCGGCAGGTAGGTCACCGAAGGTTCGAGAAGCACCCGAGGACCTTGCTGAGGCGATCTTGCGGTTCGTGAACACGCGGGCGGACGGCGCGGGCCGGGTCGAACGGTTCGCGTCGGCGAAAGACTTCGAGACCTGGGCGACCGAGGAGGGCCTGCTCGACGCGACCGCGATCGTGAGCGATTCGGACGCATCCGCCGCGCGAGAGTTGCGTGACGCGCTGGTCACCGTGTTCCTGGCGCACTCCCAGACACCCGGTGTCAACGACGACGAGGTCAACGACGCGCACCGGTACCTGCGTCACGCCGGCATGCGATATCCCTTGGCGGCGCTCATCACTACCCAGGGAGCGCAGTTGCTGCCCGCGGCCGCAGGCGTCTCAAGAGCGCTGGGCATGATTCTCGCCAGGGTGACGATGCTGGCGCAGCAGGGAGATTGGACGCGGATCAAGGCGTGTTCCAATCCGCCATGCCATGCCGGTTTCGTGGACCGCACCCGCAATCGGAGCGCTCGCTACTGCTCTCCGGGCTGTGGTTCACAGGTGTCGATGCGGGCCTTCCGCCAGCGCCAGCGGCGCGGCTCGTCCTGATCCTGCCTCGCGAGCAGGCGGCCGATGGCGATGGTGTGCTGATCGTGGGCGACAGACCTCCGTGGCGCGTTGGGGGTCAGGGGGAGCGGGGGGTGCG
>NZ_JANZYP010000109.1 GCF_025506355.1 Sphaerisporangium corydalis
CGCCGCGTCCGTCCCGGCGGGCCCCGCGGGCGCCCGTCCGGTCGCAGGCGCCCCCGCGCCCGGCCTGGAGCGGCCGGGCGCGGCCGCCGGCGACCCCTCCCGTGCGGCCCTGATGAAGGAACTCGACGACCTCGGCCTCTGACCCGGGCCGTCCACCGGCCGTCACGGACGCCGCCCGCGCGCCGCGTGGCCGGGGCTGGCAGAGTCGGCTCATGGAACAGCGACTCGATTTCGTCACGCTGGGGGTGCCCGACCTGGGCGCCGTCAGGGACTTCTACCTCGGCGGGCTCGGCTGGGAACCGGTCCTGGAGGTGCCAGGGGAGATCATCTTCCTCCAGGTCGGGCACGGGCTGGTGCTCGGGCTCTTCGGCTCGGCCGACCTCGACGCCGACGTGGGCGCCGGCCAGGACTCGGGCCGGTCGGCGCCGTTCACCCTCTCGCACAACGTCGAAGGCGAGGACGAGGTGCGCGAGGTGATGGAACAGGCGCGCGAGGCCGGCGCCACGATCCTCAAGGAGGCGCAGCCGGCCGCCTTCGGCGGTTTCCACGGGTACTTCGCCGACCCGGCGGGGTTCCGCTGGGAGGTCTGCTTCAACCCGGGCTGGAGCGTGGCGCCGGATGGCACGGTCGGTATCGTCCCGGTGTGACCGTCCTCATCGACCCCCCGAACTGGCCGGGACCGCGCGGCCTGCTGTGGTCGCACCTCGTCAGCGACACCTCGCTGGAGGAGCTGCACTCCTTCGCCGAGCTGCTGGGCACCCCGCGCCGGGCGTTCGACCGCGACCACTACGACGTGCCGGAGACGGTGTACGAGCGGGCGGTCGGGCTGGGGGCCGAGCCGGTGTCCTCGCAGACCCTCGTCAAGCGCCTCACCGCCGCCGGCCTGCGCCGCCGCCGCACCCGCGCCTGACCCGGCACGTCCAGGTCCGGCGAACGGCCGCCGCCCGGGCTCGCGAGATCAGGCCCGCGCGAGAAGGCTCATGAGATCAGGCTCGCGGGATCAGGCTCGCGCGAGCAGGGCCGCCAGTTCGGCGCGGACGTTCGCGCGGGCCGCCCGCTCCCACAGGTCGCGCGCCCCCGGAGTGCGATACAGGGCGGGCATCGCGAGGAGGCCCTCCAGCACCCGTGCCCGCCCGGCCCGGAACGCCGCGTCGGGCACGTGCCGGTACTCCTCACGCACGGCGCGCGCGTAGGCGTCGTACCCCGGGGCGGCCAGGACGGCGAGGTCGGCGTCGCAGAGCACCTCGCCGTCGCGGTCGCCCGGCGCCGGGTCGTGGCCGGCGGTCAGCCGGACCAGCCGGGCCACCTCACGGGGCTCGACGCCCAGCCGGGGAAGCCGGGACTGTGCGAGCTGCGCGCTGCGCTCCTCGTCCCAGCCGGGCCGGCCATCGTACACCGCGTCGTGGAACCAGGCGGCGAGCCGGACCGCCACCGGGTCGGCGGCGAGCCCGGCGAGCGGCTCGATCGCGTCGAGCACCGCACGCAGGTGGTCCGGCGTGTGGTACCGCCGGTGCGGCTCGGCCCAGCGCGCGACGAGCTCCGCGCCGACGGCGCCGGCCGCCGGGGAGCGGCCCGCCAGCGCCGCCCACCGGTCCGCGAGATCACCCATCCCGCCATTGTCACGCACGCCCATCGCACCCGGCCCACAGGACGGGCCGCCACGGCGACGCGGGACGTCCAGGCCGCCAGGGCACGCCGCCCGTACGGGCGGCTCAGTCGGCGATGTAGGAGATCGAGCGCACTTCGTAGCCGCGCGCCGCGCCGCCGCGCAGGTGCAGGAACATGGCGCCGCCCTCGTAGGAGTAGGCGCAGGACCGGCCGCCCTTCTCGGCCTGGCATCCCTGGAACAGGTAGCCGGGGCCGCCGAACTTCACGCGGAACAGTTTCGTCACCACGCCGGTGGCCGCGATCTCCAGGCCGCGGTTCCTGTCCCCCGCCCGCCACGCGTCGTAGAGGTACTTGGCGGCCTTGGCGGGCGTGGTGATGTGCCGGGACTCGTAGACCCTGGCGACGGTGCCGTGCGAGACGACCATCAGGATCCCGTTGAGGCCGCCGGGCACGCGGACGCTGGTGTGGACGAACCGGCACGCGTTCCCCGCGCAGCCGGCGAACCGGTCCGGTGCCCGGTACGCGTACGAGAACAGCGTGCGGACCGCCGCGGGTGTCGCGACGGCCGCCGCCGCCCGCCTGTCGTGCCGCAGCCAGGCCCTGAAGAGCCTCTTCGCGACGCCGGACGGCGCACGTAAGGTGCCCGCGACCTGCCCCGGGCCGAACGCCCGCCCCTCGGCGGCACCCGTGGGAGCCACCGCCGTACGCGCCGCCGTCGCGGTCCCGGCGCCGGGCGCGGCGGTGCCGGCCTCCGCGCGCATGGGCGCCATCAGCGCGGCCGCCGCCACCAGGACCACGGCCGTCTTCGATCCACGCATCGCCACTCCCTCTCCCCCGGGGCCTTCCCGGCCCCGCAGAAGGACGCGGCGAGCACCGTCACGGTTCACACGAGAAGCACCGCGCGCCCGCCCACCGCCCGCCCCGGAGCCGGGTCCCTGGAGGCGTCACGGCGGCCGCGGACCCCGGCCGGAGCGGCCCGGCGGCCCCTGGGGCTGTCCGGCCTCGCCCGGACGCTCCCGATCGCGCCCGGCGCCGCTGGGCCGGACCGGAGCCGATCTTGGATCGACCATGGCACGGCTTTCGGCAGTATTGACGGTGTGACCCTCCTCGAGCACCTTCCCCAGGACACCGGCCCGGACGCCCTCTTCGAGGCGTTCGTGGAATGGAACTCCCAGCGCGGGCTCACGCTCTACCCCGCTCAGGAGGAGGCGCTCATCGAGGTCCTCTACGGGAACAACGTGATCCTCGCCACGCCGACCGGGTCCGGCAAGAGCCTGGTCGCGGCCGGCGCGCACTTCGCGGCCTTCGCCGCCGGGGTGCGCACCTTCTACACCGCGCCGATCAAGGCCCTGGTGTCGGAGAAGTTCTTCGACCTGTGCGCCACGTTCGGCACGGCCAACGTCGGCATGATGACCGGCGACGCCGCCGTCAACGCGTCGGCGCCGATCATCTGCTGCACCGCGGAGATCCTCGCCAACATCGCGCTGCGCGACGGCGCCGAGGCCGACATCGGCCAGGTGGTGATGGACGAGTTCCACTTCTACGCCGAACCCGACCGGGGCTGGGCGTGGCAGGTGCCGATCCTGGAGCTGCCGCACGTCCAGTTCGTGCTGATGTCCGCGACGCTCGGCGACGTGACCCGGTTCGAGACCGACCTGACGCGCCGCACCGGGCGGCAGACGGCCGTGGTGCGCTCGGCGACCCGGCCGGTGCCGCTCTACTACAGCTACCGCACCACGCCGTTGCACGAGACGCTGGAGGAGCTGCTGTCCACGCAGTCGGCGCCGGTGTACGTGGTCCACTTCACGCAGGCGGCGGCCATGGAACGCGCGCAGGCCCTGATGAGCGTGAACATGTCCTCCAAACCGGAGAAAGAGGCGATCGCCGCGCTCATCGGGCGGTTCCGGTTCACCACCAAGTTCGGCCGGGCGCTCTCCCGGCTCGTGCGGCACGGCATCGGCGTCCACCACGCCGGGATGCTGCCCAAGTACCGCCGGCTCGTCGAACGCCTCGCCCAGGCCGGGCTGCTCAAGGTCATCTGCGGCACCGACACGCTCGGCGTCGGCGTCAACGTGCCGATCCGCACGGTGCTGTTCACCGCGCTCAGCAAGTACGACGGCAACCGCGTCCGCCTGCTGCGCGCCCGCGAGTTCCACCAGATCGCCGGGCGCGCCGGGCGGGCCGGCTTCGACACCCTCGGCTACGTGGTGTGCCAGGCGCCCGACCACGTCGTGGAGAACGAGAAGGCGCTGGCCAAGGCCGGGGACGACCCGAAGAAGCGGCGCAGGGTCGTGCGCAAGAAGGCCCCCGAGGGGTTCGTGAGCTGGAGCGAGGAGACCTTCGAGCGCCTGCAGAAGGCCGAGCCCGAGCCGCTGGGCTCCCGGTTCAAGGTCAGCAACGCCATGCTCCTGGCGGTCATCAACCGTCCCGGCGACTGCTTCGCGGCGATGAAGCGCCTGCTGACCGACAACCACGAGGAGCGCAGGGCGCAGCGGCGCCACATCAGCCACGCCATCGCGATCTACCGGTCGCTGCTGGCCGGCGGGGTCGTGGAGAAGCTGAGCGAGCCCGACGAGTACGGGCGGATGGCGCGCCTCACCGTCGACCTGCAGGAGGACTTCGCGCTCAACCAGGCGCTGTCCACGTTCGCGCTGGCCGCCTTCGACCTGCTGGACGCCGAGTCGGTGACCTACCCGCTGGACATCGTCTCGATCGTGGAGTCGACCCTGGACGACCCCCGGCAGATCCTGCACTCCCAGCTCAACAAGGCGCGCGGCGAGGCGGTCGCCCAGATGAAGGCCGACGGCATCGAGTACGAGGAGCGCATGGAGCTGCTCACCGACGTGACCTACCCGATGCCGCTCCAGGACCTGCTGTTCGGCGCCTACGAGACCTACCGGCGCGGGCACCCGTGGGTCGGCGACTACGCGGTGAGCCCCAAGTCGGTGGTC
Source organism: Sphaerisporangium corydalis (assembly GCF_025506355.1). Classification (GTDB taxonomy): domain Bacteria; phylum Actinomycetota; class Actinomycetes; order Streptosporangiales; family Streptosporangiaceae; genus Sphaerisporangium; species Sphaerisporangium corydalis. The sequence continues at coordinate 4,560 of NZ_JANZYP010000109.1, forward strand.
CGCGACATGTACGAGCGGGCGATGACCTTCACCGAGTACGTCCAGGTGTACGAGCTGGCCCGGTCGGAGGGCACGGTGCTGCGCTACCTCGCCGACGCGTACCGGACCCTGAGCCGCACCGTCCCCGACCACATGAAGACCGAGGACCTGATGGACCTCATCGAGTGGCTCGGCGAGCTGGTCCGCCAGGTGGACTCCAGCCTGCTGGACGAGTGGGAGCAGCTGCAGAACCCGACCGACGAGCTGGAGCGGCCCGGCCTTGAGGAGAACACCCGGCCCGTCACCGGCAACCCCCGGGCGTTCCGCGTCCTGGTGCGCAACGCGATGTTCCGCATGGTCGAGCTGGCCGCGCTTGAGCGCTACCAGGAGCTGCACGAGCTGGCCGACGTCGACTGGGAGGGCGCGCTGGACGCCTACTACGAGGAGCACGAGGAGATCCGCACCGGCCCGGACGCGCGGGGGCCGTCCCTGCTGCTGATCGAGGAGGAGAAGGAGCTGTGGCGGGTGCGCCAGGTGCTGCACGACCCCGCCGACGACCACGACTGGGGCATCAGCGCCCAGGTCGACCTCGCGGCCTCCGATGAGGAGGGCCGCGCCGTCGTCCACGTCATCTCGGTCGACCGCCTCTGACCCGGGCCTCCCCGGGGATCCGGGGACCGGCCAGGCTTCCGGGCGGCCAGGCTTCCGGGGGCCGTTCGGGGCTCCGGGTGGGCCGACGGGGTTCCCCCGGGGGTCAGCCGCCGCTGGAGTCGAGCTCGGCGCCCTCGGGGACCGCGACGTCGTAGGGGTCGTCCAGCCAGTGTTCGGGCAGGTGGACGCGCTCGCGGGCGTTGGATTTGCCCCTCGGCCCGTCCGCCGCCTCCCCCGGCCACGGCTGCCCGGCGGGCAGGCACGCGATGCGCTCGCCCAGTTCGGCCAGCGACCCGGCGGTGGCCAGGTCCCGGCGCGACCCGGCGCCGACGGTGAAGCCCTTGAGGTACCAGCCGACGTGCTTGCGGAAGTCCAGGACGCCGTGCGTCTCGCTGCCGAAGCACTCCACGAGCAGCTCGGCGTGGCGCATCATGGTCGCCCCGACCTCGCCGAGGGTCGGCCGCACCCGCTCCGACCCGCCCTCGAAGGCGCTGTCGAGGTCGCGGAACAGCCAGGGGCGGCCGAGGCAGCCCCGGCCCACCACGACCCCGTCGCAGCCGGTGCGCTCCATCATCCTGAGCGCGTCGCCCGCCGCCCAGATGTCCCCGTTGCCCAGCACCGGGATCTCCGGTACGGCGTCCTTCAGGCGGGCGATGGCGTCCCAGTCGGCGGTGCCGCCGTAGTGCTGCACGGCCGTGCGGGCGTGCAGGGCGACGGCGCTCAGCCCCTCCTCGACGGCGATGCGGCCCGCGTCGAGATAGGTGAGGTGGTCGTCGTCGATGCCCTTGCGCATCTTCATCGTGACCGGGAGCGCCCCGGCGTTCGCCACCGCCGCGCGCAGGATCCGCCGCAGCAGGTCGCGCTTGTACGGCAGGGCCGACCCGCCGCCGCGCCTGGTGACCTTGGGGACCGGGCAGCCGAAGTTGAGGTCGACGTGGTCGGCCAGCCCCTCGGCCGCGATGACCTTGACGGCCCCGCCGACGACCTCCGGGTCCACGCCGTAGAGCTGGACGCTCCTCGGCTTCTCCCCGGGCTCGAAGCGGATCATCGCCAGCGTCTTGGGGTTGCGCTCCACCAGCGCCCTGGACGTGATCATCTCCGACACGTACAGTCCGCCGCCCTGCTCGCGGCAGAGCGTGCGGAAGGGCGCGTTGGTCACTCCCGCCATCGGCGCGAGGACCACCGGGGGCCAGACCTCGATCGCACCTATCTTCACCAGCCCATTTGTACCTCACGCCCGGACATGACGGGTGAATCGCCTGGTCGGGGTGCCTGCCGCTTGGACCGGAGGGTCCGCGGCCGGATAGATTGGTGGCGGGTGCTGGCACGTGACACCGGAGGCCTTGGATGCTGCTGAGACTGCGTATCTCGCTGCCCGACCGCCCTGGATCGCTGGGCCAGGTGACGCGCGTCCTCGGGGTGGCCGGCGCCGACATCATCCAGCTCGTCGTCCTGGAACGGGGCGAGGGCCGCGCCGTGGACGACCTGACGGTCTACTGGCCCGATTCCGCGTCGCGGGCCGTGCTGGTCCAGGGGCTCGAAAGCGTGCCCGACGTGATCATCGAAGGGGTGTGGACCACCCGCGAGGCCCCGGGCACCTACCCCGAGCTGGAGATCCTCAAGTACATCACCACGGCGGGCGACCGGGCGCTGGCCACCATGATCGACTCGATGCCCGTGCTGTTCAGCGCCGACTGGGCCGCCGCCGCCACCGAAAGGACCCCGAGGTCGGCCGTCCATTCGAGCTGGCGGGCGCCCGAGGACATCCCGTTCCCCTCGATCACCCCGCCCCGGCCAGAGGCGCACACCCTGCCGGGCGGCCCGCACATCATCGCGGCCCCGCTGCCGCCGCTGGCGCTGACGTTGCTGCTGGCCAGGGACGAGGGGCCGCCCTTCCACCGCATCGAGGTCCACCGCCTCACCCGGATCCTGGAGATCTTCCTCACCCTGCCGGCCGTCGAGCGGACGGTCGCCCGCAACTTCCGCGGCACCACCGCCCGATGACCCAGGCGCCCCTCCGGTTGGGCACGGCCGGGGAAAACCGCTAGGATTCCGAGGCGTCGCCGTGGGATGGTGGTCCCGGTCAGGCACGCGGACGTGGCTCAGTGGTAGAGCATCACCTTGCCAAGGTGAGGGTCGCGGGTTCGAATCCCGTCGTCCGCTCGGAGAGGTCCGCACGCCGTGGCCTCGCCTGGTGGAGTGGCCGAGAGGCGAGGCAGCGGCCTGCAAAGCCGCGTACACGGGTTCAAATCCCGTCTCCACCTCCGCACCAAAGATCAATGAAGTACGGCTCGGGCGATTAGCTCAGTGGGAGAGCGCTACCTTGACACGGTAGAGGCCACTGGTTCAATCCCAGTATCGCCCACCACACGATCCCCAGGTCACCGGCCTGGGGATTCGTCTTTCCCGGGCGCCGCCCTGATTTTGTCCCGGACGCCGCCCTGAATAGGGTCGCCGACGAAATCACGACGCTTTTACGCGCGATGGTAAGTCCCCCGCCTGTCGGCCCGAATTTCGCCCGTGACAAAGAGCGGCCAACAATATTGAAAGTGCGGTCACGGCGGCACACACTCGGCGGCAAGGAGGCCCACCCCCCAGTTTTGGAGCCGCAATGGACCGAGCCGTAATCGGAATTCGCGGGCGCAGGAAAACAGTGCTCCGGCGCGTCACGTCCGCCGCGGTCGCGGTGTTCACCGTGGCGTTCCTGTGCGTGCCGCCCGCCAGCGCCCTCGCGCTGCCGACAGCGAAGAGCCTGACGGCCTTCCTCGACCTCGAATGCTTCAGGACCAACTCGTACCAGCCGCCCGCCACCACGCTCACGCTGCGGCACCTCAACCCGGTGCTCGCCAACCTGCCCACCGAGACCGTCACCCTCGGCCCGCGCGAGCAGCTCTGCGTCCCGGTCGCCAAGAACACCTCGATACCGCCGTCACCCGCGCTCGACTTCATCAGGTTCATCGACCTGTCCTGCTACCGGATCACCGGCATCAACGTGAATACGACGCTCGTGCTGAGCCACCTCAACCCGCTGTTCCAGAATCTGCCGCGCACGCAGGCGGTCATGAACGTCCCGCAGCAGTTGTGCGTGCCGGTCATCAAGAACAACGCGGTCCCCTCGGCCGAGATCCTGTCGCTCGTCAGCCACATCGACCTCAAGTGCTACGGCATCACCCCCAACAACCCGCTGAACCAGCAGGTGTCCCTGCGCCAGCTCAACCCCGTCCTGACCCCCCTCATCCCCACGCACGCCGCGCAGATCCTCTACGCCCGCCAGTTGTGCGTCCCGGTGCTGAAGGCCGGTGACGACATCCCGACCTCGGTGTTCAACATCCTCCGGTGGATCGACCTGGAGAAGTTCGACATGGTCACCCCGGCCGCCCTGCCCACGGTCACCCTGGCCCTGCGGCACATCAACCCGGTCCTCTCCCACCTCCCGGCCGAGCAGGCCGTCCTCACCGGCGCCGGCCAGATAGCCCTCCCCGTCGCCAAGAACGGCAACCTGCCCCCAGGCTGACCCACCACCCGGGGCCCTCCACCCACCCAGGTGGAGGGCCCCGCCACCGCCAGAGGCCCCCGTCACCGGTAGGAGGCCTGCTGGATGCGGTACAGCTCCGCGTACTTTCCGCCATCGGCCATCAGCTCGTCGTGCGTGCCGGACTCCAGGACGCGCGCGCCGTCGAGGACGATGATGAGGTCGGCCATGCGCACGGTGGAGAACCGGTGCGACACCAGCACGGTGATCCGGCCGCCGTCCCGTCCTCCCGGTGCCCTGGCGGCGGCCGCGTACCTCTCGAACAGGGCGTGCTCGCTTTCGGCGTCCAGGGCGGCCGTCGGCTCGTCGAGGACCAGGACCAGGGGGTCGTCGCGCATGAACCCGCGTGCCAGCGCGAGCTTCTGCCACTGCCCGAACGACACCTCCACCCCGCCGCGCCAGGTGCCGCCGAGCTGGGTGGCGAGCCCGTCGGGGAAGGTCGCGACGACGTCGCCCGCGCCCGCGCGCTCGACCGCGCGCCCGACGGCGGCCAGGTCGCCGGCCCGGTCCAGGTCGCCGAGGCCGATGGCGCGGCCCGCCTGGAACTCGAACCGGAAGAAGTCCTGGAACGTCCCGGCCAGCCGGCTCCGCCACTCCTCCGGCGGCAGCCTGGCGAGGTCGGCGCCGTCGACGGTGACGCGCCCCGACGCGGGCTCGTAGAAGCGGCACAGCAGCTTCACCAGCGTCGTCTTGCCGGCGCCGTTCTCCCCCACCACCGCCACCACGCTGCCCGCCGGCAGCGACACCGACACGTGGTCCAGCACGGGCCCGTCCGACCCCGGGTAGGTGAAGCCGACGTCCTCGAACCGGACGCCCTGGCGCAGCCGTGCGGGGACCGGCAGGTCGGCCGCGCCGGCGCGCGCCGCCGCGTACTCCTCCAGCCAGGTCAACCGCCGGGAGGCGTCCAGCCAGATGCCGCGGAAGAACCGCGATTCGGTGACCGTCTGCCCGACGTACTGCGACAGCCGCCCGCCCGCCGCCAGCGCCAGCGTCACCGAACCGGCCACGGCGACCGGCGACCCCGGCCCGGTCGCGACGTAGGCCACACCGGCCACGAAGGCGGCGCCGAACACCGCCCAGACGGCCGACTGCCACACCGTGCTGACCAGGCGCGCCCGCGCGAGCGGGACGTAGGCGCGGTCCCACGCCTCACGCCGCCCGTCGCGCAGCCTGCGCTGCACTCCCGCGACCCGCACCTCCTTGCCGGCCGGGGCGGTGGAGCCGAGCACAAACCAGTGGCGCGCCATCCGCCGGTCCTGTGCGCCGCCCTGCTCGGCCCGGTTCTCCACCGCGGCCCGCCGGATCGACACCAGCACGGTCGGCACGGCGAACACCACCAGCAGGCCGAGCAGGGGGCGCACCGACACCAGGAGCCCGACGGTGAGCAGCACCCGCGTCACCGCGCCCACCGTGCTGAACAGCGAGCGGTACAGCTGGCTCAGCGCCCCGGCGTGGTCGCGGAGCACTGCCAGCAGGTCCAGATGGTCCGAGCGCTCCTGGTGCTCGATGGTGGCCACCGACGACTGCAGCCGGGCCACATACGACTCGATCTTCACGGCGGCGCGCTCGGCGAAGCGCAGGTTGATCCGCTCGCCGGCCAGGCTCAGCAGCCAGCTCCCGACCGCGAGCCCGGCCAGGAGCGCTCCGGCGGCCACGAGCCGCCCCCCGCCGCCGAGCGCGACCGCCTCGGCCAGCAGCTTGAACCCGAGCGCGAGCAGCGCGTCCGGCACCGCCGCCGCCAGGGTCAGTACCCCTCCGGTGACCAGGAGCAGCGGCTCGGCGCGGAACCCCATGCGCAGCGCGCGCCCCACCGACAGCAGGGACGACGGCAGCTCAGGTGCGGAGTCGGACATCGGGCTCCTCCTCGTCACCGAAACGCGCGGCCTGCAGGGTGAACATGGTCCGGTAGCGCCCGCCGGCCGCCATGAGCGAGTCGTGCGTGCCGGACTCCACCACCCGGCCCTCCTCCAGCACGCAGATCCGGTCGGCGTGCCGCACGGTGGAGAAGCGGTGCGAGATCAGGATCGTGGTGCGGCCCTTGGTGGCAGAAAGGAGCCGCTGGAAGATCTCCGCCTCGCCGCGCACGTCGAGCTGGGCGGTCGGCTCGTCGAGGATGACCACCCCGGCGCCGCCGCGCACCGCGTGCAGCACGCGCGCCAGCGCCACCCGCTGCCACTGGCCCCCCGACAGGTCCACGCCGCCGTCGTACCCGGCGGCCAGCACGGTGTCCAGCCCGGCCACCCGTTCGGCCCCGGCCCCGGCGAGCGCGGCGCGCACGTCGTCGTCGTCGCCTCCGAGGGGTGCGACGTTCTCGCGCAGCGGCAGGTCGTACTTCACGTAGTCCTGGAAGATCGCGGTGACCCGGCCGCGCCACGAGGCCGGGTCGAGCTCGCGAAGGTCCACCCCGTCGACCTCGATCCGGCCGGCCGTCGGGTCGTAGAGCCGGCACAGCAGCTTCACCAGCGTCGTCTTGCCGGCGCCGTTGGCGCCCACGACGGCCAGGGACGAGCCCGCGGGCACCACCAGGTCCAGGCCGTCCAGCACCTCGGCGGAGCCCGGCGCGTAGGAGAACCCGACGCCGCGAAAGCGGATCTCCGTGGCGGGCATCCGGCCGGCGGGCCGTTCCCCGCCGGTGAGCGCGCCCGCCTTCCGCATCGCCGGCTCCAGGCGGCGCACCGTCATCACGGCCTCGGCCGCGTGGGGAAGCGCCCAGTTCAGCCCGCCGAAGGCGAGCGCGGAGGCGCCCACCGCGGCCTGCGCGAACGCGATGGTCGCCGCCGGCCCGAGGCCGCCCGCCGCCGCGTCCTGTGCCAGCGACCAGAAGAACACGGCGTTGGCACCGGCGACCAGCGCCACCGTGAGCAGGATCCACCGGCGGTGAAGGCGGGTGGAGCGCAGCCGGATGTCGACCAGCCGCCGCCGGGAGGCGGCGAAGCGGTCCACCACCCAGCCGGCGAGCCCGAACAGGCGCACCTCCTTGGCGGCCGGGGTGTCCATCGCCAGACGGTAGGAGTACTCGACGTACCGCTGGGCGTCGAGCACCTCGCCGGTCATCCGGTCCCAGACCGTGGACCTGCGCAGCAGCCAGTGGGTCGACAGCCAGGCGCCGCCCACCAGCAGCGGCGCCCACCACCGGTACGCGGCGAGCACCACCGCCTGGCAGAACCCGGCGACCAGGTCGACCAGGCCGCCGGCGATGAGCGACATCGCCAGCGACATCGGCGGGCCCGACAGCCCCAGTTCGAAGTCACGGGCCAAGGTGAGGTCGTCGGTCAGCTCGGGGGATTCCAGGTGCCCGAGGCCCGCGGGCTCGGCGGTCGAGGCGAGCAGCCGGTCGTTCAGCCACCCGGTCAGCCGGTCCCCCAGGTTGGCGCTGACCTGGCCGTGCGCCGGCGCCAGAACCTGGAGCACGACGAACAGCACGCCGAGGGTGAGCAGGAGGGCGGTGATCGGGGCGCCGCGCCGCACCGCGTCCACCAGGAGCCCGACGAACACGACGAACACCGCAGGGATCAGGCCGCGCAGCAGGATCAGCCCGAACCAGGCCGCCGCCAGTCCCCGCCCCGCCTGGGGGAGCTCCCCGAAGAATCGCCACTCGTCACGTCGCCGCAGCGAAGCGATCAACCCGGTTCTCCTCCGATCAACATCATTCACTACAAGTCAGGCTCAGTACGTGATCCGCGTCAAGCCCCTGCCCACGCGCCGGTCGGACGTCGGCGCCGTGCCTGCCCCGCCGGGAACCGGACCGTCCTCCCGCGTACCCGGCAGGCCGTCCCCTCCGCCCTGTCCATCTCGGACAGAATGTTCCCGCCCGATTTCGCGTGCAGCGAATTCACGGCTTCCTCGAACCGCCTCGCCCGGACCATGGCGGAATTCCGCAGCGGGAAACCCACCGGGAAAAGCGGCCTTACTGGTATATAGGACGTTCATCCGTCCCGCCGGCCGCCATGAGGTCTCATGAGGAATTTCCCGCGTCTTGTCACGGCCAGGCTGGTCACCGGGGCCCTCGCCCTGTTCGGGTTTCCGGACGCGGGCGGCGCGCCTGAGAGCGATGCCCGGCTCGCGGCCGCCTGGCGGGACGCGCGGGATTCCCATCGGTTCGACGAGAACGCCGCCCCGCCGCGGAAAGGGCGCAGGCGGGGCCGGCGGGACATCTCCATTGAGATCAGCGCCCCGATCGAGCACGTGTTCCGGGTGTACTCGGATTTCGGCAACCACGTCGGCATGCATTCGTTCCTGAAGCGGATGGTCGTCCACCAGGACCGCACCGAGGGCGGGACGCGTCACATCGATTTCACCGCCGTGGAGGAGATCCCGGTCGCCGGAGTGCCCGTCGTCAGCAGTACGCACGCCCGGCAGCGCGTCCACCACGACGCCTTCAGCTACGAGACCGACACCTGGTCGCTGCCCGACGTGGTCACCCATCAGCGGATCGTCTTCGAGGACCTCGGCGGGGGACGCACCCGGGTCACCGAGCACCTGGCCTTCGAGGCGGGCGTCCTGTTCATCGGCGTCACCGTCGGCAAGGGGACCGCCGCGCACAAGGAGACGCAGGCGGGCCTGAAGACGGCCATCGAGAGCGGCGCCCTGTGACCGGCCGGGCCAGTCCCGGCGCGGGGTAGCCCCGGCGGGGTAGGACTCATGGGCCAGGGCTCGCGCGGTAGGGCTCGCGGGCTAGGGTTTGCGGGCGATTCCGCCGTACATGAGCTGGTGGCCGACGGTCAGCTTCTCCGGGACGGGGCCGTCGGGACGCCACAGGGGCAGCGGGACGACCCCGGGCTCGACCAGCTCGAACCCGTCGAAGAAGCCGGTGATCTCCTCGGGCGTCCGGAACCGCCCGGTGCCGAGCAGGGCGAGGTACTGGCGCTCGGCGTCGCGCGCCTCCTGGGTCGAGGCGCAGAAGTGCGTGATGAACAGGTAGCTGCCCGGCGGCACGGCCGCCATGTACGCGTCGACGATCCCCTGGGGGTCCTCGTCGTCGTGCAGGTGGTGCAGGATGCCGACGAGCATCACGCCCACCGGCCGGGTGAGGTCGATGAGCCGCTCGACGGCGGGGTCGGCCAGGATCGTGGCGGGCCGCCGCAGGTCGGAGGTGACCACCGCCGTGCCCGCGTTCTCCGCCAGCAGCGCCCGGCCGTGGGCCAGCACCATCGGGTCGTTGTCGACGTAGACGACCTTCGCCTCCGGGTTCTCCCCCTGCGCGACGTGGTGGGTGTTCTGCACCGTCGGCAGGCCGGAACCGAGGTCGATGAACTGGTCGATGCCCTGGCCGGTCAGGAAGCGCACCCCCCGGCCGAGGATCTGCCGATTGTAGGCCGCCACGTCGTAGATCTCGGGGACGACCTTCACGATCTCGGCGACGAAGGCGCGGTCGACCTCGTAGTTGTCCTTGCCGTTCAGGACGACGTCGTAGGCCCTGGCGATGCTCGGCCTCGTCGTGTCGATGCTGCTCTTCCATTCATCGGACTTGTCGGCCACAGGGGGTCCTTCCTCGCGATCCCAGGGTCCAAATGATCATAGGGCCCATAAAGCCCGCTAAATCCGGCTTTCACGGGATGAGGGGGTGAGAAGAGGCCGGGATCGCGATTCAGGGGAATTCCGCGCTAGCGGGTCACGCCGAAGAGCTCCACCAGGGGATCGACCAGCATGTGCCGGCCTTTGACGTCGGCGACGACCGAGCCGGGGACGACCCCGTCCTGCCCGGGGAACTCGCCGGCACCGCCCTTGGGGCCGAGCGGCACCGCGATGGCGGGCCCCATCGGCACGTACTCCGCCAGCTCGCCCTCGCCGGAGATCAGCGCCCTGATGTTCGCCGCCACGACCTCGGACTGCTGCGACGCGTGCCCGGCCATCGGCGGGCCCAGGGTCGTGATGTCGCCCAGCGCGAAGATCGTGTCGTGGCCGGTCACCCGGAGCTCGGGCGTGACCTCGACGAAGCTCGCGGGGGTCAGGGCCGCGACCAGGTCGTCGGCGAGGTAGCCCGTGAGGGGCGTGACGCCGTAGCAGCGGTACCAGATGTCGGCGGTCACCTCCGAACCCGCTCCGGTGGTGACGGTGAACGTCCCGGCGGTACCGGGGGCGGTGGGCGGCGCCTCGCGCAGGGGGCTGCCGAGCAGCAGCTCCACCCCGAGGGCGTCGAGCTGGCGGCGCAGCTCGGCCCGGAGCTCCGGCTTGAAGGGCCCCGCGAGGATGTCGTCGGCCATGTCGGCGATGGTGACGTGCTTGTCCGGCCAGACGGCCTTGATCTCACCGGCGAGCTCCAGGCCCACCGGCCCCGCGCCGAGCAGCAGCACCCGGCCGGCCTGGGCGAGCGCCTCGTGGGAGGCGCGGTAGCGGGCGTGCGCGGCGTCGGTGTCGACGGCGTCGGCCTTGCCGGGGAAGGGGTAGGCCGAACCGGTGGCCAGCACGATGTAGTCGGCGGCGATCTCCTCCCCCGACCCGGTGACCACCCGCTTGGAGTCGACGGAGACCGCGTGGTCGCGGACCACCCGGCCCCGGGCGAGCAGGTTGTCGTAGGGGAAGTAGATGCGCGGCAGCCACTCGGGGGCCACGAGCGCCCGGAGCGCGGCGACGTTGTGGACGAACGCGTCCTTGGGCTCGACGAGCACGACCTCGGCCACGTCGTCGAGTGCCTTGGCGACGCGGGCGCCTCCGTATCCGCCGCCGACCACGGCGACGGTGGGCCGCCATACGGGTGCGATATCGCTCATTTCATTCCTGCTTCCTGATGGCTCGCCGAAGCGCTCCGAACGGTCGCGCACGGCCCCTTGCGACCCGTGCGGCCGCCGCCCTGCGCCATGTCGTTGAACATAACATATCGTTGAGACTGTTCAACTATCTACAGGGGTCGACGATCAGGGATGTGTTACGGTATAGGGTATGAGCGTCGAGGAGATCCAGGCCGCCCAGACCATGGATCGGCTCGGCCTGCTCCTGGCGCACCACGGCACCGTCGCGCAGGTCCGCGTACGGCACGCCCTCGGGGTGACCGGCTTCGGCGCCCGGCACGCCGTCACCCTGATGCACCTCGCCGAGAGCGGCCCGATGGGCCAGCAGGCCCTCATCGAGGCCCTCGGCGTGGACCCGAGCGTGCTGGTGACGGTCCTCAACGACCTGGAGCGCGACGGGCTCGCCGAGCGCCGCCGCGACCCCGCCGACCGGCGGCGCCACATCGTGGAGATGACCGAGGCCGGCGCCGGCGCCCTCACGCGCGTGCACGACGCGCTGACGGAGGTGGAGCGGGAGCTGTTCGGCGACCTCGACCAGGACGAGATCGAGCACCTCCACCGGCTGCTCAGCCGGGTCAGGACCACGCCCGAAGAGCAGGCCTGCACCGAAGAATGAGCCTCCCGCGCACCGCCCGCCGGGAATCGGTCCTGCCGGGCGCGCCGGCGTAGTACCCTCGGTAGCGGTTCAGTCACCTTCAGTCAGCGACCGCTCACCGCCCCCGAGGGAGTAGGCACGCTCATGCAGGCCTTCACGCTGCCCGACTTCTACATGGCCTATCCCGCGCGGCTCAACCCGCACCTGGAACGGTCCCGCGCGCACAGCACCGCCTGGGCGCGGCGGATGGGCATGCTGGACGCGCCCACGCCGGGCGGCGGCGTCGTCTGGGACGAAGAGGGCCTGGACAAGATGGACTACGCGCTCATGTGCGCCTACACCCATCCCGACTGCGACGGCCACACCCTCGACCTGATCACCGACTGGTACGTCTGGGTCTTCTTCTTCGACGACCATTTCCTCGAACAGTTCAAGTACTCCCGCGACACGCGGGGCGCGAAGGCGTACCTCGACCGCCTGGAACTGTTCATGACCGACGAGGGCGAGACGCCCCCGGAGCCGGAGAACCCGGCCGAGGCGGGCCTCGCGGACCTGTGGAAGCGCACGGTCCCCGCGATGTCGGAGGGGTGGCGGCGGCGCTTCGTCACCAGCACCCACAACCTCATGGTGGAGTCCATGTGGGAGCTGGACAACATCGACCTCGGCCGCGTCGCCAACCCCATCGAGTACGTGCAGATGCGGCGCCGGGTCGGCGGGGCGCCCTGGTCGGCGAACCTCGTCGAGTACGCCGTCCACGCCGAGGTCCCCGACGCCCTCGCCGCCACCCGGCCGATGCGGGTCCTGTCCGACACCTTCTCGGACGCGGTGCACCTTCGCAACGACCTGTTCTCCTACCAGCGCGAGGTGCGGGAGGAGGGCGAGAACTCCAACGCGGTGCTGGTCTTCGAGCGCTTCTTCGGCTGCCCGACGCAGGACGCCGCCGAGCTGGTCAACGACCTGCTCACCTCCCGGTTGCAGCAGTTCGAGAACACCGCGCTCGCCGAGGTGCCGGCTCTGCTGGCCGAGCACGCCGTCCCGGCCCACGAGCAGGCCGCGGTGGGCGCCTACGTCAAGGGACTGCAGGACTGGCAGTCCGGCGGGCACGAGTGGCACGCCCGCTCCAGCCGGTACATGAACGAGGGCGCGGCCAAGGGCGGCCCCGGCGGGTTCCTCGGCCCGACCGGCATCGGCACCTCCGCCTCGGCTCTGCCGCTCTCCCCCGCGACGCTGGGGCTCGGGCGCCGGGCCCGGCAGTACGCCTACGTGCCGTTCCGGCAGGTGGGCCACCTACGTCCGCCCGAGCTGTACATGCCCTTCCCCATCCGCACCAGCCCCCACCTGGACGACGCGCGCCGGCACGCGGTCGGATGGGCGCGCGAGATGGGCATGTTCGACTCGCTGCCCGGGGTCGAGCTCGGCGGCCTGTGGGACGAGCGGCGCTTCCTCGGCTTCGACTTCGCCCACTGCGCCTCGATGATCCACGCCGACGCGACCCCCGAGCAGCTCGACCTGTCCTCCGACTGGCTGGCCTGGGGCACCTACGGCGACGACTACTTCCCCGTGGTGTTCGGGGCGACCCGCGACCTCGCCGGGGCCAAGCTCTGCCACGAGCGGCTGCGGGCCTTCATGCCGCTGGACGACTCACCCACCCCCGAGCCGGCCGACCCGATCGAGCGGGGCCTCGGCGACCTGTGGCGGCGCACCGCGGGGCCCATGGAACCGGCCGCCCGGCGGCAGTTCCGCGCCTCGGTGGAGGAGATGACCGAGAGCTGGCTGTGGGAGCTGGCCAACCAGGCCCAGAACCGGATCCCCGACCCGGTCGACTACATCGAGATGCGCCGCAGGACGTTCGGCGCGGACATGACGATGAGCCTGTCCCGGCTCGCGCACGCCGACGTGGTGCCGCCCGAGATTCACCAGACCCGCGTCATGCGCGAGCTGGACACCGCCGCGCAGGACTACGCGGCCTTCACCAACGACCTGTTCTCCTACCAGAAGGAGATCCAGTTCGAGGGCGAGGTGCACAACCTGGTCCTGGTCGTGGAGAACTTCCTGGACGTGGACCGCTGGAAGGCCCGTGACATCGTCGCCGACCTGATGGAGGCGCGGATGCGGCAGTTCGAGCACATCATCGCCAACGACCTGCCCGCCATGTTCGACGAACACGACCTCGACGAGGAGGCCCGCCGGCTCCTCACCCGGCACGCCGACGACCTGAAGGAATGGATGTCCGGCATCCTCGAATGGCACCGCAAGTGCGCCCGCTACCCCGAACCCGAACTCCTCCGCACCCACCACCCCAAAACCCACCCCCCCTTC
>NZ_JANZYP010000011.1:0-110782 GCF_025506355.1 Sphaerisporangium corydalis
AGGGGGGTCAGGTCTTGGGGGGTCAGGCGGTGGGAGGGGTCTTTGCGGAGGAGGCCGGTGATCGCGTTGGCCAGTCGGCCGGGGCGGGTGATCGGGGGGAGGAGGGCGTCGGTGACGGCGCGCATCGTCGCGACCGGGGTGCTCCGGCGGAACGGTGAGCGTCCTTCGAGGGCCCAGAAGAGCGTGACCCCGAGGGACCACAGGTCGGAGGGCGGTCCCAGGCGGTGGCCGTTGATCCGTTCCGGCGCCATGAACTCCAGGGTCCCCGGCAGGGTGTTGTGCGCCGTGAGGTCGCTCTGGCCGCCTATCTGGGCGATGCCGAAGTCGACCAGGAACACCTTGCCCGCCTCGCCGATCACGATGTTGGCGGGCTTGACGTCCCGGTGCAGCACGTCGGCCGTGTGCGCGGCCGTGAGCGCGCCGAGCACACGACGGCCGATGCGCGCCAGCTCACCCTCGTCCAGCGGGCCGTCCTCGATCAGGTCGGCGAGCGTACGGCCCTGGACGTAGGCCATGACGATCCAGGGAGGGTCGGCGTCGACGAGCACGTCGTAGATGGGGACGATGCCGGGGTGCGCGATGCGTGCGGCGGCCCGCGCCTCGACGAGCATCCGCCTGCGGCGCACCGACGGGTCCTCGCCGCCGGGGGACAGCACCAGCTCCTTGATGGCGACCCGGCGCCTGAGCAGCTCGTCGTCGGCGAGCCAGACGGTGCCCATGCCTCCCGCGCCGAGAGGGCGCAGGAGCCGGTAGCGCTCCTGGATCACCTGGTTCCTGCTCCCGGACGTCACGGGCGGCTCACTGGCGGTCGTCGGGGTTGGGCTCGGCTGCTTCGGGGGGTGGTGCTGAGCGTCACTGGTGGCTCGCTGGTCGTCGTAGAGGCGGGGGTGGTCGTGGGGCCACCGGTGGGTTACTGGTCGTCGTCGGGGAAGAGTTCTATGCCGCGGGAGCGTTCGGAGCGGGGGCCGCGGGAGTCGGACATGGAGGCGGTGCGGGAGTCGGCCATCTCGCGGCGTAGGGCCTCGTCCTCCATCGAACCGTGGTCGGGGTCGGGATCCAGGTCGGGGCCGAGGTCGGACAGGGTGACCGAGTTGACCCTGGTACGGGAGTCCGGCGAGGACTCGGGGATGGTGTCCGGGCGGCCGGTCTCCTGACCCGGAGCGGAATGCCATTGACCAGGATCCTGAGCGGTATTCCATTGACCTGGATCCGAGGCGCCATGTCGTTGACCCGGATCAGAGGCACCATGCTGTTGGCCCTGTTCGGAGGTGGTGTTCCGTTGGCCGGGGTCTGAGGTGGTCTGGTGTTGGTCTGGGGAGGGGTCTCGGGTCCAGATCGCTCGTATGCTCGCCGATCCGCCGTTGACGCCGTTCGCCGATCGCGCGGTGAAGTTCTTCCTGGCCTCGCGGAACTCCCGCTGGGCGACCAGTGCCTGGACCTTCTCGTAGTTGCCGGGTTTCTGCATCAGCTTGACCGCCACCGGGAGGCACTCGATCAGCAGGAACAGCAGGAACAGCAGGAGCCGGGCCCCGTTGAGGGTGAGGTCCTTGCCGGACACCTCGTTGAGCGCCCGCAGCCTGATCAGCAGCCCGTTGACGGTCGAGTTCTCCGCGTCGAACGAGGCCTGCAGGTCGTTCTGCCGCCGTACCGCCGCGTCGAGCTGCGTACGGACCTTGGGCAGCTCCTCGCGGGCGGAGTCGAGGCGGATCCGCTTGGCGCCGGTGTCGGTCGCGGTGAGTTCCCGTTTGCGTGCCTCGATCTGCCTGTTGAGCCTGTCCACCCGGCTCTTGGCCTTGAAGTAGTCGGTCCTGCTCGCCTGGGACAGGACGCCGTCGCCCTTGCGGGGGCAGGCCGGCCCGCCGTAGAGCTGGCACTGCCACTCGTCGTAGTGCTTCTTCGCCTGGACCTGCTGGGCGTCGCGCTCGGCGGTCAGCGACCTGATCCTCGGGTCCTTGGCCGGGTCCTGCGGCACCTCGCCCCCGGAGGCGATCACCTTCTGCAGGTCGGCGGAGGACGCGCGCAGGCGGGCGACCTCCTTGCCGATCGTGCCCCGCTCCTGCTCCTGGGCGAACGAGTCGGCGCGGGACTGCCGCATCTCGACGATCTGGGCGTCGATCTCGGACTTGAAGATCTGGAGGACCAGCGGGGTGGAGATGACCACGCCCAGGAGCACGGCCATCAGGATGCGGGGGACGGCCAGCCGCCACCGTCGCGGCCCGTCGGTCTGGATGGAGCCGACCAGCCAGCGGTCGAGACTCATGATCGCCAGACCCCAGATGACGCTCGCCGGGACGGCGATGTAGAGGGGGGCGCCGAGGGCGCTGTGCAGGGCGAAGGCCATGGAGACGGTGGCCAGGACGCTGGTGGTGAGCACCGCTCCGCCGATGCCCTCGAACTTGCCGCGTTCGGACGGGCAATGTTCGAGGATCTCGGGACGGGCACCGGATAGGACGATCAGCAACTTTCTCATCTATTTCCTCTCCGGAATCGCGCACCAGGCGGAGCCGCCCACATCCTAAATCACTCTTCCCGCCTTCCATCGATGTGCGCCGCGATTAGGCTATACATGTAACTGGATATGTTCATTGAAGCGGGTTTCGGGGGGTGGATGGGGTGAGGCCGAATGCCGCTTCTGGGACTCCAGCTCGACGGTTGTGGGCGTGATTTAAGAGGGAATGACCGATTTTCACCAGACCCAAGCTGGGGGCCGTAATTGACCGAGTCTGGTGAGGACCTCCTGCGCAGGGCTCTCACCGAGGCGATCGCGGAGCTCGCCGGCTCCCGGCGCCTCGTCGTGGTCGAGGTCGCCGCCGAGGGCGTCACCGCCTTCGACCTTCATCGGGACGAGGCCGGCACGTCGCGCGGCCGGGAGAGACCGATGACCCGATGGGCCGGGCAGACGGCGGAGGGGGGAGGCGACGGCGCGACCCCGTCCCCCTTCGAGGAGGGAAGCGAGGGCGCGACCCCCGCCGAGGGAGGACGCGACGGCGCGACCGCGTTCCCCGCCGAGGAGGCCGCCGTCAGGGCCACGTGGCTGCCGGTGGACGCCCGGGTGGTCCTCGTCCGGTCGGCGCCCGACGGCGGCCCGGTCGGCCGGGCGATGGAAGCGCTGCGGGCCGCCCGCCCGGACGCCCTGGCCCTCAACGGAGGCGGCGTCCCCGTCGCCGTCCTGCTCCGCGAGATCGTCGCCGCCGAGCCGCTGCGCCGGCCGTACGACCTGGTCGTGCTGCGGCGGCACCCGGTCACCGGGCGGCTGCGGCTCGCCTGTCAGCCGCTGTTCGCCATGGAGACCCGGCGCGGCGCGCTTTCCGAGGTCACCGTCCAGTGCGAGCCGAGCGACGAGCGGGGCACGGTGTTCGCCGTGGTGGCCTGGCAGGACCGGCGGCCGGTGCTGGTGTCGGTCCACGCCGTGAAGCTGCCGCCGGGACGCTACGAGGTCACTGCGATGCTGGAGCGCCCGGGCCGGGTCCGTTTCTCCGGCCTGCCCTCTCTCACCCGGGAGGACCGGAGCTGGACCGAACTGGTGTCCTCGGTGCCCGCCCGGCTCGGCCCCCCGTCCGGTCCCGCCCACCTGATCTGCGCCGTGGAGACCACCGGCCCCGAGGTCCAGCTCGGCGAGCGGCTCAGGCGGGTCAGCCAGCTCGTCACGGAACTGGCGGGCGAGCTGTCCGGCCTGCTCCAGGTCTCCCTGGTCACCTACGGCGCCCACTCCTACGACCCGAGGATTCCCGAGCGACCGGTCGACGTCGTGGACTGGGAGGTCTCGCCCGACGACGCCCAGGAGTCCCTGAAGATCCTCGAGGAGTCCCGGGCGGGGCGCGCTACCGGTCACGGGGCCGCCGAGCCCGGGTACCCGTACGCGGCGCAGGTCGAGGACATGCTGGCGGAGGTGGCCGGCAGGCTCGGCCCGCCCGGCGGGCGGCGGCGGACGGTGCTGCTGACGGTGGGGGCCCGGCCGCCGCATCCGCCCCGCAGGCACGCCTCGGAGATCCTGCCCTGCCCGCGCCGCGTCGACTGGGAGCGGCAGGTGCGCGACCTCCAGCGGCACCCGGGCCTGGTGTTCGGCGCGATCTGCGACCAGCCCCCTGAGCGGGCGCACCCCGCCTGGGCCCGCCTGGGCGAGAACGCGTCGGCGCATCTGGACACCCTCGACCCCCAGGGGTTCTGCGCGGACCTCGGAGTGACGGCGCCCGGGGTCCAGCGGGTGCCCTTCCCCCTGATGGCGATGCCATGACGGGCATATCAGCGTGTAGACGGAATGAGGTCCTAGGTGAGCAGTGACCAGGGAAGACGACCGGGTGATCCGCACAGCATCGCGATCTGGGGCGCTCCGGGCAGCGGCAAGACCACGTTCCTCGCCGCGCTGAACATCGCGCTCATCCTCAAGAACGGCCCCTGGAGGATCATCGGTGCCGATCCCGGCTCCCTCGACTTCCTGAAGGAGATGACCGACAAGCTCACCCATCAGCGGCGGTTCCCCGAGGCGACCAGCACCTTGAGCGACTACCGCTGGCTGCTGAGCCGGAGACCCGAGGAGCAGGTCAAGGGGCTTCTCGGCAGGCGTAAGGGGAGCCCGGCCTGGCGGATCGGCGTCAACGTGCTGGACGCGCCCGGCCGCTCGTTCGGCGCCGAGCGCACCGGGCACGGCACCGACAGGGAGGCGCTGATCGACGAGCTGGCGCTCAGCAGGGGCATCGTCTACCTGTTCGACCCGATCCGCGAGCTGACCGACGGCGACGCGTTCTCCCACCTGCACGGGGTGCTGGCCGACCTGGCCGGGCGGATGCTCGCGAAGGACGAGTTCGGCGACGACATGCTGCCCCACTACCTCGCGGTCTGTGTCACCAAGTTCGACGAGATCAAGGTGCTGGAGACGGCGGAGAAGCTGGGACTGCTGGGTTATCCCGAGGACGTCCAGGAGAGCCCGAGGGTCGACGACGAGGACGCCGAGGAGCTGTTCCGTGAGCTGTGCGCCGCCTCGCCCAGCGGCAACGCGCGGCTGGTGCTGCCCACGCTCAACCAGTTCTTCCACCCGGAGCGGATCAAGTTCTTCGTGACGTCGTCGATCGGCTTCTACGTCGATCCCGAGAAGGGCCGGTTCGACCCGGACGACGTCCAGAACCTCACGCCGGAGGCGTCGGCGGACGGCCCGCAGGGGCCGGGCTCGGGGAACCGGATCCGGATTCGCGGGCCGGTGGGCCCGATCAACGTGATGGAGCCGATGATCTGGCTCGGCCAGCGCATGGCGGGCGAGCAGCAGGGCAAGGAGGCCGGCGGTTGAGCGGGCGGACCCGGGTCACCGCCGAGTGGGCGGTGTGGGGGAAGAGGTCCGGCACCCGGGACGACTACGGGATCCTGGACTGCAGCAAGGGCCCGCTGAGCCGCGACGACTTCGCCGAGATCATGACCCGGTACGCGCCGGGGACGCTCGAGCACCTGCCCCAGGTGACCCTGAGCTGGGTCGGCGGCGGCGACACCGCCTACATCGGCATGGCGATCCAGGACTGGTCGGGCAGGCAGGACGGCCTGAGCCGCGACATCGCCGAGACCCGCTACTTCGGCGTCCCCTACGCCCAGGCCGCCGCGTCGCCGGTGTCCTACACGGCGCTCCACCACGCGTTCGACGTGTGCGCCCTGCCCGTCGCGGGGCCGCTGTCGGTCGAGGTGGACGTGCTGGACCCGCATGCCATCGCGGAGACGGTCGACAAGACGGTCATGGGCGCCGCCTCCCTGCTGCTCACCGGCAAGGAGGTCTGCGTCGTCCGTGGCGAGTCGGTGCCGATGCCCGACCGGCTGCGGTTCCTGGACGCGGTGGCCGCGCTCCTGCCGTACGGCCTGCGGACCCGGCTGACCGCCTCGACGTGGACCGACAGCTCGGCCAAGCACCGCATCATGCTGTCGTTCGCCAAGCACGCCAGGGAGGGGGCGCACTCGGTCGTGTGGGGGGCGTACGAGAATGAGCACCCCCTGCGCCACGACGTCGCGACCCGGTACTTCGAGACGCTGCTCGCGGGCTCACCCGAGGACCTCGTCGGCAGGCTTGCCATGATGACCGAGCCGATGTCCTTCCGGACCGCCGGGCACCAGACCCTGGCCCTGCTCGACGACTCCCGGCAGACGCTCGTACACGCCGGGTGGCCCGGCCCGCCGGGCCGCACGGCCGGTGAGGACCTGAACCTCTGCGCCGACTTCATCGGGCACAAGAGGCACCAGGAACTGAAGGACCCCCTGGAGCGCCTCTACCACCTTCTTGTCGCCGCCAGGCTCACCGACGACGAGGTGCGGGGCAACCGGGAGATCATCGAGGGCCGGTCGCTCCTGCGGGCCGGGCCGAGGTCGCTCGGCGGGCTGCGGGACCGCTTCTACGACGTCGTCCTGGCCGCCGGCTACGGGCCCGAACTGACCCTGGAGGGGCTGGGGGACGTCCGGCGGAGCGCCCCCGACCTGCCGAGGCCGCTGGTGCTGGCCATGGCGCGCATGCCCCCGGCGGAGCCCGCCGTCTCCCTGCGGCTGGTGTCCTGCCTCGACGGGGAGGAGCAGGCCCGCGCGCTCGCGGCGCTGCAGACCGCGGACCTGGTCAGGGCCGCCGCGCGGGAGCCGTTCGACGAGGACATCCTGTGGATGGCCTACACCGAGCTCGTCGCGCGCGGCGCCGACGGCGGCACCGAGGACACCGGCATCGCGGCGGCGCTGTACGAGCACGGCTACCTCGCCGACGCCGTCGAGGCGTGCCATCCGCAGGACGGCGACATGCGGTTCACGATGTTCCGCCACCTGCTGACCGCCGCGTACGGGACCGCGCTGGACCGGCAGGCGTACGAGGAGATCGTCGGCTGCCCGGCCGTGCCGCGGTCGGTGTCGCTGACCGTCGCGGCGTCGAGCCTGTACGGGTGGGAGTCCGAGCGGGTGCTGATGGAGGCGTTCGTCCGCCACGCCCAGCTCGACCCGGCGACCCGGAACCAGGTGCGGGAGTGCCTGGCCGCCCCGGCCTCCCGCGAGCGCGCGCCCGCGCTCCATGAGCACCCCCCAGCGTCCCGCGAGCGCGCGCCCGCAACCCGTGAGGTCGTCAAGGAGTCCCTCGGCCCCGGGCCGTCGTTCGCGGAGGGTTCGCTCCAGCAGCGTGACGGCAACGAGTTCGTGGCCATGTTGCGCCAGGAGCCGCGATCCGGTGGCCACGGCTGGCCCGAACCCTGGCGCATCACATTGATCGTGGTACTGGGCGTCGGTTTCGTGTGCGGCCTGATCTATCTGGTCATCATCCTCGTTCTCCAGTCGTAGCCGGTTCGCCCAGTGAGGTTCCGTTGATCGTGCGAATCACCGCCGAGTGGGCGCTTTGGGGGAAACGGCCGGGTACGCGGGACGGGGACGGCGTCCTGTCGTGCAGCCAGGGATGGCTCGGCCCCGTCGACTTCGGCGAGATCATGACCCGGTACGCGCCGGGGACCCCGGCCGAGCTGCCCCAGGTGACGGTGAGCTGGGTCGGCGGCGGGCCGGACGCCCGCCTCGGGCTGGCCGTCCAGGAAGGGTCCGACGGGCGGGACGGGCTGGGCCGCGACATCGTGCTGACCCGCTACTTCTGCGCGCCGTTCGCCCGGCTCGCCGCCGGGCCGGTGTCGTACGGCACCCTCTACGAGAGCATCGCGGGGTGCGTCCTGCCGGTCGAGGGGCCGCTCGTCCTCGATGTGCCGCCGCTGGACCCCGCGGCGCTGGCCGCCGCCGCCGACGAGACCGCCGTGGGCGCGGCGGCGCTGCTGCTCGACGGGAAGCGGGTGTGTGTGGTCGGCGGGGAGAACGTGCCGCTGCGCGACCGGCTGCGGTTCCTGGACGCGGTGGCCGCGCTGCTGCCGTACGGGTTCCGGGCCAGGCTCACCGCCTCGACGTGGACCAGCAGCGCGACGCGGCATCGGATCAAGCTGTCGTTCGCCAGGCACGCCCCGGAAGGGGCGCACGCCGTCCCGTGGGGCCGGCCGGTGACGATCCCCGCGGACCAGGAGACCGGGCACCGGTACCAGCGGGCCCTGACGAGCCTCGGCGGACTCGCGGGGCTGGTGGCCCGGTTCGCGCGCGAGACCGAGCCGAGGCCGATGAACGCCGACGACCGCGCGGCCGTCCTCGCCAGGTTCGGCGGCCAGGACCCGGACCTTGATCGGAGGCCGGACCGGGACCAGGACCTGTACCCGGAGTGGGACCTGGACCTGGACCTGGATCGGGGTCGGCACCGGGACCCGGACCCCGGCGTGGACGTGGACCTGGGCCGGGACGGGGATCTGGGCCGGGACCGGGATCGGGACATTGACCTGGATCTGGAAGACGGGGCGTCGGAGGCGGCGCCGGGCTCGTTGGGCGCGCTCCTTGCGTCACTGCCGGTTCACGAGCTCGCCGGCGCGGTGCTGCGGCAGCCTGACGACCTGTTCGCGCGGGCGGTGTTCTCCGAGCTCACGACGCGGGGCGAGGACCCGGCCGAGCGCGCCGAGATCGGCAGGACGCTGGGGGAGTGCGGGCAGCTCGTGGCCGCGATCCAGCGGCTGCACCCCGGGGACCCCGAGGCCCAGCGCCGCAGGCACCAGGCGCTCCTGACCGCGGCGTACGGCCCCGCGCTCGACCGGCGGGCGCTGGAGGAGGTGTTCTTCTCCCCGTCGCTGACGCCGTCGGCCCCGCTGCTGGCCGCGATGGCCCTGATGTGCGCGCCCGACGTCCGGCGGCTGCTGGTGGAGGCCGTCTTCCTGGACGTCCTCGGCCGCAGCGGCGTCGCCCGCGCGACGGTCGAGCGGATCCACGCCCTGTTCGCCGGGCAGGCGACGGGCACGGCGCAGGACGGTTCGGTGGCCGGCCGCCTCTTCGGCCTGCTCGACCCCGATCGCGGCCAGAACGCGTCGAACGGCCCCGACCGCAACGGGCCCGCCGGCGGCCACCCCTCATAGGGGCCGGTCCTGGCCGGGCGGGCGGTTCGGGCGCAGGCCGTCCCTGGTCGGGCGGGGGGCCGTTCGCCGGTCGGGGAAAGGCTTCTCTCAGAGTGCGCTTTTCCTTAGGGGAGGGGCCTTCTGGGCCTGCGGAGGAGGGAGATGGGTGGGTAACGTTGCGTCGTCAGAGAGCAGGGCCCGTCGACGGGTCGATCTTGGGGGAGTGGGCATGACGGCGACCGTGGACGCACCGCAGCAGGTACCTTTCGACGCGGTCCGCCCGCTGATGGGGGTGGAGGAGGAGTACCTCGTCGTCGACCCGCGGACCCGGGCCGCGGCGCCGATGGCCGCGCCGGTCGTGGAGCGCGCCGCCGCCGAGCTGGGCGACCTGGTCGGCACCGAGATCACCCGCTTCCAGGTGGAGACAAAGACGACGCCCTGCTCCGACGTCGCCGACCTGGCCGACCAGCTCCGGCGGATGCGGTCGCTGGTGGCCGCCGCGGCCGGCGAGGAGGGGCTGGCCGTCGTCGCCTCCGGCACGCCGGTCCTGGGCGACGTGGTCCCGCCGCCGATCACCGACCACCCCCGGTACGGGGTCGGCATCGCCAACTACCGCGCGTTGCACGACGAGCAGAGCATCTGCGCGGGCCACGTCCACGTCCACCTGCCGGATCGGGAGCGGGCGGTCCTGGTGAGCAACCACCTCCGGCCGTGGCTGCCGGTGCTGATCGCCCTGATGGCCAACTCGCCGTACTGGGCGGGCCGCGACACCGGGTACGCGAGCTGGCGCACCCTGAGCTGGGGCAAGTGGCCGGTGGCCGGGCCGCCGCCGTACTTCGAGTCGCTGGCCGAGTTCGACGACGTGGTGGGGGCGCTGACCGAGTCGGGGGCGCTGGTGGACCCCGGCACCATCTTCTGGGACGTGCGGCCGTCGGCGCGGCTGCCCACGCTGGAGGTCCGGGTCACCGACGTGCCCGCGACCGCCGAGGAGTCCGCGCTGCTCGCGGCCCTGGCGCGCGCCCTGGTCGTGGTGTCGCTGCGCGAGGTGGAACGCGGCGACAAGGGCCCGAGGCTGTCGGGAGAACGGCTGCGGGTCGCGTACTGGCGCGCGGCCCGTGACGGGCTGGACGGGCACGGGATCGACCCGGTCTCGGGACGGCTGCGGCCGGCGGGCGAGCTGGTCGACGGGCTGCTGCGGCACCTCGGCCCGGCGCTGGAGGCGACCGGCGACCTCGGCATGGTGACCCGGGGGCTGGAGCGGCTGCGCGCCGAGGGCACCGGAGCGGCCCGCCAGCGGGCCGCCCACGACCGGCGTGGCCGCCTCACCGACGTCGTCGACCACCTTGTGGCCACCCTCGTGGACCGCAGCGGCGCGGAGGTACGTGCCTGACCGGTCCGGCGGCCGTCAGGCCCGGCGGTGGATCACCGGGCGTGACGGATCCGGCCCGGGTCAGGGGAGCGGGGTGTCCGGCGGGCGGTCGTCGGGAGTGGTGGTGAGGCGGGAGGACAGGAACGCGCGCAGCGGGCGCACGTGCCTGACCGGGTCGCGCCACTGCGCCAGCAGGTCCTCCAGCAGGTGCTGCTCGGCGACCTGGTCCCCGTTGCGCCACGCGCGGACGACCGGATGCAGGAACGCGCTCTCGTGCGCCCGCTCCGGCGTCGGGTGCCGCTGGATCGCGAACACGTCGCCGTAGTCCTGGCGCCCCCACCGCAGGGTGACGGTGAAGTACAGGGGATGCCCGGCGAACCGGTCGACCGCGTAGTCCTCGGGCAGGTCGGTGTAGTGCAGCACCTGCCCGGACGCCTCGTCGACCACGTACGCGTCGCACAGGTACTCGAACTGGGTCCACAGCGCCGAGCTGTAATTGACCCGGTCGAGCATGCTGGTGGTGAGCTGGTCGGCGTCGACCGGCAGCACCTCCTCGCGCAGCGGCTCCCCCTCGTAGCGTTCGGCGAGCAGCGCGGCCAGGGTGCGCAGGTTGTACCGGAACCCGTCGATGAACGCCGAGGAGGCCCGTTTGAAGTCCCTGGCCTGCATCAGCGTGCCGGCGAAGTACAGGCCGTCCACGTTGGTCGACTGGAAGTCGGGACGGATCGCCGGGAGCCGCCCGCTGGGCGTCATCTCGGGCGTGCAGGACGCGGCGAACAGGCCGGTGTCCATCGTGAAGCCGGTGCATCGCAGGATCGCGTCGTACTCCAGGAGCGCCTGCTCGCCGTCGGCGAGCGTGTAGGTGATCGTCGCCTTGAACCGGTCGCCGTCCCGCCAGATGCGGTCGACGCGGCATTCCAGTACCCCGTGCAGGGTCTTGAACCAGTAGCTGTCCAGCAGGGCGCCGTACTGGCCGCGCACGTGACCGGGGTGCTTGCTCGTCCAGGCGAACCGGACCGGGCTCGGGCTGGCCAGGTGGATGACGGCGGCGTGGCCGAGCATCGCCTGGGCGGTCTCGAACGCCGAGTTGCCCTTGCCGATGATCAGCACGCGCTTGTCGGTGAAGTCCTCCGCCGCCACCGAGACGTCCTCGTACCCGGTCGCCAGCTCGATCCCGGGGATGTCGGGGACGTACGGGCCGCCCCATCCGGCCGCGATGACCAGGCACTCGGCGCGGAACACCTCGTCGCCGGCGTGCACGACGAAGACCCCGTCCACCTTCTCGACGCGGTCGGCGGCGGTGGAGTAGCGGACGTTGAGCGCGTGCTCGCGCTGGAAGTCGGCCAGGTAGCGCACCAGGTCGTCCGCGCCGGGGAAGTACTCGCGCGAGTAGCGCGGGAACTGCAGGTCCGGCGAGTCGTTGAGCAGGGAGTTCCAGTCCCACCGCAGGTTGATCTCCGGGTCCTTCTCGCCGGTGTGGACCTTGTTCAGCGAGATCAGCCTGCGGTGGCGCGGGTAACGGCGGAAGAACCCACCGGGCGCCGCCTCGCGCTCCAGCGTGAGGTAGTCGGCACCGGCGCGCTGCAGGAAGTAGCTGAGCTGCAGCCCGCCGGGTCCGGCGCCGATGATCAGATAACGGTGGATGTGCCCGTCGTTCCCCGTCGAGGTCATCAGGCCGCGTCAGGGGCGCAGTTGCAGGTCATTTCCCGGCGCTCTTCCGGAGTGGGCCTGCGGTGCAGCCACATGGCCACCACCATCGGCACGAAGACGATCGCGTTGTAGAACAGGTGGAGCTCTACTCTCGGCACGATGAGCTGGACGATGCTGGTGACCGTGGGCCTGCCCAGCAGGTGGTAGCCGGTGAGCGCCTGGAGGAGCAGCAGCAGGTGCTCCAGGTGGTGCCAGACCTGGATGCCCAGCGAGATGTTCCACCAGGTGCGGGCGCGGCCGGTGAACCCCTTACGCAGGATGATCAGGCCGGCGAGCATGAGCAGCGCGTAGCCGTAATGCATCCACTCCGAGGTGACCAGCCAGGGGAACGGCCGCCCGAGCACCCCCCGCGCCTCCGGCAGCGGCCAGCCCAGCGCGTAGATCTGGATGGCCTGGGCGACGTGCTCGGCCCAGTGGGCCACCACGATGAACAGGAAGATGTTCAGCCCGAGCTTGTGGCGGTCGGTGTTGAGCGCGGTGAGCATGCCCGCGCTGGGTGGTAAGGCGCCGGAGTGGCTGGCCATGGTCTTTCCTCCCGGGACGGGTCCGGCGGACCCTCGGCATGGGTGTTTCTTCTCCGTGCTCCTCAGAGCGCGGGGCAGGAGAGAGCGGTGCCGCGGGTCAGGTGCGGCTCTGCGATTGGGCGAGCAGCCCCAGGTAGCCGATCGAGACGATGCGCTCGGCCCGCGCCGCGTAGTCGGCGGGGTCGGTGGGCGCGATCGTCGCGAGGCCGTCGACGTAGCGGTTGAACATGCAGAAGGCCGCCGCGATCAGCACCGTGTCGTGGATCTCCAGGTCGGTCGCGCCCTGCTCGCGGGCGGCGGTGACGTCCTTGTCCCCGACCTTCAGGCCGCCCTGCTGGACGGCGCCGGCGATGGCGAGGAGCGCCCGCAGCTTGCCGGAGATGGGTGCCGCGTCCAGGTCGGCGCGCACCTGCTCGACCAGTTCCATGCCCTCGGGCAGTTGCGCCGCCGCGTACGCCGCGTGGGAGTTGTAGCAGTAGCGGCACTCGTTCAGGGCCGACACGTACGCCGCGATCAGCTCGCGCTCGCCGGGGGTCAGGGTGCTCTCCTGGCGGAGCAGCACCTCGACCAGCTCGTTCAGCGGGCGGGCCGTCTCCGGACGGAACCGGAACAGACCACGGATCCCGGGCTCGTCCGAATTGAGGCTGATATGGGGCACGGCCGCTCCCTTGCCGGCGAGGAGGACATGCCTCTCACGCAGTTATGGCGAACAGATCCATCCGACAATCGCTCATGTTCGCCAAGCCACCACCTTGCTGTCAACGACGGGTTTCCATAACCGTCCCACCTGGCGTTCCAGCCTTTTCCCGCGTCGTTACGCGTACGTGACCATACGGTAAGTCTCTCCTCACTCCCTTGTTTGCTCCCCAGGCGCGGCGTAGCGTCACCGTCGCCCCCCAAAAGATCCGCACCATCTCTAGGAGGCCGTTCATGTCCGAACATCCCAACGTCAATCCAGCTCGTGAGAGTTACGACGCGATCGCGAAGGGCGACCTGGACCACATTCGAGATAACCTGCTCGCCGATGACGTGGTCTTCCACGTTCCGGGGCGCGGTTCCCTTGCGGGCGTCCACACCGGCAAGGCGGACGTCTTGAGCTACCTGGCCAAACTATCCGACCAGACCGGAAGCTCATTAAGGTACGAGCCGGATGTGTATCTCGCCGACGACGAGCATGTCGCGGTGATGCTGCGCATCCGCGGGAACCACGACGGCAAGATATTGGACGAACGCGGTGTTCACGTGTTCACCATCGCCGGCGGGAAAATCACCGGCCGCTGGAGCTTCCCGCAGGATTCCTACGTCATCGACGAATTCTTCTCGTGACCGTCCGCGTTCACCCGGTGAACGCGTCCGGCCCAAGGTAGTCCCGATGACCGCGCCCGTGGGCCTCCGAGGCCGGCGGGCCGGCACCGTGCGCCCTCTCCAGGGTGCTCACGGCGAGTCGGTCATGACCGCGAGGTAGCCCCCGGTCTGCTTGGCCCGTGCGACGTAGACGGAGGGGTCGTCGGGGGCGAAGGTCGAAAGCCCGTCGACGTAGCGGTTGTACATGCAGAACGCCGCCGCGATCAGCACGCTGTCGTGGATCTCGTTGTCCGTAGCGCCCGCCGCCCTGGCGTCGGCGATGTGTGCCTTGGAGACGGTCTTGCCGCCCTGCTGCACCGCGCCGGCGATGGCCAGAAGCGCCCGCATCTTGTCGGAGACCGGCGCCGTCGAAAGGTCGGCGCACACCTGCTCCACGATCGTCATCCCCTCCGGGGCACGGACGGCCGCGAACGTCGCGTGGGTGAAGAAACAGAACCGGCACTGGTTCAGCGCCGAGACATAGGCCGCGATCAGCTCGCGTTCACCGCGGGTCAGCGAACTGTCGCGGCAGAGCAGGACCTCCGACAGGGCCTTCAACGGGAGGGCCGTTTCCGGGCTGTAGCTGAACAGGCCGCGGATTCCCGGCTCGTCGGAGTTCAGTTCGATGTGCGGCGTGGCCGGGCTCTGCGCGCCCAGTGCCACCAGCGGGGGCCGCTGCGGCCATTCAAGCCCGCACGACAGGCCGGTGGACTCGGCCAGTTCCTCCAGGTCCCTCAGCTCGACGGTGACACTCGACCGGACCGGGAAAGCCACTGCGTTCGACATTCTCTACCCTCGATTCTCGGCTTTTCAATCGTTCTCGCACCACCAACTCTGCGGCTCCGAGCTGCCGCGATACAGAGAGATGGGAGTCAGCAAGCTGCCTGCGGCGGTCCGCTTCCTGCCATTGACACGCCTTGACAGGCCGGCCGCCCGGCGGCGAGGTGCGCATTCGAGAAGTTGCCCCGCCTCGCCTGACCGGGTGACCCTCGAAAGGAGCGCGATCGCGACCTGGAGGTGCCTTGTGGCGCAGGACTTGTATCTGAAGGTGGTCCGCGGCAACCCCACTCCCGAGGAGCTGGCGGCGCTCATCATGGTCCTGACCGCGCGGGCCACCGCCCGCTCGGAGGAGGCGTGCGCGGCCTCCGCGTGGATCGACGGGGCCCGCTCCTCGCGCCCGCCGGCCGCGCCGAGCGCGAGCCCCGACGCGTGGCGCGTCAGCGGCTGGGCCCGCTAGCCGCCCCGGCCACCCCCGCACCGGTACGAGGCCCGGCGGACGAGAGGCCCGTCCGGTCGCGAAACGGATCCCCTCAGGAAACCGAATCGAAGCCCCTGCGCGCGTAGGGGCTTCTGTCATGCCGGGCCTGTCCCGCTTTACCTGCAGATCATTACATAGCACCGCAATACGGGAGATGTGCCTCGGGATCCGGTATATGACCATGAAATGGTCAGACTGGTGTTGAGTGACCGTCATCGGCTGACGGTGGAATTACGAGGAGCATTATGCCAACCCTGATCGGCTCAGTGCGCAGGCTCATGTTGACACCCTCGCTCGCCGAGGTGACTTTCGCCGTCCGGGGATTTCCGGTCACTCCCACGGACGCCACCCGCAGGCTGGAGGCCATTCCCCAGGCGGTGATCACCGGATTCGAATGGGGAATCGACGCGCGCGACCAGTGGGAGGTCGAGCGCCGGCTGAGCATGGTCGACCAGGAGCTGCGCGGCTTCGCCTACGAGGGCGCGACGATGGCGTTCACGATCGTCGACGCCATGGGCGGCCAGCGTGGCACCCGCACCCGTGACCTCCTCCTCGGTCCTGGGCAGCCGCACATCTTCCTCACCTACATCGGCATCGGCTTCGCGATGGCCCGGCTCCCCCGGCCGCTGTGGAAGAAGATCATGCCCGACCTGAGCGGCTCGGCGTACTACCCGACGATGAGCTGGCTGGCGGTCGACGGCTTCGGCTTCGACCGCGCCTACTTCGACACCCGCCGCTGGGTCGACGAGCAGCGCGTGCCGGCCCCCTACGCCTGGGAGGGGTCGCCCGACTACTTCCTGCGGGCCGTCGACCAGGGCATCGGCCGGGCGCTGTGGTTCATGCACGGTGGCCAGGTCGCCGACATCGCCGCCCGCGTCGGCGGGTTCGCCACCCACCGGCAGCCGGACCTGTGGAGCGGCGTCGGGCTGGCCGCGACGTTCGCCGGCGGCAGCGGGCCCGAGGGCCTGGCCGCGCTGCGGCGCGCGTCCGGTGAGCACCACGCCCAGCTCGCGCAGGGGTCGGTCTTCGCGGCCAAGGCGCGGACCTTCGCGGGGTTCGTGCCGGAGCACACCGAGGTCGCCACCGCCGCGCTCACCGACCTGTCGATCGACGGCGCCGTCGCGCTCGCCGACGCCACCGCGGTGGAGACCCCCGGGTCCGACGGCACCCCGGCGTACGAGCTGTGGCGGGCCGGAGTCCGCGCGCACTTCGCCTCCTCCGGGGACCGGATCCTCGCCTGACGGCACCGCCCCCGCGGTGACCGGATATCTCGCATAATGCGGGATCGAATTCAGCTGGACGGTTCTATCCGGCGTGCGGAAAAAGCGGTGTCCAACCGTTCAGTGAGCACGTTTGAAGTGGACCCTGAGTCAATCGATATGGCTACCTTTAGGTAAAGATTACCCCACGGAGAAGGGGAAACCCCGGGGGGAGGGAGAGGCACTTGACCAGCATTCTGAGGTCGTTGAGGAGTCGATTAATCACGCCCAACGTCTCGGAGACGAAGCTCTCGACGCGTGGTTTCCACGAGAAGAGTCCTGAGGCCCGAGACCTCTTGGAAAAGGTCGGCGAGATGTTCCTCACCGGCTACGCCTACGCGGCGGAGGCGCGCACACCCGCCGAGGCCGAGGAGCGTCTGGAGCAGATCCCGCCGAGGTTCCGCGGGTTCGCCTACGAGGGCGCGGGCATGGGCTTCGCCGTCCTCGACGCGACCCCGCTGTCACGCGGGCCCAAGGTCCAGCGCTTCCTCGAGGGCAAGGGCGGCGACCAGATCTACCTGATCTACGTCGGCGTCGGCTGGGCGATGGCCCGGCTGCCGAAGTTCCTGTGGCCGAAACTCCACCTGCCCGACCCGCTGCTGCGCTACCTGGCGCTCGACGGGTACGGCTTCCACCAGGCCTACTTCAGCACCGACAAGTACGTCCGAGGGCAGTACCAGGACCCGCACTTCCCCTGGCCGGCCGACGCCCCGGCCGGCTACGCGAACCGGGTCATCGACCAGGGCATCGGGCGGGCCATGTGGTTCGTCGGAGGCACCGACGTCGAAGTCGTCACCAAGATGATCCGTGAGTTCCCCGAGTCCCGCCGCGGCGACCTGTACGCGGGCGCCGGGCTGGCCGCCACCTACGCGTGCGGCGCCGAAGAGGACGAGCTACGGGCGTTCAGGGACCTGGCGGGCGAGTACCGCCCCCAGCTCGCCCAGGGTTCGGCCTTCGCGGCCGAGGCCCGGGTGAAGCCGGGGCTGGTGGTGCCGGCCACGGAGATCGCGACACAGGTGTTCTGCGGCGTGACGCCGGAGCAGGCGGCGCGGGTCAGTAACGATTCCCGCCCTGACCAGCCGAACCAGGGTGATGTGCCGGGCTATGAAGTGTGGCGGCAGCGCATCGCCAACCAATTTGTCTCTCTTGGAGGTGTTAGCCCGTGACTGCGACCCTTGGCTGGCTGCGCAGGCAGCTACCGGGAATCGTCGCCCTCGTGCTGGTCACGAGCGTCTTCTTGATCGCCCGTCTGCCTTCCTACTCCGCCGCCGAGACGGAGAACATCGCGAGCAAGTTCGCGTTCAAGCCGCTCTCCATCTCCCTCCCCAGCGGCTTCAACCAGCAGACGATCCGCAAGGTGAACAAGGACTACGAGCACATCGACGCCTGGATCTCCTCGGTCGGCGCGGCCATCGCGATGAACGACCTCGACGGTGACGGGCTCTCCAACGACCTGTGCCTGGTGGACACGCGTATCGACCAGGCCGTCGTGACGCCGACCCCCGGAGCGCGCGCGGACCGTTACGCCCCGTTCGCCCTGAACCCCGGCACGCTGCCGATGAACGACCACATGGCGCCGATGGGCTGCGTCCCCGGTGACTACAACGAGGACGGCCGCATCGACCTTCTGGTCTACATGTGGGGCCGCACGCCGATCCTGTACCTGGCCAAGCCGAGCGCGACCAAGCTGAGCGCCTACGCCTACGAGCCGACCGAGCTGGTGCCCGGCGCGAACTCGACCAACGGCAAGTACACCGGCCCGCAGTGGAACACCAACGCCGCCACCATCGCCGACTTCGACGGCGACGGCCACGACGACATCTTCATCGGCAACTACTTCGCCGACGGCCCGGTGCTGGACTCCACGGTCAGCGGCGGCGTCCACATGAACCACTCGATGTCGCAGGGCTTCAACGGCGGCGAGGACTACTTCTTCCGCTGGACCGGGGCCACCACCGGCGACCAGTCCAAGGTCACCTACCAGTGCCTGGACAACGTGCTGCCCAAGGACTCCTCGAAGGGCTGGGAGCTCGGCGCGGCCTCCAACGACCTGGACGGCGACCAGCTCCCCGAGCTGTACCTGGCCAACGACTTCGGCCCCGACCGGATGTTCTACAACCGCTCCACGCCGGGTCACATCAAGCTGTCGCCCGTCGAGGGCGTGCGCACCCCGCTGGTCCCCAAGTCCAAGGTGGTCGGTCACGACTCCTTCAAGGGCATGGGCCTGGACTTCGGTGACCTGAACCACGACGGCATCTACGACATGTTCGTCAGCAACATCACCACCTCGTGGGGCATCGAGGAGAGCAACTTCCAGTACATGTCCACCGCCAAGAACCAGGCCGACCTGCGCGCCAAGCTGCGCGACGGCCAGGCGCCGTGGGTGGACAAGAGCGGCCCGTCCGGCACCGCGTGGTCCGGCTGGGGCTGGGACGTCAAGATGGAGGACTTCAACAACGCCGGCGAGCTGTCGATCGCCCAGGCCACCGGCTTCGTGAAGGGCCAGATCGACCGCTGGCCCCAGCTCCAGGAGCTGGCCACCGCCAACGACCAGTTGCTGCAGAACCCCTTCTGGTGGCCGAACGCGCAGGCCGGCGACGACATCGGCGGCAACCAGACGCTGCACTTCTTCGCCAAGGGCCCGACGGGCCGCTACGTGGACCTGGCGCCGAAGCTCGGCCTGGCCATCCCGATCCCCACGCGCGGCATCGCCAGCGGCGACTCCGACGGTGACGGCCTGGTGGACTTCGCCGTGGCCCGCCAGTGGGGCGAGCCGGTCTTCTACCAGAACCAGAGCCCGGCAGCGGGCGCCTTCCTCGGGCTGAAGCTGACCCGCGACGCCACCCCCGTCGCCGGGACGCTCCCGGCCGCCGGCTCGCCGGTCACGGGTGCGCAGATCACGGTGAAGCTGCCCGACGGCCGGTGCTTCATCGCCCGCGTCGACGGCAGCAGCGGCCACTCCGGCCGGCGGACCACCGACGTCCACATCGGGCTCGGCCAGAACGTCACCGGGCCGGTCCAGACGCACATCCAGTGGCGCGACCGCACCGGACAGGTGCATGACCAAGATCTTTCGCTGACCACGGGCTGGCACTCGCTCGTGCTCGGCCAGCAGGCCAAGGAGAAGTGATCGACATGGCTGAAGCCAAGGCCGGCGCGTCGCCGCGCCACGATCCAAAGGTGATCATCGCTCTACGCAACTTCGCGATGTCGATCACGGTCTTCAACATCCTCGGTTACACGGTGCTCGGCTTCGAGCAGCCGTGGGTGTGGCCCTTCCTCGCCCTGGCGACCGGCTACTCCACCGAGATCGCGCTGGAGTGGATCGGCGCCCGCGTGGAGGGCCGCGACCCGCGCTACAAGGGCAACGGGTTCAAGGGCCTGATGCAGTTCCTGTACCCGGCGCACATCACCAGCCTCGCGATGAACATGCTGATCTACGTCAACGACCAGGTCCTGGTCCTGATCTTCGGTGTGGTCGTCGCGGTCGGCGCCAAGTGGGTGCTGCGGGCCCCGGTCAAGGGCCGGATGCGCCACTACATGAACCCGTCGAACTTCGGCATCGCGGTCATCCTGCTGGTCCTGCCCTGGGCCAGCATCGCGCCTCCGTACCACTTCACGGAGTACACCGACACCTGGTTCGACTGGATCATCCCCTGCATCATCATCATCGGCGGCACGATGCTGAACGGGAAGCTCACCGGACGAATGCCGCTGATCATGGGCTGGGTGGGCTTCTTCATCGTCCAGGCCATCGTGCGCGGCATCTTCTTCGGCACCTCGATCCCCGCCGCGCTCGGCATGATGACCGGCGTCGCCTTCGTGCTGTTCAGCAACTACATGGTGACCGACCCGGGCACCAGCCCGTCCAGACCGGCGGCCCAAGTGGCCTTCGGTGGTGGCGTCGCCCTGTTCTACGGGCTGCTGACCGCCGTGCACATCTCCTACGCCCTGTTCTTCGCCACGGCCGGCGTCTGCGCCATCCGCGGCGGGTTCTTCTGGGCCCTGCACTTCGTCAACAAGGCCCGCGAACAGCGTGAGGCCGAGGCGCGCCGTCCGGCCGTACCGGTCGAGACCGTCCCCGCCGTCGGGAAAGAGGCCGCGACCGTATGAGCAGCAGGATCGCGATCGTCGGGATGTCGTGCCGCTACCCCGACGCCTCATCGCCCAGAGAACTCTGGGAGAACGCACTGGCCGGCCGGCGGGCCTTCCGCAGGCTGCCCGACGTGCGCATGCGGCTGGAGGACTACTGGGACGCCGACCCGGCCCATCCGGACACCTTCTACGCGCGGACCGCGGCCGTCATCGAGGGCTACGAGTTCGACCGCGTCGGCTTCAAGATCGGCGGCAGCACGTACCGCTCGACCGACCTCACCCACTGGCTCGCGCTCGACATGGCGTCGCTGGCCCTGGCCGACGCCGGCTTCCCCGGCGCCGAGGGACTGCCCCGTGAACGCACCGGCGTGATCGTGGGCAACACCCTCACCGGCGAGTTCACCCGCGCCAACGTCATGCGGCTGCGCTGGCCGTACGTGAAGCGCACCGTCGCCGCCGTGCTGCAGGACCAGGGCTGGGACGACGACAGGCTGGCCACATTCCTCGAGGACTTCGAGGCCACCTACAAGAGCCCGTTCCCCGCCATCGACGAGGACACCCTGGCGGGCGGGCTGTCCAACACCATCGCCGGCCGGATCTGCAACTACTTCGACCTCAACGGCGGCGGCTACACCGTCGACGGCGCCTGCTCCTCCTCGCTGCTGTCGGTCACGACGGCCTGCAAGGCGATCCTGGACGGCGACATCGACGTGGCGATCGCCGGAGGCGTCGACCTGTCGATCGACCCGTTCGAGATCGTGGGCTTCGCCAAGACCGGCGCCCTGGCCAAGAACGAGATGCGGCTGTACGACCGGCACTCCAACGGCTTCTGGCCCGGCGAGGGCTGCGGCATGATCGTGCTGATGCGCGAGGAGGAGGCCATCAAGGCCCGCCACCGCATCTACGCCACCATCGCCGGCTGGGGCATCTCCTCCGACGGCAAGGGCGGCATCACCCGGCCCGAGGTCAGCGGCTACAAGCTGGCGCTGCGCCGGGCCTACGAGCGGGCCGGCTTCGGCATCGAGACCGTGGAGCTGTTCGAGGGCCACGGCACCGGCACCGCCGTCGGGGACGCCACCGAGCTCACCGCGCTGTCGGAGGCCAGGTCCGAGGCCGACCCCGAGGCCACGCGCGCCGCGGTCACCTCCATCAAGGGGATGATCGGGCACGCCAAGGCCGCGGCCGGCGTCGCCGGGCTGATCAAGGCCGCGATGGCGGTGCACGAGCAGGTGCTCCCGCCGGCCATCGGCTGCGTCGACCCGCACGACATCCTCACCTCGGACGCGGCGACGCTGCGCGTCCTGCGCAAGGCCGAGCCCTGGCCCGCCGGCACGCCCGTGCGGGCCGGCATCACCGCCATGGGCTTCGGCGGCATCAACACCCACGTCGTGCTGGACAAGACCGCGCCACGCAAGCGCGCGCCGTTCTCGACGCGCACCAAGGCGCTGGCCGCCTCCCTGCAGGACGTGGAACTGCTGCTCGCCGACGCCGCCTCACCGCAGGCGCTGCGCGAGCGGGTCGCCGAACTGGCCTCCTTCGTGGAGAAGGTGTCCTACGGCCAGCTCTCCGACCTCGCCGCCACCCTGCAGCGCGACCTGCGCGAGCAGCCGTACCGCGCCGCCGTCGTGGTGTCCTCGCCCGAGGACGCCCAGCGGCAGCTCCAGCGGGTGCTGACCGCGCTCGACGCGGGCGAGACCAGCCTGTTCGCCCCGGACGGCCGGGCCTTCTTCGGCCAGGCCGACGGTCCGGGCCGGGTCGGCTTCCTGTTCCCCGGGCAGGGGTCGGGCCGGGGCACCAGCGGCGGCGCGCTGCGCCGGCGCTTCGCCGAGGTCGAGGAGATCTACCTCCAGGCGGACCTGCCCACCAGCGGCGACATGGTGGCGACCGCCGTCGCCCAGCCGCGTATCGTGACCGGTTCGATGGCGGGCCTGCGGGCCCTGGCCACGATCGGCGTCGAGGCGGACGTCGCGGTCGGCCACAGCCTGGGCGAGATCTCGGCCCTGCACTGGGCCGGGGCGATGGACGAGGAGACCCTGCTGCGGGTCGCCGCCGGCCGGGGCAAGGCCATGACCGAGCACAGCGCCTCGGGCACCATGGCCAGCGTCCGGGCCACCCCCGACACCGTCACCGAGCTGACGGGCGAGCTGCCCGTCGTCATCGCCGGGTACAACGGCCCCGACCAGACGGTCATCGCCGGCCCGGTCGACGCGATCGAGGAGTTCGGCCGCAAGGCCACCGGCGCGGGCCTGAAGTGGACCAAGCTGCCGGTGTCCCACGCCTTCCACTCCCCGCTGGTCGCGCCGGCCGCCGACGAGTTCGGCGTCCGGCTCGCCGAGGAGGAGTTCGGCCCGGTCAGCGGGCAGATCGTCTCCACGGTGACCGGGGTGGTGCTGTCCCCGGACACCGACATCCCCGAGCTGCTGCGCAAGCAGATCACCGACCCCGTCCTGTTCACCCAGGCGGTGGAGGTCGCGGCCAAGGACATGGACCTGCTGGTCGAGGTCGGTCCCGGCCGGGTGCTCAGCGGGCTGGCGGCGTCGGTCACCGACGTCCCGGCCGTCGCGCTGGACACCGACGACGAGTCGCTGACCGGGCTGCTGCGGGTGGCCGGCGCGGCCTACGTCGCCGGCGTGCCGATCGTGCACGAGGAGCTGTTCCACGGCCGGCTGCTCCGGCCGCTGGAGGTCGGCACCGAGTTCACCTACTTCCAGAGCCCCGTGGAGAAGGCGCCGCAGGTCAGCATCCGCGCCGCCGCCCCCCGGGCGGCGTCGGTGAAGGCGGCCCCCGCGGTCGCCGGCGACACCCGGCAGGAGGGGGACCCGGCCGAGTCGAGCATCGACCTGCTGCGCCGCCTCGCCGCCGAGCGCGCCGAGCTGCCGCTGGAGATGGTCAGCGAGGACAGCAGACCGCTGGACGAGCTGCACCTGAGCTCGGTCACCGTCATGCACATCATCGACCAGGCCACGCAGCGGCTGGGGGTCCCCGCCTCGCAGGCGCCGACCAACCTCGCCACCGCGAGCCTGCGCGAGCTGTCGGAGGCGCTGGACGCGCTGGCCCA
Organism: Sphaerisporangium corydalis; assembly: GCF_025506355.1. Classification (GTDB taxonomy): domain Bacteria; phylum Actinomycetota; class Actinomycetes; order Streptosporangiales; family Streptosporangiaceae; genus Sphaerisporangium; species Sphaerisporangium corydalis. The sequence continues at coordinate 23,518 of NZ_JANZYP010000011.1, forward strand.
GAACGCCGGGTCCGCCGACTCCGCCCCCGCGACGCTGGTGGCCGGTGCCGCGCCCTGGGCGCGCCCGTTCGCCGTCGACCTGGACGAGCTGCGCCTCCCGGCGCGGACCTCGCCCCAGGAGAACGGCCAGTGGCAGCTCTTCGCGGCCGGGGACTCCCCGCTCGCCGGGCCGCTGCGCCAGGCGCTCGAAGGCGGCAAGGTCGGCTCCGGCGTCCTGGTGGTCCTGCCGCAGAACTGCGCGGAGGAGCACCTGGAGCAGGCGCTGCTGGGCGCCAAGGCGGCCGTCGCCGGCGTGGCCGGCACCCGGTTCGTCGTGGTCCAGCACGACCGCGGCGCGGCCGGCCTGGCCAAGACGCTCCAGCTCGAGGCGCCCCACCTGCGCACCACCATCGTCCACGTCCCGGCGACGCCGGAGGCCGTCGGGCTGGTGGTGGCCGAGGTGGCCTCGACCACGCGGTTCGCCGAGGCGTTCTACGACGCCGAGGGCGTGCGGCGGGTGCCGACGATGCGCGCGCTGCCGGTGCGGTCCGCCCGCACCGACCTGCCGCTCGGCGGGGACGACGTCCTGCTGGTCACCGGTGGCGGCAAGGGCATCACCGCCGAGTGCGCGCTGGCGGTCGCCACCGACACCGGCACCAAACTGGCGGTGCTCGGGCGCTCCGACCCGGCCGCCGACCAGGAGCTGGCCGACAACCTGGCCAGGATGGCGGGCTCGGGGGTGACGGTCCGGTACGCGCGGGCCGACGTCACCGACGCCGCCGCGGTACGGGCGGGCATCACCGAGCTGGAGGCGGCCCTCGGGCCGGTCACCGCGGTGCTGCACGGAGCCGGGCGCAACGAGCCCGGCGCGCTCACCTCGCTCGACACCGCCGCGTTCCGCCGCACCTTCGCCCCCAAGATCGACGGTCTGCAGAACGTTCTGGACTCCGTCGACCACGGCGGGCTGCGCCTGCTGGTCACGTTCGGCAGCATCATCGGCCGGGCCGGTCTGCAGGGCGAGGCGCACTACTCCACGGCCAACGACTGGATGGCCGAGCTGACCCGCGAGTTCGGCGAGCGGAACCCGGGCTGCCGGGCCATCTGCATGGAGTGGTCGGTCTGGTCGGACGTCGGCATGGGCGAGCGGCTCTCGGTCGTCGAGGGCCTCGCGCGCAAGGGCATCTCGCCGATCTCCCCCGAGCAGGGGGTGCAGATCATGCGGCGCCTGGTCGCCGACCCCGACGTCCCGCCGATCGTGGTGATCAGCGGGCGCACCGAGGGCATCGACACCGTCCGCTACGACCTGCCGGAGCTGCCGCTGCTGCGGTTCGTCGACAAGCCGCTGATCCGCTACCACGGTGTCGAGCTCGTCACCGAGGCCGAGATGAACGCCGGCACCGACCTCTACCTCGCCGACCACCTCCTGGACGGCAACCTGCTGTTCCCCGCGGTGTTCGGCATGGAGGCCATGACGCAGGTCGCCTCCGCGGCCACCGGGCGGACCATCGTCCCGGTGATCGAGCGGGCCGAGTTCCTGCGGCCGATCATCGTGCCGCCGGAGGGCAGCACCACGATCCGGATCGCCGCGACGGTGACCGACGACGACACCGTCGAGGTCGCGATCCGCAGCGTGGAGACCGGGTACGAGGTGGACCACTTCCGGGCCGCGCTGCGGTATACCGGCGAGGGCGCGCCCGAGGGCCCGCCCGGGCAGATCGGCGAGGGACTGCCGGTCGTGCCGCTGGACCCGGCGACCGAACTGTACGGCGACGTGCTGTTCCAGGGCGAGCGGTTCCACCGCCTGCAGCGTTACCACCGGGCGGCCGCGCGGCACGTCGACGCCGACGTGGCGGCGCGGGACGCGCGGGACTGGTTCGCCGGCTTCCTGTCGGGCGAGCTGCTGCTCGGCGACCCGGGCATGCGCGACGCGCTCATGCACGGCAACCAGGTCTGCGTGCCGGACGCCACCCTGCTGCCGGTCGGCATCGACCGGATCCACCCCGGCGGCGCCGCGCTGGCCGAGGCGGGGGAGCTGCGCTACTGCGCCACCGAGCGGGAGCGCGACGGCGACACCTACATCTACGACATCGCCGTCCGCACGCCGGCCGGTGACGTCGTGGAGCGGTGGGAGGGCCTGCGGCTGCAGGCCGTCCGCAAGAAGGACGGCCGCGGCCCCTGGGTCACCCCCCTGCTCGGCTCCTACCTGGAGCGGACGCTGGAGGACCTGGTCGGCATACGGGTCGCGGTCGCCGTGGAGCCCTACGACCAGGACGCGGCCGAAAGCGACGCCGACCGGCAGGCCCGCGCGGCCGTCGCCGCGGGGCGCGCGCTCGGCCGTCAGGTCGAGGTCCGGCACCTGCCGGACGGGCGGCTGGAGATCGACGGCGACCTGGCGGTCTCCGCGTCCCACGACTCCGGTGTGACGCTCTGCGTCGCCACCGAGGGCACCGTGGGCTCGGGGGTCGCGCGGGTGACCGAGCGGACCGCGGCGGAGTGGCGCGAGCTGCTCGGCGCGCGGGCCCCGCTCGCCGAGCAGGTCTCCGCCGAGACCGGCGAGGGGATCAGCACCGCGGCGACGCGGGTGCTGGCCGCCGTGGACGGCCTGCTGACCGCCGGCCTCGCGCCGGACGCCCCGCTCACCCTCACCCCGGCGGGCCGGGGCGCGTGGGCGGTCTTCGCCTCGGACAGCGTGCGCATCTCGACGCTGGCCACGGCGCTCAGGGACGACTCGTCCCCTGTCGTGTTCGCAGTCCTTACGGAAGGGCGGTCGTAGGCCATGGGCAAGTACTACGAATACCTGCACACGGTCGGCTTCGAAGAGACCAACATCGTCGGCAACGTCTACTACGTCAACTACCTGCGCTGGCAGGGACGTTGCAGGGAGATGTTCCTGAAGCAGCGGGCGCCCGAGGTGCTCGCCGACCTCCAGGACGACCTGAAGCTGTTCACGCTGAAGGTCGACTGCGAGTTCTTCGCCGAGATCACGGCCTTCGACGAGCTGTCCATCAGGATGCGCCTGCAGGAGCTGGGCCAGACCCAGGTCGAGTTCAGCTTCGACTACGTCCGGCTGGACGCGGGCGACGCCGAGACGCTCGTCGCCCGTGGCCGCCAGCGTGTGGCGTGCATGCGCGGGCCGAACACCAAGACGGTCCCGGCCAGGGTCCCCGACGCCTTGGCGCAGGCGCTCGAAGCGTATGCGTCTTAGGCGCCGATCAAGACAGGCAGGCAGGAGGACAGCGTGAACGTCGACAACTCCACGGTGATCCGCCCGATGGCGGACGCGAAGTCGCTCCGGCGAGCATTCGGGACGTTCGCCACCGGTTGCACGGTGATCACGACGGGCGGCGCCTCGCCGCACGCCATGACCGCCAACTCCTTCACCTCGGTCTCGCTGGAGCCTCCGCTGGTGCTGATCTGCGTCGACCGCGGCGCCGTGATGCACCAGTGCCTGACCTCGACGGGCTCCTTCGGGGTGTCCGTGCTGGCCGCGCACCAGGAGGCCGCGGCGCTGCACTTCGCGGACCGCTGGCGGGCCCTGGGCGCGGCCCAGTTCGAGCCTGTGGACTGGACGCCGGGCCGGCTGACCGGCGCGCCGTTGCTGGACGGCACGCTGGCCAGCCTGGAGTGCGAGCTGTGGCGCACCTACGACGGCGGCGACCACACCATCTTCATCGGCAAGGTCATCTCCTTGCACCAGCAGACCGACAGGGACGCCCTGCTGGTCTTCAAAGGCAAGTTCCGCCAGATCAGCCCTGATTGGAGCGAGGTGCCGGCGTGACCCTCACCGGACCCCAGGCCGGCCAGGCGTCCGAGCACCCGGCGGCGGCCCCGTCCCGCCGCCGGGTGCCGCCAGGCCCGCCACCGTGGGCGGCCCCCAGCCTGTTCAAGAAGCTGGCGACCGACCGCATCGCGCTGATGTCGCTCGCCGCGACGTACGGCGACGCGGCCCGGCTGTCCATCGGGCCCAAGACCCTGTACTTCTTCAACCACCCCGACCACGCCAAGCACGTGCTGGCCGACAACAGCGGCAACTACCACAAGGGCGTCGGCCTGGTTCAGGCCCGGCGCGCCATCGGTGACGGGCTGCTGACCAGCGAGGGCGCGCTGTGGCGCAAGCAGCGCAAGATGATCCAGCCCGTGTTCCAGAACAAGCGCATCTCCCAGCAGGCCGGGGTCATCGCCAAGGAGGCGGCGAACCTGGTCGACCGGCTGCGGTCCCACGCGGGCGGCGAGCCGGTGGACGTCGTCCAGGAGATGACCTCGCTCAGCCTCGGCGTGCTCGGGCGCACCCTGCTGGACGCCGACCTCGGCGCGTTCAGCAACATCGGGCACTCCTTCGAGGCCGTGCAGGACCAGGCGATGTTCGAGCTGGTGACGCTGAGCAAGGTGCCGCTCTGGGCGCCGCTGCCCAAGCAGATCCGGTTCCGCCGGGCCCGCAAGGAGCTGCAGCGCATCGTCGACCACCTGGTCGCCGACCGGATGTCGCGGACCGGCGAGGACGGCGACAACGTCATGTCCCGCCTGATCGGCTCCACCCAGGCCGAGGCCGACCCGCGCGTCGGCAGGCAGCGCATGCGGGACGAGCTGGTCACCCTGCTGCTCGCCGGGCACGAGACGACGGCGAGCACGCTGTCGTGGACGTTCTACCTCATCGACCAGCACCCGGAGGTCCGCGAGCGGCTGCACGCCGAGGCGGCCGAGGTGCTGGGCGACCGGCTGCCGGTCTACGAGGACCTGCACCGGCTGAAGTACACCGCCATGGTGGTGGAGGAGGTCATGCGCCTCTACCCGCCGGTGTGGATGCTGCCCCGTGAGGCGCAGAAGGACGACGAGGTCGGCGGGTACCACGTGCCGGCCGGGTCCGACGTGCTGATCAGCCCCTACACCCTGCACCGGCACCCGGCCTTCTGGGACGCGCCCGACCGGTTCGACCCCGAGCGGTTCGACCCGGCCAAGCCGTCCACCCGGCCGAGGTACGCCTACATCCCGTTCGGCGCCGGCCCCCGCTTCTGCGTGGGCAACCACCTGGGCATGATGGAGGCCACGTTCGTGATCGCCATGGTCGCCCGTGACCTGAGGCTGGCCAAGCTCCCCGGGCACAAGGTGGTGGCCGAGCCGATGCTCTCCCTGCGGGTGCGCGGCGGGCTGCCGATGACGGTGCACTCCGCCTGACGATCGTCCCGCCGCGGGCCGACCGGCGCGCGGCGGGACGGGACACGCGGACGCGGCGGGCGCTCCCTGGTCGGGGGTTCCCGCCGTCCGTCTGCCCACCGGCCGCCGGACGACGCGAACCGTCCCCGGAAACGCGAACCGCCCTGGCGCGGGCGGTGGCGCGGGGGCGGCGGAGGTCAGTGGGTGAGCTGCGGGACGGGTGCCGACAGCACGTCGCGCAGGGCCAGCAGCACCGGGGGGTCGAGGGGGCGCATCGGGCGCAGGTGGAGGTCGGCGACCCGGGTGTGCGTGCCGGCGTGGACCGTGATCGGCCCCTGGCGGCCGATGCACAGGGCCTCGTCGCCTCCGGGGGCGTGGTCGACGGCGTCCTCGCGGCCCGGGGCCACCGACTGGGCCATCAGGTGCCACTCGCCCTGCGGGACGTCCTCCAGGACGTAGGGGCCGGGCTTGCGGAGGATCACATACCGCACGGGCTGGCCTTCGAGGATCCGGTCGGGGAACAGCCCCGCGAAGATCGGCTGGTCTTTGAGGGGGGAGGAGATGTCGCCGCGCACGGTCGTCACGGGCGGGTCGCCGGCCGCGCCGTCCCAGCTCGCCGCGGAGGCGCGCGGGGCGACGCTCTTGAGCTGGCGGTACTTGGTGGGGGAGAGCCCCACGCTGCTGGTGAACCGGGAGCTGAAGGTGCCGACGCTCGAATAGCCGACGCGGTGGCTGATGTCGGTGACGGTCAGCGACGTCGAGGCGAGCAGTCTTTTGGCCTCCTGAAGGCGCACCGCGGAAAGGAAACGACCGGGGGAAAGCCCGGTCACCCGCTGGAACACACGGGAGAAGTGAAACTTGCTGAACATCGCCGTCCGCGCCATGTCGTTAATGGTGAGCTGCTCGCCGAGATTCTCGTGCATACTCTTGACGACGCGCATGACGGCTTGTTCAATCGCGTTTTCCATTGCTCCTCCCGTGCATTGGAGGTGTGGTGGTAATTGACCCCGAATTAACACGGGAGACCTCGTCATCGCGAGCCTCCGTCATCTGCTCTCCCGCCATGGCAGCGAATTCTTCCCGCTCGCATACGGTGTGCAATCCGGGAAAAACGAAGCTCGACAACGACACATCGACGGCACTTGGCCATGACATCAGAATTGGCCGGAGCACCTCCTGCGACAACCCCTAACAGCCCCCTGCCTGCCGATACACGGTTTCCGGGGGGGTCGGTAAACGCGTGATCGATTCCCGTCGAATCACGCGGGAAGGGACATTGGGCGCACCGGGGGCGAGCCCCTCGGAACCCCCTGCGGGACCCCTTCCCGACCGGGATGCCGACGTGAAAGCAACTCAGAAGATGCACCCGGGGCGGCCGGGCCTGAACGATGAACTGGTCAGCAGACGACCTGGACGGACGAGGAAACGCCTATGCGACCGCCATTTCCAGACGAAGAGCAGGCCAGGACGATGACGATCGAGGCGTGGGCGGACACGATCGTCCCCGGCGAGAAGCGGTCGCCCGACGACAGGGCCGTGGCGGGTGTCTCCACCGGAGGCGGCGCGGTGGCGGCCGGCGCCCTGGAGCTGCTGGAATGGGACGCGACCGGCCTGAGCGAAGCGCTCGGCAGCCTGGCGAGCGCCCTGAACGACCACACCGTGGTGTACGCCGGCGAGCACGGCCTGGACCTCGACGAGACCGTCCCCCCGTTCGTGGCGCTGGACTTCGACCACCGCACCGCCATGGTGCGGCGCCTCACCACACCCGGCCACCCTGAGAAGCCGCTGTGGGTCAGCCTCGCCCTGTTCTGCAACATGGCCTTCGACTCGGCGGCCCACATGCACACCGCCGACGCCATCGCCCAGGGGCACCCCGGGCTGATCGCGATGGGCATCGAAAGGCCCGACCCCGACGGGTTCTGGCGGTTCCCGAAGTACTCCTACGGCCGTCCGCTGGCCCGCCTGCACCCGGACACGACCCCCTCAGGGAGCCCCGCATGACCAGCACCGAACGCACCGACGTCCTCGTGGTCGGCAGCGGCTTCGGCGGCGCGATCGCGGCCTACCACCTCGCGGCCGGCGGCGCGAAGGTCGTGGTGCTCGAACGCGGGCCGTGGCTGCAGAGCAAGGACTTCGACCACGACTTCAAGCTCGGGTCCTCCTACACCCGCGCCTTCGACTTCGTCGTGGGCGACGGCATGAGCATCCTCGGCGGCAACTGCGTGGGCGGCGGGAGCGTCGTCTACTTCGCCGCGATGCCGCGCGCCCCGCGTTACGTCTTCGAGCGGCACGGCAGCATCGGGCGCCGCATGTGGCCCTCGGCCGTCAGCCGTGACACGCTGAACCCCTGGTACGACCGGGTCGAGGAGTCGATCCCGATCCACCAGCAGGACTGGAACGACGTCTCCTACGCCGGAGGGCTGTGGGCGGCGGCGTGCAACCACGCGGGCCGCACCGCCAACCCGGTGCCGGTCGCCATCGACACCACCAAGTGCACCAACTGCAACTGGATGATGGCCGGCTGCCGCTTCGACGCCAAGCAGTCCCTGCTGTTCACCTACCTTCCCGCGGCCCTCGCGCACGGGGCCGAGATCCGCCCGCTGCACGAGGTGCAGAAGATCTCCCGCACCGACGACGGCGGCTACCGCGTCCACTACGACCACATCGACGCCGAGGACTACCGCATCCGGCACGGGAGCGGCACGATCGACGCCAAGGTCATCGTGCTGGCGGCCGGCGCGGGCGCCACCCCGGTCATCCTGCAGCGCAGCGAGGCGACGCTCGGCGAGATGCCGAGGGCCGTCGGCCGGTACTTCTCCGGCAACGGCGAGCGCCTCAACACCGCGATACTCAACGAGGACAAGGTGCGCGACGTGCTCGGCCTCGAGCGCGGCGACGGGCTGGCCTACGAGGCGAACCAGATCGGCAAGGGCCCGGTCGTGGCGAGCTGGGACAAGCTCGACGGGTCGCTGCCGGAGTACTCGCGGTTCTCGCTGGAGCAGCTCTACTTCCCGCCGGGGCTCGGCACCATCCTCGCGCAGGTCCCCGGCCACCCCGGGGTGAGCTGGTTCGGCAAGGACAAGAAGGAGATCCTCAAGCGCTGGCGCTCCTGGCTGATCATCTTCCAGATGACCGAGGACGACAACGAGGGCGTGTTCGGCGCGCCCCCCGCGCACGGCAACGCCGACCGGCTCTCCCAGCAGATGCTCGGCGTCGGGCCGCTGAAGTACGACCCGACCCCCAACACGCTGCGCGGATGGGCCGAGGCCGACGCCGAGGTCAAGGACATCCTGGAGCGGGACGGGCTGGCCGAGGTGGCGGCGTGGACCAACGACGTGGTGGGCGCGTACACCGTGCACCCGCTCGCGTCCTGCCGCATCGGCGACGACCCGGCGACCTCGGCGCTCGACGACCGCAACGAGCTGCGCGGCCACCCCGGCATCTTCGTCACCGACGGGGCCTCGGTGCCGGGCGCGCTGAACGTCAACCCGGCGATGACGATCGCCGCGCTCGCCGAGCGCGCCGTCCCCGGCATCGTCGAGGCCGCGCGGATGCGCGGTGTCGAGGTCACCTACGGGGCCCCGGCCCCCGACGGCGCCGTCAGCGGCCGTCGCGGTGTGCTCCCGCTGGTGCCCGCGCTGCTGCGGCACTGACAGACAGAGGGGAACGGGCGATGGGGAAGCTGCTCAGCCGGGTCATGCTGCCGGGGACGCTGTCCCAGGTGCGCCACGTGTCGCCGGTACGGCCGCGCGACGCGTCCGGCCTGGTGACCAGGGTCTACGCGCAGGCGGAACGGGACTTCGGCATGCTGGCGCCGCCGCTGCTGCTGCACTCGCCCGCCCCCGACACCCTGGCGGCCTCCTGGTCGATGCTCAGGGAGACGCTCCTCGCCGGTGGCCTTGTCCCGAGGCCGGTCAAGGAGGCCGTCGCCACCGCCGTGTCGGCGGGCAACGCCTGCCCGTACTGCGTCGACGTGCACCGGGCCACGATGGACGGCCTGGTGCCGGGCGGCCAGGCGGCCGAGATCGCCGCCGGGCGGCTGGACACGGTCGGCGACCCGGTCGTTCGCCGGGCCGCCGCCTGGGCCCTGGCGAGCGCGAAACGCGAGAGCGCCGCGCGGCACGAGGCCCCCGCCCCCGCGGCGGAGGCCAGGGAGCTGGCCGGGGTCGCGGCCACCTTCCAGTACCTGAACCGCATGGTCCACGTCTTCCTCGGCGAGTCCCCCCTGCCGCCCGAGGTGCCCGATCGGGTGCGCGGCACGGTGATGAAGGTGTTCGGCCGGGTCATGAGCTCGGTCGCCCGCAGGCCCGCGGTGCCGGGCGAGTCGCTCGGCCTGCTGCCGGACGCGCCGCTGCCCGGTGACCTGTCCTGGGCGGACGGCTCCCCCCTGGTCGCCGGCGCCTTCGCGCGGGCCGCCGCCGCCATCGAGCGCGGCGGGCGCAGGTCGGTGCCCGAGCCGGTACGCGAGCTGGTCACCGCCGAGCTGGCCGCGTGGAACGGCGAGCCGACCGGCCCGAGCCGCGCGTGGGTCACCGCCGCGGTGTCGGCGCTGCCGCCCGCCCAGCGCGCGGCGGGCCGCCTGGCGCTGCTCACGGCCATGGCCTCCTACCAGATCGACGACAAGGTGATCGGCGAGTACCGCGTCGGCGCGCCCCTGGACCGGTCGCTCGTCGAGCTGACGTCCTGGGCGAGCATGGCCGCAGCGCGCGAGGTGGGGAGCTGGTCCCTGACCGCGCCGAAGGCCGCCGTGGACGGCCCTGTACTGACGTGACGGCCCTCCCGGATCGCGGAACGGTGACCGTCCCTGACGGAAAGGCACCCACGGAGAAGACACGGGAATTCCGCTGATGCATGCTTGATTAGCAGGATATGAATTTAATTCGACAATAAATACCGCGCCCTGATGAATGCATTCTCCTTGGCGTCCGCCGTTCCCCGGACGGGCGGGACCGGTCAGGCGCGCCGGACTCCGAATCACCAGTGAGAGGACAGACGCGTGAGCGAGCTGGACGAAGTTCTCCAGGCCCTGACCACGGACGGCGAGGAGCTCGACCGTCTGGTGGCCGGCATCGATGCGTCGCAGTGGGAGCTGCCCACCCCCGCCCCCGGATGGACGATCCACGACCAGATCGCCCACCTCGCCTTCATCTTCAAGCTCGCCGGGACGGCGGCCTCGAACGCCGAGGCGTTCAAGGCCATGACCGCCGGGGCCGAGAAGGACTTCAACGGCGCGGTCAACGCCGCGCTCTCGCTCTACACAGGCGACAGCCCCGAGGTCCTGCTCTCGCGCTGGCGGGCCGAGCGCTCGGCCGTGGTCGAGGCCCTCGCCGCCGTGCCGGCGGGAGAGGTCGTCCCGTGGCTGGTCAACCCGCTGCCGCCGATCATCCTGGCGTGCGCGGGCATCATGGAGCAGTTCGCGCACGGGCAGGACATCGCCGACGCGCTCGGCGTGCGGCGCGAGGCGACCGACCGGCTCAAGCACCTTGTGGTGTTCGCCGTGCTGACCAAGGACTTCGGCTACCTGTCGCGGGGCCTGACCCCGCCGTCGGTCGACTTCCGCTTCGAGATCACCGGCCCGTCGGGCGAACTGTGGGCCTACGGCCCCGAGAACGCGACGCAGCGGGTGAGCGGTCCCGCCGAGGACTTCTGCCTGCTGGTGACCCGGCGGCGCCACCGGGACGACCTCGCGGTCGTCGCGACCGGCGACGAGGCCGACCACTGGCTGGACATCGCGCAGTGCTACCGGGGACCCGCAGGAGCGGGCCGCGCCCCCGGGCAGTTCGCGCCCGCCGGAGTGTGACCGGCGGCACCGCTTCCCTGGCCGTGCGAAACCGAGATCGGCGTCACGCGGGCGATGGCCTGATATCGGAGTTGAAACGAAGAAAGGCCGCAAATATATGGTAATCGTGATGGCCGCGGGCGCCACGGCGTCGGATATCCAGGCGATCGTCTCCGTCGTGCAGTCGGCGGGAGGCGAGGCGTTCGTCAGCCGGGGGGTCAGCCGGATCATCATCGGGCTCGTCGGCGACGTCGACCGGTTCGCCACGCTGAACCTGGTGGGGATGCGTGGGGTCGCCAACGTCACGCGGATCTCGGCGAAGTTCAAGCTGGTCAGCCGCGAGCACCATTCCCAGCGCTCGTCCGTCCGGGTCGGAGAGGTGTCGATCGGCCCGGACACCGTCACGCTCATCGCCGGTCCGTGCGCCGTCGAGACGCCGGAGCAGACGCTCCTGGCCGCCCGGATGGCGCAGGCGGCCGGCGCCACGCTGCTGCGCGGCGGCGCCTTCAAGCCCCGGACCTCGCCCTACGCCTTCCAGGGGCTGGGCGAGCGCGGCCTGCGGATCCTCGCCGAGGTGCGGGAGGAGACCGGCCTGCCGATCGTCACCGAGGTGGTGGGCGCCCACGACGTCGACATGGTGGCCTCCTACGCCGACATGCTGCAGGTCGGCACCCGCAACATGCAGAACTTCCCCCTGCTCCAGGCCGTCGGCTCGGCGGGCAAGCCGGTGATGCTGAAGCGCGGCATGAACGCCACCATCGAGGAGTGGCTGATGGCCGCGGAGTACATCGCCCAGCGGGGCAACCTCGACATCGTCCTGTGCGAGCGCGGCATCCGCACGTTCGAGACCGCGACCCGCAACACCCTCGACATCTCCGCGGTGCCGGTGGCGCAGCGGCTGTCGCACCTGCCGGTCGTCGTCGACCCCTCGCACTCCGGCGGCCGCCGCGACCTGGTCCTCCCGCTCAGCCGCGCCGCGATCGTGGCGGGTGCCGACGGCCTCATCGTCGACGTGCACCCCGATCCCGACATCGCGCTGTGCGACGGGCCGCAGGCGCTGGTCGCCGAGGACCTGCACGTACTCGCCCGCACGTTGGAGGACCTGGCCGGATTCATGGGCCGCCGGCTGTCCACACAGCGGGAACTCCTGGCCGGCTGAGCGTCCGGTCAGCACGTCGGGAGGGCTGATGTATCCGTCCACACTTCACCGCGTCTCGATCCTCGGCAGCGGCGTCATCGGGACCTCGATCGCGCTCGCGCTGCGGCGGGCGGGCGTCCTGGTCTCGCTGTCGGACCGCGACGAGGACGTGGTCGCCAAGGCCGAGCTGATGGGGGCGGGCGAGCCCCTACGGCCCGGCGACCCCCCCGCCGACGTGGTGGTCATCGCCACCCCGCCGTCCACCGTCGTCCGCGTGCTGCTCGACGCCCAGGACCGGGGGCTCGGCACCGTGTACACCGACGTGGCCAGCACCAAGGCCCGGATCGTCGCCGAGGCCGAGCTGGCGGGCTGCGACATGTCGACGTACGTGCCCGGCCATCCGATGGCCGGCCGCGAGCTGTCGGGCCCGTTCGCGGCGCGCGCGGACCTGTTCGCCGGCCGCCCCTGGGCGCTGTGCCCGCATCTGGCGACGCCGCCGGGGCACCTGCACCTGGTGGCCGAGCTGGTGGCGGTGTGCGGGGCCGAGCCCGAGGTGCTCCCCGCCGCCGCGCACGACCGGATCGCCGCGGCCGTCTCGCACGCGCCGCACCTGGTGGCGGCGGCGCTGTCGGCCGGCTTCGCGGGCGCCGACGAGACCGTGCTCTCGCTGGTGGGCAAGGGCCTGCAGGACGCGACCAGGATCGCGACCGGCGACCCCGCCCTGTGGTGCGACATCCTCCAGCAGAACGCCGGCGCGGTCGCCAAGGTGCTGGAGTCGGTGGTCCGGGAGCTGGACGACGCCGTGCTGGCGCTGCGGACCATGGACCGCGCCGCGGTGGCGGCGCTCGCCGACCTGCTGGCGCGCGGGAACCAGGGCCGTGACCGCATCGTCGAGTCGTGGCCGGCCCGCCGGGTGGAGAAGACGGCCGCCCGCACATGATCCGACTTATCGGATTTACCGCCATATTCGCCCCAGTCAGAGCGCACTTTGAAAGAAGTCTGGCCCCGCGCCCGACGAGATAATGCTGTGGAGAGCATCGACGGGCGGTCATCGCCCGGAACCGGAAGGAGGGAACGTGTCGGCCGGCAGCGAAGGTGGACGGCCAAGCCGTACATCGCCAGGAGGCGCGCGGATCACGACCGGCCCCGGCGATGGGGCCCGGCCTGTCATTCACCCGCCGGTGCCGACGGATTCCCTGAAAGCGGACCCTGCCCGATTCATCGACAATTCAGGGCCGCCTGCTCACTTCCCCGCTTTCCTGACCTTCGTGACGCGGGGTGTGCGGGATTACCGCGCTGTATCTCGCCGGATTCTGTCGAGACGGTCCCTGGGCGTTCCTTTCGTCCGGGCACAACCCTTCCGGCAGGCGCCGTCCGAGTGACCGACGAGATCCGGGATGCCGACGAGAGGGGGCGCCGCTGCCAGAGGTCACTGGCCGGTTCGCCCCCTGTCCCTTGTCCCGGAGACCGGCAACGAGCGGATCCACGTAGTTCGCACAGTCTCACTCACCCATGGCCAGTCGCCTGACACGCGGCCGACGAAGAGAGGAAACGGAACGTGACAGACGATGTGCAAGTCAGAGCGGGGAGACGTGAATGGGTGGGGCTGGCCGCGCTGGCCCTGCCCGCCACGCTCGTCTCCCTGGACATGTTCGTGGTGCTCCTCGCGCTGCCCCACCTGACCTCGTCCCTGGGCACCACCAGCGTCGAGCAGCTGTGGATCGTGGACATCTACGGGTTCATGGTCGCGGGCTTCCTGATCACGATGGGCAACCTCGGTGACCGCATCGGGCGCCGCAAGCTGCTGCTCATCGGCGCGGCGGGCTTCGGCGTCGCCTCCGTCGTCGCGGCCTACGCGACCAGCCCCTTCCTGCTGATCCTCGCGCGGGCCGCGCTCGGCGTCTGCGGCGCCACCCTCGGCCCCTCCTCGCTCTCGCTGATCAGCAACATGTTCCGCGACCACAGGCAGCGCGCCTCCGCCATCGGCATCTGGGCCGGCTCCTTCTCGATCGGCGCGATCATCGGCCCGATCATCGGCGGCGTGCTGCTCGACCACTTCTGGTGGGGCTCGGTGTTCCTGGTCGGCGTGCCCCCGATGGTCGTGCTGCTGATCGCCGGCCCGATCCTGCTCCCCGAGTACCGCAACCCCGACGCCGGGCGCATCGACGTCGCGAGCGTGGTGCTCTCCCTGACCGCGATCCTGCCGATGATCTACGGCATCAAGGAGCTGGCCAGAGAGGGCTGGGCGACCCTGCCGGTCGTGACCCTGGTGGTGGGCGCCATCCTCGGCGTCGTGTTCATCCGGCGCCAGCGGACGCTGACCGACCCCCTGGTCGACCTGCGCCTGTTCGGCAACCGCGTCTTCAACACCGAGCTGACCAGCATGCTGTTCTACAGCGCGCTCACCGGCACGACCATGCTGTTCATCGCGCAGTACTTCCAGTCGGTCGCCGGGCTGACCCCGCTCCAGGCGGGCTTCGGCCTGCTGCCCGGCCTGCTGCTCGGCATCGTCAGCGTGACGGTCGGCCCGCAGCTCGCCGGCCGCTTCAAGCCCAGCCACCTCATCGCCGGCGGCCTGCTCATCGTGGTCGCGGGCATGGTGGTGCTCACCCAGGCGGGCGCGGACGGCAGCGCCACCGGACTGGTCATCGGATACGCCATCTGGTGCCTCGGCGGCGGACCCCTGCTGACCCTGGGCACCGGCCTGGTCGTCGGCTCGGTCCCGCCGGAGAAGGCCGGATCGGCGTCGTCGCTCGCCCAGATCGCCAACGAGTTCGGCTACGCGGTCGGCATCGCCACCATCGGCACCATCGGCGCCCTGGTCTACCGCACGCAGATCGCCGACTCCGCCCCCGCCGGGCTCCCGGCCGGAGCGGCCGAGGCGGCGGGCGACAGCGTCGCCGGCGCCGTGTCCGCGGCGACCACGCTCCCCGAGCAGCTCGCCTCCGCGCTGCTCGCCCCCGCCCGTCAGGCCTTCACCAGTGGCCTGCACGTCGTGGCGGCCCTCAGCGCCCTGCTCCTGCTGGGCGTGGCCGTCACCAACGCGATCGTGCTCCGCAAGATCCCGCCCTTCGGGCAGCAGCAGCCGCCGCAGCCGGAGGCCGGGGAGGGGGAGCCGGTCGCCGAGGAAAAGCCGCTGGCCGTCCAGGAATCGTAGCGGCCCAAAGGCGATATCCGGCCGGCGTGCCGATTATCGACCGTGTTCGCCGATCAGAAGACGGAAATGGACTCGAACCGTACGATTGTTTCGCCGGTGCGCATCGGCAGGGCGTCGGCCGGTTCACCGCAGGAACAAGACGACAACAATGAGAGGAGAGCCCTTATGGCTCAGTTCGCGATTCTCCTTTACGCTCCGGCCCCCGCCGACTGGTCGGAGGCCCCCGAGGCCGAGCTGGAGGCGCACGGGGTCTTCGCCGGGCAGATCGAGGAGCTCGGCGGCAGCATCGCCGGCGGCTACGCGCTCCACCCCAGCTCGGAGGCCAAGTCCATCCGCAGCGACGGTGTGGTCGACGGCCCGTTCATCGACTCCAAGGAGGTCCTGGGCGGGATCACCGTGATCGAGGCGCGTGACCTCGACCACGCCGTCGAGATCGCCAAGCAGAGCCCCGGCACCTGGCGGGGCGGCGTCGAGGTGCGCGCGCTCCTCGGCTGACCCCCTCCCGCGCCGGCCGTTCCCCGGCCGCGCGGGCGTCGCACGGAATTCGTCGCCGTGGCGGGATTTTCGCCCGCCACGGCGACGTTTCACTTTCCCGGGAAAGTCTTTCCATGGCGGATGAAACACCGGTCGGCATTCCAGAAGATGCCGGACGCGGCGGCCGAGGATAACGATAGGAGTTCCCGACCCGCACCGCAGCGCGCCGAACGAAGGAGACGCCAGTGCCTCAGCCGGACAGATGGGATCTGGTGTTCAAGCGCGACGACCTGACGGTCGCCGAGGTCCTCGCGCCGCCGAGGCCGCGCCTGAAGGAGGGCGAGGTCGGCCTGGCCGTCGAGTCGTTCGGGCTCACGACGAACAACGTCACCTACGCGAGGTTCGTGGAGCCCGGGTTCTCCTACTGGGACGCCTTCCCCGGGCCCGACGGGTACGGGCGGGTGCCGATCTGGGGCTTCGCGCGCGTCGAGGAGTCCCGCCACCCCGACGTCGCCGTGGGCGACCGGTACTACGGCTTCATGCCGATGTCCTCCCACCACGTCGTGGCGCCCGGGCCCTCGGCCCAGGGGTTCGCCGACACCACCGAGCGGCTCCACTACCTGCCGCCGTGGTACTGGACCTACCAGCCCGCGGGGGAGCCCGACGGCCGCGACGACCGCAGGGCCGTCGTCAGGGCCGTCTACCCGGCGGTGTTCAACCTCGCCGGCCTGGCCGAGCGGCAGGCGGCGCTCGGCGCCCGGTCGGTGCTGGTGACCAGCGCGTCGAGCAAGGTCGCCATCGGCCTGGCCCAGCGGCTGGCCTCCCAGGGCTCGGCCCTGGCCACCATCGGGGTCACCTCCGAGGCGAACCGCGCCTTCGTCGAGGGCCTCGGCCTGTACGGCACGGTGATCTCCTACGGCGACCTGCCGTCACTGTCCGCCACCGGGCCCGTCGTGTTCGTCGACCTCACCGGCGACGCGGGCCGGCTGTCCGCCGTGTACGACAGCCTGGCCGGCGACCTGTGCCACACCGTGCAGGTCGGCTTCACCCACCCGGGCTCGGACATCGTCCCGCCGCCGCTGCCCGGCCCCCAGCCGGAGTTCTTCTTCACCCCTCTGGTCGAGGCCCAGGCCATCGAGGAGGAGGGCGCCGGCCCCTACCAGGCCAGGTACACCCAGGCCGAGGACGGGTTCGTCGACAGCACCGCGTCGTGGCTCACCGTCCGGCGGGCCCAGGGCCCCGAGGCCGTCGCCGAGGTCTTCGCCGCCCTGCTCGACGGGAAGCAGCCGCCCGACGTGACCTACGTGTTCCGCCCCTGACCTCGATCTCCCATACCGGACTTCAGGGGCGACTAACGCAATCCAGGAGATGCGCCTGGAACGGTCGAGTGTGACCCTCAGTACAGGTGGAGCAGGTGGACGACTCGACGAGGCCGGTCAGGACTCTCCGGCAAGTCGCACCGTGACAGACCGGACACTTTGTCGCCCGCGACGGCTCGACCCCGGGCTTTGCCGAGCAGGAGGAAGCAACCGTGACCCTTGACACCCACAACGCCGGAGCACCCCCGCGTCCGGCCGGAGAACCGGCCGGGAGCCCGCGTACCCCCGCGTCCCAGACCTCGCCGCGCTTCTGGCGGCGCCCCTGGATCATCCCGCTCCTGCTGGTCGTCGTGGCGTTCCTGTACTACCAGATCAACCCGTACATCCCGGAGAAGACCGCGCCGCTGCCGCCGCACGACGGCTTCGCGATGTACTACCCCCTGCTGGTCGTGCACATCGTGTCCGGCACGCTGGCGATCCTTAGCGCCTGCTTCCAGGTGTGGCCGGCGATGCGCAAGCGCTTCCCCCGCTTCCACCGGGTCAGCGGCCGGGTGTACGTGATCGGCGCCGTCGTCGGCGGCGTGGCGGGCCTGATCCTCGTGCGTTTCGCGCCCCCGATCGGCCAGATCGGCGTCACCCTCTCGACGACCCTGTGGATCGCCACCACCGTGGCCGCGTTCGTGGCCGCCCGCAGGCGCAACTGGGAGCTGCACCGCCGCTTCATGCTCTACAGCTTCGCCCTGGTCATGAACAACCTCTGGGGCGTCTTCATCGTCAACGTGGGAATGGCGCTCAAGCTCGACATCAACTTCACCTACTACCTCGAAGCGGCCCGCTGGATCGGCTGGGTGGCCAACCTCATGCTCGTCCAGTGGTGGCTGTACCACACGGCGGGCCGGCCCCTGGACGTCCCCTCGCGCAAGCGGGTCGTCGCGTCCTGATCGGCACGGTCCCGTGCGGCCTCGCGCCGCACGGGACCAGGACGGCGAAATGGCCGGCAGGCGGTGCGCCTGCCGGCCATCCGGCTTTCCGAAGGATCCCTAGCTGTCGATGAGCAGGCAGTGCGCGGGCCGGGGGCCGGTCGCCAGGCAGAAGGAGCCGTAGTCGTCGAGCAGCCGCGCGGCCTCGGCGGCGACCTCGGTGAACCGGGCGACCGGCTCGGCGCCCCGGCCCATGACGTCCTCCATGGCGTCCATCATGCGGTGCTGGATCTGGGCGAAGTGCCCGAGGATCGCGCCGCTGGCACCGGGCGTGCCGTTCGTCGAGTCGAGCTGCTCGATGGCCACCCGATGGTGCGGGTGCCCGTCGAACCAGCCCTCACGCTCCAGCCGGGCGACCGAGGCGTAGGTGGTGGGCGAGGAGCCGTAGACCTTGTGCCACTCGGCGACGGCCCTCGGGCTGCTCAGGTACTGCATGAACGCCAGCGCGCCGTCCTCGGTGGCCTTGTCCAGCCCGTCGGCCAGCCAGATGCCGTCACCGCCGATCCAGTTCCCCGCCAGGGGGAGATCGCCGTTGTACGGCGTCGGGGTGACCTCGACGCCGAAGCCGCCCTCCTGCCCGGCGCGCACCATGTAGGCGGCGTCGAAGGAGGAGCTCAGCCGGAAGACCACCTGCTGCTCGGCGAACGCCTTGAACGAGCCCGCCCAGTCCTCCACCTGCCCGGTGTACAGGTAGTGGCCGTCCCGGTGCATCCGATGCCACCAGGTGACGTACGACATCATCTCGGGCGAGGCCAGGTCGATGCTCGTGGCCCGCCCGGTCCGCCCGTTGGCGGCGTCGGTGAGCCGGCCGCCGAGCTGGGCCATCGCCTGCTGGAAGAACTTGCCGTCGTTGGCCCAGCTGATGCCGTGGGAGGGCCCGTCGACCAGCTCGGCCACCGCCGCGCACGCGGCCTCGATGCCCTGCCAGGTCCGCGGCACCTCCCGCACGCCCGCCGCGCGCAGCAGCGTCGTGTTGGTGTACATGTGCATCGTCGACAGGGTCAGCGGCATCGCGGCGAAGGAGCCGTCGATGGTGTAGAAGTCGCGGCACGCGGTCACGATGTCGTCGATCACGACCGGGTGGCCGAGGATCTCGTCGCGCCCGCCGATCGCCTTCTCCACCGTGGTGAACAGCGGCCTGCCGTCGGCCGTGAGCGTGTCGCGGGCGAGCTGGCTGGCGCCGCTGTAGTACGACGCGATCGTCGGCGGGCGGCCCGCCAGGGCGGCCTTGGAGACCTCCTCGCCGAGGTTCTGGAAGTAGAAACTGCCGATCTCGATGCGGTACTCGGGATGCAGCTCCTCGAACTCCCTGGCCCGTTCCTTGATGGGGTCAAGGAAGTTCGGGAAGGTGTATTCGGAGAACACGGCGTCGATGACGATTTTGTCGGAGCGGTTCGCCTCACTCACTTGCGCGTCCTTTCATGAGAGCAAGAGGGGTGAGCCCGCGCAGCATGATCGGCCTGGTCACCCCTCCGGGCGGCCAGGCTCGCTAGACGCAGAACTGCCTGATGTCTGAGGCAATGCTCGCCAGCGCCCGGCAGGGCCGCATCTTTGCCGTTGCTGTCTTTTCCGCCGCGCGCGCCCCCACGCGCGGGAACAGCGGAACGGCCGTTCACGGGCCCGGCACAGAGCACATGCGGAGATGACACCCCGGTCGCCCTGCCCGCACGCTGGTGGTAGCCGAGCTGACCATTGACCGGTCGCGCGGGGATGTCGACGCCGCCGGCCGCCACTGGAGGAACGAACATGACCGAGGTACAGAGCCGCGGCTATCCGAACGGCGTGGGGGCCGGCACCGGTCTGTCCGGCGACGCGCGGGGCGGGCACCACCCGGCCTTCGGGCCGTCCACCATCACCCCCGGCGACCCGCGCTACCAGAGCATGCTGCGCGGCACCAACCACCGGTTCGCCGGCAGCCCCGACTACGTGCGCGTGGTCACCTCGACCGAGCAGGTCGTCGACGCCGTGAACGAGGCCGTCGCCTCCGGCCGGCGCATCGCCGTACGCAGTGGCGGGCACGGCCTGGAGAACTTCATCGCCAACCCCGAGGTCAAGGTCCTGCTGGACGTCTCGGAGATGACCGCCGTCTACTACGACAGCGGCAGGCGGGCGTTCGCCATCGAGTCCGGCGCGATGCTGGGCCACGTCTTCCGCGTGCTGTTCAAGGGATGGGGGGTGACCGTCCCCGCGGGCATGTGCCCCGACGTCGGGGTGGGCGGGCACTTCGCCGGCGGCGGCTTCGGCCCCCTGTCCCGCAGCCTGGGCGCGGTCGTGGACTACCTGTACGCCGTGGAGGTCGTGGTCGTCGGCGAGGACGGCACCGCCCGCGTGGTCGTGGCCACCCGCGAGGAGGACGACCCGCACCGCGAGCTGTGGTGGGCGCACACCGGCGGCGGCGGCGGGAACTTCGGCGTGGTGACCCGCTACTGGGTCCGCACCCCGGACGCGACCTCGTCCGACCCGGCCGAGCTGCTGCCGAAGGCCCCCGCCGCGACGCGCACCGGGATGGCCATCTGGTCGTGGGACGGGTTGACCGAGGAGTCCTTCACCACCCTCCTGCGCAACTTCGGGACCTGGTGCGAGAACAACAGCGCCCCCGGCACGCCGCAGGCGAACGTGTTCCCCTACTTCCACGGCACCCACCACTCGACCCCGCCGGGACTGGCGGTCGGCGGGCTGGTGGACGACGGCGTGGACGGCGCCGAGGAGCTGATGACCGCCTTCCTCACCGAGGTCGGCGAAGGCGTCGGCGCCCCGCCGATGATGAGCTTCCAGGACGTCCAGCCGTGGTTGTACGCGGCGGCCTACCCGGGCTACGGCGACCCCGGCAACCCGGGCGTGCGCCGCTTCAAGATCAAGGCGGCCTACCTCCGCAAGGGGTACACCGACCGGCAGATCGCCGCGATCCACCGGCACTTCCGTGCCGAGGAGTACAACCCCACCCAGCTCCTGCTCGTCGGCTACGGCGGCCAGGTGAACACCGTCGCCCCGGATGCGACGGCCACCGCGCAGCGCGACTCGATCCTCAAGGCCGCCTACCTCGGGGCATGGGCGAGCGAGGGGGAGGACGAGACCAACATCGCGCGCATGCGCGACCTGTTCGCCGACGTCTACGCCCACAGCGGCGGTGTCCCGGTCCCGGACGACGTCAGTGACGGCGCCTACATCAACTATCCCGACTCCGACCTGGCCGACCCCGAGCTGAACACCTCGGGGGTGCCGTGGCACACCTTGTACTACAAGGACAACTACCCGCGGCTGCAGCAGGTCAAGAAGCGCTACGACCCGACGAACCAGTTCCGTCACTCCCTGTCGATCAGGCTCCCGGAGTAACCACAAGATCTTGGAGACACCCATGGAACAACGCTGCCCTGTCGCCCTCGACATCACCGGCACGGACATCCACGCCGAGGCCGACAGGCTGCGGGCGCAGGGTGCCGCGACGCAGGTGGAACTGCCCGGCGGCATCCTCGTGTGGTACGTCAGCAGTCACGCCGTCATCCGGCGGATGCTCACCGACCCCCGGGTCACCAAAAGCGCGCGCAACCACTGGCCGGCGTTCCGCAACGGCGAGATCCCGCCGGACTGGGAGCTGATCAGCTGGGTCGCGATGGACAACATCTCCACCTCCTACGGCAAGGACCACCTGCGCCTGCGGCGGCTGATCGGCAAGGCGTTCACCCCGCGCCGCGTCGAGGCGATCCGGCCGCGCATCGTGGAGCTGACCAACCAGCTCCTCGACGGGCTCGCGGCCACCGAGCCCGGTGAGGTGGTGGACCTGCGCGAGCGCTTCTGCTTCCCGCTGCCCGCCCGCCTGGTCGCCGACCTGATCGGCATGTCGGAGGACGCCCTGGCCAAGACGGCCGTCGTCATCGACATGATGGTGGACACCACCGTCAGCCCCGAGCAGGCCGGGTCGATCCTGGCCGGCTGGCGGGACGCGATGGCCGAGCTGATCGCCTCCAAGCGCGCCAACCCGGGCGAGGACATCACCAGCGACCTGATCGCCGCCCGCGACGAGGACGGCTCCCGCCTGAGCGAGGAGGAGCTGACCGACACCATCTTCGCGATCCTGGGCGCCGGCTCCGAGACCACGATCAACTTCCTGGACAACGCCACCACCGGCCTGCTCACCAACCCCGACCAGCGCGAGCTCGTCACCAGCGGGCAGCTGACGTGGGACCACGTCATGGAGGAGACCCTGCGCGTGGAGGCGCCGCTGGCCAGTCTCCCGCTGCGCTTCGCCGCCGACGACATCGAGCTGGACGGCGTCACCATCCCCAAGGGCGACCCGATCCTGATCAACTACAGCGCGGTGGGACGTGACCCGGAGCTGCACGGCCCGGACGCCGGCACCTTCGACATCACCCGCGCCGACAAGGAGCACCTGTCCTTCGGGTTCGGCCCCCACTACTGCCTCGGCGCCGGCATCGCCAGGCTGATCGGCTCGATCGGGCTGTCCACCCTGTTCGAGCGCTTCCCCGAGATCTCCCTGGCCGTGCCGGCGGAGGGGCTGCGGCCGCTGCCGACGTTCATCATGAACGGCCACCGGAGCCTGCCCGTCCTGCTCAGCGCCCGGGTGCCCGCCGAAGCGCACTGACCGGCCGGGGAGACCGCCATGCGGAAAGTGATCCTGGCGATGTTCGTGACGGTCGACGGTTTCATCGAGGGCCCCGACCAGGAGATGGACTGGAACATCGGGAACTTCGACGAGGCGATGGAGGAGTACGCCGACGAGCAGATCGAGGGTGTGGACACCCTCCTGCTCGGACGCAGGACCTACGAGGTCTTCGTCGGGTACTGGCCCGAGCAGACCGGCGCGTTCGCCGACAAGATGAACGGCCTCGAGAAGATCGTCTTCTCCCGCGCGCTGGAGCGGACCGAGTGGGTCAACTCCCGCGTCGCCGCGGACGCCGTCAAGGAGGTCGAGGACCTGAAGGCGCGGCCGGGCGGGCACATGCTGATCTACGGCAGTGCCGAGCTCGCGCAGGGCCTGATGCGGCGCGGCCTGATCGACGAGTACCGGCTGTGGGTCCACCCGATCGTCCTCGGCGCCGGCAGGAGCCTGTTCGGCGACCTCGGCGAGCGGATCGGCCTCACCCTCGCCGAGACCCGGGTGTTCGACACCGGTGTC
The DNA here is from genome assembly GCF_025506355.1 of Sphaerisporangium corydalis. Classification (GTDB taxonomy): domain Bacteria; phylum Actinomycetota; class Actinomycetes; order Streptosporangiales; family Streptosporangiaceae; genus Sphaerisporangium; species Sphaerisporangium corydalis. Next base: position 46,629 of record NZ_JANZYP010000011.1, read on the forward strand.
TGTGTCCTGAGGTACGAGAAGGCATGAGATCGGCCGATGGGAGGCTGACATGAACGTTGGAATGGTGATCGGTGACTTCGCCTGGCAGGGCGGGGCCGTCCGGATGGCGGAGACCCTCGCCGAGATCGGGCAGACCGCCGACGACGCCGGGTTCTCGATCATCGGCGTCGGCGACCACCTCTGGCAGGGCCCCCACGCGGGTGGCCCTGAGGCGCCGCAGCTCGAGTGCTTCACGACGCTCGCGCTGCTCGCGGCCCACACCCGGCGCTGCCGGCTCGCCCCCGTGGTGGCGGGCGTGCACTTCCGGCGGCCAGGACTGCTGGCCAAGACGCTGACGACGCTGGACGTGCTGTCGGGGGGCCGGGCGATGCTCGGCCTCGGCGTCGGCTGGGACGCCGACGAGGCCCGCGGCCTCGGCATCCCCTTCCCCTCCCTGGCCGAGCGTTTCGAGGCCCTGGAGGAGACCGTCCAGATCTGCCTGCGCATGTGGGAGGGCGAGCGCGGCGACGAGCGCCCGTACGAAGGCGAGCACTTCCGGCTGGAGCGCCCGCTGAACCTGCCGCAGAGCCTCACCCGGCCGCATCCGCCGATCATGATCGGCGGCGGCGGCGAGAAGAGGACGCTGCGCCTGGTCGCCCGGTACGCCGACGCGTGCAACCTCTACCCGGGGCCGGACCTGGCCGCCAAGCTCGAGGTGCTGCGCGGGCACTGCGAGACCGAGGGCCGCGACTACGACGCGATCGAGAAGACCGTCATCTTCCCCTTCGACGTCGGCGACGACGGCGCCAAGGCGGGGGAGCTGGCCGGGATGCTGCGCGGGCTCGCCGAGCTCGGCGTCCAGACGGCGCTCGGCATCATCTCCGGCCCCGACCCGGTCCGCACGGTCGAGGTCGTCGGCAAGGACGTCATCCCCGCGGTCGCCGACGCGTAACCCCACCCCGGCGCGCACGCGCCCCCCAGACGACGCCCCGCAAGGTTCCCCCGGCCGGCGGGGCGTCTTGGCGTCCCCGCCCGTTCACGCCGCCCCACGGCCCGCTCACCGCTTCACGATCCCAAGCCGTACGACCTGACGCGCCGCAGGCCCCGGTCCTGGACGAGCCGCAGGCCCCGGTCCTGGACGAGCCGTCCTCTCCCCGGAACACGAAAGAACGCGGGCCGGCCGGCCCGCGTTCTCCGTAGGGGTGGTCAGGAGGCGGTGGTGGGCGCTCCCGTCGCGCCGGCGGTGGCCTCGGCCTTGGGGGCGGAGTCCAGGCCCGAGATGGGCGGCGGGGGAGGCGGGCTCACCGAGTGCCGCGGCCGCTTCTTGGACGAGGCGAACCGCTTCATGATCGGGTCCTCGACCAGCGTGAACAGCAGGTAGGACAGGCCCAGGGTGATCAGGAACAGCACGCCGAGCATGCCGAACCCGGCCGGGGTGCTCCAGCCCTTCGGGGAGCCGAACCACTGGCGGGCGTAGATCAGGATCAGGTAGTGCCACATGTAGAAGGCGTACGACCACTCACCGAGCTTGATCATCGGCCGGCTGCCCAGCCAGTTCGTCCGCCCCTGGGAGTCACGCACGGCCCCGGCGGCGATGATGAGGCCGAGGGGGACGATGGAGGTGGCCACCACGTTGTAGTCCAGCGGGAACAGCGGCGACAGCGCGTAGAGCGCGATGCCCAGCGCCACCGAGCCGCCGAGGCTCAGCGGCAGCTTCCTGCCGGTCATGACGATGCGCGCCATCAGCATGCCGAAGATGAACTCCAGCATCCGGACCGGCGGGAACTGCATGATGAACCACATGGTCGACTCGGTCATGCCGAAGCCGGGGATCGGCGGCTGGGCGGGCAGCAGCTTGGACAGCAGCGGCACCGCGAAGATCACGGCCACGACGGCGCCCGTCCACGCCCAGAGCCGCTCGGGCCTGATCCGCACGATGTAGCGGGCCAGCAGCGGGAAGCAGAGGTAGAACAGCGCCTCACACGACAGCGACCAGGCGGGCGAGTTGAAGGCGATCCGGATGTCCATGGTGGGGAAGTACGCCTGCAGCAGGGCGAAGTGCAGGAACGCCACCTTGCCGTCGATGGCCGTCTTGGCCACCACGCTCACCAGGATCAGGGCCGCGATCAGCGTGATCGCGTAGTTCGGATAGATCTTCAGGAAGCGCCGCCGCAGGAACGTCTTCGGCGTGTCGGTGGAACGCTGGGCGTAGGTCAGGACGAACCCACTCAGGATGAAGAAGTAACAGACGGCCGCCCAGCCGCCCTGCACGACCAGCATCGTGTACGTGCTCGTGAAATCCGCCGACGCGAAAAGGTTCGCACCGAGGGCGTGGGTCAGGAAGACCATCGCCGCCGAGATGAACCGCATTCCGGTCAGCGACGGCAATCGGGATGGCAGGGCCACCGGACGGGAACCGACGGGTTTCGTTAACTCCACCAATGTGACGCACCTTCTCAGCTCTGGCCGGTTCTGACTCGATCGAGGGGGGCGGTCGGCAGCCTCAGGGGTGGTGAGCGAGCCGCCGTGCATCGACCGGCAGGACTAGACCATTACATTCCGGTGGTCCGGTCGCATTTTCCAAAGTGCGCTCTTGCCCGCGCGGCACGCGCGCGAAGGTCACTCCGCACTCCAGGAGATGCCCCGCGCGGCCGGTGGGGGCGACGCTGAACGCATGGGCGGATGTGAAGGTGAGGCCGCGAGGGGCGGCGCCGCGCTTGAGGGAGTAACAGGCACCACTGTCCCCGCCAACCATTCGAGATAAAGGACCTGCGCAGCGATGGCAGTCACGAATGTCTCCGAATACGGAGTCGTATTCCACCCCGAAACCGCGCCGACGAAGGCCGAGATCATCGCCCGGGCCGAGGCCATCGCCCCGACCCTTGTCGCGCGCCAGGGCGAGACCGAGGAGCGCACCTTCTACGCCCAGGACACCCACGAGGAGTTCCTGCGCGCCGGCTTCTACCGGATCCTGGTCCCGCGCCGCTACGGCGGGCTGGAGCTCGGCATCGACACCTTCATGCGGGTGGTGATGGCGCTCACGCGGGGCTGCCCGTCGACCGGGTGGATGTACTGCCTCGGCCACGCGCACGCGCTGGTCGTCGCCTCGCTGTTCGACGACCGCACCCAGGCCGAGATCTTCGGCGACGGCGACTTCATCGCCCCCGCGACGGTGATGCCCAGCGGCACCGCGGCGCGCACGCCCGCGGGCGACTGGGTGCTCAACGGCACCTGGAACTACTGCTCCGGCTCGCCGTACGCGACGCACTTCATCGGCCACACCCTGGTGTCGCCCGCCGAGGGCGAGCCGCCGGCGCCGATGCTGTTCATCGCCCCGCGCAGCGAGTGGACGCGCCTGCACGACTGGGGCAAGCAGCTCGGCCTCAAGGGCAGCGGCTCGCACAGCATCACCATGCTGGACGGGATCGTCCCGTCGAACTTCACGCTGAACAGCCACATCAGCCAGATCAGCGTCACCGCCGGGACGCCCGGCCGTGACCTGCACGGCAACCCCGAGTACGGCGGCGGCCAGCTCAGCTTCATGGTCATCGAGGACGCCGTCCTGGCCGTCGGCATGGCCAAGGGCGCGCTCGACGCCTACGAGGACCTGATGCGGACGCGGACCACCGCGTTCCCGCCGTCCATGGGCCGCGCCGAGGCGCCCGACTACCAGTACTGGTACGGCAAGGCCGCCGGCATGATCGCCACGGGCGAGGCCGCCATCCTGAACGCCGTCCAGCAGTGGCGCGACACCTGCGCGCTGGGCCCGTCGGCGGTCACCCAGGAACACGAGATGCGGATCGCGTCCATCTGCCACGAGGTGGTCGACCTCTGCTGGCACGCCGTCGAGAGCTACCTGTTCCCCACCGCCGGTTCGAGCGCGGTCCGCCAGGGCGAGCGGATCGAGCGCGTGTGGCGGGACATGTCGATGTTCCACAGCCACGCCGGCTTCGCCGTCTTCCTGTCCACCATCGCGAAGCGCGAGCTGGCCAAGGCGCGGTTCGGGGTCGGCGACGACGCGCACGCGTGAGGTCGCCGACCGGTCACCGGTCCCTGCCGGCCGCGCCCATCGATGACGCTGGGCGCGGCCGGCAGAGCATTTCGTCCCTCGTCCACCGGCCGCCGGGAGCGGTCAGGCCGGCTTGCGCGCGACCGCGATGAGGTACCCCATCTGCGGCAGCAGCCCGATCGGGTTGCGGAACACCTCCAGCAGCCCGGCGACCTCCGGGCCGAAGCGCTCCACCATCTCCTGGTACCGCTCGTTCACCGCGTCGTACACCCGCCACGCGGTCTTCCTGGTGTTCTCGCTCACGTCGAGCAGCTCGTCCAGCTCCAGGCCGGCCTCGGCCACCAGGGCCCGGTACTCGGCCTCGGGGAGCAGGGGGCTGGAGTGCATCTCCTCCAGGTGCTCGCGCACCGTCCGCTCGTCGGCCTCGTCCAGCGGGCCGTGCCGCAGCAGGTCGGTGATGACGATCCGGCCGCTCGGCCGCAGCACCCGGCGCAGTTCGAGCAGGGTACGGGAACGGTCCATGTGCATGAGCGCCTCGAAGACCCACACGACGTCGAAGGCGTCGTCGTCGTAGGGCAGGGAGAGCACGTCGGCGAACTCGAAGGTCACGCGGCCGGCCAGGCCGAGGGCCGCGGACCGGCGGTTGGCCTCGTCGATCTGGGCCTGGTTGTTGGAGACGCCCACGACCTCGGCGGGCGAGATCCCGGCCAGGCGGAACGCGGAGGTGCCGATGCCGCAACCGACGTCCAGCACCCGCCCGCCCCGCCCGAGCCCGGACTTCTCGATGAGCAGGTCGGTGAGCCGGTCGGTGGCGACCTTGTTCGAGCTCTCGTCGTCCTCGGAGAGCCAGTAGCCGTGGTGGAAGTTGTCGTCCCACAGCTCGACCAGTACGAGGTTGGAAACGTCGTAGTAGTCGGAGGTGCCCTCCGGGGCGGGCGAGGTCTGTTCTGTACCCGTTGTCATGTCAGCTCCACTGATGGTGCGTCGGGAGTGCGGTACGGGTACGGCAACGGAATCCACGGGGGATAGGGGTGCTCCAGCGTGGCGCCTGCTCAGTGCCGGGGTTTGCGCGCCGAGACGATGACGTACCCGATCTGGTGTTTTCTCGGGGCGAAGAACCCGAGATGCCTGCGGGAGAACTCCGCGATCGCCTCTTCGCCGAACTTCGAGACGATCGTGTCGCGCTGGTCCATCGCGGCCTTGATGTACTTCGACTTCATCCCGAAGACCCTCGGGCCGCACTGCGTGTACTCCTCGACCTCGAAGCCGGCGTCCCGCGTGTGCTCCAGCCATTCGGCCAGGGTCGGCAGTTCGCGCAGCTTGAGGGTGTCCATGAACTTCGCGACCCGCTCGGGGTCGGAGGCCGATTCCAGGCTGAAGTCGGAGAACGAGATCCGTCCTCCCGGCCGCAGCACCCGGAACAGCTCACGGAGCACCTGGCCGATGTCCTGCGCGTTCTGCAGCGACTCCAGGGCCAGCACCGCGTCGAACGAGTCGTCGGGGTAGGTGAGGTCCATGTAGTCGCCGTACTCGAACGTCGCGAGGTCGCTCACCCCGACGGCGGCCGCACGCTCCTTGGCCTTGTCGATCTCGAAGGCGCTCACCGTGATGCCGGTGACCTGGGCGCCGAACGTCTTCGCGGTGTACACCGCCGTCTCGCCCGGCCCGCATCCCGCGTCGAGGAGACGGTCGCCGGGGCGCAGCCCGAGCGTGTCGGTCACCTTGCGGCTGATCCGGTGGACGGCGTCCTTCAGCGGGGTGTCGTCCTCGTTGTCGTACCAGTACCACATGTGGAGCTGGCCGTTGCGGAACTCGTCCCCGATGGGGGAGCGCTCGTCGTAATGCGTGCCGATATCGGCCGGGTCGATCAGTTCCCTGGTCATGAAATTGGTCACTCCAATCGAGCGGCTTCGCACGCCGTACCGAACCGAGGAAACGCGACGCGACCGGAATCGCGCACCATGTCGCCTATCGTGGGCGCCGTTCGGCCCGTTCGCATCTTTATGGTTGCGGTGCCGCCGCCCCGCCCGGCGGCGGCGCCCCCGCTAAGCACGTTCGGAGAAGACGGCCGGGGCGGCCGGTGCGAAGCTTTTACAAACGGATTTTCTGCCGGAAGCGCGGAGTGAGCTGGGCCGCTCATGCGGCCATTTGGCGGTGCACCTGGGCGCGGTCGACGCGCGGCTGCGAAATGAGCCGCGCGGACTCACCCCTTCCTCCCTTTCGTGAAAGGACGCGCACATGAGTGTTTCCACTACGCCGCTGACCGTCGCCGACCTGTTGACCGACTTCGACGGCGCGGCGCCCGACGAGCTCGACGCGGAGTACCAGCGGCTGGTGGGCGCGCTGTGGAACGACGGAGAGCTGACCGATGAGGCCCTGGCCGCGACCCCCCTGCTCGTGGCGCACCTGGACCAGGTCGACGACGGCCGCAAGGGCTACCTGCTCGTCCTGCTCGGCCTGCTGGCCGAGGCCGAGTACCCCGTCGCCGGCGAGGTGGTCGCGGCGGTCCGTCAGGGGATGGACCGGTACCTGGAGCTGCTCGGCGCCGCCGTCAACGGGACGCCGCTGACCCTGGCCCTGCTGTACCTGGTGTCGCACTTCCCCGCCGACCGCGAGCGCGTCCTGGCCGCCGCCGAGCACCTTGAGCTGGAGCCGGGCGACCAGACCCGGCTGGAGCGCGGCGTGCGCGAGCTGGACCCCGCCGACCCCGACCTCGGCCGCGTCTGGCCCTCCCCGTCGGTGTGGAAGCTGACCGACGCCGAGCGCGAGTTCGACAAGGAGTGGATCCGCGGCCTCACCCCCGCGCAGATCGCCAAGAACTGGGAGAACGACACCCGGACCATGCTGGGCTACTCGGGCGCCATGGCGTACTGGGCGGTGCGGTACGGCGTCCCGGTGGAGATCCCCGGCGTGGCCGCGGCCGCCGGCGCCGCCGCGGCGCCCGCCGCCGAGCTCGGCGCGGACACCTTCGGCCAGTACGACGACGCCCTGCGCTGCCCGGCCTGCAAGGGCTCGCTGGAGTTCGGGGACGACAAGGTCCGCTGCGCGAGCTGCTCGGTGACCTACCCGATCGCGCGCGGCATCCTGGACCTCGCCGAGGGCGTGAGCGAGGACGTCTCGGACGTCACGCACGAGGCCACCTCCGACCTGCTGCAGAAGCTCGCGGAGATGCCGAGCATGGGCCTGTACTACGAGTCCGTCCTGCGGCCGGCCTACCTGCGCATCGCCGGCGCCAACTGGGGCGGCGCGGTGACGCCCGGCGACGAGGACGACTACGTGGCCGAGCACATCGCCCCGGTCGACGGGCCGGTGCTCGACCTCGCGGCCGGCGCGGGCCGGTGGACCGCCATCGTGGCGCGGACGGTCGGCGCGGACCGGCTGATCGCGCTCGACATGGGCCTGCCGATGCTGACCGTGCTGCGCGAGAAGCTGCCGGCGGTGCCCGCGGTCCGGGCCAGCGCCCTGGACATCCCGTTCGAGGACGCCAGCTTCGGCGCGGTGAACTGCTGGAACGCCCTGCACGCCTTCCCCGACGACGCGGCCACGGCCATCTCCGAGGTGGGCCGGGTGCTGCGGCCTGGCGGCACGTTCACGATGATGACCTTCGTGTTCGACTCCGACCCGATCGCCCGCTACTTCCAGGAGTCCCACTTCTTCCCGAGCCGCCCCGAGGGCATGCTGCTGTTCACCGAGGTGGAGCTCCGGCGGTGGCTGGCCGACGCGGGGATGTCGGTGCGTGACTACTCGGGCCCCGGCTGCTTCGCCTACGTCACCGCCGTACGGGACTGACCGGCCCGCGACGCGTGACCGTGCCGACGATCGACCTGGAGGCCATCCGCTCATGACCACAGTCAGCGACCGGGACACGGGCATCGCGCTTCCCGGCGAGCCCGCGTACGAGGCCGCGACCCGGGTCTTCAACCTGATCGCGCCCGCCGAGCCGTTCGCGGCGGTGACGGCGCGCACGGTGGAGGACATCAGGTCCGCGCTGCGCTTCGCCGCCGCCGAGCGGCTGCCCGTGCGCGTCCACACGACCGGGCACGCGTCCGCGACCGCGCGCCCGATGCCGGACGCCCTGCTGATCAGGACGCGGCTGGCGGGGGCGGTCGAGATCGACGCCGCCCGCCGCTTGGCCCGCGTCCCGGCGGGGACCCCGTGGGGCGCGGTCGTGGCGGCGGCGTCGGCGCACGGGCTGACCCCGCCGCACGGCTCGTCGCCGGACGTCGGGGTCGTCGGCTACCTGCTGCGCGGCGGCATGAGCTTCTACAGCCGCAAGGTCGGGCTGGCCGTCAACAGCGTCCGCGCGATCGAGCTGGTCACGGCCGGCGGCGACCTGCTCAGGGTCGACGCCGACACCGACCCCGAGCTGTTCTGGGCGTTGCGCGGCGGCGGCGGGGGCTTCGGCGTCGTGACCGCCGTCGAGATCGCCCTGTTCCCGGTGGCCAAGGTCATCACCGGCGCCGCGTTCTGGCCGGCCGCCGACGCCCCGGCGCTGCTGCGGGCGTGGCGCGCGTGGACCGAGAACGCGCCGCCCGAGGTGGCGACGTCCGCGCGGGTGATGAACCTGCCCGCGCTGCCCGAGGTGCCGCCCGTGCTGGCCGCCGGGCCGGTGCTGTGCGTGGACGGGGTGATCCTGGTCGAGACCGGCGCCGACGTGGCCGCCGCGCAGCGGGACGCCGACGAGCTGCTCGGGCCGCTGCGTGCGCTGGCCGACCCGGTGCTGGACGGCTGGGAGCTGACCGGGCCCGCCGGGGTGCTGGAGTCGCACATGGACCCCTCCGACCCGGTCGCCATCGTGGGCGACCACATGCTGCTCGGCGAGATCGGGGACGACGGCGTCGAGGAGCTGCTGCGCGTGATCGGCGCCGGGTCCGGCTCGCCGCTGATCACCGCGGGTCTGCGCCAGCTCGGCGGCGCCTACGCGGTGCCCGACCCCGAGGGCGGCGCGCTCACCCATCTCGACGCCAGGTACGCCTACTCGGGGGCGGGGGTGCCGGGCGGGCCGCTCACCAAGGAGGCGATCCAGGAGCACTGCGCCCGGGTGCGCGCCGCGCTGGCGCCGTGGGACACCGGCAGGACCGCGCCCACCTTCGTGGAGAGCCACGCCCAGCCCCAGGGGCACCTGGACGCCGCCCAGGTGGCCAGGGCGGACGAGGTGCGCCGCCGCGTCGACCCCGAGGGCCGGTTCCGCGACGACATCATGCGCAACTCCACCGCCCTGACCTGACCGGTCCGGGCCGGACGGAAATCGTGACGCCCGCGATTCCGGCGCCAGGTGGCGTCGGAACCGCGGGCACCGGTCCGGCTAGCTGGTGACGAGGTCGAACGACTCCCACGGGCCGACGGCGGCGCGGTTGGCGATCAGCGGCTGGGCGCCGCCGCCGTCGGCGCAGACGTACTTGCCGTTGACCTGCGCCTTGAGGCTGTAGGTGCCGTCGGAGTTACGCAGGAGCTGGAAGGTCTCCCACGACCCCGCCGAGGCGCGGTTGGCGATCAGGGGCTGTGCCCCGGCGGCCTCGGCCGAGACGAACTGGCCGTTGCTCCTGGCCTTCAGGGCGAAGTTCCCGTTGCCCAGGTTCACCTGCTCGAACTGCTGGGCCGTGCCGGCGCTCGCGCCGTTGGCGATCAGCGCCGACCCGTTGGGGGCGGTCACGAACAGGCCGTTGGCCCGCGAGCGCAGGCTGATCTGCGCGGGGACGGGGGTGGTGGTCCCGCCGAACCAGCCCAGGTCGACGGCGTTCGCGATGGCCTGCAGCCCCGCCTCGTTGGGGTGCAGGTGGTCGCCGGTGTCGTAGGCGGGCAGGAACATGGTCGGGTTGCCCGGGTCCCGGGTCGCCACGTCCGCGTCGAGCACCGCGTCGCACCCGCTGCCCGAGCCACGCACGAAGTTGTTGTACGCGACCCGCTGGTCCTCGGCCGACTGGTTCCAGCCGCCCGACCCGCGGAACGGGGTCAGCGTCGCGCAGATGAACTTGATGTTGCGCGCGTGGGCGCGGCTGATCAGGTCCTTGGCGGCGTTGATCAGTGAGGTCGCCGAGGGCGGCGGGTTGGAGGAGCCCAGGTCGTTGATCGGGTCGTCGGTGAAGATCACCCAGCGGGCGTCCGGCTGGTTGAGCACGTCACGGTCGAAGCGGTGGGGAGCGCTCTGCCCGGCGCCGTCGGCCAGCAGCCGGTTGCCGCTGATGCCCTGGTTCAGCACCCCGACCGTGCGGCCGGAGTCGATGAGCCGCGAGGCCAGCCGGTTGGGCCAGCGGTGGTTGGCGTTGTTGGCCGACCCCACGCCGTCGGTGATCGAGGCGCCCAGCGTGACGACGGCGCCCTGCGAGGCGGCGTTCTGCACGTCCACGTTGGCCAGGAAGTAGTAGCTGCCGGTCTGCTGCGCGCCCGAGAGGGAGGCGTTGCCGCTGACGTCGCCCGAGGCGATGTAGTTGGTCTGCGTCGCGGTCTGGTGGTAGGTGGCGGGGCCGGTCGGCGAGGGCAGGTAGACGCTGACCACGATGTCGGCCTGCGCCGGGACGGTGAAGGCGATCTGGTCGCTGACCGCCAGGCCGCCGGCGGCGACGGTGACCGACCGCTGGCCGCCGAAGGTCACCACCCGGTCGGTCGCGAGGTCGACGCCCGAGTCGGAGGTGCGGCGGGCCACGTGGACGTCGTCGAAGGTCACGGCCTGGTTGCCGAAGGCGTTCGACAACTGGATGCGGGCCGAGGTGCCGCCGATGCTGGTGTGCACGACCTGCCGGATCGTCTGCCGGTTGAAGGTCGTGCCGCTGTTCTGGGGCGAGGCGGCCCAGGTGCCGGTCCAGGTGGCGGCGGCGGCCGGGGAGGTGGTGGTCACGGCGCCGAGGGCCGTCAGCAATATGGCCATCAGCGTCGCCACCAGGAAGGGACGGGGAACGGCTGCTCGTGTCATGGGTTCTCCTGCGAGGGGTTCGGCCGGGAACCGGACCCGGCGGGCACGAGGTGCCCGCCGGGTGAGGGTCGCCGAGGTGCTATCTGGTGATAAGGCGCGGAGGCCCGGATGGTTCAGGTCGTGACGAGGTCGAATGACTCCCAGGGGCCGATCGAGGCGCGGTTGGCGATCAGCGGCTGGGCGCCGCCGCCGTCCGCGCAGACGTACATGCTGTTGACCTGGGCCCTGAGGCTGACGGTCCCGTCGGAGTTGGTGACGAGCTGGAAGGTCTCCCAGGCCCCCGCCGACGGGCGGTTGGCGATCAGGGGATTGGCCCCGGCGTTCTCCGCCGAGACGAACTGGCCGTTGCTCCTGGCCTTCAGGGCGATGTTGCCGCCGCCCAGGTCGACCCGGTCGAACTGCTGGCCGGTCCCGGCGCTGGAGCCGTTGGCGATCAGCGCCGACCCGCTCGGGGCGGTGACGAACAGGTTGTTGGCCTTGGACCGCAGGCTGACCGCGCCCGAGCTGGACGTGGTGAGGACGCGCAGGGCGTCGACCATGCCGACCGAGGTGGTCTTGTTGACGATCCTGATCGTGTGCTGGCCGCTGGCCAGCCCGGTCTTCCTGTACACGACCTGCTGGACCTGCCGGCCGCCGGACACGTTCAGGTTCACGTTCTGCTGCAGGACGTTGTCGATGTAGACGTCGACGTTGCCCATGTCGCTGAAGCGTTCCGACAGGTACTCGACGCCGGTGCCGGTGAAGGTGTACTGCGCGGCCGCGCCGACGACGGTGCTGTGGTGGGTGTCGTCGTTGTAGTCGCCGTAGCCCCGGGCGGTGGTGAGGTTCCAGCCGGAGTCGTAGGTGAGCAGGGTGTCGTTCACCAGCCCGGGGGACGACGACGAGCCGAGGCCCAGGGTGGAGGCGGTGCCGCTGAGCGCCTTGGAGCTCTGGTTGGCGGTGCCGGTCAGCCGGGTCGAGGTGTAGGAGCTGAGCGGCTTGGCGGTCCGCTCCACCACGTAGACGGCGTTCGTGGCGGTGGCGAAGGAGATCTCGGAGGTGGAGGCGGTGGTCACGATGGAGTTGTCGGAGGTGCGGCGGACGCGCACCTGCTGGGTGCCCCACGGGTTGACCACGGTCGCCTGCTTGGCGTACAGGCTCTTGAGCCCGACGTACTTGATCTCGCCGGCCTCACGCTCGGAGCTGACCAGGAAGCCGTCCTTGGCCAGCAGGGTGAACTTCCCGACGAAGGAGGAGTCGCCCGGCACGGCAGGGAAGACCCGGATCTTGTTGTTGTAGCTCTGCATGAGCGACTCGTTCATCGCCGTCAGGTGCACGCCGAGGTACTCGAAGACGCCGTTGGTGTTGTTGGTCATGCCGTTGGAGTAGTTCTGGTACTTCTGCAGCATCGTCTTCATGCCCTGGTAGGCCTGGTCGCCGAGGCCGAGGCGGGCCGCCTGGACGGCGTCGTTGGCCCAGACGTTGCCGTAGGGGAAGGGCCGGGCGTTCCAGGTGTTGACCGCCGTCTGGTAGTCGGGGAAGCCGATGCCGGTGACGTCGTAGGGCCAGATGAGCTCGGACGAGACGTTCTCGTTGTTCCTGGTCTGCGAGATCGGCGGCTGGTGCGGCTGGTAGGCGCCGTTGGCGACCTGGTAGGGCACCAGGTGGTCGAGCACGTTCTGCCAGCCGGACCGCAGGCCGCTGTCCACTCCGAGCTGCGTGCTGGCCTGGATGGTCAGCGGGAAGATGCTGCGCACGGCGGCCAGGTCGGTGATGGCGTTCCGCACGTTCCAGTAGGTCTCGTGGGAGTTGGAGTTGGCCATGTAGTACGTGTTGTTGCTGGTGTCGTGGGTCAGCATGGCCGAGTAGAACTTCGCCGTCTCGCGCATGAACGGGTAGGCGACGTTACTCAGGTAGTTCTGGTCGTTGGTGTAGCGGTACCGCATGTACATGTTGTAGGCGGCCTCGTACCCGGTGGACAGGATGTTCTTGGTGTAGTCGCTGCCCACCGTGCCGCGCGCGTTGCCGTCCCAGCCCATGGTCTCCGGCACCCACAGCCCGTCGACGCCGTACCTGGTCTGTGTGTACGACTTCAGCGCGTTGTAGTTACGGCTGTAGAGCTTGTTGAAGCCGTCCATCAGGTCGGTGTGGTTGGAGGCCAGGAAGGAGTTGTAGACGTCGCGCTGGTTCCAGTACCAGTACGCGTTGCTCCACTTCGTGGCGTCCTGGGTGGCGCGGAACACCCCGTTGATGAAGTGCAGGGGGTAGTTGCCGTAACCGCCGGCCGCGATCATGTACGTGCTGAGGTAGTACACGTTCTCCATGTAGTCCGCGTCGCGCGAGCCGTTGGAGTACTGGACGAAGGACTTGCCCCAGAACGAGTGCCACCAGTTGCGGTAGTTGGTGTACGTGGTGGAGTAGCCGGTGCCCTTGGTCGAGGAGAGCTGGTTCTTGGCCTGGGTCACCGAGTCGCGGTTGGGGGCGTTGATCCGGCTGGCCGCGGTGAGCCAGATGGTGTAGCTGGAGGTGGGCGTGATGTTCAGCCGCACCTTGCGCCCGTCCACGACCTGCGTGGTGTAGCTCGCGCCCTCGACGGTGGCGGCGAGGGTGTAGCCGAAGCCGTTGGCGTCGGTCTGCCCCCGGCTCAGCCCGGCGCTGGCGGAGTCGGCGTAGGTGGAGATCGTCTTCCAGGTGTTCAGGTCGGGGACGTCACCGCTGTTGGTGACGGTCGCCGGGTCCCACATGCTCAGGTCGAGCGCCACGCTGGAGACCCCGCCGCGGCTGTCGTCGACGTGGATGCCCATGACCTCGGAGTTGGGCGAGCCCATGATGGTGACGGTCCGGTTGGAGTCGTACTTGGTGGTGAGGGTGCCGTCGTACAGGTTCAGCCGCTGCTGGTAGGTCGTGTAACTCGTGTCCATGCCGGGGTTGGAGTACAGGTTGACCAGCCCGGCCGCGAAGGCCGACTGCTGCGACAGGTCGGTGCCCGACACCTGCATCGTCAGGCCGTTCTGGTTCCACACCATGGCGCCGGTCTTGCCGTTGCCGACGGTGAGCCCGTAGAGCGGGTTGGTGTTGGGCCTGTTGTAGACGATGTCGTGTTTCGACATGTAGCCCTGGTAGTCCACGTTGAGCGCGCCGGCCGCCTGGTCGAAGGCGGCGTCGGTCGTCGAGGCCAGGGCCGGCGAGGCGGCACCCGCGGTCAGCAGACCGGCGGCTAGCGTCAGCGGAGGCAGGCAGTGTAACAGCCTCTTCAACATGGTCTTCCTCTCCTGCGGCCGGCCACCCTCACCGCGCTGAGGCATGACCGTGCGGAGCAGGCACGCTGCCATCGCTCGGCCGCGCAGGCGGGGGGTGGTGAACGGAGCCGCGGCGATCCCTGGACCAAGAGGCCGCACAGCTCCGGTTTCAGACTGTCAGGCGCAGTTAACATTGGATGTCTTCCGACGTCAATAGGGGACCGGACGTCGGAATGACCCAACAAAACCCAACAGAATCGCGCAGAAAAAAAGGAAAATGACCGGCAAACAGGGACTTCTCCCTGCTAGCCGGTCGGAATCATCTCGATGGAGCGGTCCGGTATACCTCCGATGTATCGGCTCTCTGTGGAGGGAAGGACCCTCACGGCGCCTGGACGGCCTGGGAGCGCGGGCGGCCGGCGGGCGCCTGGTGTCCTCGCCTACAGCGGGACGGAGGTGGTCAGGCCGCCGTCGACGACGAGCTCCTGGCCGGTGATGTACGACGAGCGGGACGACAGCAGGAAGAACGCGGCGTCGGCGACGTCCTCGGCGCTGCCCAGGCGGCCGAGCGCGACCTGGCTGCGGCACTGCTCCTGGGCCTCCTCGGTGCTGGAGATGGCCGTGAACATGTCGGTCACGATGTAGCCGGGGCTCACGGCGTTGACCCGGATGCCCCGCGCGCCGAGGTCGGGCGCCAGGGTGCGGGTGAGGTTGATCACCGCGGCCTTGGTGGCGGCGTAGACCGACGTGAAGGCCAGGCCCTTGTGCGCCAGCCACGACCCGTTGATCACCACGGCGGACCCGTCCCGCAGGAGGGGGAGGGACTTCTGGATGGTGAAGTAGACGCCCTTGAGGTTGATGCCGACGATCCCGTCGAAGTCCTCCTCGGTGACGAACGCGCTCAGCCCGAACGAGGCGACGCCCGCGTTGGCGAAGACGCCGTCGAGCCCGCCGAAGCGCTGCTCGATCTCCGAGGCGAGACGGTCGAGGTCGCCGGTCTGGGACACGTCGGCGGGGACGGCGAGGACGCGGTCGTCGGCGTCCAGGCCCTTGGCGGCGGTGGCGAGGCGCTCCTCGCTGCGGCCGGCGAGCACCACGCGCGCGCCGGCGTCCACGAGCCGCTGTGCGGTGGCCAGGCCCATGCCGCTGCCGCCACCGGTGATCAGTACGGTCTTGCCTTCAAACTCGGTCATGCGAGTCAGCGTCACATTCACCGCCGCGGGTTACATCTCCTGAATTGCGGTGTTCCTTGGAAAGGGCGGACGAGTTCCTTCGGTAGTGGTGCTTCCGGGGTCACAGAACAGCATTCCGAAAGATGCGTCACGACGCGGCCGGGCGTGACGATGTAGCCGTGCTGATCGGCGGAACCACCATTTTCCCCTGAACAAAGGAAAGTTCATCCGTACCCACTCGCGGGTCGTTGTCCCCTGCACCGGCGGACCGGTACCGGGCTGAACGCCGGCGCCTCGCCCGGATATTCCGGCGGGCGGTGTCCGCCACTCCGGCCACGGCCGGTGTGAAATCCCGGGCTGTGCCGGTGGTCGCCAGGCGAACGGTCCATCACCGATTACCGACAGCCCCATAGACGATGCCTGAAGAAACGGAATTTCGAGGAGATGACCACGATGGGCAACGACGCCAATACCCGTGCGGTGGTGCTCGGCGGGAGCCTGGCCGGGCTGTTCGCGGCCAGGGTGCTTTCCGACGCCTACGACGAAGTCGTCATCGTCGACCGTGACGAGCTGATCGGGGTGGATGGGCCGCGCCGCGGCTGCCCGCAGGGACGTCACATCAACGGACTGATGACCCGAGGCCAGATGGCCATCGAGCAGATGTACCCGGGGATCACCACGGAGATCTTCGACGACGGCGTCCCGCAGGGAGACCTGGCCGGGACCGTGCGCTGGTACGCCCGGGGCAAGCACCTCAGGCAGGAGCCCGCCGGCATGATCTGCGTCGCGGCCAGCCGCCCGATGCTGGAGCGCCACGTCTGCGAGCGGACCGCGGCCCTTGGCAACGTGACCTTCCTTGAGAGGCACGACATCCTCGGCCTCGCCGCGACACCGGACCGCGGCAAGATCGTCGGCGTCCGCGTGCAGAACCTGAACGGCGACAAGGGCGAGGAGATCGTCGACGCCGACCTGGTCGTGGACGCCACCGGCCGAGGGTCGCGCACCCCGATCTGGCTGGAGGACCTCGGCTACGCCCGCGTCGTCGAGGACCGCAAGAAGATCGGCCTCGGGTACGGCACCCAGCACTACCGGCTGAACACCGACCCCTACGACGGCGACCTGTCCATCAACTCCATCGCCCACCCCAAGCTGCCGCGCGGCTGCATCTTCACCAAGACCGACGGCGGCCGGGTCGAGCTCACCGTCTACGGCATCCTCGGCGACCACCCGCCGACCGACCAGGCGGGCTACTTCGACTTCGTCAAGTCGCTGGGCATCCCGGAGATCTACGACGCCGTCATCGCGGCCGAGCCGCTCGACGAGCCGGTGGCGTTCCGCTTCCCGACGACCCTGCGGCGCCGGTACGAGGACATGGACCGCTTCCCCGACGGCCTGCTGGTGGTCGGCGACGCCGTCACGTGCTTCAACCCGGTGTACGCCGGCGGCATGACGGTCGCGGCGCTCTCGGCCACGACCATCCGCAACCACCTGCACAGCGGGGCCGCGCCGCAGCCGCTGCAGTACTTCCGCGACCTCGCGCGCGACGTCATCGACCCGCCGTGGGAGGTCACCCACGCCATCGACCTCGGGTTCCCCGGCGTCGAGGGCACCCGCACCTTCGCGATCAAGATGCAGCAGGCCTTCACCCGCCTGGTGTACCGCGCGGGCACCCGCGACAGCCGGGTCACCGCCGGCTACTTCCGGGTCGCGGGCCAGGTGGACCACCCCAAGACGCTGATGCGTCCCAGGTTCCTCCTCCGGGTGCTGCTCGCGGCGGCCGGCCTGAGCAAGGTCAGGGAGGCGAAGGGGCACTGGACCTGGACCGGCGAGAAGCCGAAGGTCCCGACCGCCTGAACGCCGTCTCTCGTCGCCGGAGCTCGAAGGGAACATGAGTGACCGAGGCATCTCGTACCCGTGGGTCCCTCGCCCGGCGAGCCGTGACCTCCCACGCGCAGGACAGGGCGTGGTTCCTGGACAGGCTCGTCCCCGGGTCTCCGGCGCACAGCCTGTCCAGGACGTACCGGGCGACCGGTGAGCTCGACCTGGCCGCGCTCGGCGCGGCCTGGCGCGAGGTGACCGCCCGGCACGAGATCCTCAGGACCACCCTCGCCGACGACGGCGGCCGGCCGGTCCAGCGGATCGCCGCCGACGTCCGTGCCGTCCCGTCGTACATCGACCTGTGCGCGCTCGCCTCGGCGGGCGCCGAACCCCCGGGAGCCCCCGGGCAGGCCTACGCCGAGCAGGCGGCCGGGCGGCGGCACACCGAGGAGGCCGCCGAACGGTGGTGCGCCGAGCAGACCGCGCTGCCGTTCCACCTGGACGAGGGCCCCCTCGCCCGGCTGGCCGTCGCGCGGCTGTGCGACGCCAAGTACGTCATCGCCGTCACCCTGCACCGGGCGGTCGCCGACGACCGGTCGATGGCGATCCTGGCGGAGGAGATCTCCGCCTGCTACGCGGCGGCCGTGGCGGGCCGCCCGGTGGGGGAGGCGCTGCCCGGCCTGCCCTTCCAGTACGCCGACCACGCCCGCAGGGAGCGGGAGCGGGAGAGCACGCCGGAGTTCGGCCGCCTGCTCGACCGGTGGACCTCGGCGCTGACGCCGGCCCCGGCCTCGCCCGCGCTGCCGGCCGACCGGGCCCGACCCGCCGGCCCGTCCCCCCACGGCGGCCTGCTGCGGTTCGACTGGGGCGAGGAGCTCGGCGCCGACCTGGCCGCGCTGTCGCGTGCCGAGGGCAGGACGCCCATGGTCATCCTGCTCGCGGCGTTCCAGTGCCTGCTCGGCAGGTACGGGCGCGAGGAGCGGTTCGCGGTGGGCGTCCCGGTCACGGTGCGCCCCAGCTCGGAGGCCGACGCCCTCATCGGGCCGTTCGGCGACCACCTGGTGCTCGGCGCCGACCTGTCGGGACGTCCCGCCTTCCGCGAGGTGCTCGCCCGGGTGGCCCACGTCACCGAGGAGGCGTTCGCCGCCCGCGAGCTCCCCTTCGACACGGTGGTGCGCACGCTCAACGTCGACCGGGACCCCTACCGGACCCCCATGGGCGACGTCATGTTCGTCTACCGGGACGCGCCGGAGCCCGAGCTGAGGCTGGCCGGCGCCGCGGTCCGCCGCCTGCCGGACGGCGGCGGCTCGGCCGCCACGGACCTCACCCTGACCGTCGACCGGGTCGAGCCTTCGGTGACCGGCTCCCTGGAATACCGCGACAGCCTGTTCGACAAGACCTCCGCGCGGCTCATCCTCGGCCAGCTCCGCACGCTGCTGGCCGCCGCGCTGCGCGACCCCGGCGCCACCGCGGGCGACCTGCCGCTGGAGAGCCCCGAGCGCGTCCGCGTCGCCGTCCGCGACGCCGACCTGATCGCCGCGGGCCCGGCGGAGCGTCCGGTCCACGAGCTGGTCCACCTGCGCGCCCGCGCCGTCCCCGACGCCGTCGCGGTGACCTGGGAGGGCGCCGACCTCACCTACCGCGAGCTGGAGGAACGCGCGGCCCCGGTCACCGCCGCGCTGCGCGCCCTCGGCGTCACCGGCGGGGAGCCGGTGGCCGTGCGGATGGCGCAGGGACCGAGACAGGTCGCCACGCTGCTCGGCGTGCTCGACTCCGGCGCGCACCTGGTCTGCCTCGGCACCGGCGACGCCGGTGAGCGGGGCAAGGCGGTGCTCGGCGACAGCGCGCCGCCGGTGCTGGTGGTGGACGACGGGGCCGATGACGAGCTGGCCCGGTGGTACCGCGAGGAGCTGGGCGGCCAGGTCCTCGACATCGCGCTCCCCGGCGTCGCCGTCCCCGGCGGGGCCCTTCCCGGCCCGGCGGCCGGCGGCGAGGACGGGCGGGCGTACATCGCCTACACCTCCGGCTCGACCGGCAGGCCCAAGGGCATCGCGCAGACCCACGGCAGCTTCGCCCAGTTCGTCACCTGGTTCGCCCGGGAGTTCGACGTCGTCCCCGGTACGCGGATGGCGCAGTGGGCGGCACCGGGCTACGACGCGAGCCTGGTCGAGATCTTCGTGGCCCTGGCCGCCGGCGCCACGCTGTGCCCGGTGCCCGAGCGGACCCGGGCCAACCCCGAGAAGCTGGTCGCCTGGCTCGCCCAGGAGCGGATCACCCTGTTCCAGACCGTCCCCAGCTTCGCCAGGCAGATCCTCGGCGTGGTGGCGGCCGACCCGGAGGGCGCGCCCGCCCTGGGCCACCTGCTGCTGGCGGGGGAGCCGCTGACCGGAGAGCTGGCCAACGGCCTGCGCGCGGCCCTGCCCACGGCGCGGCTGGTCAACCTGTACGGCCCCACCGAGTCCATCCTCGCGACCTGGCACGAGGTCACCGGCCCGGTGTACGGCGTGGTGCCGATCGGCCGGCCGATCCCGGGCCGCCAGGTCCTGCTGCTGGACGAGCACGACCGGCCGTGCGCGCCGGGAGTGGCCGGGCAGATCGTCATCCGGGGGCCGCACGTCACGCCCGGGTACGTCGGCGCCGCCTCGGGGGACCGCGCGCCCTTCCAGCCGCTCCCCGGGTTCGACGACGGCCACCGCTCCTACCGGACCGGCGACCTCGGCCGCAGGCGGTGGGACGGCGCGCTGGAGTTCGGCGGCCGCAAGGACTTCCAGGTGAAGTTCAACGGCGCCCGCATGGAGCTGACCGACATCGAGGCGGCGCTCGCCGCGCACGAGTCGGTGGCCGAGTGCGCGGTCGTCGCGGTCCCGGGACCCGACGGGCTGGTCAAACGCCTGGTGGGCTACGTGGTCTCGCGCACGGCCCCCGACGGGACGCCGGCCGGCACCGCGGACGCCTGGCGGGCGGCCCTGCGCCGCCGCTTCGGTAAGGCGATGCCGCCGGTGTCGTTCAAGACCCTGGACCGGCTCCCGCGCAACATCGGCGGCAAGGTGGACCGGGGCGCGCTGCCGCATCCGGCCCCCGCCCGCGCGCCCTCGGCCCGGATGCCCGACACCGAGGCGGCGCGCGAGGTGGTCGCCATCTGGTCGGAACTGCTGGGCACCGAGGAGCCCGGCGCGGACGCGACCTTCTTCTCGACCGGCGGGCACTCCCTGCTGATCCCCGTACTTCTTGACCGGATTCGCGGGCGTCTAGGCACAACGGTGTCACTCGCCCAGTTCTTCGCAGATCCGACGCCGGGCGGCCTGGCCGCCCTCGTCCAGTCGCGATCCGTACCGACAGAAGCTGTTACCCAAACCATGATGGGGTGAGAAACGTGACTCTGGTCGAAACCGAACTGTCAGTTGATTTCGACGGTGAGAGCCTGGAGATCGCCGACGTGCGGCGGGTCGCCGAGGACTGGGCGACGTGCAGTGTGGCCCCGGCGGCGCTGGCCCGGGCCGCCACCAGCCGGCGGATGTTCGAGGACACCGTCCGCCAGAACATCCCGGTCTACGGCGTGACCACGGGTTACGGCGAGATGATCTACATGCTCGTCGACACCTCCAAGGAGGTCGAGCTCCAGACCAACCTGGTGCGCAGCCACAGCGCCGGCGTCGGCCCGCTCTTCGCCGAGGACGAGGCCAGGGCCATCCTGGCCGCCCGTCTGAACGCGCTGGCCAGGGGCTACTCCGCCGTCCGTCCCGAGCTGCTGGAACGGCTGGCGCTGTACCTCAACCTGGGGATCACGCCGGCCATCCCGGAGATCGGCTCGCTCGGCGCCAGCGGCGACCTCGCGACGCTCGCGCACATCGCCACCACGCTCATCGGCGAGGGGTACGTGCTGCGCGAGGGCAAGCGGGTCGAGACGGCCACGGTCCTGCGGGAGCACGGCATCGAGCCGCTGCAGCTCCGGTTCAAGGAGGGGCTGTCGCTGATCAACGGCACCTCGGGGATGACCGGCCTCGGCTCCCTGGTCGTGGGCCGCGCCCTCAGCCAGGTGCGCCAGGCGGAGATCGTCACGGCGCTGGTCGTGGAGACCCTCCGCGGCTCGACCAGCCCGTTCCTCGCCGAGGGCCACGACATCGCCCGCCCGCACCGTGGGCAGATCGACAACGCCGCCAACATGCGGGCGCTGATCAAGGGGAGCGCGCTCACCCTGGAGCACGCCGAGCTGCGCCGCCAGGCGCAGGAGGCCAAGTCGGGCGACGGCGTGCACCGCACCGAGGTCTACATCCAGAAGGCGTACACGCTGCGGGCCATCCCGCAGGTCGTCGGCGCCGTCCGCGACACCCTGTACCACGCCGTGGAGAAGCTGGAGATCGAGCTCAACTCCTCCAACGACAACCCCTTGTTCTTCGAGGGCAAGGAGATCTTCCACGGCGCCAACTTCCACGGGCAGCCGATCGCGTTCGCGATGGACTACGTCACCATCGCGCTCACCCAGCTCGGCGTGTTCTCCGAGCGCCGGACCAACCGCCTGCTCAACCGGCACCTCAGCGACGGCCTTCCCGAGTTCCTGGTGGCCGGCGACCCCGGCCTGAACAGCGGGTTCGCCGGCGCGCAGTACCCGGCGACGGCGCTGGTCGCCGAGAACCGGACCATCGGCCCGGCCAGCACCCAGAGCGTCCCGTCCAACGGCGACAACCAGGACGTGGTCAGCATGGGCCTGATCGCCGCCCGCAACGCCCGCAGGGTGCTGTCCAACAACAACCGCATCCTCGCGGTGGAGTTCCTCGCCGCCGCGCAGGCCGTCGACGTGTCGGGGCGGTACGAGCAGCTCAGCCCGGTGGGCAAGGCCACCTACGACCTGATCCGGTCGCTGGTGCCGACGCTGGACCGCGACCGCTACATGTCCGACGACATCGAGCTGGTGGCCGCCGCCGTCTCCCGTGGCACCTTCCTGGAGGCCGCCGCGAGCAACGACGTCGTTCTGCGCTGAACCGCCGGCCGGGCGCCGGGAGACCGGCGCCCGACAGGGCATTCCAGAAGAACTGGAACCCGGCTCGGAATGGTTACATTTAATCAAAATGACTGTGCATTCACCGAGCCGGGCGTCCGGTCAGCCCCTTCTGCTTCGGCAGCCCTCTCGTACCGGTCCACACGATGCCGTCGCCCACGAAAACCCTGAAGGAGGATTTGGGGCATCATGACGATTTCCGAAACACCGAGTGCGCCGACTGCGGCGGATCGGATTCCACTCTCCTTCAACCAGGAATTCCTCCTCAATTTCGACAGGGGTGACGAGGAGGGACCGTTCGGTCCCAAATACAACATCCTGTGCGGCTGGCGGCTCACCGGGCAGATCGACACCGAGACGCTGCAGGACGCGCTTGAGGACGTCGTGGTCCGCCACGAGACGCTCCGCACCCTGATCATCCGGGACGACGGCCCGCCCTATCAGCAGGTGCTCCCCGCCTCCCCGCCCGCGCTGCTGGTCCACGACTTCACCGGCGTCGAGCCGGACGGCCGTGAGCTGCGCGCCGAGGAACTGCTCATCGAGATCGAGTCCGGCGCGTACGGCATCGCCGAACTCCCGCTCGTGAGGGCCGTACTCGGCCGGTTCAGCGACGACGACTCGGTTCTGGTGCTCATCGCCCACCACACCGCCGCCGACGAGTGGTCCATGCGGCTCATCATGCGCGACCTCGTCGGCTGCTACGCCCTCCGCGAGGGGTACACGGTCGAGCTGCCCTCGGCCTCCCCCTACCAGGAGTACGCGCGCTGGCAGCAGGAGGGCGTGACCGGCACGACCGGGGACGACGCCCGGGCGTACTGGCGCGAGAAGCTGAAGGACGCGCGCATCCTCGCCCTGAAGACCGACCACCCCCGGTCGGCCGGCCTGCCGAAGGCGACGTCCTGGCACCGCTTCTGGATCCCGGCCGAGCTGACCTCCGCGGTGCTCAAGGTCTCCAAGGGCATGCGCAGCTCGCCGTTCATGGTGCTGCTCGCCGTCTACGCCACACTGCTGCGCGACATGACCGGCACGACCGACATCGTCATCCCGACGTTCACCTCCGGCCGCTCCCAGCCCCGGTTCCAGGACACGGTCGGATCCTTCTTCAACTTCGTCCCCCTGCGGATCGACGTCGAAGGGTGCGACACCTTCCGCCAGGTGGTCGAGCGGACCCGGGCCACCTGCATCGAGGCCTACTCCCGCGACATCCCCTTCGCCCAGCTCCTCGGCGAGGCCCCCGAGCTGATGATCCCCTCGATCGGGGACGAGGCCGCGGTGTGCGCCTTCCAGGTGTTCCGGTCCCCCCTCGCGACCGAGGCGGAGTCGGCCGGCGGGCTCGCGTACTCCGAGATCCGCAGGCGGCTCCTGTCGCAGCCCGCGGGCGGGGACATCCCCGACGGCGCGATGTGGCACCTGGAGATCGACTCCACCGGTGACATCGTCGGCACGCTGGGGTTCAACAGCAACCTGTTCGACGAGGCCACGATCGTCCACATGGCCTCGGAGTTCCACCGGGTGCTGGCCGCCACGGTCACCGCCCCCGACGCCCCGGTGCAGTGGTCCTGACCATCAGTGAACAGTCAGCCGAACGATCGAGAAGGCTTGCCCCGCAAGCGAAAGGACATCCAATGAGTGCAGACCAGAGCGGGCAGCTCGATCGCGCGGCGATCGAGGAGACGGTCGAGAAGATCTGGAGGGACGTGCTCCAGGTACCGACCGGCCACGAGAACGAGACGTTCTTCGAGCTGAACGGGGAGTCGATCTCCGCCAACCGGCTCTCCTCGCGCGTCGAGGGCGAGCTGGGCATCTGGATCGAGGTCGGTGACATCTTCGAGGAGGACCCGGACCTGCCCGGTTTCATCCGCACCGTCCTGGCGAAGGCCGAGAACCCGACCAGGGTCTGACGGTCCCGAAGGAGTCACCGGTGACGGCCGCGCGCGAGCCGGGCCGTCGCGCGGCCGTACGAAGACATCGAGTCAGGAAAGGTGGTGCCCGATGGCGGGCCTGATCCGGGTGCAGCCCGATGCCGACCTCGACGAGGTCGTGGAGATCCTGGAACGCGACGGCGGCGTGATCGTCGAGAACTTCACCGACGCCGCCACGCTGGCGGCGCTGATGGACGACTTCACGCCGGCCCTCGACGCCTGCGCCTACGGCGAGGACTGGTACAACGGCAAGCGGACCCGGCGCGTGTCGTCGTTGTTCGCCCGTACGACCCATCTGACGCCGGTGGTGACGCAGCGCCTCTACCTGGGGGCGGCACGCGCGATCATGCAGAAGCCGGTGCCGATGTGGATCGGGAAGTCCCGGGTGGAGATGACCCCCACCATCCAGATCAGCGGCACCCAGCTCATCCAGATCCACAACGGCCAGGGCAAGCAGCCCCTGCACCGGGACGACGCGCTGCACCTGCGCCGCCACCCCGGGCCGACCAGCCGGGTCCAGCTCATGGTCGCCATGAGCGACTTCACCGCCGAGAACGGCGGCACCCTGGTGATCCCCGGCAGCCACTTCTGGGACGACGAGCGCGCCCCCGAGGCCGCCGAGGCGTACCCCACGGTGATGCCGGCCGGGTCGGGCCTGATCTGGCTCGGAGGCGTGTACCACGGCGGCGGGCGCAACACGACCGACGCCCCGCGCACCGGCATGACGCTCGCGCTGGACCTGGGCAACCTCCGCCAGGAGGAGAACCAGTACCTCGCGGTGCCGAAGGAGTCCGTGCTGGCCTACCCGGAGGAGGTGCGGCGGCTGCTGGGCTACGACCGCTGCCCGCCCGGCCTCGGCTGGTACGAGATGGAGGACCCCTACGTCGTGCTGGAGGACGGCGACACCGTCCAGGTGCCCGGCGTGGCGACCCCCGTGGCCGCGGGCTAGCGGTCCCGGGCCGGCGGCCGGGCGCCATCCCCCGGAGCGTTCGCTCCGGCGCCCGGCCCACCGGATGCCCACCTGATCGGCGGAGGTCCCCGACCTCCGCCGATTCCGCTTTTCCGCCCCTCGCTGCACGACCGGAGGGGGAGTCCTTATCGGCCCGGCCGGTTCTCGGCCCGCTCAGGCGTCCTCGGCCCGCTCAGGCGTCCTGAGCCTCCCCCCGCGCCTTCCCCGCCGGCGGTGGAAAGCGAAGAGACCACCGACGGGGCATCGGTGGTCTCTCGGTGGTTCAGGCCCGGGTCACATGTTGAGCGGGCTCCCGTTCCCGATCTGCCGCAGGTGGTCGAACGAGGACAGGTCCGGGACCGTCCAGCCGTCCAGGTCGTACTCCGCCAGGCACTCGTCGACGAAGGCCTTGTACCCGTCGACCTGGCCGTTGGTGAGCTGCGCCGCCAGCAGCTCGACGCGGGTGTTCTCGTGGTTGCCGGCGTAGTTGCGCTCGTAGAGCTCGTGGCGCCCGCCGAACTCGGTGCCGACGGCGTCCCACAGGAGCTTCATGAGCTTGACCCGCTCGACGGCGTCCGAGCCGTCGGAGCCCCGGACGTACTTGTCCAGGTAGGGACGGATGTCGGGGTTCTTGAAGTCCTCGGCGCTGGAGTTGAGGTAGATCAGCCCGCTGGCGATGTCCTGCTGGATGATCTCCTTGATCCTCGGGTAGCCGATCTGCATGAACCACCGGTACGCGAGCCCGTAGGCGGGGTTCGGCAGCAGCGCGCCGTCCTTCCACTCCACCGGGTTGCGCGCGGCGGCGTCGGAGAACGCCCAGAACAGGTTGCGCCAGGCCAGGACCTCACCGATGCGGGTCTGCACCCCGCGGAAGTCCTTGGTGCCCGTCATCTCCGTGGCCTTGATCAGCAGGCCGGCGATGAACTCCAGCTTCACCGCCAGGCGGGTGCAGCCGTGGAAGGTGAACCGCTCGAAGAAGCCGGAGCGCCCGGTGAACAGCAGGGCCTTGCCCAGGTGGCCGTAGACGAAGACGTTCTCCCAGGGGATGAGCACCTTGTCCAGCACCAGGATGGTGTCGTTCTCGTCCAGCCGCGAGGAGAGCGGGTAGTCGAAGGGGCTGCCCATCACCGTGGCGGTGCTGGAGTACGACGGCCGGCAGATCAGCTTCATCCCGGGGGCGGCCATCGGGATCGTGGCCACCAGCGCGAACCGCTTGTCCTTGATGGGCAGGCCGTAGTGCGCGATGAAGTTGTAGTGCGTGAGCGCCGAGCCGGTCGCCACGACCTTGGCGCCGCTGACGATGAGGCCGGAGTCGGTCTCCTTCTCCACGTGCACGAAGACGTCGGCGACCTCGTCCGGCGGGCGGTTGCGGTCGACCGGCGGGTGGACGATGGCGTGGTTCCAGTACAGGACCTTCTCCTGCGACTCCTTGTACCAGCGCCTGGCGTTGTCGGAGAACGGCTCGTAGAAGTCCGCGTTGGCACCGAGGGTGCCGAGGAACGCGGCCTTGTAGTCGGGGCTGCGCCCCATCCAGCCGTAGCTCATGCGCGACCACTCCGCGATCGCCTTCTGGTCGGCGACCAGGTCCTCGACGCTGTGCGGGGTGGTGAAGAAGCGGTGGGTGTACCCGTCGCTGCCGGTGTCGGTCGGCTTGGTGAGGATGTCGCGCTTCGCCGGGTCGTGCAGGGCGTCGTACAGCCGGGCCGTCATCCGGATGGGGTTGTGGAAGGCGGGATGCTTGGTGACGTCCTTGACCCGCTCGCCGTACAAGTAGATCTCACGATCGTCGCGCAGACTGTCGATGTACTCGTCACCGGTCAGCGGACGTGTCTTCGGCCGCGCCTCGGCCGCCCCGTTGGCGGGGGCCTGGTCGGCGGCTTTCGGACTTCTTTCCTCTTGTAGCACCTCAACTCCTCGATGAATCGGTGGCTGTCGAGCATCGCTGTCCAGGGGACGCGCTCGAAGAAAAGTCCGAGATCGCACGCGCGCGCCGGCAGATAAAGGGTCAGGGAATGGCAGGAGCCGGATCGCCGCCGTTGGCGACGCGTCCGCTCGCCGACGGGGGATGGGCGGGCACACCGCAAGCCTGTTGCGGACCTTAATCGTCACATCGGTGATTCCCGCGGGGCATCTCTCACGTTGCGGTGTCGGCACCGCTGACCATGATGCCCGCAATTCAGAAGATGCGCCGCTCCGGCGCCGGTGCGACCGTCGGATGGTGAGCATCGGCGGACGGCCATTCGGCCACGACTGGTATCCGGCCACCGGCGTATCTCGCCGGCTCCGCACATTCTCGTCGGACTTTTTTAGGAGGATATGGTGCTGACGACCGATGTTCCGACGCGGGAACAGCTTGTCCGTCGCGCGTCCGAACTGGTCCCGGTCCTGCGGAAGAACGGGGCCTGGGCGGAGGAGAACCGGCGCATCCACGAGGAGTCGATCGAGGCCCTCGCCGACGCCGGTGTCTTCAAACTGAGGGTTCCGGTCCGCTACGGCGGCTACGAGGCCGACACCCGCACCCTGGTGGACGTCGCCTCCGAGCTGGGCAGGGCGGACGGCTCCACCTCCTGGGTGGCGTCGGTCTACTGGATCCCGACCTGGATGACGTGCCTGTTCCCCGACCAGGTCCAGGACGAGGTGTTCGCCACCCCGGACGTGCGGATCTGCGGGACGCTGAGCCCGACCGCCATGGCCGCCCCCGTCGACGGCGGGATCGTGGTCAACGGCAAGTGGAGCTTCATCAGCGGCGCGCTGCACAGCCACTGGCAGGTCGTCGTCGCGGTCCTGGTGGGCGGCGGGGGCGAGCCCGCGCCGATCATGGCCGTGGTCCCGATCACCGACCTGCAGATCGCCGACGACTGGTACACGGCGGGCCTGAAGGGCACCGGCAGCGTCAGCACGATCGCGCAGGACGTGTTCATCCCGTCCGAGCGCGTCCTGCACCTGGGCGCGGTCCTGCAGGGCC
The DNA here is from genome assembly GCF_025506355.1 of Sphaerisporangium corydalis. GTDB lineage: Bacteria > Actinomycetota > Actinomycetes > Streptosporangiales > Streptosporangiaceae > Sphaerisporangium > Sphaerisporangium corydalis. The sequence goes on from NZ_JANZYP010000011.1 coordinate 74,567, forward strand.
AGTACTCATCGGTGGCCAACGCCGCCAGCCCGATCTACCGGGCGCCCCTGCTCCCGGTCGCCTCGGCCTCCTCGGTCGGCACCGTGGTCGGCCTGGCCAGGGCCGCCAAGGAGACGTTCCTGGAGCGGCTCCCCGAGCGCAAGATCTCCTACACCGCCTACACGAGCCAGGCCGAGGCGCCGCTCACCCACCTCCAGGTGGCCGACGGCGCCATGAAGATCGACGAGGCGGAGTTCCACGCACACCGCCTGTCGTCGCTGGTGGACTCCAAGGGTGTCGACGGCTCGCCGTGGACGCTGGAGGAGCGGGCCCGTGCCCGCGCCGACATGGGCGCGGTGTGCCGCCTCGCCAAGGAGGCCGTGGACATCTTCGCGACGGCCAGCGGCGGGTCCTCCATCTACAGCAACGTGCCGATCCAGCGCATCTCGCGCGACGTGCAGGCCGCCAACCTGCACGCCCTGATGCACCCTGACACCAACGCCGAGCTGTACGGACGGGTCCTGTGCGGCCTCGAGCCCAACACGCTCTACATCTGACCTCCGGGCCCCCGCCCGGTCGCGATCTTCGCAGCAATGCCTCCACGGAGAAGGGTTGAGTCCATGGCCGCATCCACTTCCTCAGCAACCATCGGCGCCGGCGTGACCGAGGCGGACAAGGCCGCCGTGGTCTCGGTCCCCGGCCGCATCGTCGCCGCCTGGGCGCAGCACGACGCCAAGGCCTTCGCCGACGTCTTCACCCCGGACGGGACCATGATCCTTCCCGGCTACTACCGCAAGGGCGCCGACGAGATCGAGGCCTTCATGAGCTTCGGGTTCGAGGGCCCCTACAAGGGCACCCAGGTCACCGGGACGCCCATCGACTTCCGGTTCCTCAGCGACGACGCGGCCGTCGTGGTCACCGTGGGCGGGGTGCTGGCGGCCGGCGAGACCGAGGTCGCCGACGAGCGCGCCGTCCGCGCGACGTGGGTCGTCGCCCGGCACGAGGGCGAGTGGAAGCTCGCCGCCTACCAGAACAGCCCCCGCGGGGACGCCTGATCGACGGCGGGCCGGGTCCCGGCGCCGTGCCGCTCCACCGGCACGGCGCCGGCCCGGTCACCTGAAAGGCCTTTCGCGGGCCCGAGAAGAGTTCCACCGGCCTGGCGGTCGTACCGGTCTCCCTGGAAAAGGGCGGCGGGCGCGCGCCGGGCCGGTCGCTTTTAAGCCGCTTTCACCGCCTATCCGGGATATTCCGCTTTCCCGGGATTTCGGGTCGGTCAGGGGATACCCCTTCCTCGTTCGCTGGGTTACCGTAGTAAAAAGTCGATTACCAAAAGCGATGACGCCTTGCGGGGTGATGGAAAGAGCTGGTGGACACATTTTCGACAGCGGTTGTGGAATCGGTGTCGAACCAGCGAACAATCGATTCGCGGACCACATGCGGCCCCCGTGGAAGATGCCGTCCGGCGCGGACCCGGAATCCTTCTTCCAGGTTGCTGGATGGGTCCTTTCGTGTTGACGCGTCCTTTCCGGGGCGGTTCCATTGGTGGTGTGTCAGCACCTTGCGTGATCCGCGGCACGAATCGGTGTGCTGGGTGCCGGGCAGGCCCGGTTCGCGGCCAGGCCAGTGGCAAGACCCTTCCGGCGGCGGCACGTGGCCGCGGGCCGAGGGCCTTCACCAGGAGACCCTCGGGTAGTCCGGATCCGTCGCGAGGAGTGACTGATGGCGCCCAAACCTGACAGCACCCCGTCAGCGATCTCGGCACCCCGGTCGCCGGTCCACCTGCAGGAGGTCGCCGAGTGCTTCGGCGGGGAGGCGTACCTCGCCTACGCGCAGCGGCCCGAATCCGGAGTGGTCACCGTGGCGGCGGGCTTCACGCCCGACGTCGCCCGCGGCAGGGCGAAGGTGCGGGCCGCGGCCCTCGACGCCCTCTACCAGCTGCCCGACGGGGTCACCGAACGCCGTGCCGGCCGGGAGCTGAGCCTCGCCGACTTCATGCCGGAACCGCCGGCCGACAACCGGGCCCGGGTGGGCGGGGTCGGCCTGCTGAGCCGGGAGCGCTACCTGCTGCCCGCCGAGGTCGTGTGGATGGGCGACCGGGACTGCCGGGTCGAGCCCACCGCGGTCGGGGTGATCGGCGACACCTACGAGGGCGTCTCCGGCGCGATCGCCGACCTGCTGGCCCACGACATGGTCACCCGCTGGTGGGCGAACCCGCGCATGCCCCTGCTGCGGGTGTCCGACCACCTCGACGCGCTGATCTCCCCGGGCGCGGCGGCCGCCGTGCCGGCGCTCGGGCTGCGGGTGTCGGCGTTCGTGCTGCCCGGCCCCGACTTCCAGATCGCCGTCGTCGGGCTGAGCGGCGAGGGGACCACGATCGCGACGGCCGCGGCGCGTTCGGCCAGGGAGGCGGTCCGCGAGGCGTTCCTGCGCGCGGTGGCCGCGCGGTCCGAGCCGTGGAACACGCTGTCGACCGCCGACTCCCTGCGCCGCCTGACCGTGTGGCACCGCGAGGTCGACTACCTGGCGTACCTCGAATGGTCGGCGCTGGACGCCGATCCGTCGGCGTTCGACCGGTCCGAGGCGGCGGACGAGCCGCCGAGCTGGGCCGACATCGCCGCCCGCAGGTTCGGGCACGAGCCGATCCTGGTCGGGCTCGGGGCGTTCGACGACCCGGTGAAGGTGGTGTGCCCGGGGGCCGCGTGCTACCGGACGGTGCCGCCCGGCACGACGCTGCCCTGCCCGGTGCCCTAGGAGGCGCCGGCCGGCGGGCCGGCGGGGGCGCGTTCGTGGACCAGGCGCCGCAGGAAGGCGTTGAACTGCTCGCGCTCGTCCTCGCTGAACGGCGACAGGAAGGTGTCCAGGGCGTTCAGCATCGCCGGTCCGAGCTTGTGCCGCAGCAGCGACTGCCCCTCGGTGGTGAGGCCGATCGCGTATTTGCGCCGGTCGTCGGGGTTTCGCGCCCGCTGGACCAGGCCGAGCCGTTCCAGCCCGTCGACCACGCTGACCATGGTGGTCCTGTCGATGCCGTGGGTGCGGGCGAGCTGCTGCTGTGACTGGGGGCCCATCGCGTCGATGGCGGTGAGAACGATGAAATCCTTCGACCGCAACCCGAAGGGCTCCACCGCCGACTCCAGGATCTCGTTGAACAGGTCGTCGGCCTTGCTCAGCAGAAGGCTGGTGGAGCCGGCCAGGAAGTCCGGCAGGGGACCGTCGGTACTCGGATGATCAGCGCTCACCTACGTGCCTTCCGTCGTCACCTGTCCCGTTACGCGCGGCATGCCGCTATCAAGCACGCCTGTATGGCAAGAGTGTCACACGGGGGATTGGGCAGCGCAACAGCTGATTACAAATCATCAGTTGCACTGATTGACAGGAATGCTGATGATCTGCGACCCTACTTAATGCGTGAACGAGAGGCGAAGGGCTTCGGGCGGAGTTCACGGACGCCCGTGGCGAGGAGGAGTCCATGTCCGATGGACGAGCAGGTCCCGTCGCCGGGACCACGTGGGATGAGCTCCGTGACATCTGGGACGAGGTCCGTGAGATCGTGTCGGCGTGGGCCGATGAGCAGGAAGACTGATCGCTGACCCGCTGAGGGAGGCAGGACCATGAGCGGGAACGGGCACGAGCCCGCACCTACCGCGCGGCTGCTCGCCGAGTCCACCGGCTGGCTGCTCAACGACGCCGCGCGCGAGGTGACGCTGAGGCTCGAAGAGGCACTGAAGGGTGATGACCTGCGCTGGCGTGACTACGGAGTGCTGGTCGTGCTCGAAGCGGCCGGGCCGCTTTCGCAGCAGGAGATCGGCCGGCGGCTCGCCGTCGACCGGTCCACGATGGTGCACATCATCGACGTCCTGGAGCAGCGCGGCCTGGTCGTGCGCAGCCGGGACAAGACCGACCGCCGCGCCTATTCGATCGAGCTGACCGAGCCCGGCCGCACCCTGCTCGTGGAGGTGCTGCACCCGCTGACGGCGGAGGTGCACGGCAGGGTGATCGGCAGGCTCACGCTCGAGGACCGCGCGCACCTCAACCGGATCCTCGGACAGCTCGTCGGGGGACCCTGACCGAGTGGGTCCGCATTTTGTGAGAGTGCGCGAACCATCTGACGTCTGATAGTTTGTAATCATACATAATCCATGGAGCCGGGCAAGGGTCGAGGACCCCGAGGTCCCCCTTGGGTGAGGTACATGGCCAGGAGGCGAGCCATGGACATTTCCGTCATCGGTGTACCAGCTGAAGCAGTAGAGATCTATCGGTACTTCTTACGACACCGTGGCGACGGCATCGGCTCTATCCGGCAAGCCCTCGACATGGACCCGGACACGATCGAGGGGGCCGTCGACACTCTGGGACGGCTCGCCCTTCTCGATATCACCGACCGCCACCGGGTGATGGCCACCGAACCCAGAATCGGAATTGAACGCCTCATCGAACAGCGTCTCAACGAGCTCAACACCGAAATCCGCCGCGTTCTGACCACTCGCGACGCCATCGCGTCCTTCGTAGAGGATCAGCGGCATGGTGAGGAAGCGACGTCGGCGCTGGACATCGAACGTGTGGAAGGCCTCGACCGCGTTCGCCAGCGCCTTGACGACCTTGGGTTCTTCTCCTACAAGGAAACTCTGTGCCTGCATCCGGGGGGACCCCTTTCTTTGGGCGCCATCGAGACGGCGCTGCCTTTGGACACGCGCTCACTGCGCCGTGGACTGGCCGTGAAGGCCGTTTACCATCCCAAAGCACTTGACGATCAGAACATGGCGGCATATCTGCGCGAGGTCGTCAGCCTCGGCGGTCAGATTCACATAACGGAAGACCCGATGGACCGGATGCTGATCTTCGACCGTAGCGTGGCGGTCGTGCCGATCCATCCAAAGGAGAGCTCACGCGGCGCCCTTCTGGTGAAGGAGCCCGGCCTGGTCTCCCAGCTCGTCACCTACTTCGACGGGGTCTGGGACGCCGCCACCGACCTGCGGGAGTTCACCGAGCCCAGTTCCGACGGACCTCTCCTTTCCGATCTGGAGCGCAAGGTGCTCGAGGTGATGGCGCGGGCGGACAAGGACGAGATCGCGGCGCGCGAGATCGACGTGTCGGTCCGCACCTACCGCCGCTACGTCGCCGACCTCATGGCCCGGCTCGGCGCGGTGAATCGCTTTCAGGCCGCCTTGCGGGCGAAAGAGGAGAAGTGGATCTGACCGGTCCCGTCCGGCCATTGTTCGCTTTCATTTCCGGTTCCCTTCTGCCGTTCATTTCGTTCTGACACGTCCAACTCTGCGGCATTTCCGGCGGGCCGGACAGTCGATTCCACGTCATCAAGTTGCCGCCGGCCGTCCGCTTCCTGCCGCCGGGACGACTGGACATTCCCATGGGTCACAACGCACCGGGTAAATGCTCACTCCGGGTGAAAGCACAATCGGAGATGACAGCCGGGCGCGATAGGCATTTGACTGGTGTGGATCAGAGGAGATGGTCTGATGCTGGTAAGCGTGACCGGTGGCACCGGATTCGTCGGTGCCCATTCGGTCGCGGCGATCGTGCGGGCGGGTCACCGGGTACGCATGCTCGTCCGCGACGAGTCCAAGGTGGACCGCGCCCTCGCGCCGTTCGGCCTCGGTCGCCACGTCGTCGAGGTCGTCACCGGAGACGTCACCGACGAGGCCGGCGTCGAGCGGCTGGTCCGCGGCGCCGGCGGCGTCCTGCACGCGGCGTCGGTGTACTCCTTCGACAGCAGGCTCCACGGCAGGATGCGCGAGGTCAACGAGCGGGGCACCGAGATCGTCCTCGGCGCCGCGCTGCGGGCCGGCGCGAACCCGGTCGTCCACGTCTCCAGCATCGTCGCGATGTTCCCCGCCCCCGGGCGCGTCATCGACGCGGACTCGCCCGTCGGCCGCCCCCGCGAGACGTACATGGCGAGCAAGGCCGCGGCCGAGGTGATCGCGCGGCGGTTCCAGGACGAGGGGGCGCCGGTGGTGATCACCTACCCGCCGGCCCTGCTCGGGCCGCACGACCCGAACCTCGGCGACCAGAACGCGCGCCTGCGCGCCGTCCTGCGGGGGCTCACGCCCTTCTGGCCGCTCGGCGGGTTCCCCGTCGGCGACGTGCGCGACACCGCGGCCCTGCACGCCGGGCTGTTCGCCGCGCCGGCCGAGGGCCGGGGCCGCCACTTCGGGCCGGGCCGCTACCTGTCCACCCGGCAGTACATGAGGACGCTGCGCGAGGTCACCGGGCGCGCGCTTCCGACGATCTTCCTGCCCGCCCGGGGGATGATCCCCATCGGGAGGCTCACCGACGTGGTCCAGCGCGTGTGGCCATGGCACATCCCCGCCGAGTACGGAGCCATCTACACGTGCGCCTGCGCCACGCGGGTGGCCGAGCACGCCGGCACGCCAGGGATCGGCCCCCGGCCGATCGCCGAGACCGTCGGCGACACGGTGCGCTGGCTGCGCGAGAGCGGCCACCTGTCCGCCAGGCAGGCGGGATCAGGCCGGCCGAGCCTGTCGTCCGTAGGAGCGCAATGAGGGGAGACGCCGCCATGAGCGAGCGGACCGCGACCAGCCCGAGCCTTGACTACCCGCCGGCGGGACCGCCGGGGAGCGCGGTGGAGCTCGACCTCGTGCCGGTCTCCGTGCCCAGGCGGAAGACCGACGGCGTCAAGTCACGCCCGGACGACCGCGCGGGCACGGAACGCCGTGAGGACGCGCCCCCGCCGCGGTCCATGAGCCTGCTCCGGGAGCGGCACGCCACCCTGCGCGACGGCATCGTCGGCGGGCGCCCCGCGGGGGTCGCCCGCCAGCACGCGCTCGGCAAGCACACGGCGCGCGAGCGCATCGACATGCTGCTGGACGAGGGCTCGTTCATCGAGCTCGACATGTACCGGCGCCACCAGGCCCACGGCCTGCGGATGGAGGACAACCGCCCGCACACCGACGGCGTGGTCACCGGGTCGGGCACCATCGACGGCCGCCGGGTGTTCGTCTACGCCCAGGACTTCACGATCTTCGGCGGCTCGCTCGGCGCCGGCCACGCGTCCAAGATCCACAAGGTCATGGACATGGCGATCTCCACCGGGTCGCCGATCATCGGGCTGATCGACAGCGGCGGCGCCCGCATCCAGGAGGGCGTGGTCGCGCTCAGCGGGTACGGCGGGATCTTCCAGCGCAGCGTCCAGGCGTCGGGCGTCATCCCGCAGATCAGCGTCGTGCTCGGGCCGTGCGCGGGCGGCGCCGCCTACACCGTGGCGCTGGCCGACTTCGCGTTCATGGTCCGCGACACCGCGCAGATGTACCTCACCGGACCCGACGTGGTAGAGGCCGTCAGCGGGCAGAAGATCAGCCACGCCGACCTGGGCGGCGCCGACGTGCACGGCAAGCGGTCCGGCGTGGCCACCTTCGTGCACGACGACGAGGAGACCTGCCTCCAGGACGTGCGCTACCTCATCTCGATGCTGCCTGGCAACAACCTGGAGTTCCCGCCGAGCGCGCCCTCGCAGGACGCGACCACCGACCTGCGGCCCCGGCTGGCCGAGATCGTCCCGGTCGAGCCGAACAGGCCCTACGACATGCGGCTGGTCGTCTCCGAGCTGGTGGACGACGGCGAGTTCATGGAGATGCACGAGGACTGGGCGCAGAACGTGATCTGCGTGCTGGCCCGCATCGACGGCGAGGTGGTCGGCGTCGTCGGCAACCAGCCCATGGTGCTGGCCGGCGTCCTGGACGTCTCCGCGTCACAGAAGGCCGCCCGGTTCGTACGGTTCTGTGATGCCTTCAGCATCCCGCTGGTGACGCTCATCGACGTGCCCGGGTTCCTCCCCGGCGCCGACCAGGAGTACGCCGGGATCATCCGGCACGGCGCCAAACTGCTGTACGCCTACTGCGAGGCCACCGTGCCGCGCATCCACGTCATCGTGCGCAAGGCTTACGGCGGCGCGTACATCGTCATGGACTCGCGCACCATCGGCACCGACCTGTCGCTGGCCTGGCCGACGAACGAGGTCGCGGTGATGGGCGCCGAGGGCGCCGTCAACGTCATCTTCCGCAAGGAGCTGGCCGCCTCCGCCGACCCGGTCGCGCTGCGGTCGGAGCTGGTGAGCGAGTACGCCGAGCAGCTCATGCACCCGCACTACGCCGCCGAGCGCGGGCTGGTCGACGACGTCATCGACCCCGTGCAGACCCGGGCCGCCGTCGCGCGCGGGCTGGCGATGCTGCGCAACAAGCGCAAGCAGTCCCCGCAGCGCAAGCACGGCAACGTGCCGCTGTAGCCGGCACCGGTCCACCCGGGGTGAGCTTCGCGAACAGAGCATTCCCGAAGAAGACCAGGTCAGGACATCCCCGGAACAATTAGACCTAGTTCCCGCCGTCGTCCAGCGACGCCGGGAAGGGGGCCCCGCGCGATCGGACGCGTGACGGCACACGGTGAACATTTCCGGGATCGAGGATTGCGCATGGCGACCCAGACCGTTTCGGCAACTCCAGTCCAGTTGTCCGCACTCAACACCAGATACCACAAGGCGGCGCTCAGCGTCTTCGGGCTGATCGTCGTGGCGCACTGGGCCGAGCACATCGCCCAGGCCATCCAGATCTGGGTCCTCGGCTGGCCGCTCCCCGAGGCGCGCGGCGTCCTGGGCGTGCCGTTCCCGTGGCTGGTGAAGTCGGAGTGGATGCACTACGGCTACGCCCTGGTGATGCTGGTCGGCCTGATCGTCCTGCGCAAGGGGTTCACCGGGCGCTCGCGCACATGGTGGAACGTCTCCCTGGGCATCCAGGTCTGGCACCACCTTGAGCACCTGCTGCTGCTCCTCCAGGCCATCAGCGGCTACCACCTGCTGGGCAAGCCCGCGGTGACCAGCATCATCCAGCTCGTCGTGCCGAGGGTCGAGCTGCACCTGTTCTACAACACCCTGGTCACCATCCCCATGGTGGTCGCGATGATCCTCCACATGCGGCCCAGCCCGGCCGAGCGCGCCGAGATGGTGTGCTCCTGCGCCGGCCACCGGGGATGACGGTCGGCCACGCGAGGCACGGGCACTCTCCGGTCTTCACCGCGGCCCTGACCCTCATCGGGGCCTTCCTGCTCTACCTCGTCATACCGAACATCGGCCCGGCGGTGCGTGCCGCCCGGGCCGATGGCGCCCCCGGGGTGTTCACCGCGCGGAGCGTCTCCTGCGTCGAGCACCCCGGGCACGAGAGCTGCTCGTGGATGGGCGACTTCCGGTCCGACGCCGGCGGGGCCGACCGCCCGGTCGCCCTGTACGGCAGCGACCGGGACTCGCTCAGGCCCGGCATGGAGACCAGGGCTTTCGACGTCGGCCGTCCCAACCTGGTGTACGGGCCGGGCGGCTCGCGCGAGTGGGTGTTCACCGCGCTGCTGCTCCTGGCCGGCCTCGCCATCCTGGTCTTCCCCTACGCCGGCCTGCTGATGCGATCGCCAAGGGCGCCGGCCGGCCCGTGAGCGGTGCCGCCCCGGGCACGACGCCCACCATCATGATCGTCGGTGACTCGATCAGCCAGGGCAGGGAAGGCGACCACACCTGGCGCTACCGCTTCTGGCGGACCCTGGACCAGCGCCGGATCCCGGCGCGCTTCGCCGGGCCGTGGGCGGGCACCTGGGTGTCGTCCGCGGTCCAGCCGGGCCCGCGGCCGGCCCACCCGGACGACCCCGTCCACGCCGGCCGCTACCGGGACGGCATCGACTTCCCCGCCTGCCGGCACTACGCGAGCTGGGGCCGGCTCCTGCGCGAGGCCAAGGACAACATCCGCGGCGCCGTGGCCGCCTACGAGGCCGACCACCTGTTGGTCGCGCTCGGGTTCAACGACCTGGCCTGGGGGGTCTCCGGCCCCGGCCGGCTGGCGGCGGACGCCGAGACGTTCGTCCGGCGGGCGCGTGAGGCCAACCCCGACGTCCAGCTACTGATCGCCAACGTGGTCCACCGCACTCCGCTGCGGGACCAGCCGGGCCTGGCGCGTGACATCACCGCGTACAACCTGGAGCTGTCCTCGCTGGTGGCGGCGCTCTCCACGGAGCGGTCGGCCGCGGTCCTGGTCGATCTGGACGGTGTCTACGATCCCTACCGCGACAGCTACGACGGGGTGCATCCGAACGGCTCGGGGGAGATCAGGATCGCCAGGGCGTTCGCCGGCGTCTACGCGTCGGCCTTCGGCCACGACCGGGCCGGTGTCCCCGACCCGATCCCCGCTCCCGCCCCTGCCCTCGGCTGAGGCTGAGGCGCCTCGCTACCGGGCGGGGATGGTGGTGAGCAGGCCGACCAGCTGGTCGGGGGCCGACACCATCGGCCAGTGCCCGGTGTTGATGGTGTGGAAGGTCCAGTTCGGCTCGGCGCGCATGGCGGCCACATCCTCGGAGATCCGGCCGCCGAAGTGCTCCTTGGAGCACACGATGTAGCTGGCCCGCTGCTGGGCCAGCGGCCGGGTCAGCACGGCGGGCTCCGACAGGGTGTGCCCCGGGTGCCCGACGAACCGCTCCACCAGCCACTGCGCCTGCTGCGTCGACAGATCCTGTCCCTCGGCGACGATGGTGACGTCGGGGATCGGCCAGCGGCCGCTGTTCTCCGCGATGAGCTGCAGCTCACCCTTGCGCTGCAGCTCGGGGAAGGCGTGGAGCATCGACTTGCCGTCGTGCGGCAGGAAGCCCTCCACGAAGACGGTGTGCTTCACCCGGTCGGGCGCGCGGTCGGCGACCAGCCCGGCGACGATGCCGGAGTAGCTGTGGCCGACGACGATGACGTCACGCAGGTCGTCCTTCGTAAGGACGGCGAGCACGTCGTCGACGTGCGTCGCCAGGCCCACGGTCGAGACGTCGGCGTCAGCGCTGCCCAGTCCGGTCAGGGTGACCGGGTGGACCTGGTGGCCGAGGGCCTGGAGCCCTCGGGTCACCGGTTCCCAGACCCAGGCGCCCATCCAGGGCCCCGGAATCAGGATGTAATGATTTCTCACGGCAGGTCAGCTTCCTCTCCTTTACAGCTTGACTGCCCCTGAACAATACGGAAACCGGACCTTGGGGGACGTTTATGGGGGTCGTCCCCGCCCGCTGGATACTTGAATTTCCGTAGTTATTCAACAGTCTCGTGCTGGATCGCGTCAATGGTGGTCAGGCGGCTATGGGCGCCGCGAGCGAGAACGAGTTGCGGCCAAGGCTGGTGGCGGTCCATTCCGACACCGTGATCGGGATGTCGTCCACGAGGATCGAGACGACGCCCGTGTAACCGTCACCGGGGTAAAGAGTGGTGATTCGCACTGTTTCCGGGGCTATGTCCAGCGGCCAGCTCAGCAATGCGGGCTCCTCGCGAGGGCCACTGACCTCGACCTTGTCCGGGGGGATCCGGAGCCCGTGCCCGGTCGCCTTCAGCACGGCCTCCTTGCACGTCCACATCCGGGCGAAGCCGGCCTGCTGCTCGTGCTCGGGGATCGAGGCCAGTACGGCCTGCTCGGCCTGCGACAGCGCGCACCGCACGAGCTCGGCGACCGGCGTCGTGGGCACCTCCTCCACGTCGACGCCCACCGGTCCCGCGGTCGTCAGGGCCACCGCGACGCGGCCGCCCGAGTGGGAGATCGAGGCGTGCAGCCCGTCGTCGGTGAGGATGTGCGGCCTTCCGTGGAGCTTGTCGCACTTCGCGTTGCCGCACCGCCGCTCGATGGGCACCTTCTCCGGCGCGATGCCGAGCTGGGCGCCGGCGACCTCGCGCAGCAGCCAGGACGCGGTGAGGTTGCGGCGCCGGTCCGCCTCGCGCCGGTAGGAGGCGGCCCGCTCCAGTTCGGAGGCGTTCAGCGTGCTGAGGAGGGTTTCCATGGGCTGGACCTCCGGGTCCGCCCACCAGACGTGACAGTCACCGGGCTTCAGGGCGGGAGCGTTCATCGCGTGTCCTCCTTCGCTTCGTGCCGGCCGTTGGCCAGGGTGTGGCAGGTGATCAGTTCCCAGTCGCTTACTTCGGGGTTGGTGAGGATGGCGGTCACCTCGGCGCGGATCTGCGCGGTGGTCTCGTCCTCACCGGTGTGCACTCGGATGGCGATCTCGCCGGTGACGTGTTTGAGGTCCTTTCGCCATCTGGCGGGCAGGAGGGCCATTATTCTGATTCCGTCGACCGGTGAATTCGGTGACGGCTCTCCCGCCGCGCGGCGAATTGTCAGTTCGACCAGCATCGGATTCTTTCCTCAGTCCCCGGTCGTGCCGGGCGTGGCGGCGGGTGAGGTCCAGGTGATCCCGGCGCTGATTTCGCGGGCCGGTCGCGGGTTGTGCTCCTTCATTTCTCGGTCTCTTTTCTCGGGCTGTTGTCCTTGTTCTGGTAAGAACAACTCTCCGTGATTCGAGGCCGGTGAACCAGATGATTCCAAGTCAGCAAGCTGCACGCCGATAACAGCTTCCTGCCATGCCGGAAGTGGACACGCCCATGCGAGATCGCCCGCTGCCACGAGGCCGCAGGTGAAGGGGTGTACGGGTGCGGGCGGGCCGGTCCGCCCGCCTAGCGGTCCCGCTCGTCGGGGGAGGCGGGGCGGCGGGAGAGCGCGACGACATGGCGCACGAAGTCGGCCAGATGGGGGTGGTCCAGCACGTCGCCCACCTCGACCGTGACGCCGAGTTCCGCCTGGATGCGGGCGACGATCCGCAGCGCGGTCATTCCCCGCCCGCCCAGCTCGGAGAAGGAGGCGTTCATCTCGTCACGGGAGACGCCGAGCACGTCCTTCCAAATCCTTTCGACGCGCTTGCCGACGATCGAAGAACCGGCGTCCCCCACGAGACCACTCCCATTCGGCGGCCCTCGCGTGCTCGGCGCCCGACGTCAGGACCGCGCCCATCGCCATTTCCGCACATTCGCCGTGCCCACGGCAACACCGCCGCGGCGCGGGCCGGGGCGACGGCGCGGAAACCTCAGCCGGAGTCGGCGTCGAAGTGGAGTTCGGAGGTGACGCGGTAGCGGTCGCCCCGGTAGATGGACCGGACGAACTCCACGATCCTTCCCTCGGCGTCGCGGGTGGTGCGTTCCACCCCGAGCGCGGGGAAGTGCTGCGGGACGCCCAGCAGCTCGGCCTCGGTCTCGTCGGTGACGGTGGCCTCGATGGTCTGGACGGCGCTGCGCACGTCGACGCCGAACCTCTCGCGCAGCAGCCGGTAGAACGAGCCGGACTCCATGTCGGCGGGCACGAGCCCCTCGACCAGGGCGCCGGGCAACTGGATGCGCTCGATGGCCATCGGCTCGTCGTCGACGATGCGCAGCCGCACGACCCGCAGGACGGCGTCGGCGGGGGCGAGCCTGAGCCGGGTGGCGAGCTGCGGGCCGGCCGGGGCCAGGCCGAACTCCAGGATCCGGCTGAGCCAGTGGCCCTCGGCCGGAGGGGCGTAGAAGGAGCCGCCCGCCGTCGCGGCGAGCGCCTGGGTGACGCGGTGCGGCCCGGTGAAGGTGCCCCGGCCGTGTTCGCGGACCAGCAGGCCGGACCTGACCAGGTCGTCTATGGCCGCCCGCAGCGTGGGGCGTGACACGCCGAGCTCCTTGCACAGGTCCCGTTCCGAGGGGATGGCCTCGCCCGGCCGCTTGTCGGCGATGAAGTCGAGCAGGAAGTCACGCACCCGATCACGCTTGAGCCCGGCCCGCATGTTCAGAGTCACCCTGCCGACCTTACCAGCGCGTTACCAATCTCGCGCTGTACGCCGGGATCGAGGGGCGAAATTGGGGCTTGACGCGGCAACTGGTTAATACCACTCTATCCACATCGGGCGGATTGCTTACCAATATCTGACCAATGGGAGATCCCGTGAGGTATCGCCTTCTCGCCGCGACCGGACTCCTGGCGCTTGCCGCCGGACTGACCGCGTGCGGTTCACCCTCCCCGTCCACCGCCGCGCCCGGCTCCTCCGCCGGAGCGGGCGCGGCCCCTGTCGAGCTCACGGTCTGGGTGATGCGCGACAGCTTCTCCGACGCCGTGCTCGGCCGCTTCACGACCGCCTTCCGGCAGTCGCATCCCGGAATCACCCTGGACATCCAGATCCAGGAGTGGGACGGCATCGGCCAGAAGGTGACCAGCGGCCTGGCCAGCAACGACGCCCCCGACGTGATCGAGGTCGGCAACACCCAGGTGGCCGAGTACGCGGCCAGCGGCGGCGTGCGCGACCTCACCGGTAAGGTCGCCGACCTCGGCGGCGCCGACTGGCTCCCCGGGCTGGCCGAGCCCGGCAAGGTCGACGGGCACCAGTACGGCGTCCCGTGGTACGCCGCCAACCGCGTCGTCATCTACAACAAGGACCTGTTCGCCAAGGCCGGGATCACGACGCCGCCCAAGACGCGCGAGGAGTGGCTGACCGCCACCGCCACGCTCGACAAGGGCGGCGACCAGGGCATCTACCTGGCCGGACAGAACTGGTACACCCTGGCCGGGTTCGTCTGGGACGAGGGCGGCGACCTCGCGGTGAAGGACGGCGCCACCTGGAAGGGCGCGCTGGACACCCCGCAGGCGCTGGCGGGCATGGACTTCTACAAGCGGCTCCAGGCGCTCGGCGAGGGCCCGAAGGACTCCGACGAGAGCAGGCCGCCGCAGGCGGACGTGTTCGCCAAGGGCGACGTCGCCCAGCTCATCGCCACCCCGGGCGCCGCGGTGGCGATCGAGAAGGCCAACCCGGGACTCGCGGGCAATCTCGGCTTCTTCCCGATCCCCGGCAAGACGGCCGACCGGCCGGGCGCGGTGTTCACCGGCGGCTCCGACCTGATCATCCCGGAGGCGTCCAGGAACCAGGACGCCGCCTACGAGGTGGTCAAGGCGCTGGCGGGGGAGACGTTCCAGCGCGACATGGCCAAGGAGATGAGCTACGTGCCGAACCGGGTCTCCCTCGCGGGAGCCCTCGACGGCGACGAGGGCACCGCGGCGATGGCCGCCGCTGCCGCCGGCGGCCACGCCACCCCGAACTCGCCCAACTGGGCGGCGGTCGAGGCCAAGAACGTCATCAAGGAGTACATGACCAAGGCGCTCACCGGGGCGGACCCGGCGTCCGAGGCCGCCGCCGCCTCGCGGACGATCGCCACGATCCTCAACACCACCTCCTGACCCGACCGAGGAGCGCCGTGTCCGTTCTCCCTCGGCCGAGCCCGCGCCGGCTCGCCGGGCTGTGGCCGTACCTCCTGGTCGCCCCCACGGTGGCCGGGACCGCCTTCCTGCTGCTGTACCCCGTGCTGCGCAGCGTCGTGATCTCGGTCCAGCACTTCAGGACGGGTGAGCTGATCCGCGGCGGGGCCGCGTTCGTGGGCCTGGAGAACTACCAGGACGCGCTGGGCGGCCCCGAGTTCTGGCAGGTGGTGGGCCGCACCTTCGCCTGGACGGCCGTCAACGTCGTCCTGATCATGGCGATCGCCACCCCGGTCGCGCTGATGACCGCACGGCTGGGCCGGCGCATGCGGCTGGCGGTGATGAGCGGCCTCGTCCTCACCTGGGCGACGCCGGTCCTCGCCGCCACCACGATCTTCCAGTGGCTGTTCCAGTCCCGCCTGGGGGTGGTCAACCGGCTGCTGGTCACGCTCGGCTTCGGCTCCTTCGAGGACCACATCTGGTTCGCCGGCGGCGCCTCGACGTTCGCCATCCTCGTCGCGCTGGTCGTCTGGCAGTCCGTGCCCTTCGCCGCGATCACCCTGTACGCGGGCCTCACCACGATCCCCGCAGAACTGGAGGAGTCGGCCCGCATCGACGGGGCGAGCGGCGCCCAGATCTTCCGCGACATCACCTTCCCCATCCTGCGTCCCCTGTTCGGGCTGATCACCTCGCTGGAGGTGATCTGGGTGTTCAAGTGCTTCGCCCAGATCTGGGCGATCAGCAAGGGCGGCCCGGACGGGGCCACCACCACCCTGCCCGTCTACGCGTTCCAGGTTGCCCAGTCGCTGCACAAGTACGACCTCGGCGCGGCGGTCTCCACGCTGACCGTGCTCATCCTGGTCGCCGTCCTGATCACCCATCTGCGGCGGATGCTCAAGCACGAAGGAGAGATCCTGTGACCGCCGTGGAGACCCGTCCCCGTCCGGCTCCGGCCCTCACCGCCAAAAGGAGCCGTCCCCGGCCCGCGCTCCGGCGGCTCGCCCGCCGCGTGCCGCTGAACCTGGCGGCGCTCGGCGTCCTCGCCGTCTCGGTGTTCCCCGTCTACTGGATGGCCGTCACCGCGTTCACCCCGGCCGCCGGCATCCAGTCGGACACGCCGGCCTTCTGGCCCGCCCACCCCACCCTCGCGCACTTCGCCACCGCCGTGCGCGCCGACGGCTTCTGGCTGTTCTGGCGCAACAGCCTCGCCGTCACCGCGTCCGCCGTCCTGCTGTCGCTGCTGGTGGCCCTGCCCGCGGCCTTCGCGGTGGCCCGGCTGCGCTGGCGCGGGCGGCGGGCGTTCGCCCTGATGGTCTTCGTCGCGCAGATGGCGCCCTGGGAGGCGCTGCTCATCCCGATGTTCGTCATCGCCCGCGACACCGGGATGCTCGACCGCCTGTCCATGCTCACCCTCGTGTACTTCATGTGCACGCTGCCGTTCACCATCGTGACCCTGCGCGGCTTCCTCGCGGCGATCCCGCCGGAGCTGGAGGAGGCCGCGATGACCGACGGCGCCGGCCGCGCCGCCGCCTTCCGCCTGGTCGTCCTGCCGCTGCTGGCCCCCGGCCTGATGTCCACCTCCCTGTTCGGCTTCATCACCGCGTGGAACGAGTTCGCCTTCGCCAACGCGCTGATCATCAAGAACCAGGACGACCGCACGCTGCCGGTGTGGCTGTCGTCGTTCGCCAACGTGTTCGGCACCGACTGGGGCGCCACGATGGCCGCCGCCTCGCTGTTCATGCTCCCCGTGCTGCTGGTCTTCCTCGCGCTCCAGCGCAGGGTCACCTCCGGCCTGATCTCCGGCGCCGTCAAGGGCTGAGACCGCGCCGTCCCGTACGCTCCGAAAGGAACAGCCAACGTGATCATTCCGCGGCCGAGGGAACTCGCCGTCCTCGGGGGGACCGTCGCCTTCCACCCCGACCTCGTACGGCACGCGCCCCATGACGCGTCCCTGGGGGAGGAGGGCTACCGCCTCGACGTCGGCCCGTCGGGGATCGAGCTCACCGCCGGAGGACGCGCGGGCCGGTTCTACGGCCTGCGCACTCTGGCCCAGTTCGGCGCCGCCGTGCCGTACGGGACGATCGACGACCGGCCGAGGTTCGGCTGGCGGGGCGTCATGCTCGACGTGGCCCGGCACTTCATGCCCAAGGAGTTCGTGCTCCGCCTGGTCGACCTGCTGGCCGAGCACAAGCTGAACATCCTGCACCTGCACCTGACCGACGACCAGGGCTGGCGGCTGGAGATCGAACGCTACCCCCGGCTGACCGAGGTCGGCGCCCGGCGCGGCCAGGGCGCGCGGGCGTACTACACGCGGCAGGACATCCGCGAGATCGTCGCCTACGCCGCGGAGCGGTTCGTCACCGTGGTCCCCGAGATCGAGATGCCCGGCCACGCCCAGGCCGCCATCGCCGCCTACCCCGAACTGGGCAACCACCCCACCCGCCGGCTGGAGGTCTGGTCGGAGTGGGGGATCAGCGAACACGTGCTGAACCTGGAGGAGTCCACGATCCGGTTCTGCCAGGACGTCCTCACCGAGGTCATGGACTTGTTCCCCGGCCCGTACGTACACGTCGGCGGCGAGGAGTGCCCGCCGGCCCAGTGGGAGCGCAGCCCCCGGGCGCTGCGGCGGCTCGCCGAGCTGGGGCTGGACGGGCCCGCGCAGGCGTGCGGGTGGTTCATCGGCCGCATGCGGGAGCACCTGGCCCGGCACGGGCGGCGGCTGGTCTGCTGGGACGAGCCCGACCGCGAGCCCACGCCCGGCACGACGGTCATGGTGTGGCGGGACGAGCACGCCGGGCGGGACAGGACCGACATCATCCTCACCCCGCACACCCGGACCTACCTCGACTACTACCCCTCCGACGCCCCCGGGCAGCCGCCCGCGCAGCCCGGGGTGGTCACGCTCGCCGACGCCTACAACTTCGCCCCCGACCCGGGGGCGCGCGGGGTGCAGTGCCAGCTCTGGACCGAGTACATGCCCACGCCCGAGCAGGTGGAGTACATGGCCTTCCCCCGGCTCTGCGCGTTCGCCGAGGTGGCCTGGGGGTCGCCGGGCGACTACCCCGACTTCCTCAGGCGGCTCGACCCGCATCTCGCCCGGCTCACGGCCCAGGGCGTCCGCGTGGGACCGCTCGTCCCGTAGGACCGCTCGTCTCATGGCCGCTCTTTCCCGCGCGAGGCGGCGTGGACGGACGCTTCAGTACCGCTCTTCCCCCCAACGCGCTCACGCGCCCGCGGAGCGGAACCGCACACGAAAGGATCGGATGTGCGAACGACGATGAGAACGTCCAGGAAACTGCTGCTCGGCGGGGTGCTGACCACCCTGCTCGCGGCGACGATCGGCGTGGGCGCCGCCGCGCCCGCCGGGGCCGCGCAGTCGCTGCGGCTGCGGTACAAGACGAGCGCCACCGGCGCCACCGCCGACCAGGTCGAACCGTGGTTCACCCTGGTCAACGACGGCGCCACGGCGGTGCCCCTGAGCGGGGTGCGGATCCGCTACTACTTCAGGGCCGACTCGCCGTCCCAGCAGTACCGATTCGCCTGCTCGTGGGCCGTGGTGTCCTGCTCGACGGTGACCGGCACGTTCGGCACGATCTCGCCCGGGACGGCCACCGCCGACCGCTACCTGGAGGTCGGGTTCACCTCCGGCACCCTGGCGCCGGGCGCGCAGACCGGTGACCTGCAACTGCGCTTCTACCGGGCCGACTGGCAGACGACCAGGCAGAGCGACGACTACTCGTTCGACGCCGCGCACACGGCGTACGGCGACTGGGCCAAGGTGACCGTCCACCAGAACGGCGCCCTGGTCTGGGGCACCGCGCCGACCGGCGCCGGCGACCCGACGCCCACGCCGACCCCGACGCCTCCCACGGGCAACGCCGGGGTGGTGTTCGACGACTTCACCTACACCGGCGCCGACGACCCGGCCATCGCCGCGCACAAGTGGACCGTCCGCACCAACGCGGGCGGGCCCGGCGTGCCGGGCGCGAGCTGGCCGAAGGGCAACGTGTCCTTCCCGTCCATCGCCACCGGCAACCAGGCGCTCCAGCTCAAGGCCGTGAGCGACGGCACGGCCGGGGGCACCCAGCAGGCGGAGTTCCTGCACCAGCGCAAGTTCCTGGAGGGCACCTACGCGGCGCGGGTGAAGTTCGCCGACGCACCGGTCAGCGGGCCGGACGGGGACGCGCTCGTGGAGACCTTCTTCACCATCACCCCGCTGGCCGCCGACCTCGACCCCGACTACAGCGAGCAGGACTTCGAGTACCTGCCCAACGGCGGCTGGGGCGAGACCGGCTCCATCCTCTACACCACCTCATGGGAGACCTACCGCAACGACCCGTGGCTCGCGGTCAACGTCCACAACGAGGTCAGGGCGAGCTACGCCGGCTGGCACGACCTGGTCCTCCAGGTCTCCGGCGGCCAGATCAAGTACTACGTCGACGGCGCGCTGTTCGCCCAGCACGGCGACATCTACTATCCCGAAACGGTGCAGTCTGTGAACTTCAACCTGTGGTTCATCAGCGGCGGCCTGGTCGGCAGCGCGACCCAGCGCACCTACGTCCAGCAGGTCGACTGGTTCTACCACGCCAAGAACGAGGTCGTGGCACCGTCCGAGGTCACCGGCAGGGTCGGCGCCTACCGCGCCGCCGCCACCCGCTGGGTGGACACCGTCCCCGCCCCCTGACCGAGCGTCACGGCACGGCTCGCGCCCGCCCGGGGGGCGCGAGCCGTGCCGGCGGAGCGCGTCGCGGGAGTCGGACGGGCGGGAGGGGGCAGGTAGAGGGGCAGAAGGTCCGGACCGAGACCGAGGAGGGGCCCGTGCGGCAACTGAGCGCCCTCGACGCGCAGTTCCTCAACTTCGAGACCGAGACGAACGTCGCCAACGTCGCGGGGCTGTCCATCCTCCAGGGCCAGGTGAGCCGCGACGACCTGGTCAAACTGGTCGAGGAACGGTCGGCGCTGGTGCCGCCGCTGCGGCAGCGGCTGGTGCCGGTCCCGTTCGGCCTCGACCACCCCTACTGGGCGCGCGAGGAGGAACTGGACCTCGACTACCACGTGCGCGAGCTGGCGCTCCCCGGGCCGGGAAGCGACCGGCAGCTCGCCGCGCAGGTCGCGCGGCTGCACTCGCGACGGCTGGACCGGCGCCACCCGCTGTGGGAGATGTACCTCATCCACGGGCTGGACGGCGGGCGCACCGCGCTCTACACCAAGTTGCACCACGCCGCGATCGACGGGCTGGGCGGGGCCGACGTGCTGGCCGCCCTCATGGACGTCGAGCCGAAGCCGCCCCACCTGGAGGCCGGCGGCCACGTCGAACCCGACCTCGCCCCCGAGACGGCGGAGATGCTGGTCAGGACCGCCGGACGGCTGATCGCCAACCCCGCGCACCTGCTGAGGTTCCTCGCCGAGGCCGTCCCGTACCTTGATGAGATCCCCATCGTGTCCCGCCTGCCGGGGGCGGTGCCGGTGTCGCGCGCCGCCCGCCGGCTGGCCCGCCGGGCCGGGCTCGGGCACGAGGAGGTCCCCGAACTGCCCCGGCTCACCGTCCCCCGCACGCCCTTCAACGGCCCGGTGTCCGCCCACCGCCGGTTCGCGTTCGTGGAGCTCCCGCTGGATGAGGTGAAGCGGGTCAAGAACGCCTTCGGGGTCACCGTCAACGACGTGGTGATGACCCTGGCCGCCTCGGCCGTACGGCGCTGGCTGGTCACGCACGACGCGCTGCCCGAGGAGCCGCTCGTCGCGGGCGTCCCGTTCTCGCTGCGCAGCTCGGGCGAGGAGGGGCCGGGCAACCAGGTGACCCTCATGATCACCTCACTGGACACCCAGATCGCCGACCCGCGCGAACGCCTTGCCGCCGTGTACGAGGCCATGCGGCGGATCAAGGACCGGTTCAACCTGGCCCCCGCCCGCTGGCTGCGGCACCTCAGCGAGAGCATGCCCGCCGCGCTGACCGGGCTCGCCGACCGCGCGGCCTTCAGCCTGGTCGCCCAGACCTCGCCGCCGGTCAACCTCATCGTCTCCAACATCCCCGGCCCGCAGATCCCGCTGTACGTGTGCGGGCGGCGGCTGCTCGCGCAGTACCCCGTGTCGGTGGTCACCGACGCGAGCGGCGGCCTCAACATCACGGCCTTCTCCTACGACGGCCGGATCGCGGTAGGCGTCCTCGCCTGCCGAGAAATGGTGCCCGACGTCTGGAACATCACCCGCTACCTACGCGAATCCCTAGACGAACTCCTCTCCCTCACCTGACTCCCGCGCGAGCCCGTCACCCGACATATCCGGACTCGCAAGGGTGAACCCACCCAGTCTTCCCTGCCCAAAGGCGACAGATCCGGATTCGCAAGGATGAACCCCCCCGCCGCCCCCGACCCACCCAGACGACCCCCACACCCAGCCGGTGCGCGGGCTCCGTCATCTCGCCTGGCCGAGGAGGATCTTGAGCCACAGGTTCTCCACCTGCGTGTACCGCATGCGCGTGGTCTCGCGCTCGCCCTCCCGCTGCCGGTCCGCGCACCGGATGTGCGCGCGCCCCCCGCCGACCACCAGGTAGTAGACCCGGGCGCGGCACTCGCACGTCCACCGCAGGACGCGCGGCCGGGACTCCAGGTGCATCGGCGGGTGCCAGACGATGCGCTCGCATCCCTCCAGCGGCCGGGGAACGTGCGGGCCGTGATCGGCGTGCCCCGCCGTGGAGGTCAACATGCTCACTCCTCCTCCCCGAAAGCAACGCCGCCTCCGGACGCTCCGCCGTCCCCGGACGACACGCCGTCCCCGGCCGCCACGCAGTCCCCGAACGCGCCGCCGTCCCCGGACGACACGCCGTCCCCGGACGACACGCCGTCCCCGGACGTCCACTCCGCGATGCGGGCGGCGAGCAACTCGGGAGTAGGGGCATGCAGGAGTTCGGCCTCCAGCCACGGCCCCGAGGCATACCAATTACGTCCGGACCACCACACCCGCCACCCGGGAAACTCCTCCCTGAGCAGCCGGGTCAACTCCTCCGACGCCACAGCCCCCTCACCCGCCGACCGCCGCGCGTCCCCAGCCCGCGGATCGGTCACCACGACAACCCCGACCCACGACAAGCCCGAACGCCCCTGACTGGCGGCCGACCCGGATCCCGGCTGAACCGACCGTCCCTGACTGGCGGCCGACTCGGATCGCGGCTGAACCGGTCCCGGCCAACAGGCGGTCGACTCGGGTCACGGCGGGATGCGGCCTGGCTGGTGGGCGGTCTAGACGGCCTCATTGGCCGGGTCGACGGCAGGCGGGCGGGACATGCGATGTCGTGAGGGGGAGCCCCGGCCATCCAAACCCCTTAACGGCTACTGTAATCGATTGACATATACGACAATGGCGAGACGATAAGGTGCGTGTCAACCTGGTCAATCCAGTTGGAACCCCCAGCAGATGGGACGCACGCATTTGTCTGGCCACGCCTACGAGCACGTCGCGGCCGAACTGCGCGGTGCGATCCTCGACGGCGACCTTCCCCCGGGTACCCGCCTTCCCCGGCACGCCGACCTGGCGCGACAGCACGGCGTCTCCGAGATCGTCATCCGCCAGGCCATCGACGACCTGAAGAACGCGGGCCTGGTCGAGACCCGTGGCAGAGGCGGCACCTGGGTCCGCCGCCGCCCGCCGGTACGCCGCATCTCCTCGCGGCGCTACCTCGCCGACCTCGCGCCGCAGGCCGAACCGGGCACCTCGTTCACCCACGACCAGGGGATCGCCTGGTCGCAGTACCGCCTCGACGTGGCTTACCGCTGGATCGACGCCGACGAGCGGCTGGCCGGACTGTTCGAAGTCGCGACGGGCTCCCGCGTGCTCGAACGGCGCTTCGTCTTCTACGCCTCCGGCGTGCCGGCTCAGGTGTCACGGCCGTGCCTGCTCGCCGCCGACGTGGAGGGGACGCCGGTCGCCGACCCGAGGAACGAGCCGTGGCCCGGCGGGACGATCAGCCAGCTCCGCACACTGGGCATCGAGGTGGACGACATCACCGAGTCGGTCGAGACGCGCATGCCCACCCCCGAGGAGACCCAGGCCCTGCGCATCGCGCCAGGCGTACCGGTCTTCGCCATCACCCGGCTCATGCTCGCCGCCGGCCGCGTAGTCGAGGTGGCCGACCCCATAGTCATCCCCGGCGACCGCGCCATCCTCGACTACCAAATAACCCTCCGCCCACCCCCTCCCTGACCCCCGAATCCGGTCGAACCCACCCACCCCCTCCGCCCGCTTTGCACGTTTGTGTTCGGCGCCGGCGCGGGGAGGTGTGGGGCGGTGAAGTCGGCGCCGTTTGCGGTGGGTTACCGGTGTCATCGTGTGTGGTGGGTTAGGGGGTGGGGGTGGTGAGGTCGTAGAGGGTGGTGCCGTTGAGGGTGGTGGCCGGGTAGGTGGACTGGACCCAGGACGCGATCCGCTGGGCGTAGTCGCTGCCGCCGGTGTCGCCGCCGCGCATCATCGCGCCGCCGATGAAGTAGTGAATCCTTCCTTCGCCGACGTACTGCTTGAACTGGTCGAGGGTGGGGGCAGGGTCGGTGCCGTTGAACCCGCCGACGGCCATCACCGGTTCCCCGGTGGCGAGCTGGTACCCGGCGGCGCTGTTGGAGCCGACGGCGGCGGCGACCCAGGTGTAGGAGGCGGCGTTCTTCGACAGCAGGGCGGTGACCTCGGCGGACGGAGTACTGCCGAAGAGCAGGCTCATCCCGCCACCCCCTCGTGGCCCGGCCCCGGCTCGTCCCTGGAAGCCGCCATGTCCTCGCGGGCCCCCGGTGAAGCGGCCGCCGCCGGGGAAGGTGGTCGGGGTGGGTCCGGCTGTGGGGATGGCGCCGGTGTGGGGTGTGGTCGCGGTCTGGACGGCGTAGGCGGCCGGTCCGGTGATGGCGGCGGCGACGGCCAGTGCCACGACCGCCGTGACCGCCGGGCCGATCCGCCGGCCGGTGGCCGGCAGCGCGATGGCGGCGATCAGCCCGCAGGCCAGGATCGCGACCCCCAGCCCGGGATACCAGTCCGGGGTGCGGTTCAGCAGGACGTACGACCAGACCGCCGTGACGGCCACCGCCACCGCCAGGATCCGCGTCGCCGCCGGAGCGCGCCTGCGCCGCCACAGCAGCGAGGCCCCCATGCCCACGAGGGCGGCGACCGCCGGAGCCAGCGCGACGGTGTAGTACGCGTGGATGATGCCCTGGCTGAGGCTGAACACCACTCCGGTCACCACCAGCCAGCCGCCCCATAACGTGAACGCCGAGCGGGCAGGGTCGGTCCTCGGCGCCCGGCGGGCCAGCCACAGCCCCGCGGCGAGCATGATCAGCGCGGCGGGCAGCAGCCACGAGATCTGGGCGCCCATCTCGCTGTCGAGCAGGCGCGTCCAGCCCGCCTCCTGGTTCAGGTTGCCGAGCCCGCCGGTCTCCTCGCCGGTGAGCCGTCCGAGGCCGTTGTAGCCGAGGGCCAGTTCCAGCACGCTGTCGGTCTGCGACCCGCCGATGTACGGCCGCGAGCCCGAGGGCACCAGCGCGACGACCGCCACCCACCACCCCGCGCCGGCGACCAGCGCGGCGCCCCCGGCGAGGAGCTGCCGGACCCGCCGTCCCACCGGCACCGGGGCAGTCACCAGGTACGTCAGCGCGAACCCCGGCACCACCAGGAAGGCCTGGAGCATCTTGGCGAGGAACGCCGTGCCGACGCACGCAGCGGCGAACACCAGCCACCCGGTGTGCCCACGCTCCTGCGCCCGCACCATCCCGTACGCGCCGAGCGTGAGCAGCAGCACCAGCAGCGCGTCGGGGTTGTCGAACCGGAACATCAGCGCCGCCACGGGGGTCAGCGCGAGCACCGCGCCGGCCAGCAGCCCCGCCCCCGCGCCGAAGTGGCGGCGCACCGTCGCGTACAGCACCCCCACGGTCGCGACGCCCATCAGCGCCTGCGGGACCAGGATGCTCCACGCGTTGACCCCGAAGATCCGGGCGGACAGTTCCATCGGCCAGAGCGCGGCGGGCGCCTTGTCCACGGTGATGAAGTTCGCCGCGTCCGAGGAGCCGAAGAAGAACGCCGTCCAGCTCCGGCTCCCGGCCTGGACGGCCGCCGAGTAGAACTGGTTGGCCCAGCCGGAGGCGCCGAGCCCCCACAGGTACAGCACCGCCGTGCCGGCCAGCAGCCCGAGCAGGGCGGGCCGTGCCCACCGGGGGTCGCTTGAGGCGCCGGTGGTCCAGGGGCGCCGCGGCGCCGTCGAGCCTGGGGAGGCGGTGTCGCCGAGTGCGGTGGTCACGCGACCGTCCTTTGCCGGTGGGAGGAGCTGCACCGCCAAGCTAGGAGGGCTCGTCTACGACCTCGGTGAAGGAACCTTGAGAACTCCATGAAATACCGCCCCACACCACCCCGCCGCCGGCTCAGCCAAGGAGGGCCATGCGGGCGGCGCCGACGAGGCCGCCGTCGCGGCCGAGGGCCGCCGGGGTGACGCGCAGGCGCTGGACGAAGGCCAGGTGGGCGCGGTCGGCCACGGCCCGGCGCAGGGGGGAGAAGAGCACCTCGCCCGCCCCGGCGACCCCGCCGCCGATCACCACCTGGTCGAGGTCGCAGATGGCCGCCACCGAGAGGATCGCGCCCGCGAGCGCGTCCGCCGCCCGCCCGAACGCCGACAGGGCCACCGCGTCCCCGCCATGGGCGGCGCGCGCCAGCTCGCGGGCGTCGGTGCCGGGCCATCCCCGCTCGCGGGCCCAGCGGACCATCGAGGGACCGCTGGCGATGGTCTCGACGCAGCCGGTGCCGCCGCACGGGCAGGGCGCGCCGGCGGGGTCCACGACGATGTGCCCGATGTGGCCGGCGTTGCCGGTCGGCCCGGTGTAGGGGACGCCGCCGAGTATGAGCCCGCCGCCGATGCCCGTGGAGACCACGATGCCGAGCATGGCGGTCGACCCGCGTCCCGCGCCGCGCCAGGACTCGCCCGCCGCCGCGGCCACCGCGTCCCCGACCAGGTAGGTCGGGACGCCGGGCACCACCCCGGCGACCTCGGCGAGGATCGGGAACCCCCGCCAGGCGGGGATGTTGACCGGGCTGACCGTGCCGGCGAGCAGGTCGAGCGGGCCCGCCGACGCGACGCTCACCGCCAGCGGGGGCGCGTCGCCCGCCACGTCGTGGAGCAGACCGGTGAGGGCCTCGCTCACGATGCCGGCCTGACCTGGGGCCGCGTGGGGCGTCGGGACCTCCCTGCGGCGGAGCACCGCGCCGTCCTCACCGATCATGGCGGCGGCCAGCTTGGTGCCGCCGATGTCGGCGGCGAGCACGTGGGCGGTCATGGGCTCCTCGTCGCGGGGAACGTCGGAACGTGGTGATGTCGACGATACGTGGTCGGGCGGTGGCGCAAGGGTGACAGGGCGTGATCAGGATGACGGGACGTGGTCGGGGGCTGGATCAGGACGGCAGGGGGTGGTCGGGGCGGCGTCAAGACGGCAGGGCGTGGTCAAGATGACAGGGCGTGGTCAGGATGGCAGGAGGGTGCCGAGGCGGGCCGCGTAGGTGGCGTGGAAGACCAGTGACGCCGCGCCGATCGCGGCGGCGTCGGTGGCGATCGGGGACGTCTCGACCTGGACGGTGTGCAGCCGGCGCGCGAGCGGCCGCGCGGCCACCGCCTCGGCGATCACGTCGTGGTAGATGTCGGCGACCTTGTGCATGGCGGGCCCGCCGAGCACCAGCAGGTCGATGTCGAGCATGTTGACGATGCTCACGGCCGCGTCGGCGAGCCGGGCCGCGGCCTCGCCGATGACCTCGCGGGACAACGGGTCCCCGTCGGCCGCGGCGGCGCAGATCGCCTCGTGGTCGACGGGGCCGCCGGTCAGCGTGCTCTCGGCGCCCCTGGCCAGCCGCGCCCGTACGGTGGCCTCGATGGCGCTCGGGCAGCAGACGGCCTCGACGCACCCGCGGTTGCCGCAGTAGCAGTCGGGGCCGTCCGGCACGACGGTGATGTGGCCGAACTCGCCGGCGTTGAGCGAGCTTCCCCGGTAGATCTGGTTGTCGAGGAACAGGCCGCCGCCGATGCCCGTGCCGAGGTACAGGTAGGCGAAGCTCGGTGTGGCGCGGGCGAGGCCGGCCCATCTTTCGCCGATCGCCGCCGCGGACGCGTCGTTGTCGAAGGTCACCTGGAAGCCGGTGTGCTCCTCCAGCAGGCGTTTGATGGGCACGTGGTCCCAGCCGGTCAGGCGGGGCGGGAAGTTCATCACGCCGTCGGTGTCCAGCGGGCCCGGGCAGGCCAGCCCGATGCCGAGCACCTTGTCGTCGGGCACGTCGGCCGCGTTCAGCATCCGCCGGGCCGTGTCGGCCATCTGGCGGATCACCGCGTCGGGTTCGAGCCCGGGGGGCACGTCGGTGTGCAGTTTGGTGACCGGCTGCCCGGCCAGGTCGGCGAGGACGTACGAGATCGCGCCGGGGTCGAAGTGGATGCCGACCGCGTACCCGGCGGTGGGGTCGACGCGCAGGATCGTCCGGGGCTTGCCGCCGCTGGAGGGGAGCGACCCGTCCTCGATGACCAGGCCTTCTTCCAGCAGTTTGCGCACGATGACGGACACGGTCTGCGCGGTGAGCCCGGCCCGTTTGGCGATCTGGACGCGGCTGATGCCGTCCGACACCTGGATCGCCTCGAGGACGACGGCACGGTTGTAACTGCCCACCTTCGGCAGGTTGGTGCCCATCTGCATGCATGACTCCCGGCGTCCGGCGATGTCCTCAGGCAATATCGCACAGGCCGTTGACTTAGTAAATCAAAAAGACTTAAGTTCTCGTCACCCAAAGAAACACGGCCGAAACACGGTCGGCAGACCACTCCAGCGCGGGGGTCGTGGCCGCGGAGCATGCTCGGCGGCCGGCCGCACAGGCCGGAGAAGGAGTCCGATGAGACGAGCGATGGTGGCCTCGATGCTGGCGGTCGCGGTTGCGGCCACGGCCGGCGCGTGTGGTGGAGACACGACGGACAAGAGCGCGGGCGGGGCCAAGGAGATCGAGGTCCTGTACAAGACAGACCCCACCTGGCCGTACATGGACAAGGTCCTCAAGCAGGCCAAAACCGATTACGAGGCCGCGCACAAGGGCGTGACGATCAAGCTGTCGCCGGTCCAGGGCGACAACGAGGTCTACTACACCAAGCTCGCCCTGCTGAACCGCTCGCCCGACTCGGCCCCTGACGTGTACCTGCACGACACGTTCCAGGTCAACGCCGACGTCGCCGCGGGCAAGCTCGCGCCGCTCGACGACTACCTGAAGACGTGGCCCGACTGGGCGACGCAGTACGCCGACTCGGTGAAGCAGGCCGCCAAGGGCCCCGACGGCAAGATCTACGGCGTTCCGATCAGCACCGACACCCGGGGACTCTGGTACAACAAGGACGTCTTCGCCAAAGCCGGCATCCAGGTGCCCTGGGAGCCGAAGACCTGGGCGGACGTCCTGACCGCCGCCCGCGCCATCAAGGCCAAGGCGCCCGGCGTCATCCCCTTCAGCATGTACTCCACCAAGCCGCACGGCGAGGCCGCCACCATGCAGGGCTTCGAGATGCTCCTGTACGGCACGCCGGGGGGCACGCTGTACGACGACACCCAGAAGAAGTGGGTGGCCTCCGGCAAGGGGTTCACCGACTCGCTCGGCTTCATCAACTCGATCTACCGCGAGAACCTCGGCCCCAAGCAGGCCGACGCGTTCGACCCCAAGCTCGGCGACAAGGTCGCGCTCGAATGGTTCCCCGAGGCCAAGCTGGGCATCGACCTCGACGGCGCGTGGGTCTCCTCGGCGTGGAAGCCGAGCGGCACCAAGCCGTGGCCGGAGTGGACCGAGAAGATCGGCTGGACCCCGATGCCGACCCAGAACGGCGAGGCGCCCGGCGCGGTCAGCATGTCCGGCGGCTGGGTCATGGCCATGAGCTCCTACGCCAAGGACAAGAAGGAAGGCTTCGACTTCATCTCCACGGTGACCAACAAGAAGAACACCCTGCTGTACTCGGTCAGCACCGGCGACCTGGCCCCGCGCAAGGACGTGGCCGCCGACCCGACCTACTCCGCCGACAACCCGGCCGTGAAGTTCTGGACCGACCTCGCCTCGGTCACGCACTACCGCCCGGCCTACGAGGTCTATCCCAAGGTCTCCGCCGAGGTGCAGAAGGCCATGGAGGCGATGACGACCGGCTCCAAGGCACCTGACGCCGCGGCCAAGGCCTACGCGGACTCGCTGCCCGCCGTCGTCGGCGGGCCGGACAAGGTGACCGCCGGCTCATGACCGTCACGACCGTGACACCGCCACGGCTGGCCGGCTCCCCCGAGCAGGGGGAGCCGCGCCGGCGGCTGCGGGGGACCCTGCGCTGGCTCGTGCCCCTGGGGCCCGCGCTGGTCCTGCTCGTGATCTTCATGGCGGGGCCCATCCTGTGGAGCGTCTACATCGCCTTCACCAACGAGACGCTGACCGGCGCCGCGTCGGTGAACTCGCACTTCGTGGGTTTCGCCAACTTCGTGAAGCTGTTCGGGGACGAGGACTTCATCAACTCGTTCCTGCTCACGTTCATCTTCGTGATCGGCTCGGCGGTCATCGGTCAGAACACCCTCGGCCTGGTCATCGCGCTGATCCAGCGCGGGCGCGGCCGGGTCCTCCGCGGCGTGGTCAACGGCGTCGTCATCGCGGCCTGGGTGGTCCCCGAAGTGGTCGCGGCGGCCTGCTGGTACTCCTTCCTCGCCGAGGAGGGCACGCTCAACGAGCTGCTCGGCTCGCTCGGCCTGTCCCAGGACTGGCTGTTCAGCGCGCCGATGCTCGCGATCATCCTGGCCAACATCTGGCGCGGCACCGCCTTCTCCATGCTCGTGTACTCCGCCGCGCTGTCGGACGTGCCGAGCGACCTGCTGGAGGCCGCCGCGGTCGACGGGGCCAGCGGCTGGCGGCGGCTGGTGCACATCACGCTGCCGCTGATCCGCCGCTCGATCCTGTCCAACCTCATGCTCATCACCCTGCAGACGCTGGCGGCCTTCGGCCTGATCTACGCGCTCACCGGCGGCGGTCCCGGCACGGCCAGCCAGACCACGCCGCTCTACATGTACGAGCAGGCGTTCCGGTACTTCGAGATCGGCTACGGCAGCGCGATGGCCCTGGTGATGCTGGTCATCGGCGCGGTGTTCTCGCTGGTCTACCTGCGACTGATCAAGGTGGACGCCTGATGACCCGCGTGGCCGCCCGCACCGCGGCGCTCATCTCGCTCGCGCTGATCACCCTGGCCTTCCTCGGCCCCTTCGTCTGGGTGCTGGTCGCCTCCGTCCAGCCCGAGGCCAACCTCAGCGCCAAACCGACGTTCGAGTTCTCCTTCAAGAACTTCGCCGCCGTGCTGAACTGGGAGACCGTCTACCACCCGATCATCAACTCGATCGTCATCTCCGGCGGCACGGCCATCCTCACCGTCGTCGTCTCCGGGCTCGCCGCCTACCCGCTCTCCCGCTACAAGCTGCGCTTCAAGCGGCACTTCATGCTCACCCTGCTGTTCACCACCGGGCTGCCCGTGACGGCCATCATGGTGCCGGTGTACTCGATGTTCTTCCGGTTCAATCTGTACGGGTCGGTGCCGGCCACGGTGCTGTTCCTGGCGGCCAGCGCGCTGCCGTTCGCCATCTGGATGATGAAGAACTTCATGGACGGCGTCCCGGTGAGCCTGGAGGAGGCCGCGTGGGTCGACGGGGCCGGCTGGGTGCAGTCGCTGACCCGCGTCGTCGTCCCGCTGATGGCCCCCGGCGTCGCCGTCGTCACGATCTTCGTGTTCGTCGGCCAGTGGGGCAACTTCTTCGTCCCGTTCGTCCTGCTCGACACCCCGGAGAAGCAGCCGGCGGCCGTCACCATCTACACCTTCTTCTCCCAGTACGGCCAGGTCGCCTATGGTGAGCTGGCCGCCTTCTCGATCATCTACACAGCCCCGGCCGTGGTGCTCTATGTCGCCGTGAACAAGTACCTCGCCGGATCGTTCAGCTTCGCCGGATCAGTGAAGGGTTGACCGTTGCGTATCACCAGCGTCGAATCCACCGAGCTCTTCGTCGACTCCGGGCAGGTCGTCCGGGTGCACGTCGAAGGACCTCCGGGTGAGATCGAGGTCCGCGTCACCGGCCCCGGTGTCAGCGGTGCCGCCCGTACGGCGCGGCGCCCGGCCGAGGTGGGCGTCCCGGCGGACGCCGCTCCCGGCACGCGGATCCCGATCGAGGTGACGGTCTCCACGGGCACCGCGCCCGACGCGGACGCGACCGGCGAGCTGGTGGTGGCCGAATCCGGCTGGACGGTGTGGATGGTGCCGCACTTCCACTACGACCCGGTGTGGTGGAACACCCAGGCCGCGTACACCACGACCTGGGACGACGCCGGCGAGGTCGCCCAGGAGTTCCGCGGCGACCGGCAGCACGCCGGGTTCGCCCTGATGCGCGAGCACCTCGACACCGCGCGCCGCGACCCCGACTACAAGTTCGTGCTCGCCGAGGTCGACTACCTCAAGCCCTACTGGGACTCCCACCCCGAGGACCGCGACCTGCTGCGCCGGCTGCTCGGCGAGGGCAGGGTCGAGCTGATGGGCGGCACCTACAACGAGCCCAACACCAACCTGACCTCGGCCGAGTCCACGATCCGCAACATCGTGTACGGGGTCGGCTTCCAGCGCGACATCGTCGGCGGCGACCCGGCGACCGCCTGGCAGCTCGACGTGTTCGGGCACGACCCGCAGTTCCCCGGCCTGATCGCCGAGGCCGGGCTGACGTCCAGCTCCTGGGCGCGGGGCCCGCACCACCAGTGGGGGCCGATGCTCACCGGGCGCGACCTCGAACGCGACGGCTGGGGCGACCCGTCGACCATGCAGTTCCCCGCCGAGTTCGAATGGCTGTCGCCGTCCGGCAAGGGCGTGCTCACGCACTACATGCCCGCCCACTACAGCGCCGGGTGGTGGATGGACTCCACCGCCGACCTCGCCGCCGCCGAGCAGGCCGTGTACGAGCTGTTCGTCCAGCTCAAGAAGGTCGCCGCGACCCGCAACCTGCTGCTGCCCGTCGGCACCGACTACACCCCGCCGAACAAGTGGGTCACCGAGATCCACCGCGACTGGAACGCCCGCTACGTGTCGCCCAAGTTCGTCTGCGCGCTGCCGAGGGAGTTCTTCGCCGCCGTGCGCTCCTCGCTGGCCGCGCCCTCGCCGCAGACCCGCGACATGAACCCGGTGTACACCGGCAAGGACGTCTCCTTCATCGACACCAAGCAGGCCCAGCGGTCCGCCGAGTCGCTGGTCGCCGACGCCGAGAAGTTCGCCACCATCGCCGCCGTGACCTCCGGCGCCCGCTACCCGCACGCCGCGCTCGACAAGGCGTGGCGCCAGCTCGTGTACGGCGCCCACCACGACGCCATCACCGGTTCGGAGTCCGACCAGGTCTACCTCGACCTGCTCACCGGCTGGCGTGAGGCGCACGACCTGGGCAAGGACGTCCTCACGGCCTCCCTCGGCGAGCTCACCGCCCGCGTCGACACGAGCGGCCAGGGCACCGCCGTCGTGGTGTGGAACCCCTCCTCCTGGGAGCGCACCGACCTGGTCAGGGTCCGGCTCGCCCTGCCCCGCCCCGGCGCCGCCGGGGTACGCGTCACCGACCCCGGCGGCGGCGAGCTTCCCGTGCTCCTGGAGAACCCCGAATACGACGAGGACGGCGGGCTCGCGTCCGTCGACGTCGTCGTGCTCGCGCGGGCCGTGCCGCCGCTCGGCTGCACGACCCTGCGCGCCGAGCCGGTCGAACAGGCCACGCCCGGGTGGACCGCCCGCGACGGCGACACCATCTCCACCGCCACCCATCTCGTCGAGGTCGACCCGGCGCGCGGCGGCTGCGTGTCCCGGTTCACCGACGTCGCGCTCGGCCGCGAGCTGCTGCAGCCCGGCCGGGTCGGCAACGAGCTGATCGTGTACGACGAGTACCCGGCGCACCCCGAGTTCTCCGAAGGCCCCTGGCACCTGGTGCCCAAGGGGACCGCCACCGGCTCGGCCGAGCGGCCGGCCACGTCCGTCACCGTCGAGACCAGCGCGCTCGCCGAACGCGTCACCGTCACCGGCCAGGTCGGCTCGGTCGCCTACACCCAGCGGATCACCCTGTGGCACGGCCTCGACCGGGTCGACTGCGTCACCCACATCGACGAGTTCGACGGCGCCGACCAGCTCGTCCGGCTGCGCTGGCCCGCCCGCGTCCCCGGCGCGCTGCCGGTCAGCGAGGTCGGCGACGCCGTCGTCGGCCGGGGCTTCGGCCTCATCGACGTGGACTCGGGCGAGCACCCCTGGACGCTCGACAACCCCGCCGGCTCCTGGTTCGCGCTGTCCTCCACCGCGCGGGTCGCGCTGCGCGCCGAGGACGGCACGCCGATCGGCGACCGGGCCATCGGCATCGCCGAGATCATCGGCGGCGAGCCGCGTGACCTCGCGGTCGCCCTGGTGCGCAAGGGCGTCACCGCGACCTGCTCCAGCGCCCCCGGCCCCCGGTACGGCGACCTCAGCGTGGACTCCAACCTGCCCGACGTGCGGGTCGCGCTCGGCACCCCGGAGGAGAACCCGTTCGTCGCCCAGGTACTGGCCGCTTCCGACCCCGGGTACGGCGAGCTGCTGCGCGAGCGCCTGGCCTCCGCCGGCCGTGCCCGGGTGTGGATCCCCGCGTCCGAGCCGCTGGAGAAGGTCTGGGTGCCGAGCGCCGACCTCACCGGCGTCCGCGCGCTGCCCGTGCTGGTCGTCGCGGGCGAGGGCGCCGCCGAGGAACTGGTCGCCGACCTCGACGACGCCGTCATCGAGGTCGTCCAGCCCGCCGACCTGGCCACGCTCACCGAGCCCGCGCTGGACGACTACACCATCGGCGTGGTCAACCGTGGCGTCCCGGGGTTCGCCGTCGACTCCGGCGGCGCCCTGCACATGTCGCTGCTGCGTTCCTGCACCGGCTGGCCGTCCGGGGTGTGGATCGACCCGCCGCGCCGCACCACGCCCGACGGGTCCAACTTCCAGCTACAGCACTGGACGCACTCCTACGAGTACTCCCTGGTCACCGGTGCCGGCGACTGGCGCGCCGCCCGGCTGGTCGACCACGGGCACGACGTCAACCACCCCCTGGCCGCCGTACCCTCCGCCGCGCACGATGGCGACCTGGCCGCCACGACCTCGTTCCTGTCGGTCGAGCCGGCGGGCAAGGTCGTGCTCGCCGCGCTCAAGGCCACCGGCAACCCGCTGGCCACCGGGCGGGAGGCGGGCGAGGTCGACGGCGTCACCCTGCGGCTGTACGAGGCGGCGGGGACGCCGGTCACCGCCCGGATCACCACCACCCTTCCCCTCGGGGACGCCCACCGCACCGACCTGCTCGAACGGCCGCTGTACGCGCTGACGGGCGGCGAGCTGGCCCTGACCGGCATGGAGATCGCCACCGTCTCCGCCCCCCTTTCCAACCCCCCGACCCCCACCGAACCCACAGAATCCCCCACCCCCCACTCCTCAGAAGACCCGGAGTCCCCAGAGGACCCCACGTCCTCGAAGGGTGCGGGTGTCTCCAGGGGCCGCACGTCCTCGCAGGGTGCGGATGTCTCCGGGGGCTCTCCGATATCGCCGGGTGCGGGTGTCTCGGAAGGTCTTCTGGGCTCGGAAGGTCTTCTGGGCTCGCAGGGTCCCGCGGACTCCCCGGGGACCTCTGGACCCTCAGGCGGCGGTGCCGGGGCGGCGCTCGGGCCGGAGGCCGAGCCGTACCAGCCGGTCTACACGCGCTACTGGCTGAACAACACCGGACCGGCCCCCACGGGCAACATGCCGGTGGCCGTCCACCTCTCGCTCCCCGACCTCGCCGCCGACGGCCCCGCCGAAGTGGCCGTGTCCGTCGCCTCCGGGCTCACCCACGGCGAGGCGTCCGGCGTCGTCACCCTGCTGCCGCCCGACGGCTGGACCTGCGAGCCGGCCGAACGCCCGTACGCGCTCGCCCCCGGCGGCCACACCTCTTTCCCGGTCACCGTCGTCCCCCCGGACGGCGCCGAGGCGGGCGTCTACTGGCTCCGCGCGCGCACGTCCCACGGCGGCCAGACCTACGAGGACGTGACCCGGCTGCACGTCGGCGGCCTCCACGGCACCGGCCTCGACATCACGGTCGAAACGCCCCACGTGCGGCTGTCACCCGGCGACTCCGAGGCGGCGGCCGGGGCGGTGGAGCTGGTGCTCCGCTCCCCGGCCCGCACGGACGTCTCCGTCCAGGCCCAGCTGATCAGCCCCTGGCACACCTTCGACCTGTTCCCTGAGTGGAACACCGGCGTCGTCGTCCCCGCCCAGGGCGAGGCCCGCCTCCGCTTCGACGTCCAAGCGCCCCCCGGCACCCGCCCCGGCCACTGGTGGGCGGTCGTCAAACTCGCCAGCGCCGGCTGGCTCCACTACACCGATTCCATCAAAATCGAGATCCTCCCATGACCCCCCACCCCACCCGCGAGGCGCCGCACTCCCACAAACCCGGCCACACGGTCGCCGCCGGGCCCGTCAGGTCCGAGGACAGCCTGGGAGGAACGCACTCCCACACTGTCGCGGCCGAGGTCGGGGGGCGGGCCATCCCGGTCTCCCTCGTCGACGAACGCGAGGCGGGACTACGCGCGGGACCACTCGCCGCACGCCTCCCACACCCTCACAGCGCCGAAGGCCGCAACCTCCGACGCTGGCTCGTCCAGGTCCTGATCACCGAAACCCTCATCCACCAAGAAGCCACCACCCTCCACCTGGACCCCGCCCCCTCCGACCCGAACCCTGCCGCGTCCAACCTCGACCCCGCCGCCTCCCCCCTCCGCCCCGCCGCCTCCGGCCTGCACCCCGCCGCCTCCGGCCTGCACCCCGCCGCCTCCGGCCTGCACCCCGCCGCCCTCGGCTCGGCCTCCGCCCTCTCCGGCTCGGTCTCCGTCGGCCACGACGCGCGCCCCGCCAGGTTGACCCTGACCGATGCGCTCCGCACCGGAGGCGTCGTCGCGGCCGTGACGACGTCCATGCCCCTGGCCCGCCGCCTCCGCGCGGCGGTCACCGCCGGGGTGACCGTCCCCGACTCCGAGGTCCGCGCGTACTACACCCGCAACCTCGACCGCTACACCCACCAGGAAACCCGCCACGTGACCCGCCTCCCCAACCCGGAACCCCCTCCCGTACCGCCCCCGGGCGGGGGCGCGGGGC
>NZ_JANZYP010000011.1:110792-163998 GCF_025506355.1 Sphaerisporangium corydalis
CCCCAGCCCCGCCCCCCACCCCAAGCCTCCCGGCCCAGGAACCCAGCCCAGAAAGCCAGGCCCGGAAGGCCAAGCCGGACACACCAGGCAAGGCGCCCGAGCCGGGGAAGATGGCTCGGCAGGCCACGCCGGGGATGACAGGTCAGGAGCCCACCCAGGGGGGCCTGACCCGTTGAGCCACGCCGGGGAGCGGGTCCTCGGGCCGGTGCGGCGGGGTGAGCTGGCCGGGACGCTGGAAGAGGCGATCTTCTCCGCCGCCCAGGGAGAGACGATCGGACCGGTCGAGGGACCGGGCGGGCCGTGGACCCTTCGCGTGGACCGCATCGAACCAGGCGGAATGCGCCCCTACGCGGACGTCCAAGCGAGCATCGCGGCCGAACTGACCGAGATCGCGGTCGAGCAGGCCTTCGTCTCCTGGCTGGACCGCCGCTACGCGGAGAAGGTCCGCCTGCACCCCGGCTTCGAACACCCCGCCGACCCCACCCACCCCGACGCCACCCACCGCCACTGACCCCTCCGTCCTCCGGCACCACATCCACCTCCGTCGTCCAGCCAACCCCGCCCCCGGCCGCATCCCTCAGGTTGCTTCTGTCAGTGATCCGCTTGGAATTGGTGTCAGCTCGTGGAGGGCATGACGTCTGAGATGTGCAGTACGCACCACTTCCCGGCAGGGGGTGGCGTGTTCCTGCACACTGGCGGTCGTGGACGACCTTTGCCCGGAGTCTGGCTGGAACCCGATCGCGCTCGCTCCCGAGCTCTCCCAGCTGGCGGGAGTCCTGGCCGGTTTCGTGTTCACCAGCATCGTGGTGATGCTCAGCCAGTCGTGGCCCAAGCGGCGCAGGATCCCGGCCATCAGCCTGTTCGTCGCCGCGTTCGCGGCGCTGGCGCTCAACAGCTACCTGTTCGCGGTGATCGCCGGCGAAACCCCCAAGGGCGGGGCCTGCTATCGCGTCTGGTCGGAAATGATGATCGCCAGCGGCTTGCTGGGAGTGGGAGCCGTGGCCCTCACCAGCGGCATCGTCTGGCTACTCGCCGCACACCTGGAACAGGACACCGACGGCGACGTCTGGGACGACACGATCGGCCTGGAGCGGCTGGCCCGCGCCGTCCTGCACGGCGTGGCGGTGCTGGCGACCGTACTGCTGTCCACCACCTCCCTGGACTACCTCTACGTCTCCTTCGGCACCCATCCACCGGCCTGGCTGATCGCCTCGGTGTACGCCTATCTCGTGGTGATCCTGGCGGTCATCGTGCTGATCCGTATACGACTGCGGCGCACGGCCGCGGCGACAGACCTCGCGCGCCAGCTGTCGAAGGGCACGTTCGGCGCCGTCCGCTACGCGTTCGTGACAGCCATCGCGCTCGGGATGCTCCTGGCGTATGCCGACGTCTACTGGAACCCCACCCCCGCCTGGCTGGCCATCACGGTCATCCTCCTCGCGATGCCGGCGTCGGCCCCCGTGCTGATCAGGCTCGTCCACGCCGTTCCGCGGTTCGGCGTGAGGACTCCCGCGCCCCCGCCGGAGACCACCGACAGGCCCCTTCGGTGGGCCGCTCTCGTGCTGATCGCCTGGGCCGTCCGCCGCCGCCTCAAGTAACGCCCGAGGCCCTCAGGCTGATTGACCTGTCGTCAGGAGCCGTTGTCCGGTAACGCAGATGGGCCGGTGATGGGTGGAGTACCACCCGTCACCGGCTTGTTCGTTTAGCGCAACGGCTTGAGCTTTTCGGGCGAGACCTGCAGTTGGATCACGCCGTCTTGGATCGACCGCGCTTGCCAGACGACCCAGTTCGGCCCGACCTCGCCGGCATTGACGGGGGCGAATGTCAGGTTGTAGCGCTGCTGCCCGATGTAGGTGGACGGCCCCTCGTCATGGGAGGTCACCCGTTCGTACACGACCTGAAGATCTCGCTTCTTGATCTCGTCGAGGACCTCGGCCACAGGCCGTTCGTGCGCATCGACGCCGTGGAGTACCTCACCGGGGTCTGTGGCGAGAGTCGGGTATCGGTAGGTTTCTCCCTGCTGTGCGGGCCGGCCCAGCTCACCCGACACAGCCCCGTGGAAACCTTCGGAGACGCGTACGGTAAGGCGGCAGTCGCCCTGCCCGATCTGGCAACCGGACGGCTCGTTACCCGCTGAGATGTCCATGTGGACGCGAGGCGTTGGTGTTCCATCACCTTCCTGCGGCGGGCTGGTCTCGGTCTTGTCCGCATCGAGCCCGACCAAACGCCCGACATCTGCCGGGGACGCCGGAACGAGGCTCAGCCGCACGTCCAGGCCCACCGCTCTGAATCCCTCGGCATAGCGCTCATGGTCGGCGAGAGGGTCCTTGATCTTGGCCACCCAGTGGTCGTTCCGCTTCTCGATCTCGATGGCGGAGTTGGCGTAGGAGGTCGCGCCGCCCGATCCACCGGGCAGGACGCTCGGGCCAATCGCCAGAACCGCCGCCAGCACCGCGGTCAACACAGCGCCGACGAGCAGCCCCCGGCTCAGGTTCGGAGTGAGCGCGGGTGAGCGCCGGCGGTTCGAGCGGCGCGGCTCTGCGGGGGGCACCGATCGCCAGCCGACGGCCACTGCCAGAGCGTCAGGATCGGGCGTAGGAATCTCGGCCCGCATCTGCCGGAGCAGCTTCATCTCATCCATTTGCCACTTCTCCCAGAGCTTTGCGCAGCTTGGCGCGGGTCCTGTTCAGCCGCGAGCGGACCGTGCCCACGGGGACGTCCAGCACGTCGGCGATCTGCTGGTACGTCAGTTCGCCCCAGGCGACCAGCAACAGCAGATCGCGATCTACCTTGCGCAGTCCCGCCAGGGCTTTGGCCAGGTGTGGAGTCACCGTCGCCGCAGTGACCTGGTCGACGACGCGCTCGGCGTGACCCTCGGTGACGGGGTCGAAGCCCGTACGAGCGAGCGCGCGATAAAGCCGTGCCTCGGAACGGTGGTGACGGCGTATCAGGTTGGTGGCGATGGTCCACAGCCACGACAACGTGTCCCCGCGGGCAGGGTCGTAGCTGTGGCGGTGCTTGAGCGCCTGGTGGAAGGTCGCGGCGACGATGTCGTCGGCGAGGTCGCTGCCCAGCCGCCGAGCGGCGTAGCGGTGGATCGGCGGTGCATGCCGGCGAAAGAGGTCGTCGAAGCAGCCGGGGTCGTCAAGCGACCGGGGCCTCAGCAACGCCTCATCC
Organism: Sphaerisporangium corydalis; assembly: GCF_025506355.1. Classification (GTDB taxonomy): domain Bacteria; phylum Actinomycetota; class Actinomycetes; order Streptosporangiales; family Streptosporangiaceae; genus Sphaerisporangium; species Sphaerisporangium corydalis. Next base: position 113,970 of record NZ_JANZYP010000011.1, read on the forward strand.
CGCTCTTCAGGAATGACGTCGGGGGTGCTCACACGTGGCCTTCCGCGTTTCGATGTTGTCGATACACCGATTACTAGCCCGATGAGCCCCTGCGGTTCCCGCCGTGGTGGCCACCGCCGGCGGCCCGGCGAGCGGCGGCGTCCCTCACTCCGCCGGGAGTGCCCGTCGCGGCGGCTCGTCCGGCAGCGCCGTGTGGCCGGTACCGGTGGTGGTGCCGAGGGCCTGTACGTCCGGCCCGGTCGCGCCCCCGTACGTGGCGATTTTGTACTCGACCGCCGTGAGGGAAAGGGTCAGCTCGCGGATCCGGCGGCGGATGGTGTCGCGATGTTCGACCAGCACATCGAGCCGCTCCGGCACCGTGTGCCCTCCGGCATCGACGAGCGAGATGTAGTGCCGCAGGTCACGCATCGGCATACCGGACAGCCGCATCCGGGTGAGGAACACCAGACGCCGAACCGCTCCGGCGTCGTAGACGCGATGACCAATGCCGTCGCGGGCCACCTCGATCAGCCCGGCCCGCTCGTAATAGCGCAGCGTGTGGGGCGAGATGTCGAGGAGGTCGGCGACCTCGGCGATCGTCATCGTCTCGGGCAGATCGGCCAGGTCGGCGAGGCGGCGGATCGCCTCGACCGACAGCGGACCGTCATCACCAAGCGCTTCGAGCGCCCGGGTCATCAGATCGTCGGTGGCCATGACCACGAGCCTAGATGGGCCGTACCGATGCGGAGACACCCTCGAAGCCGGCGCCGCGGGCGGTCTCGGCCCACTGCTCGACCTCCGCAAGGCCGCGCCGGCAGGCACGCGAGATACCCTCGACCGCCTCGCGCCCGAGCGGCAGCCGCCGCCCGGACGAGCGCGGCGGGGACGCTCCGGTGATGATCCAGGTCTGTGTGGTCACGGCGGGGACGCTATGCCTTCGAGCGCGCTCGAACGCAAAACCGACGTGACCACCAAAACTGAAGATCGTGACCGGAAGCACAAAGGAAAGTGGACCGCCACCTGCCCGCTCAGGCGCTTGAGGGTGAGTCCGCCTTTGTTCATGCCCTGGACGGGCGGTCGCTCCCTTACCGGCCAATCATTGCGCCGGATGGTCAGCGCACAGATGCGAAGCGCCGCGGACGCCGTCCCTGGCCGGGGCGCGGCGCCGTGGTAGAGGTGACCCCCCATGGCTGGAAGGGCTGGCGTCAGTGTGCGCCAACGGTCGAGTGCGACAAGGTTCTTGCCAACCGAAGTGCTCGGGTGACAGCTGGAGGATCCATGTCGAACTTAGAAGATCACGTCGTCAGCCGGCGCGCCGTGCTCGGTGGAGTCGTCGCCGGGGTGGCCGGCGCCGGGCTGGCGCCGGGCTGGGCGGCGCACGCCGACGGCGGCGGCGGTGGAACACCGAAGCAGGATGCGGTGGACGCGGTGGCGTCCCGGCTGGACCGCGGCCTGATCGAGCTGCGCCGTGACCTTCACCGGCACCCTGAGCTGCCGGGTCAGGAACAACGAACCGCCGAGGTGGTCGCGCGCCGGCTTCGCGCGGCCGGTCTCGACGTCACCACGGGCGTCGGCGGGCACGGGGTGGTGGGAGTGCTCACCGGCGCCCGTCGCGGTCGTACGGTGGCCTATCGAGCGGACATGGACGCGGTACCGCCGAGCGATCAGGTGGGCGGTGGCTCACAGCCGGCCCACCTGTGCGGGCACGATGTGCACACCACCGTGGGTGTGGGTGTCGCGGAGGTGCTGGCACGTCTGCGCGACCGGCTCAGCGGCACCGTGATGTTCGTCTTCCAGCCCGCCGAGGAGACGCTCGCCGGCGCGGCCGCGATGCTCGACGACGGCGTGTTCGCCCGTACCCGGCCGGCCGAGATCCATGCCTTGCACTGTGGGCCCTTCCCGGTCGGACAGTTCCTCGTGACGCCCGGGTACGGGCACCCCGGCGAGGACCGCGGCGTCATCACGCTCACGGGTTCCGACGCGATGCCGCGGGCACAACGGCTCGCCGCCGAGATCAGCGCGCTCGGAACGGTGTCCTTGCCCGTCACTCCCCAGGACCTCGAACGGCTCGTCGCCGACGTCCAGATACCGGACGGGCCCTTCTCCAGGTTCGTCTTCATGCAGGCTCAGGCGTCCGACACCGAAGGCCGGGTCGAGGTCCGGGTGTCCTACCGCTGCTGGCCGGAGGATCGCTACGTCCAGATCCGCGCCGCCATCCGCCGTCTGGCGCGATCACTTGGCGGAGCCTCGGTGGCCTTCCCGAGCGACCCGTTTCCCGCCATGGTCTGTCCTGAGCGGGAAGGCCGGGCGATCAAGCGGTACCTGCGTCAGACGGTCGGCCGCGACCGGGTGGGCACGCTGTATGCCGCGGTCCCGTTCAGCGGTGAGGACTTCGGGCTGTTCCTTGACCGGATTCCCGGGACGTACACCTTCCTCGGCGTCCGCGCACCCGGCGCCGCCGTCGAGACCGGTTATCCGCACTTCCCCACCTTCGCCCCGGACGAGCGGGCCATCGGTCACGGCGTCCGCGCGATGGCGGGCTGGCTGGCCGCCCGCACCCGTAGGATCGTCATGCCGAGTGCTTCCTGACGGTTGAACGGATGAACTCGTTCACGGTGATCGCGAGCGCCGCTCCGGCGTCCTCTTGGAGGAAGTGACCCGCACCGGTGATGGTGGGATGGGTCCGGCCCCTGGTCCCCGGGATCCGTCCGCTCAAGGCGCTGTGATCGCCGTGGGTGATGTGGTCCTGGTCGCTGAAAGCGCACAGGAACGGCAGCTCCAGCTTCTCCAGCACCTCCCAGGCCGCGCGCAGCGCGGGCGAGTACTCGTCCTGGGGCGTGATGGGGATGATGAGCGGGAACTGCCGGACGCCACCCAGGAAAGGCTCGTCGGGGTAGGGGGCGTCGTAGGCGTCCAGCACCGCCTGGTCGAGATCGGTGACGGTGAAGGCGTCCACGACCGAGGACGGCTTGTACGGATAGGTGCGCTGGCTCGCCTGCAACCAGGCGGCCATGATCCGCCATCCCGGGCCGAGGTCGTCGTCCCCGGTGCTGAGACGGGTGTTGGAGGCCACCACCCTGCTGAACCGGTCGGGATGCGCCGCCAGCAGGGCCAGGCCCAGCGAACCGCCCCAGTCGTGGCAGACCATGGTCACCTCGCGCAGGTCCAGCTGGTCGAACACCGCCTCGCGCAGCCAGCCGAGGTGGTGCTCGTAGGTGTAGGCGAAACGGTCGGCGAGTTTGTCCGACTTGCCGAACCCCACCAGGTCGACGGCCACGCACCGGTGCCCGGCGGCCACCAGCGGCGGGATGATGTGCCGGTACAGATAGCTCCACGAGGGGTTGCCGTGCAGGAGCAACACGGTCTCCCCCGAGGCGGCCGGGTCCTTGGGCCGCTCGTCCAGGTAGTGGACCCGTAGCCGCCCCTCGTCGACCTCGACGTAGTGTGGCTCGAACGGGTAATCCGGCAGATTCTCGAAGCGATCTTCGGGGGTGCGCAGCACCCGGAAGTCCTGGCCGGTGATGGTCATGACGTGCCTCCTTCGCGATGTCGTGACCTGAGAGGGCCGGCGGGTGGCGAAGTGTGACGTTGTGCCGTGGGATTGTGAGCCACGTCTCGCCCGCCTGCCCGGAGAGCCGCCTGCGGGTCCGCGCATCGGGCCTCCACAGATGAACGACCCGGTGGTCCGGGTTGGACCTCGCGGGATTGTCGGTGGGGCGGTCTAGCGTGAGGGGTCGTAGGGCTAAGCGTGAGTAAGGGGAGACCATGAGCACACTTGGGAACCGGCCGAACACCGCGCTCCTTGTCATCGACGTGCAGAACGACGTCGTGGAGGGGAATCACGAGCGCGACGTGGTCGTGGCGAACATCGGCAGCCTTGTCGACAAGGCGCGGCGTGAACAGGTCCCCGTCATCTGGGTCCAGCAGTTCGACGACGAACGGCTCACGAAGGGGAGCGACGGCTGGCGGATCGTCCCCGAGCTTGTCCCTGCTGGTGGCGAGCCGCTGATCGACAAGAGCTATGCCGACTCCTTCGAGGAGACCACCCTTGAGGCCGTGCTGTCGGGCCTCGGTGTCGGGCGGCTCGTCGTCGCCGGGGCCCAGACCGACGAGTGCATCCGGTCGACGCTGCACGGCGCGATCGTCCGAGGGTACGACGCGATCCTGGTCAGCGACGCTCACACGACCGAGGACCAGACGGAATGGGGTGCGCCCCCGCCGGGCCAGGTCATCGCGCACACCAACCTGTACTGGACCTACCACAAGGCGCCGGGACGGACGGCCGGCACGGTGGAGACCAAGAACGCCGACTTCACCACCACACCCTGAAGCCCGCACTCCACGGACAGAACACATAAGAACAGCCCCAGGCCCACACCGGGAACGGAACGCCTAGCGGCGACACCTGGTCCCGGCAGGGTGGGCGTCCAGCGACGGCACCGGTCACATCGGGGATGGACAGCCTCGGGGCGACACCCCGATTCAGATCGCGCAGGCGACGTCCGAGAGTGGCTTCGGTCCAGATCGGGGCAGGACACCTGGGCTATGGATCCACCCCCGGATCGGGGTGTGACGTACTTGGGTGGAGCCAGGCCGGAGCGGTGTGTCCGGGGGAGCGATGCTCGAGGCAGGTGCCGTTGTGTCTGGGGGAGTGGTGCTAGAGGCGGGTGCCGTTGTGGCGTGGTGAGGGTGGGGGTGATCATTTTGGGGATGGCGACGGCCGCGACGTATGTCGAGTTCGCCGCGCGTGAGGCGCATGGGGTGTCGCCGACCTATGAGCGGCTGGCCTTGGCGGTCTCCCGTGATGACGAGGTGCTCGCGCTGCTCGGCACGCTCCCGCCGGGCAAGCGGCAGCCGAACCTGCTGTTCGGCGTAGTGCGGTTCCTCGGCGGTCCGGTCGGGGACCCGGCCGCGTTCCACGATCACACGGTGGCGAACTGGCCGGCGATCGAGGCGGAGATGCGCACCCGGGCCACGCAGACCAACGAGGCCGGGCGCTGCGCCGTGCTGCTGCCGGTGCTCGCCGCGTTGCCGCAGCCGCTCGCGTTGCTGGAGGTGGGCGCGTCCGCCGGGCTGTGCCTCTACCCCGACCGGTACACCTACCGCTACGGCGATCACGTGGTCGGCTCCGGCGGGCCCGTCCTCGACTGCGCGGCGACCGGAGTGCGGCCGCCGGCCGGTCTGCCCCATGTGGTGTGGCGGGCCGGGCTGGACCTGAACCCGCTCGACGTGACCGACCCCGCGGACGTCGCGTGGCTCGACGCCCTCATCTGGCCGGAGCACGCGCACCGCCGCGCCCGGCTGCGGGACGCCGTGGCCGTCGCCGCCGCCGATCCGCCGCTGCTCGTACGCGGCGACGTGGTGGACGACCTGCCGGCGCTGGCCGCGCGGGCGCCGGAGGGGGCGACGCTGGTGGTGTTCCACACTGCTGTGCTGTTCTACGTGCCTGAGCCGAGAAGGAGGGCGTTCGCGGAGGTGGTACGCGGGCTGCCCGGTCACTGGATCGCGAACGAGGACCCGGCCGTGCTGCGCTACGACGCGCTCCCGGACCCCCCGGACGAGACGCTGCACACCGTCCTCGCCCTGGACGGAACACCACTCGCCTGGTCCCGCCCCCACGGCCAGTCGTTCACCTGGTTCGCCTGAACCTTCAAGCGATGCAGTGTCATGTTCGGTGGCCTCTGTTGGGTGCTTGGCCGTCGCACAGGGGCCTCGAATTCGCCGTGCCCGTCCCGTCGTGACGGCGCCCGGTATGTGACGGCAGCGGCCGAGGGGACGAGCGCGCGGGTCAGGGGTGGCGGGGGTCGGGGTGGGGCGGTAGGGCCGGTAGGCCTTGGTAATACTGCCCGAGCCGAAGGCGAGGACCTTCTTCACCGACTCGCAGGCCGGCCACCGGTGGGGGGCAGGCGCTGAGGGCGCATGGGGTCTGGGGCCGGAAGGGCCGGTAGGCCATGGGAAAACTGCCCGAGCCGGAGGCGAGGACCTTTTCCAGCCGGGCTTGGCGTCGTACAGGGCGCCGGATTCGCCGTACCTTGTCCCGCTGCGTCGGCGCCCGTTGGCAGAGGCGTTATGAGGGCGAGAGGGGGCCGTCGGCGCCTGTTGGTAAGGGCGTCGTGATGGCGAAAGGGGAGCGGGGGTAGGGAGGGGGAGGTTGGGGTGTGGAGGGTTGGGTTGGGTGGGTTCTACGATGGTTGGATGATGTTCGGTAGTGCAGGTTTCAAGGGGTTTTGAAGGGGTCGTAAGGTTCCGGCATGGAGTTCACCAGATTTGCCACGTTCGGCATGGTTTGTACGATCGATCACTTGGCCTCCTCAGCGGGGCTGACCATGTTGGAACGGGGTGGATCCGCCGCGGACGCGGCGATCGCCGCCAATGCCGTGCTCGCGGTGACCGCGCCGCACGCGTGCGGTCTCGGTGGTGACCTCTTCGCCCTCGTCCACGCGGGCGCCGGCGCGCCGCAGGCGTTGAACGCCTCCGGCCGGGCGGGTTCGGGCGCCGATCCGGACCGGCTGCGCGCCGAGGGCCGTGACCGGATGCCCTTCCAGCGGGACATCCGATCGGTGACGGTCCCAGGATGCGCGGACGGCTGGCTGGCGTTGCACGCCGAGTACGGCCGGCTGCCGCTCGCCGAGCTTTTCGCCCCCGCCGTCCGGTACGCCGACGCGGGCTTCCCCGCCTCGCCGCTCCTCGCGCCGGCCGCCGGCGTACTGCCCGGCCAGGACGCACCCGTCGCCCCCGGCGACCTCCTCCGGCGCCCCGGCGTCGCCCGCGCCCTGGAGGCGCTGGCCACCGAGGGCCGCGACGGCTTCTACCTCGGCGACTTCGGCAAGGGCCTCGTCACGCTGGGCCGCGACCGGTCCGCGGGTGGTTCGAACGAGGGCGAGTACACCGAGGCCGACCTCGCGCGCGTGAACGCCGACTGGGTCGAACCGCTGGTCACCCACGTCTTCGGCCACGACGTGTGGACGATGCCGCCGAACTCCCAGGGCTACCTCCTGCTGCTGGCGCTGTCGATCGCCGAGGGACTCGACCTTCCCCGCGACCCGGCCGACCCGCTCTGGGCGCACCTGCTCGCCGAGTCCGCCCGGGCCGCCGGGCACGACCGCCTCGACGTGCTCTACGAGGGCGCGTCCGTCGGGGACGTGCTCGCCTCCGCGGCGGAGCGCCGGGCCACGATCGACCCCTCGCGCCGGGCCCGCCTCCGCGGCCTGTCCTCGCCCGGCGACACGACGTACCTGTGCGCGGTGGACGCCGAAGGCATGGGCGTGTCGCTCATCCAGTCGAACGCCGCGGGCTTCGGCAGCATGCTCTTCGAGCCGGCCACCGGCATCAACCTGCACAACCGGGGCATCGGCTTCTCGCTCGCCTCCGGTCACCCGGCGGAGTACGGCCCCGGCCGCCGCCCGCCGCACACCCTCGCGCCCGCCCTGGTGACCCGTCCGGACGGGTCGCTCCGCACCGTCCTCGGGACGATGGGCGGGGACTCCCAGCCGCAGATCCTCCTGCAGGTACTCGCGCGGCTGCTGGCGGCGGGGGAGTCGCCCGGCGAGGCGATCAGCGCGCCCCGGTGGCGGCTCGGGTCCGGTCTGACCGGGTTCGACGCCTGGGCCGACCCCGACGGGGCGTCGCTGGACGTCGAGGAGGGTGCGTCCTGGGGCGACGGGTTGGGCGAGCGCGGCCACCACGTCCAGCCGCTCCCGTACAGCGGGGCGTTCGGGTACGCGCACATGATCGACGTACGTACGGACGGCGTGCTGGCGGGTGCGGCGGACCCGAGGGCCCTCATCTCCAGCGCCTCCGGCCGCTGACCCGCCGTTCCCGGTTCGAAACACCCTCGCGAACCGGGAATGACTCCGGCCTGCCCCACAGCACTTGACTTCCCTCGGCCGGGAGCGATCCGTTCTGTGCTCGCGGGTGATTTCGGGGACCCGGGAACATCTTTCGTGCGAGCGTGGTTACTTAGATCGTGGCCGGTGTGTCCGGTGTCCCCGGGCCTCACCTATTGCCTTCGCGGAATACCGTTCGGCTGGAGCCGCGTTGTGCCTTTCGCCGAGAGGCGACCCGCACACCGGTCCGCGATCGTGAAAGACCCCGCCAGGGGAGTTCCCTGGCGGGGTCTTTCACGTCCAGTGGGGATACGCGACACCGGACGTGCCCGGCGGGGATATGCGACATCGGCCGCGTCAGGTGGGGGATATGAGTAGGGGAGTACTCATGTACTGAGCAGGTGTGCTTTTTAGACTCGGAGGATCAGGCGCGATGGCCTGATTCTGCGAGGGGTCGCCGATGTTCCGCCGTTTTCCGCTCCTCTCCCGCATGCCGTTCTCACCGGCCTTCCCCGGCCGGGGAACCGCGCAACGGGGGCTGGTTGGTGCCGTGCTGGCGCTGGCCATCGCCTTCAACCCGGTGCCGTCGACTCCCGGGCCGGACCCGTCGACCCCGGTGCCCGAGTCGTCGACGCCCGGCCCGTTCGTGCCCGTGCCCAATGGGATCGGCCAATGCGTGGCGCCCGAGGTGAGTGGGCTGCCCGTCGAGCAGGCGCGGGCCATGCTGACCGGGTTGCCGAAGAACACCATCACCGTCACGCAGACCCCCTCCGACCCGCCGACGAGCCAGACGTCCTACGTCGTCGACTACCAGATCAGCGAATGCTCGACCGACTACCCCTACCAGGCGTACACGATCACGCTGGAGCTCGGCACGAAGGTCCCGGCCCTGCGGGACCTTCCGCGCGACGACGCCGAGACCGTGCTGGCCGACTTCGGGTTCACCGCGGACGCCCGGCCGCCGGACGCCGGCGTCGAGTGGACGGTCACCGGGCAGGACCCGGCCGCCGGGACCCTCGCCCTGTACAGGTCGGCCGTCCGTTTCGACCTGGTCTCCCCGACCACCCCCACCCCCGAGATCACCACGCCCACACCGGAGATCACCACTCCCGCGCCGGAGGTCGTGACCCCGGAGCCGTCGGTGTCGGAGCCCGGCGACGACACCGGTCCCGTGGACATCCCGATCACCGACACCGGGGGCAGTACGTCCGGCGGGACGGGGCCGGTCACCGCCGCGGTGCTGGGCGGACTGCTGATCGGCCTGGTGCTCATCGCCCGCGGCGTTCTCGCCCGCCGGCGGACACCCCAGCCGGTCACGGGACCGCCGCCGCCCCGCCCAGTCCCGCCCCCAGCGCCACGCCCCGCGTCGCACGCGCAGAGCGAGCGCCCGCACAGCGCGATCCATTGCGTCGCCCACCCGGACCCCGCGCCACATGTGGAGCTCCACCTGACCGCCTCCGCCACTCCGCTGGGCGGGCGAACAGGCCGCCCCGCAGGCCCCCGGATACCGGACATCCGGGTCGAACTCCATGCCGATGCCGGTCGCCAGGAACTGAGAGAGGTGGCACCGTGACGGTCCACATCGAGACGAACCCGAGCACGGCCGACCTCCTGCTCTTCGCGAACCCCCAGAACGCGGCGGCCGAGCTTTCCCGCGCCCTGGAGGCGCGCCGCATGCTGGAGCTCGTCGAGGACGGCGCCCGCCGGGCGGACTCGGCCTTCCACGAGGCGCTCAACGGCCACGTCGCCAAGGCCGGGGGCGAGCCGCTGAGCGGGCTGGACCTCGGGGCGGTGCTGCTCGGCGGCTGGCAGCGGTACCGCGACCTGCGGATCGCCGCCCGTACGACCCTGGAACGACCCGGGACCACCGAGACGGTCAGCCTGGCCGAGCACACGATCACCTCCCGGCACGCCCCCTACGTGGACGTGTACGTCGACGGGCGGCGGGTGACGCGGGTCGAGTTCGGGATCGACCTGTCGTTCAGCCTCAGCCTGATGGAGGCGACCGTCCGGGACGGACGTCTCATGACGCTGGGCGTGGGCGGCTGCGTTGCGAGCATCACGTGGAGCGTTCGGGGGTTCACGGTGGCGCGGAACGAGAGACAGCTCGGGCTTCCCCGGCAGGTCGGGCTCGGCCGCGGGATCCCCCTGCACCGCGAGACCCCGCAACGATCCTGATCCCGGCCGCCTGTCCGGCCGCGCTTCACCCTCGCCGAACGGTCCCTCCTCATCGAATGGCCGGACCGCCTGGCCCGCTGACGTGCCCGCCCGGACGGGGTCAGCGGGTGGGGAGGTTGGGCGGGAAGGCGGCGCGGTCGTTGAGGTGGGGGAAGGGGTCCGGCGGGACGGGGACGCCGAGGAAGGCGCAGAGCGGTTCCCAGCCCTGGTCCACGTGGTAGTCGAGCAGCCGGTCGGGCGCGACCGTCCGCCGGACCTCGTCGTTGTGCCGCTCGTAGCAGGAGATCACGTGCGCGCGGTCGTCTATGTGGCCGCCGAAGGTGTGGTCGACGACGATCTCGCGGGCGAACTCGGCCAGGCGCCGGCCGTCCGGGAGCCCGCCGAACCGCCCGGTGACCCCGTGGCCGGGGGCGCCGTCGCCCATGACCTTGAAGATCGTCCGGATCATGGACTCGTACCACGCGTCCGCGTCCCTGCTGGTGAGGATGACCTTCGCCTCGGGGTTGTCCTCGACGAGCTCGCGCCAGAAGGCCACACAGGGCCAGTCCGTGGTGGCCTCGTACCCGCTCAGCGGCCCGCGCCACGCCCCGGCGGCGCCGTGGGCGGCCGACAGCCAGCCGGAGAGGTGGTCGGGATGGGTGAGCAACTCGGTGAAGTGGTAGCACGGCGCGAACCCGATCTTGTCCAGCGCCGCCCGCAGCGACAGCGTCCCCGTGCGACCGAAACCGGCACCGACGATCTGAAGCATGGCGTCCCCCTGACCCCAGGTGTGGCGTGAGCCACTCCTCCATAGGACCAGAAAACGGACGAAAAGGACAAATGACCTGCTAGGTCACCATCCAGGACAGCACCGGGGAGGCCTGGAGGGCCGACAGGGCGCACAGGGCGACCAGGAAGATCAGGCTCCAGACGATGACGCGCCGGAAGATGTCGCCTTCCTTGCCGTCCAGGCCGACCGCCGCGGCCGCGATGGCGAGGTTCTGCGGCGAGATCATCTTGCCGAGGACGCCGCCGGAGCTGTTGGCGGCGGCCATCAGCACCGCGGGCAGCCCGGCCTGGTTCGCGGCCGTGACCTGCAGGGCGCCGAACAGCGAGTTGGACGAGGTGTCGGAGCCGGTCACCGCCACGCCGAGCCAGCCGAGGATGGGGGACAGCAGGGCGAAGGCGCCGCCCGCTCCGGCCATCCAGGTGCCGAGGGTGATCGTCTGGCCGCTGGCGTTCATCACGAACGCCAGCGCCAGCACGGCCATCACGGTGACGATGGCCCACCGGAGCTGGTGGAGCGTCGCCCCGTACGCCTTCAGGGCCCGGGGGACCGTCAGCCGCAGTGCGATCATGGTGATGAGGCCGGCCACCAGCATCTGGGTACCGGGCGTGGTGAGCAGGTTCAGGGTGAAGGTGGGCAGCGCCAGCGGGCCGCCCCTGGCGTTCAGCAGGTGCAGCCCCGGCCACCGCACGGTGAACGTCGCCTTGTCCAGCAGCGCCTTCACCACGGGGATCTGGCAGATCACGAAGACCACGATGATGATCCCGTACGGCGCGTAGGCCCGTACGACCTCCGCCCGGTCGTCGGGGCGGGCGACGCGCGCGGCGAATCCGGGGGTCGGCTCGTCGGCCGCGCCGCCCGCGATCACGGCGGGCTCGGTGTACGGCTCGCGCGGGCGCCGGACGCGGACCATCGCGACCACGGCGGCGGCCGACAGCAGGGACGCGACGACGTCGGCCAGCGGGACCGAGACGAAGTTCGAGGTGGCGTACTGGGCGACGGCGAACACGACCCCGCAGACCAGTGCCACCGGCCAGGTGTCGCGCAGCCCCTTCGCCCCGCTGACGATGATGACGAGCGCGAGCGGGACGAACACGGCCAGGACGGGGGTCTGCCGCCCGACCATGGCGCCCAGGGTGTCGCTGGGCAGGCCGGTGACCTTGCCGAGCGTGATGATGGGGGTGGCCATGGCGCCGAACGCGACGGGCGCGGTGTTGGCGGTCAGCGCGAGGACGGCGGCCTTCAGTGGCTTGAACCCGAGGGCGATGAGCATGACCGAGGTCACCGCGACCGGCGTGCCGAACCCCGCCAGCGCCTCGATCAGCGCCCCGAACGAGAACGCGATGATGATCGCCTGGATGCGCTGGTCGTCGCTGACCCGGGCGAACGAGCGCCGCAGCACGTCGAAGTGCCCGGTCTCCACGGTCATCTGGAAGACCCAGATGGCGTTGATGACGATCCACAGGATCGGGAAGAACCCGAACGCCGCGCCCTCGGTCCCGGCCAGCAGCGCCTGCCCCACCGGCATCCCGTAGATGACGGTGGCTATCACCACCGACAGGGCCAGGGACACCAGCGAGGCCACCCACGCGGTCACCCGCAGCACGCCGAGGAGGACGAAGAGCACCAGGAGCGGCAGCGCGGCCACCAGGGAGCTCCAGGCCAGCGAGTGGCCGACGGGATCGAGGACCTGCTGGTACACGGCGACCACCTCGCGGGGGATCTGGTTTTCGACCGATCACTCCGGGTTTACTCCTGATCCTGACCCCCGTAAAGACCTGGAAACAAATCCCCCTCGCCGCCGGGTTGATATGCAGCCGTTCGGGTGCATAAGATTCATGCATCCGAACGGCTGCATGTTAGGGATGGCACGGACATGGACGAGGTCTTCAAGGCGCTCGCCGACGCAAGCCGCCGCCGGCTGCTCGACGGGCTCAACGCCCGCGACGGGCAGACCCTGCGGGAGCTGTGCGCCGGGCTGGACATGGCCAGGCAGTCGGTCAGCAAGCATCTGGCCGTCCTTGAGGCGGCCAACCTCGTGACCACGGTGTGGCGCGGCCGGGAGAAGCTGCACTACCTCAACGCCGAGCCGATCAACGCCATCACCGAGCGCTGGATCAACCGGTACCACCGGGAGCGCGTGCGCGCCCTCGCGGACCTCAAGACGGCATTGGAGCAGGAGCCCATGGACACCGCCGAATTCGTCTACACGACCTACATCAACACCACGCCGGAACGGCTCTGGCAGGCGCTGACCGACCCCGCGTTCACCCGCCGCTACTGGGGTGTCGCCGTGGAGACCGACTGGGAGAAGGGGTCGGTGATGACCTGGGAACAGGAGGGTGTGCGGATCTCCGACCCTGCCCAGGTCGTCCTCGAATCCGAGCCGTACCGCCGGCTCGTCTACACCTGGCACACCTTCACCCCCGAATGGGCGGAAAGGTTCGGGTTCGACGAGGCGCTGCTCGCCAAGGTGGCCGCGGAGGCCCGGTCGAAGGTGGCCTTCGACATCGAGCCGCTCGGGAAGATGGTCAAACTGACCGTCGTCCACGACGGCTTCGAACCGGGGAGCACGGTGCTGGAGAGCATCAGGCAGGGCTGGCCGGCGGTCGTGTCCAGCCTCAAGTCACTGCTCGAAACGGGGGAGGCCCTGCCCTCCGCCCCCGGCACGGCGCCGGAGGAGGAGAACCCGCGCCCCTGAGCCGCGCCCCCGGAAGGGCCCGTCACCTCCGGCCCCGGTCGGAGGTGACGGCTCAGGACATCCGTCCGATCCGTGACTTCAGGACGTCCGGCCGGCGTTCAGGACAGCCGTCCGGCCGGAGTTCAGGGCAGGCCGTCCGGCCGGGGTTCAGGACAGGCCGTCCGGTCGGGGTTCAGAACAGCTGGCCCATCTGGAAGGGGATGCCCTGGTCGTCCCTGCACTCGGCGGTCACGCCGTAGGGCATCCGCTCGGGGTCGGTGCTGGTGCCGCCGGCGGCGCGGACCCGGGCGACGGCCGCGCCGATGTCGTCCACCGCGTACATCGCCACGACGGCGGCACGCTCGCGGCCCCCCCAGATCGCGGCCATCGGGCGCGCCTCGCTGTCCGCGACGCGCACCCTCCAGCCGTCCTGGACGCCGCCCGGCGTGAACTCCCAGCCCAGCACGCTGCCGTAGAACGCGCGGGCCGCGGACGCGTCCGGGACCTCCACGGTCAGGTAGACGACCTCGCCCTGCCGGGACGTCGCCGCCGGCCGGTCCTCACCGGAGTCCTCGTAGACCGCGAAGGGGATCCCCTGGTCGTCGGTGCAGCCGGAGATCAGCCCGTACGCCTCGCGCGACGGCTCCTCGGCCCGGCCGCCGGCGGCGCGGACCCGTTCCACCGCCGCCCTGACGTCGTCCACGTGGTAGCAGACGAACAGCGAGCGGGTCTCCTGGTCCTCCCACATGCCGTGCGGCATGCCGAGGCCCTGGACCTGGCGGCCTCGCGGGGCGGCCGGTTCGGCGTAGCGCCAGCCGAACGCCGAGCCGTAGAACGCGGCGGCCCGCTCGATGTCGGGCACTCGCAGGGACACGTAGCCGGCGTCTCCCTGGCGGGGGAGGGTGGGGGTGGTCATGGTGGTTCCTCTCGTGTCGAGCAACGCGCGTTCGATCCGCGCGCGCAGCCGCGCCGCGAAGCGCGGATCGGGGTCAACGGGCACGACGGGCTCGCGAAGGGCGTCGAACGGGTCAGACATCGCGCCCCTCCTTGCTCTCGTACGCGTCCTTGAAGGCTTTCCTGGCCCGGACGAGCAGCGCCTCGGTGGCGTGGACGGTGCGTCCGAGCAGCTTGGCGACCTCGGGCACCGGCAGGCCGTCGAGGTAGCGCAGGATCAGCGCGCCGCGATGGTGGGGGCCGAGCCCGGTGAGCACCTCGCGCGCCGTCATGACGTCGAGCCGCTCGTCCCAGGGGTCGTCGTGCTCCTCGGGCCGGCTGTGGACGACCCGCAGGCCGCGCTGCTCGCGCTCGGTCCTGCGCCAGTGGTCGGCGAGCTTGTGCCGGGCCACGCCGACGAGCCACGCCGTGCTGACCTCGGGCGGCGGGCGTTTCCCCGTCGCCTCCACCGCCGCGAGGAAGGTCTCGGCGGTCAGGTCCTCGGCCAGCGCCCGCTGCCCGCACCGGGACAGCAGGTACCCGTAGACCTCGGGGAGCGCCGCGTCGTACAAGGCGAGCAGCGCGGCCCCGGGGTCGGGTTCCACTCCCGCCGGCAGGTTCACATTCCCTCCATCGCTCCGGCCCCCGCTCCTCCGACGGGCCGGCCGCGACTTTCTGGCGGCGGAGCGCTCAGGGATGGGTTCTGGTGGTGTGCATCCTGATTGTGGCGGGCAGCCGGTCGAGCTCCAGCGACTGCCGCAACCGGGTCACCGCGCCCTGCGCGCCGTGCCTGGCGGCCGACGGGTCGGTCTCGTCGGGCAGGACCATGGCCAGCGCGACGCGCGGCGTGCCGGGGGCCCCGGACAGGCTGGCGCGCACCCGTTCCCCGCGCGGAGCCCGTTCCCCGCGCCCGGCGTGCAGGCTCTCCCGCACGTCGTCCTCCAGCGCGCCCGCCGCGGCGCGCGCGGACAGGTGGGTCGCGCCGTGCCCGGAGTCGGGCTCAAGGCTGAGGCGGCGGAGCGAGTCGGTGCGCCCCTGCAGCAGGAGCCAGCGCAGGGCGAGGATCTCGACCACCAGGGCCGCGAGGGCCACGGCGGGCCAGAACCAGCCGTGCCCGGCCGCGTACCCGGCGGTCTGCTCGGAGATCACCGGTGAGTAGGGCGGCCACAGGAAGCTCATGCCGAGGCCCCGCGCGAGCGCGAGGCCCCCGGCCACGGCCAGCACCAGGCCCACGATGGCCAGGCCGGCGCGGTTGACGCGGGCGGTTCGGTGGCTCACCGGCTCACTCCTCTCTCTGGCGTACGTGGACGCGTACGCGCATGGGCCGCAGCGGGCGCAGCTCCTCCAGCCGTGCCGTCACGGCCCGGATGACCTGGCCGGGCAGCTCGCCCACCTCGCGGAGCGGGGTAGCGGCGTTCACCTGGACGCTGTCGCCCCGGAAACGCACCCGGGCGCGGGAGACGCCGTCGACCCTGGCCGCGACCGAGGCGAGGTGGCGGCTCAGGCCGGAGCGGGTGATCCCGGTGACGGTCTGCTGGTCCTCGGAGGCCAGGGCGAGCACCCGGGCGCGTCCCGGGGTGAGCGCCAGTGCCAGCAGCAGCAGGCCGAGAAGGCAGACGACGGCGGCGGTGGTGATGGCCGCGGGGTCGTTCCAGTGCGTCCTGCCCAGCGGGGTCAGCCACGTGAGCGGCGGCACGTGCGACCGCCCCCGCCACATGGCGGCCACGGCCGCGACGACGGTCACCAGGGCGGCGGCGGCCAGCAGCAGCGCGGTCACCGTGGCGGCGGCCGTGCGGCGCGGGCGGAACTCGCCCGCCGCCGCCCGCCGGCCTGGCCCGCCGACCGTCGCGGCCCGGACCTGGGCCTTCGCGTCCGCGACCCGCCGCCCGGCCTTCCGCTCACGCGGCTCCCGCCCGGCCTTCCGTTCACGCGGCTCCGGTGCGGCCTTCCGTTCACGCGGCTCCCCTACGAGCGGGCCGCCCCCCGGCGGCGAGAGGTCCCGGGTGGGCGGGCCCTCGTCGGGGTCAAGGGGGTAGCCGGAGTACGGGTCCGGCGTGGTCACTGGACCCGCCTCCCCGGGTCGGGCGGGTGGACGAGCCGGGCGACGTCGATGTCGACCTGCCGGGCGTCCAGGCCGGTCATCTCGCGGACGCGGGTCATCACGTGCTCCCTGACCCGGTCCACGACCTGCCTGATCGGCGCCGGATAGTCCACCGACAGCGTCACCCGCACGATCGCCAGGTCCCCGTCGACGTGGGCGCTCACGCGCGGGCCGCCGGTGGTGTCGCGTCCGAGCGGCACCCCGAGCAGGCGCGGCGAGGAGCCGCCGACGTGGTCCACCTCGGTGACGGCGCGCGTGGCGATCCGTTCCAGCACCCGGTCGGAGATGCCGGTGTGGCCGCGGGTCCCGGCCGGCCCGGCCGACGGGACCTGGCCGGTGCCGTAGCCGCCCGGGGACGGCACGGCCGTCTCGGCGCTCACGTCCTTCTCCGGCCGCCCAGCAGTCCGCTCATGTCGAGCTCGCCGGACATGGCACGGCCGACCAGGAAACCGATCACCCCGAGGACCAGCACGACGAGGAACGCGGTCAGGCCGCCCGCCATGACGGCGAAGCCCAGCGCGGTCCCGAACAGCAGGCCGATGGCCGGCCACCAGCGGGATTCATCCATGTCACTCACCTTCCACTGTGCCGAGGCGCTCACCGGGTCCGGCGGGCGTCGCTCACTTGGGAACCGGAGGATCTCCCGGCCGGTCCGCGGCGCCGGTACGCGCGCCGGGTTCGTCGATGTCGACGATGCGCACGTGGACCGGCAGCCCCGGGGCCAGCTTCCCGACCGCCGTACGGACGTCCTCGGCGATCTCGGCCAGCGGCCGCCCGTAGCGCACGGCCACGGCGACCTCCACTTCGGTGTCGCGGACGGCCACCCCGGACACGGTACGGCCGGACAGGTAGGTGGCCACCTGGCTCCCGCCCAGGGAGGCGACGTCACGGCAGCCCGCCACCGCCTGGGCGATGCGGTCGGCCAGCCCCGCGGCCTCGGCGGTGCCCCGGCCCTCGGGCGGGCGTGCCGGCTGGGACGCCTTCCGGGCGCCGGACGGTTTCCTGGTGCTCTCGGGCCTGCCGCCGGCCGGGTTCTGGACGTCCGGTGGACGCCCGGTGGGGTCCGCCGCCGGGGCCCCCGTGCGGCGCGGGCCTGCGGGACGGTTCATCGGACACGCGCCTCCTGCGGCTCGGCCGCCTCGTCGCCGGGCAGGTGGAGATCGTCGACGGCGATGTTGACCTCGGTGACCTCCAGGCCGCACATGTTCTCCACGGCCCCGATCACGTTGCGCCGCACGCCGGTGGCCAGGTCGGGGATCGAGACCCCGTACTCGACGATCACATCGAGGTCGACGGCGGCCTGGCGCTCGCCCACCTCGACCGCGACCCCTTGGTCGGCGCCGCCGGTCGCCCCGGTCAGCCGCTCGCGTACCGCGCCGAGCGCGCGGGACATCCCGGCGCCCAGGGCGTAGACCCCGGACACGTCCCGGGCCGCCATCCCCGCGATCTTGGCGACCACGGTCCCGGCGATGGTCGTCCTGCCCCGGTCGCCGTTGGCCCCCGCCTCGTGCTGCGGCGTGGTCCCCGTGGTCCTGACGCCGGCCATCTGGCCGGGCGTGTCGTTCATCTGGGTGCTCACCTCGTTGTCCTCCGTTCCAGCAGGACCTGCCTGCGTCGCCGAATGGGAAGGCACAACCGGTATGCACGTACCCCGAAGTAGGGTGTTATAAGACCATTTTATACCGAGTGTCTGTTTTGTGGGCGTCAGGTGGCCGTCACGGCGTCGTGGCGGCCGGGCCCTCCCAGCGGCCCATCAGGTCCTGGTAGAGCGGCGAAGCGCCGATCATCTCCTTGTGCGTCCCCACCCGCGCGTGGGTGCCGTCCATGACCAGCACCCGCCGGGCGCGCAGGGCCGAGGTGAGGCGGTGCGCGATCACGATGAGCGTCCCGTCACGGGCGGCGAACGCCTCCTCCGCGCGCGCCTCGGCCGCCGGGTCCAGATGGCAGGTCGCCTCGTCGAGCAGGACCAGCCGCGCGGGGGACAGGTAGGCGCGGGTCAGCGCGATGAGCTGCCGTTCCCCCGACGACAGCCCGGCCGGGTCGACCTCGGCCTCGTAGCCGCCGAGCCGGTCGGCCAGCGCGGTCATGCCGACCGCCTCGGCCGCCTTGTCCATGTCCGCGGGGGAGGGGTCCTCCGCCAGGTAGGCCAGGTTCTCGCCCAGCGTGCCCCGGAAGACGTACGCCTCCTGCGGGATCAGCACCCGGGCCCGGCACAGGGCGGCCCGGTCGACGGCGTCCACCGGGACCCCGCCGATCAGGACCCGCCCGCTGTGCGGCCGGAGCATCCCGGCGGCCAGCGCCGCCAGAGTGGACTTGCCGATCCCGCTCGGGCCGACGACCGCGAGGTGGTCGCCGTCCCGCACGGCCAGGTCCAGGCCGGAGATCACCGGCTCGGCGTCGGGGCCGTAGGCGAAGCTCACCCCGCGCAGCCGCAGCAGCAGGCCCTTGGGCGTCCCGGCCGAGCCGGTCGAGGGCGACGGCGGCCGGGCGCTGGTGGTCAGGATGCGTTCCAGCGCCACGACCAGGCGGACGCCGTTCACTCCGGCACCCTGCACGAGGCTGCCGAGCGCCGGGGTGAGGGACTGCGCCACGTACGTCAGCGTCCCGAGGATGATCCCGGCGGTCGCGCCGTCGCGGACCAGGTCCGGGGTGGCGGCCAGCACCATCAGGATGGGCAGCCAGCCGCCCACCGCCAGCGACAGCATGCGGACGGCGGTGAGCCGGGCGAGCGCCTGGCCGGTCCTGGCCTGGTGCTCCACGTCCTGGCCGACCTCCCCGGCCACCCGCTCCTCGGCGCCGCAGGCGGTGACGTCCCGCAGGCCGTCCACCATGGCGGCCACCGACGCCGACGTCCGCTCCTCGGCCAGGATGAGCCGGCGCTGCAGCCTGGCCATGGCCGGCAGGGACGTCAGGAACAGGGCCAGGCCGCCGACCAGCGGCAGCAGCACCAGCGGCAGCACCGACCCCATGAGCGTCAGCACGCCGAGCACCACCCCGGTCACCGAGAACAGGAACGTCCGCAGCACGGCGATCACGGCGCCGAAGGAGTCCCTGGCCAGCTCCACCTGGCGGTTCAGGCGCGCGACGGCGGCGCTGTCGGGGCGGGCGCCCGTGGCGGCGGCCCGGTGCAGCGTGCCGTCCACGACGCGCGAGAGCAGGGTGTCACGGAACGGCTCGACGATCTCGGCCAGCGCCAGGAGCACCTGCCGTGCGCCCAGCGCCGCCGCCACCCAGGCCGCGGCCAGGACCGCCAGCCAGGCGAGGCCGGTCAGCGGGCGGGCGGCGGAGAACCCGTCGTCCAGGGCGTGCGCGATGGCCTGCCCGGACACGAACGACGGCGCCGCCTCGGCGAACGACCAGCAGAGCAGCCGGACCAGCTGCCCCGGCCGCCGCCGCAGCGCCTCCCACAGCAGCCCGCGTACCGTCATCCGCGCTCAGCGCCCGGCGGGCCGTCGAGCTGGAAGACGGCGCGGTAGCCGGGGTCCCGCCACAGGACGTCGTGCCGCCCCCGCCCCCGGATCCGCCCCCCGTCCAGCCAGACGACCAGGTCGGCGCGGGCGGCCGTGGCGGCCCGGTGCGCCACGATCACCCGCGTGCGGTCGCGCAGTTCCTCGGTGAGCGCCCGTGCCACCTGGAACTCGGTGACGGTGTCGAGGCTGGAGGTGGCGTCGTCCAGGACCAGCAGCCGCCCGCCGTGGGCGAACGCCCTGGCCAGCCCGACGCGCTGCCGCTCGCCCCCCGACATGGGGGCCTCGTCGACCGGAGTGCCGTAGGAGCGGGGGAGCCGGCGGATGAACGGGTCGGCCGCCGCGGCCCTGGCGGCAGTACGCGCCACGTCCGGCGGGCGGCCCACGGTGATCGCCTCGGCGAGCGTGCCGCCGAACAGCACGGGCCGCTCGAACGCGTACCCGACGGCGCGGCGCAGCTCCTCGCGGCCGAGCCGGCGTAGCGGGACCCCGTCGAGCAGCACCTCGCCCTGATCAGGGTCGACCAGCCGCCCGGCGACCGCCGCCAGCAGGGACTTGCCGCTCCCCGACCGGCCGACCACGGCCATGGCGGCGCCGCCGGGGACGACCAGGTCGATGTCACGCAGCACGGGGGTGCCGTCCACGCGCACGGTCACGTCGCGGAACTCCAGCCGCCCCCCGGCCCGGCCGACCGGCAGGCGGTCGCCGCCGTAGCCGGGCGCGGGCCGGTCGAGCACCTCCTGGACGCGCCGGGCCGCCGAGCGGGCGCGTCCGAGCCGGTTCAGGTAGCCCAGCGCCGAGCCGATCCCGGCGCCGAGCACCGCGTACCGCGCCGCCGCGAACAGCTCGCCGGCGCTCAGCTCGCCCGCGGCCATCCGCAGCCCGCCGACGCCGATCACCGCGCACTCCAGGAGCGGCACGACGATGGCGGCCCGCACGCCCGCGCGGGCGTTGACCCGCCACAGCGCCAGGCCGCAGGCGCGCAGGCGCGGCAGCGGGCGCAGCACGCGGCGGGTCTCCAGGTCCTCGGTGCCGGCGGCGGCGATGGTCCGCGCCCCGGCGAGCGCGTCGAACAGGCGCGAGGCGATGTCGCTCTGCGCCTGCTGGTAGCCGCTCGCGACGGCCGTCGTCTGGTCCAGGAACGCGCGCAGGACGACGCCGATCAGCGCCATCCCCGCGGTGAAGGCCACCGCGAGCCAGGGGTCGATGAGCGCGAGCGCGACGAGGGAGCCGCCCGCGGGGACCAGCAGGGCCACGGCCGTGATCAGCGCCTCGGGCGCGGCCCCCACCTCCTCGGCGTTGGAGCCCAGCCGGGTGACCAGGTCGCCGGCGGGGAGGCGGCGGGACATCGCGGGCCCGACGGCCAGCACGTGCCGCACGACCCGCAGGCGGAGCCGGCGCGCGGCCTGCGCGCCGCCCGCGCCCGCCGCGAGCACGGCCACCGCGTCGCACGCGACCACCGTGACGACGAGCACCACGCACGACAGGAGCGCCTCGCCGGCGACGGCGCCGGGGGAGACCAGGACGTCCACCGCGCGGCCCAGCGCGCTGGGGAGCATCAGCTCGACCACGGCGCCGGCCAGCGCGGTCACCGCGTACACCACCGGCCATCCGCCGCTGCGGCGCAGCACCTCCGCCAGCAGCCGGTCGGCCGCACGGTCCCCGTCCCCGGCGGCGGAACCGCCGGGCGGGGCCGATCCGGTCACCTGGCCGCCCGGAGGCTGGGTGTCCGGCATGGCAGAGGGTTTCCCTTCAAGGGGTTCCGGGAATGAACAGGCCCGGAGCGGCCGGGTGAGGGCCGCCCCAGGCGACTGGTTCAGCTATCAGCCACAGAGCAGGCTGAGGCTGCTGTTCTCGTGGGGGGTGCACCCCACGAGGCTCAGGCTGCTCTGGCCGCCACCGCCGCCGCCGTGGCCGCCGCCGGGGAGCTGCATGTCCTGAAGGTCGAGAAGCGCCATTTTGGTTACGCCCTTTCGTGTGGTTTTCGGGGGGTCACTCCGCCGTACGGCTCGGTGTTCGCTCAGCCGCAGAGCAGGCTGAGGCTGCTGTTCTCGTGGGGGGTGCACCCCACGAGGCTCAGGCTGCTCTGGCCGCCACCGCCGTGGCCACCGTCGCCGCCGGGGATCTCCATCTGCTGAAGGTCCAGAAGCGCCATGTATGTCACCTCCTCTCGTCACTGGTCGGGTCCACCGGTCCGGCGGGAGTGCCGGGCGGGGAGATGAAGGGCAGGGCCACCGGCCGGTCGTGCAGCGCGGTGCCCAGCGCGAGGAGCACGCCGGCGGTGCCGGTCGCGAGGTCCATCGACAGCCGGAGAAGCTGGTTTCCCGGGAACGCGAGCCCGCCGGCGTACGGCATGGCGTGCCAGGCGAGCCGCCTGATCTGCCCGGCCGCCACCTCGGTCGCGGCGCGCCCGCCGGGCGCCAGCCCCATGGACAGGGCCGCGATCATGCCGGCCCGGCCCGCGAACAGGCCCGACTGCACGTAGTAGTCCAGGTCGGCGACCGGCGCGATATCGTCCATCGCCCGCCGGAAGTCCTCGTCCTCGCGGTGCGCGAGGTACTGGCCGAGGGCGAGCCCGATGCCGGCCGACCCCTCGTCCAGGTAGGGGTTGGTGCGCCAGCCCTGCTGGACCTGGAGCTGCCCGTCCTCGCGCCGCGTGCAGCGGCGCAGGTCCTGGCGCAGCGCGACGGCCGCGTGGTCCAGCAGCCCGGTGTCGCCGGTGGCCTCGTAGGCGCGCAGGAACAGCAGCGCCGCGCCCGAGGAGCCGCGCATCAGCCCGGCGTGCGGGCCGGTGCCGCCGCTGACCTCGGGGACGCTGTCGACGTCGCCCAGCCGGTCGGCCACGATCCCCGCGACGGCGAGCCCGGTCCGCCGCAGTTCGTCCTCACCGGTCGCCGCCCCGAGGTGGAGCAGGTTCAGCCCGATGCCGGACAGGCCCGCGTACAGGGACTGGCCGAGCTGGTCCCACTTCTCCCGCAGGCACATGCCGGCCAGGTCGAGGGCGTCCTGCCTGCGGCCGAGCGCCTCGAAGGCGTAGGCGACGCCGTGCAGGCCGTCGTAGAAGCCGAGGCCGGTGCCGGGCGGGGGGGCCATCGCCCTGGTGCGGAGCCAGTCCTCGTGTTCGGGGAAGCGGCCGGCGCCGGTCACGGCGAGCGCGTACAGGACGCCCGCCGCGCCGCTCGCCATGGTGAGCCCGCCGCCCGGCTGGAACTGGGCCGGGTCGCCAGGGAAAAGGCGGTCGTCCCGTTCCGGCGTCGCCGTGGCCAGGATGGCCCGGCATGCCGCGTCCCTGACCGAGGTCCAGGGGGCGCGGCCGGGCAGTGGCAGGTCGCGCATCGCGCGCGGACCCGCCCGGTCACCACCGGCGCCGGCCTCCCCCGGCGCGTCCTCGCCCAGGATGGTGCGCACCGCCACGTCCATCTGGGCGCGGGGCACCGGGAAGGTGTCGCACACGAGGTCGGCGAGATGCGTCACCTTGTCCCGGTGCAAGGGGATCAGCACGGTCGACATCGGGGCGAAAAGCCCGATACGCAGGCACGCGAGGGCGTAGTTGTCCGCCTCGACGCCGAGCCGGTCGGAGGGCGGGCAGAAGCCGGGGTGCGCGAGCGTCGGCCTCGCCCTGTCCTCGGCGAGCGAGGCGACCTCGAAGTCGATCAGCACGATCCGGTCGCCGTCCACCAGGACGTTGAAGGGGTGCAGGTCTCCGAAGACGACCCCGCGCCCGTGCAGCGCGGCCACGGCCCGGTCGACGCCCGCGAGCATGCCGAGCGCCCATTCCGCGTACTCGGCGGCGTCCTCTGGGGTGATCGTCGCGCGGGTCAGCGGGTGCCGGTGGACCGACTCCTGGCTGAGCGTGGTGCCGCCGATGAACTCCTGGACCAGGAAGTGGTGTTCGCCGACGGTGAAGTAGTCGTGGACGGCGGGGACGACGTCGAGCCCGTCGAGCCGCCGCAGGATGGCGGCCTCGTGCAGGAGGCGGCTGACCGCGTCGCGGCCGGCGGCGTCGAGCCCGGCGTGCGGCCTGGCCTCCTTGAGCACGACCTGGCGGCCGTCGCGGGTGTCCCGCGCCTTGTAGACGCCGCCGCCGTTGGAGAAGTGCAGGACCTCGTCGATCTCGTACGGCAGGTCCGCGACGGTCACCGCGTTGCGCGCGGCGAGGTGGGGCGCGAGGAAGGCGGGCAGGGTGACCCAGGCCGGCGGGGAGAAGGAGGGCCCGCGCCGGTCCGGCACCAGGGTGCCGTCCGCGTCCTCGATCGCGAGGACGCGCTCCCGCTCGGCGGTCAGGCAGTGCCGCTCGGCGAACCCGCCGTACCGGACGTACAGGGGGCCGTCGCCGTACCGCAGGTCGCTGAGGATGTACGGGCCCTGGACGCCGTGCAGGGTCTCGGCCAGGTCCTTGAGCACGAGTTCGAGCTCGTCCTCGTCCCGGGGGTAGATGGTGACCAGCTTGCCGCTGCTTCCCCGGTCGGCGTACTTGGAGTTGAGCATCGTCACGACGCGGGGGCCGCGCAGGAACTTGAAGCTCAGCCGGCGGCCGACGCAGTAGTCCCACACCGCGGCCAGGGTCCTGTCCGCGTCCTCCAGGCGGGAAGAGATGTGGATCTTCCAGCCCTGGAGGGGGAGCGTGCGTCCCTCCGGCCCGTAGTGGAGCCAGGTGTCGGTCGCCCGATGCTGCCAACCGGATGGGACATCCGTCGCAGAAATCGAAAAGTCAGGATACTTCGCACGCTGGCTGTCAAGGGTGTCGTAAAACTGGGGATCGGCTAGGCAATAGATCTCATATCTGTCGATCATCTCCCACACCCCTCTCTTCGCTCGATCGCTAGGAGGAGAATTACGGATATCCCCAGCCGTGCCTAGTGACGGATTCCATCGGTGGCATATGCGAGTGTCACTATAAGTTTCATGATGGGCGTCACAGTCGGGCTTGTTGACCTGTGAGGTTCCGGTGGACTTCGCCCGCCGATGACTTCAGGAAAATTCCTTGGTTGACCGCATTTGGCGGCCGTAAGTCGGAGATGAACCCCTCTGGCCTGCGGCAGAACATTGCTCGGGAGGTGGCCGGGCGGCCGGCGCGGCCGGTCCCGGCGGTCTCTTGACGGCTGTGCGCGCCCGTGAGTTCGGCCGGTTCGACTTGTCTGGAATGCGATTCTGATTCGACGATGTCAGGGCGAAGTATGGCGAAGAATGTTGAATGATCGCCGATATAGTGGGTATCGACGCCTGTTCGGCGGAGATGTCGCAGGTGTTTTATTCAATGGGAAGTGTGGCCTTAATCCCATTTAGCGGGCGTAAGAAGCACGCCGGTCAGTGGTCTTAATCCACCTTGATACCGTTATGTCCGAAGTTGACGGCACGGCGTCCCGGCTCCGCCGGGCCGGATCCCGGTGCCGTGTACCGTGATCGCTACCGGTACCGGGAGGTGGTCGACCGCGCCGCCCGCCGAACCCTGGGGGAGAGGTCATGACATCGTTCGCCACCCGGCTTCGCGCCCGGGACAGGATCGTCGGATTCTGGCAGGTCACCGACAACGCCGTGGCCGCCGAGCACCTCGCGGGCCTCGGGTACGACTACCTGTGCTTCGACCTGCAGCACGGGCTGATCGGCTACGCGGGGTTCCTCGCCGGGGTCACCGCCGTCGACGCGGCCGGAGGGGTCTCCCTGGCCCGGGTCGGCGCCAACGACCCGGCGCCGATCGGCCGCGCGCTCGACGCCGGGGCGCAGGGCGTGATCGTGCCGCTCGTCGACTCCGCGGCGGAGGCGGCCGCGGCGGCGCGCGCGTGCCGCTACCCGCCCGCCGGCGGGCGCAGCTTCGGGCCCATGCGGGCCGGCCTGCGCATCGGCCCCGACCCGCGCGCCGCCGACGAGGCCGTCGCGTGCGTCGTCATGATCGAGACCCGGGGGGCACTGGACGACATCGACGCCATCTGCGCCACACCGGGCGTCGACGGGGTGTACATCGGCCCGGCCGACCTGTCCCTCGCCCTCGGCGCCCCGAGGCCCGGCGCCGTCGAGGACCTGCCCGAGTTCGAGGAGGCCCTGACCCGCATCGCGGGCGCGGCCGAGTCGGCAGGGATCGCGGCCGGCATCCACTGCTTCACCGGCGCCGAGGCCGCCCGCCACCTCGCCGGCGGCTTCACCTTCACCTCCGTCTCCAGCGACCTGTCCCACCTGGAGTCCGCCGCCCGCGCCTCCCTCCAGGCCGCCCGCTCCTGACCGGCGTCGCGTCTCGCCGGGCGTGCGGTCCTGGCCGGTGCTCACGATCGCCGCCGTCCGGCTCAGGGCTCCGGTCAGGTGAGCTGGTAGAGGAGCTCGGGGCGGCCCAGGCCGCCGTACTGGGGGACCCGGCGGACGCTGCCGGTGTCGACCAGGTGTTCCAGGTAGCGGCGGGCAGTGACGCGGGAGACGCCGATGGCCGAGCCGACGGCCTGGGCCGACACCCCGCCGGTGGCCCGCTTCAGCTCGCCGGCCACCGCCTCCAGGGTCGCCTCGGTCATCCCCTTGGGCAGCCGCCCGGAGGAGGCGGCCCCGCGCAGGGTGGACAGCGCGCGGTCCACCTCGCCCTGGTCGCTCACCTCGCCCGGCCCGCCCATCGAGGACCGGAACTCCGCGTACCGCCTGAGCTTCTCGCTGAGCACCGCGAAGGTGAACGGCTTGAGCAGGTACTGCACGACCCCCACCGACACCGCCGACCGCACCACCGACAGGTCCCGGGCCGAGGTGACCGCGATGACGTCGCAGAAGATCCCCGCCGCGCGGAGCGCCCGGCACACGTCCAGCCCGTGCATGTCCGGCAGGTACAGATCGAGCAGCACCAGGTCGGCCGGGTGCCGCCGGAGGAACCGCAGGGCCTCGCCGCCCGACCGCGCCACCCCCGCGACCCGGAACCCGGGCATCCGCTCGACGTAGAGACGGTTGGCCTCGGCCGTGAGCTCCTCGTCCTCGACGATCAGCACGGAGATCACGACGCCGCGCCGTCCCGCGGCCCGTCCGCCGCGTCCCTGTTCTGCGGCCCGTCCGCCGCGTCCCTGTTCCGCGGCCCGTCCGCCGTGCCGTCCCCCGACCCGTCCGCCGTGTCATCCCCCGGCCCGTCCGGCGCCGCGCCGTTCTCGCCGAGGGGGAGGCGCACGGTGAACACCGCGCCCGCGCCCGCGTTGCCGACCTCGATCGTGCCGGACAGGCGCCGCACAGCCTGCCCGGCCATGGCCAGGCCGAGGCCACGCCCGTCGCCCTTGGTGGTCCACCCGCGACGGAACGCCTCCTTGGCCGTCTCGGCGCCGAGCCCCGGCCCGCTGTCGCCGACGCGGATCAGGAACGTGCCGTCCTCGGCGCGCAGGTGGACGCCCACGCGGGCCGGTGGCGTGCCGGACACGGCGGCGTCCATCGCGTTGTCGAGGAGGTTGCCGAGAATGGTCACCAGGTCGCGGCCGTCCAGGGCGACGTCGTCCAGCTCGCTCTCCGGGCTGAGGGAGAGCTCGACCCCGCGTTCGGCCGCCTCGGCGGTCTTGCCGAGCAGCAGCGCCGCCAGCACGGGTTCCCGTACCGCGCCGACCACCCGGTCGGTGAGCTGCTGGGCGGCCCGCAGCTCCGCCGTGGCGAAGTCGACCGCCTGCTCGGCGCGTCCCAGCTCGACGAGCGTGACGACGGTGTGCAGCCGGTTGGCGGCCTCGTGGGCGGCCGAGCGGAGCGAGTCGGCGAAGCCGCGTTCGGCGTCGAGCTGGCCGGTGAGCGCCTGCAGCTCGGTGTGGTCGCGCAACGTCACCACCGTGCCGAGCGACCGCGAGCCCGAGCGGACCGTGGCCGCGCTGACGACGAGCACGCGGTCACCGGTCAGATGGATCTCGTCGGCGCGGTCCTCGCCGGAGGAGAGCGCCTCGGCCAGCGAGGGCGGCAGCCCCAGCTCGGTGACCCGCCGCCCCTCGGCGTCGCCGGGGAGGTCCAGCAGCTCCCGTGCGCCGTCGTTGGCCAGCGTCAGCCGGTGCCCGCCGTCGACCAGGAGCAGTCCCTCGCGGACCGCGTGCAGGATCGCGTTGTGGTGCTCGTACATGCGGTTCAGCTCGGCCGACCGCAGCCCGTGCGTGTGCCGCCGCAGCCGCGCGCCGACCAGGTACGTGCCCGCGGTGCCCGCCGACAGGCCGAGCAGCCCGGTGAGCACGGCGGTCGCGATCTGCTCGCGCAACTGCGCGCTGATCTTGTCGACGGTGATGCCCGCGCTCACCAGCGCGCGGATGTTCCCCGCGCCGTCGCGGACGGGGGTGACGGCCCGCACCGAGGGGCCGAGCGTGCCGGTGTAGGTCTCGGTGAACGTGCGCCCCGCCAGCGCGGCGGCGGTGTTGCCGAGGAACCGCCCGCCGATCTGCGACGCGGTCGGGTGGGTGTACCTGCGCCCCTCCCTGCTCATGATCGTGATGAAGTCCAGCCCGGCCTCCGTGCGCACCCGCTCGGCGTACGGCTGGAGCGCCACCGTCGGGTCCGGGTCCCCGAGGGCGGCGAGCACGGCCGGGGAGTCGGCCACGCTGATCGCGACCGCGCTGGTCGTCCGCGCGGCGTCGTCGATCAGGATCTGCCGCACGTGGGAGAAGGCGAGCAGGGTGCCGCCCGCCACGGTGATCCCCACGACGGCGATCTGCAGCGCGAGCATCTGCCTGGCCAGGCTCCACCGTCCCGGCCGGGTCGCGATCATCGTCAGGGCTCTCACATTCACGGGTTCACCAGTTCGGGGCCGGGCGGTTCACACGCTCGCGGATGCGGCGGTGAACGAAATGTACGCAATAGTGACCCAGGTCACTACCGTGACGCATAGTCACTCGACCGATGCTTCGCTTCCTCCGCATGAATGACCAAGGAGGGTCGCGTGACCACACCTCAATCCCCAGGTCACCGGGACCGTACCCGCTATCTCTACCTGGCGGTAATCATCGCCGTCATCGCCGGGATCGTGGTCGGGCTCGTCGCCCCGGCCGCCGGTGTGGCGATGAAGCCGCTCGGGACGGCGTTCGTGGCGCTGATCAAGATGATGATCAGCCCGATCATCTTCTGCACCATCGTCCTCGGGGTCGGATCGGTGGCCCAGGCCGCCAAGGTGGGCAAGGTCGGCGGCCTCGCCATCGGCTACTTCCTCATCATGTCCACGGTGGCCCTGGTCATCGGCCTGGTCGTCGGCAACCTGCTGCACCCGGGCGCCGGCCTGCAGCTGACCGACGAGCTGCGCAAGGCCGCAGAGGACCAGGCGGCCAAGGGCGGCGAGAGCGACACCACCACGTTCCTGCTCGGCATCATCCCCACCACCTTCGTCTCGGCGTTCACCGAGGGGCAGGTGCTGCAGACCCTGCTCGTGGCGCTGCTCACCGGCTTCGCCCTCCAGGCGATGGGGGAGCGGGCCGTGCCGATGCTCAACGGCCTCGCCCACATCCAGCGGCTCGTCTTCCGCGTGCTGGCGATGATCATGTGGGCCGCGCCGGTGGGCGCGTTCGGCGCGATGGCGGCGGTGACCGGCGCGGGCGGGTTCGGCGCGCTCCAGAGCCTCGCCCTGCTCATGGGCGCCTTCTACCTCACCTGCCTGCTGTTCGTCGGCCTCATCCTCGGGCCGATGCTGTGGCTGTTCGCCCGGATCAACCTGGTGTCGCTGCTGCGGTACCTCGGCCGGGAGTTCCTGCTCATCCTGTCGACGTCCTCCTCCGAGTCCGCGCTGCCGAGGCTGATCGCCAAGATGGAGCACCTCGGCGTGAGCCGGGCCGTGGCCGGCATCACCGTGCCGACGGGATACTCCTTCAACCTCGACGGCACGGCCATCTACCTCACGATGGCGACGCTGTTCGTGGCGCGCGCCACCGGCGCCCCGCTGTCGGTGGGGGAGCAGGTGTCCCTGCTCGTCTTCATGATCATCGCCTCGAAGGGCGCGGCCGGCGTCACCGGCGCCGGGCTCGCCACCCTGGCCGGCGGCCTGCAGTCGCACCGTCCCGAGCTGGTAGACGGCGTGGGGCTCATCGTGGGCATCGACCGCTTCATGTCCGAGGCGCGGGCGCTGACCAACTTCGCCGGCAACGCGGTGGCCACCGTCCTGATCGGCAACTGGACCAACGACTTCGACCGGGAACGGGCCACCGAGGTGCTCGCCGGCCGGGCGCCGTTCGACGAGGAGACCTTCGTGGACGACCACGCGCCCTCGGATCCCCCGCCGCCGGCGGCTCCCGAGGAGCCTGTTCCGGCGCTCTCCCCCAGGTGACGATGGCGGAGCACTCCTGACTTTTCGGACGGGGCCCGAAGCGGGTCCCGTCCGAAATAGGATGAACCAGTGGCCACCCGGCCACGTAGCTCCTTTTGCCGCATTCCCACGGCCGTTTCCGCATTCCCGCGGACGCCGATCGTCATGGAGGAGGGGCCACCGTTGGCCGGTTCCGCCGATCTCAACCTGCTACGCGCTGAGGCGCACAGCCCGTCGTACTTCTCGCTCCTGCGGGGGAGCTCCGGGCTAGAGGGTGCTCCGGTGGACTTCTGCATACCCTGCAACCCATACTTCCCCACACCAGAGGTTTTCGAACTTCTTGGCAGAAATATCACCACGATCCTCAAGTACTACCCGAGCGACACCGACACCATCGCCGCCGAGCTCAGCGCGGTCCTCGGGCTGAAGTCCCAGACCGTGGTGATGGGCAACGGGTCGACCGAGCTCATCACCTGGATCGACCACCTGCTTGTCCGCGAGAGCCTCGCCATCCCCATCCCCACCTTCGGCCGCTGGACCGACCAGCCGCTGGAGACCGGCAAGCGCGTGGACATGTTCCCGCTGCCGGAGGCGCAGGGGTTCGCGCTCGACATCGAGGAGTACGTGCGGTTCGTGCGCAAGCGGGGGTCGCGGGTCGCGGTCATCTGCAACCCCAACAACCCCGACGGCGGATACCTGCGCCGCGCCCAGGTCATCGACCTGCTAGACGAGTTCTCCGACCTGGACCTGGTCGTCGTGGACGAGTCGTTCATCGACTTCGTCGACGCCGAGGAGAACCCCAGCATCGCCGACGAGGCCGCCATCCGGCCCAACGTGATCGTGCTCAAGAGCCTGGGCAAGAACTTCGGCCTGCACGGCATCCGCTTCGGGTACATGGTGGCGAACCCGGCGCTGGCCGGCAACGTCCGCCGCATGCTGCCCAAGTGGAACCTGAACTCCTTCGCCGAGTCGGTCGTCTTCATGCTCAAGGAGCACACGCGCGAGTACCAGGAGAGCCTGCGGCTGCTGGCGGCCGACCGGCGGTCCATGTTCCAGCAGCTCGCGACGCTGCCCGGCCTCACCGTCTACCCCTCGCAAGGCAACTTCCTGATGGTGAAGCTGCCGCACGGCAAGGACGGCAAGGCGCTGCGCGACTACCTGTACACGGCGCACAACGTCTTCGTGCGTGAGTGCGGCAACAAGCTCGGGTCCAGCAGCCAGTTCCTGCGCCTGGTGGTCCGGCCGAGGCCGGACGTGCAGCGCCTGGTCGACGGGCTGCAGTCCTACCTGTTCACCGTCGGCAGCGGCCGGGCCGCCGCGGCGATCAGCCCGCTGCCCGTCCGTCAGGCGGCGGTCGCCTACCAGGCGGCGCCGGTCCCGCTGCCCGAGCCGTCGTACGCGGCGTCCGCCACGCCCCTGGAGCCCGCGTACCTGCCGCCCGCGCCCGAACCGGCCTACCAGGCGGCGGCGCGCCAGGAGCCCGCGTACCAGGCGGCGGCCCTGCCCGAGCCCGCGTACCAGCCGCCTGTCCGGCAGGAGCCCGTCTACCAGGTGCCGGAGCCGTCGTACCAGCCGCTGGAGCCCGCCTACCAGCCGGCTGTCCGGCAGGAGACCGTGTACCAGCCCCCGGAGCCGTCGTACCAGGTGCCGGTCCGGCAGGAGACGGTTTACCAGCCCCCGGAGCCGTCGTACCAGGTGCCGGAGCCGTCGTACCAGGCGCCCGTCCGGCAGGAGACGGTGTACCAGCCCCCGGAACCCTCGTACCAGGCGCCCGTCCGGCAGGAGACCGTGTACCAGCCGCCGGAGCCCTCCTACCAGGCGCCCGCCCGGCCGGAGCCGTCCTACCCGGCCTCCTCCGGGCACCGCAAGGACTCGTCGTACGCCACCCCGGTCGCCTACTCCGCCCAGGAGCCCAACGCGTACCTGTCGGATCCCGCCCCGGTGACGCCGACCGCGTACCTGAAGGAGCCGGCCCCGGTGACGCCCACGGCGTACCTCAAGGAGCCGGTCGCCGCGGTGTCCTCGTACCCGGACGACGGGACGTACCTGAAGGAGAGGGACTCCTACGAGGCCAGGATGGCCCGGCAGAACAAGGCGGCCGGCACGCCGTCCGGGTACCACAGCGGGTTCCCGGCCGAGTCGTCCACCCAGCAGAGGCAGCTTCCCCCGGCGCGGCCGTACCAGCGGGAGGACCCGTTCGTCGTGGGCAACCAGGACCCGAGGCACGGCCGCCTCGACGTGGGCAACGACAACCTGCGGCACGATCCGCTCGACCCGCTCGACACCACGCAGCAGTGGACGTTCGACGACAACACCGAGCCCTTCAGCGTGGTGTCGCCCGAGCGGAACCGCAGGTACGGCAACCGCAGGCCCTGACCCGCGCGGCCCTGACCGTCACCACTCGACGGTCAGGGCGCGGGGTCACTTCGGGAGGCCGGCCCGGTACACGTCCTTGGCGATGGCGGTCAGGCGGGCGGCGGAGGCTCTGAAGGTGGCGCCGGCCGGTTGCAGCGTGAGCACGACGAGGATCAGGCGATCCCCCTTGCCCACCAGACCGGTCGTGTGCAGCACCGGCCGGCTCAGGTTCACCGGCGCCCGCACGGCCGAGGCGCTCGCCGCCTCCGCCGTCCCCGCCTGCTCCGAGCCGCCCGCCGAGACGTCCGCAGGCGCGCTCGCCTCGGCCGCGCCCGCCTGCTCTGATGAGACGCCCGCCGTATTCGTCCCGGCCGCCTCGGCCGCGCCGCGCGTGCCGGAGCAGCGGACGGCGGGCCGGGCGCCGTACCCGGACCAGCCCTGCTTGACCGCCCACGGCCGGGGCAGCGCGCTCGGGATGCCGAAATATTGGTCGAAGTCGTCGGCCGCGCAGCGCGTCGCGTTCCGCAGGTGGCCGAGGACGAGGTCGCGGACCTTCGGGTCGGCCCGGTCCAGCAGGTAGCGGTACGCCCGTACGACGTCGGCCGCGCTGAGCGCGGTGTACCCCCAGAAGCCGGGCTTGGACGCCGGCGGCGGGCCGGTGTCGGTCAAGCCCATGCGGCGGACCATCCGCGTGATGACCGCCGTCCGCCCGCCGCGCGTCCACAGGGCCGTCGCGGCGTCGTCGTCGCTGGAGCGGAGCATGCGGCGCAGCAGGTCGCGGTCGCGGGCCGGGACGGCGGTGCCGGCCTTGTGGGACTCCAGGTAGTCCACCGCGATGAGGATCTTGACCACCGACGCCGACCTGAACCGGGTGTGCACCTTGGCTCCGAGCGTCGCCCGGCCCGTGGTGCGGTCGAACACCATGTAGGCCGCCGTCGTGCCAGGGGGGATCCTCGGCGGGCGCGCCGACGCGGCGGGGGCCGCCACGGCCTGCGGCACCGGCGTGAAGGTCGTGGCGAGGACGGCGGCCAGCGCCACCGTCAGCGGGGCCCTCAGCGTGAACGGGATCATCCGACATCCCTACCAGATCGCGACATGTCCGATATCTCTAATCCAGAGAACTGGTGGTAGTTCTGCATCGGCGGCCGGATATCGGCAATAAGGGCTGCACGAGCCTCATGAGGGAGTGGCATGGACGTACTGGGAATCGACATCGGCGGATCAGGCATCAAGGGCGCCCCGGTGAACACCGCGGACGGAACGCTCCTGGCGGAGCGCTACCGGATCCCGACACCGGACCCCTCGGAACCGGACGCCGTCGCGGACACCGTCCGGCAGATCGTCGAGCACTTCTCCTGGACGGGGCCCGTCGGGATCACCTTCCCGGGCGTCGTGGTGGACGGCGTGACCAGGACCGCCGCCAACGTCGACCACGCGTGGATCGACCTGGACGCCCGCAAGCTGTTCGCGGACGCGACCGGACGCGACGTCACCGTGCTGAACGACGCCGACGCCGCCGGAGTGGCGGAGGCCACGTTCGGGGCCGGGCACGACCGCGGGGGACTCGTGCTCGTCCTGACCTTCGGGACCGGCATCGGCAGCGCCATGATCATGAACGGGGTGCTCATCCCGAACACCGAGTTCGGGCACATCGAGATCGACGGGCACGAGGCCGAGCACCGCGCCTCCGACCACGCCCGCGAGTCGCACGACATGAGCTGGGAGAAGTGGGCCCACCGCGTCCAGGAGTACCTGGAGCACCTCCAGGCGCTGATGTCGCCGGCCCTGTTCGTCATCGGCGGCGGCGTCAGCAAGAAGGCCGACAAGTTCCTGCCCCACATCGAACTCCCCGGCACCCCTGTCGTGCCGGCGACCCTGCAGAACAACGCCGGCATCATCGGGGCCGCGCTGGCCGCCGTACCGGCCGACGCCATCCGTCCCTGACCTGCGCGGCGGCGCCGTCCCGGACGCGCGGGGAGGGGACGGCCGTGGCCGCCTGCGGTCAGGGGTGATCGTGAATGACGGGCCGGTCCGGTGTTTGCGCAGGTTCCTGGGGGCACTTTTACCATCGTGGGCCGGAAGGAGGCACCGTGGAGGTGACCATCGCATTGCGCTTGCCGCGCGATGCAGCGAGCGTGTCCGTGACCAGGCAGATCCTTGGAGCGGAGCTGGAGGTACTCGGAGTCGAGACCCAGATCAAGGAGGACATCCAGCTCATGTTGACCGAGGCGTGCTCGAACGTGATAAGGCATGCCTCCGAGACCGACGAGTACACGGTGAGCGCCCAGCTCATCGAAGATCGATTCGTGATCACGGTGGTGGACACGGGGAGCGGATTCGACCCTGAGAAGCTCGACGCCGAGAAGACCGAGACCCCGTCACCGATGGCGGAGCACGGGCGGGGGCTCCAGATCATGCGGGCGCTGGCCGACGACGTGCGCTTCATGAACCGGCCGCTCCAGGGGGCGATCGTCTGCCTGGAGAAGGCTTTGCGCTTCACCCGGGACTCCCCGGGCGAGCTGCTCACCGCCCACTGACCGGGCGGGCCACGTAGGGGGAAGGGGGGCCACCGGTAAACCGCTGGCGGAAACCGGGGGCGGGTTGCTTATCCTTGCCGGTGGCGGCCGTCTGACGAGACGGCCGGAAAAGCGACCATGGGAACGTCTTCGTTGAAATCGCCCCTGACCGATCTTCGTGAACGCCTGCCCGCGCTGATGACGCGCGACGAGATCAGGCTGCGCCGCCGACTCGACGGCGCCCGCAGGGTGCGCGACGGCAAGGCCCTCAAGGCGATCACCGACCAGGTGACCACCGAGATAGAGGCCGCCGAGGCCCGCGTCGCCACCCGGCGGGCGCTGATCCCGGCGATCACCTACCCGCCGGCCCTGCCCGTCAGCCAGCGCAAGGACGACATCCTCGACGTCGTACGTGACCACCAGGTGGTCATCGTCGCGGGGGAGACCGGCTCCGGCAAGACCACGCAGATCCCCAAGATCTGCCTGGAGCTCGGCCGGGGCGTACGGGGTCAGATCGGGCACACCCAGCCCCGCCGCATCGCCGCGCGCACGGTGGCCGAGCGCATCGCCGAGGAACTGGACACCCCGCTCGGCGACGCCGTCGGCTACAAGGTGCGCTTCACCGACCAGTCCGGCGACGGCACGCTCGTCAAGCTGATGACCGACGGCATCCTGCTCGCCGAGATGCAGCGCGACCGCCTCCTGTCCCGGTACGACACGCTGATCATCGACGAGGCCCACGAGCGCAGCCTCAACATCGACTTCATCCTCGGCTACCTGAAACAGCTCCTGCCCAAGCGGCCTGACCTGAAGGTGATCATCACCTCGGCGACCATCGACCCCGAACGGTTCTCCCGGCACTTCGGCGACGCCCCCATCGTGGAGGTCTCCGGCCGCACCTACCCCGTCGAGGTCCGCCACCGGCCGATCACCGACGACCAGGAGGACCAGGCGCAGGCCATCGTCGACGCGGTCGACGAGCTGTGCGCCGAAGGCCCCGGCGACATCCTGGTGTTCCTCAGCGGTGAGCGCGAGATCAGGGACACCGCCGAGGCGCTCAAGGGCCGCAAGGAAGAGGTGCTGCCCCTGTACGCGCGCCTGTCCTCCGGCGAGCAGCACCGCGTCTTCCAGGCCCATCGTGGGCGCAGGATCGTCCTGGCCACCAACGTCGCCGAGACCTCGCTCACCGTCCCGGGCATCAAGTACGTGGTCGACCCCGGGTTCGCCCGCATCTCCCGCTACAGCCACCGCCTGAAGGTGCAGCGCCTGCCGATCGAACCGGTGTCCCAAGCCTCCGCCAACCAGCGCAAGGGACGCTGCGGGCGCACCTCCGACGGCATCTGCGTCCGGCTGTACTCCGAGGAGGACTTCCTCGGGCGGCCCGAGTTCACCGACCCGGAGATCCTGCGCACCAACCTCGCCTCGGTCATCCTGCAGATGACCTCGCTCGGCCTCGGCGACATCGCGGCGTTCCCGTTCGTCGAGCCGCCGGACCAGCGGCAGGTCAAGGACGGCGTCAACCTGCTCCAGGAACTGAGCGCCTTCGACGAGCACAAGAAGCTCACCGAGATCGGCGGCAAGCTCGCGCAGCTCCCCGTCGACCCCCGGCTCGCCCGCATGGTGCTCGCCGCCGACGCCAACGGCTGCGCCACCGAGGTCATGGTCATCGCCGCCGCCCTGTCCATCCAGGACCCGCGCGAACGTCCCGCCGACAAGCAGGCCCAGGCCGACCAGAAGCACGCCCGCTTCGCCGACAAGGAATCCGACTTCCTGACCTACCTGAAACTCTGGGACTACCTGCGCGAGCAGCAGAGCGAGCTGTCCTCCAGCCAGTTCCGGCGCATGTGCAAGGCCGACTTCCTCAACTACCTGCGCGTCCGCGAGTGGCAGGACATCAACAGCCAGATCAAACAGGTCGCCAAGGGCATGGGCGTCACCCTCAACACCACGCGTCCCGACCCGTACCAGATCCACGTCTCCCTGCTCGCCGGCATGCTGTCCCACATCGGCGTCATGGACGTCGAGAAGGCCGACAAGAAAGAGGAAGGCGGCGGGGGCGGAGGCGGCGCGCGGCGGCGCGGGGCCCGCGAGTACATCGGCGCCCGCAACGCCCGGTTCGCCATCTTCCCCGGCTCGGCGCTGTTCCGTAAGCAGCCCGCCTGGGTCATGGCCGGCGAACTGGTCGAGACGTCCCGGCTGTGGGCGCGGGTCGTCGCCAAGATCGAACCCGAGTGGGTCGAGCCGCTCGCCGCGCACCTGGTCAAACGCACCTACAGCGAACCGCACTGGGAGAAGAACCAGGGCGCCGTCATGGCGTACGAGAAGGTCACCCTGTACGGCGTGCCGATCGTGGTCGACCGCAAGGTGAACTACGGCCGCATCGACCCCGACCTGTCACGGGAACTGTTCATCCGCAACGGCCTCGTCGAAGGCGACTGGGACACCCACCACGGCTTCCTCAAGGAGAACCGCCGGCTGCTCTCCGAGGTCGAGGAACTGGAGAACCGCGCCCGCCGGCGCGACATCCTCGTCGACGACGAGACGCTGTTCGACTTCTACGACAAACGGGTGCCCGAGGACGTCATGTCCGCCGCCCACTTCGACACCTGGTGGAAGCGCAAACGGCTGACCGAGCCGGACCTGCTCACCTTCTCCACCGACATGCTCATCAACGCCGGAGCCGACGCGCTCGGCCTCCAGGAGGCCTACCCCGACGCCTGGCGGCAGGCCGGGCAGCGGATGCGGCTCACCTACCAGTTCGAGCCCGGCGCCGACGCCGACGGCGTGACCGTGCACGTCCCCCTCCAGGTGCTCAACCAGGTCGGCGACGGCGGCTTCGACTGGCAGATCCCCGGGTTGCGCGAGGAACTGGTCACCGAACTGATCCGGTCGCTGCCCAAGCCCATCCGCCGCAACTTCGTCCCCGCGCCCCAGTTCGCCAAGGCCGTGCTGGAACGCGTCACCCCCGGCAGGGAACCACTGGTCGACGCGGTCGGGCGCGAGCTGTACGAGCTCACCGGCGTGCGCGTGCCGCCGGACGCCTGGGACCCGGCGCGGTTGCCCGACCACCTGCGGGTCACCTACCGCGTCGTGGACGAGCGCCGCCGCACCGTCGCCGAGGACAAGGACCTCTCGGCGCTGAAGCAGCGGCTGGCCCCGAAGATGCGCGCCACCCTCGCCCGCGCCGGCGAGCATCTCGAACGCGCCGGGCTGCGCTCCTGGACGATCGGCGACCTGCCCAAGGTGTTCGAGCAGGGCAAGATCAAGGCCTACCCGGCGCTGGTCGACGAGGGCGCCACCGTCGCGGTCCGCGTCTTCGAGACCGAGGCCGAGCAGCGGGCGGCCATGTGGGCGGGCATGCGGCGGCTCGTCCTGCTGAACGTCACCTCCCCGGCCAAGGCCATCCTGCGCGGGCTGTCCACCCAGCAGAAACTCGCCCTCAGCCACAGCCCGCATCGCGACGCGGCCGAGTTGTTCGAAGACTGCGTCACCTGCGCGGCCGACAAGCTCATCGCCGAGTCCGGCGGGCCCGCGTGGACGCCCGGCGACTTCACCCGCATCCACGACCACGTACGGGCCGAACTGTACGACACCGTCGCGGAGGTCGTGTCCCGGGTCGAGCGGAGTTTGGCCATCTGGCAGGGCGTGCGCGGCACGCTCAGCACGATGAAGAGCCCCGCGGACACCCTGGAGGAGATCGAGGAGCACCTGTCGTCACTGGTCTTCCCCGGGTTCGTCACCGCGACCGGGTACCGGCGGCTGCCCGACCTCCAGCGCTACCTGCGTGCCGTCGAGCGGCGCCTGGAGAAGCTACCGGACGACCCGTTCCGCGACCGGGAACGGATGCTGCAACTCGACAAGATGCGCGACGCGTACGACGAGGTCCTGGACCACCTGCCCCCGGCGCGCCGCTCGGAGCCCGCGGTCCTGGACGTCCGCTGGATGCTCGAAGAACTCAGAGTCAGCTACTTCGCCCAAACCCTCGGCACCCCCTACCCCATCTCCGACAAACGCATCCACCGAGCCCTCTCCCAACTGACCCCCTGACCCCCACTCCCCATGGACGGCTGCAGGTCCACGCTTTCGCTGCCCGCCGCCTGAAGGCCCTCCCCTCCGCGCCCTGGGGGCGCTCCGGCTCGGGCAGTGTTTTTAGGAGCCTGGCGGCCTGGTTGGGGTTTGTTCGTGTCTGCTACCTGGGACAACTAGGAGTTCTATAGTTATCATACCTGTAGGACTCTTACAGGGAGGTGAGGATGCGGAAGCCCGACGACATGTTCGATCGCGATCGCGAGTGGGCGGCGCTGGTGGGGTTCGCCTCCGACGAGCAGCCGGGTGCCACTCTTGGGGTCGTCTCCGGTCGCCGCCGCCAGGGTAAGAGCTTCCTGCTGGAGGCGCTCTGCCAGGAGCTCGGCGGGTTCTACTTCTCGGCCCAGGAGGCGACCGACGCCCAGTCGCTGGACCAGATCGGCAAGGCGCTCACCCAGCATCTTGACCCGGTGGTCCCGTTCACGCCGTCGAGCTGGGCCGAAGTGGTCGACGTGCTGCTTCGGGCCGGCAGGGAGCGCCCGTTCCCGGTCGTCATCGACGAGTTCCCCTACCTCGCTCGCGCCCACCCCGCGCTGCCGTCCATCATCCAGGGCGCCTACGCGCCGCGCCGCGCCGAGCGGACCGGGTCGCGCACCCGTCTGCTGCTCTGCGGTTCGTCCCTTTCGTTCATGGGTGGGCTGCTGTCGGGGAACGCCCCGTTGCGGGGACGGGCGTCCCTGGACCTGACGGTCGACACCCTCGACTACCGGCTCGCCGCCCGGTTCTGGGATCTCGAGGATCCCCATCTCGCGCTCCTCGTGCACGCCGTCGTCGGCGGGACGCCCGCCTACCGCACGGAGATGATCCGCTACGACGCGCCTCGCGGCCTGGACGACTTCGACGACTGGATCGTCCGAGCCGTCCTGTCTCCGGGCAGCCCGATGTTCCTGGAGGCCAGATACCTGCTCGCGGAGGAGCCCGACCTGCGGGACGGCGCCCTCTACCACTCCGTCCTCTCCGCCATCGCCGAGGGCAACAGCGGACGCGGGGGCATCGCCGGGTACGTGGGCCGCAAAAGCAACGAACTCTCCCACCCGCTGACCGTCCTCGAAGATGCCGGGCTCATCGCACGGGAGACCGACGCGTTCCGCGGCAACCGCACCGACTTCCGGATCAGAGAACCGCTGCTCACCTTCTACCACTCGATGATGCGCCCGTACTGGCCGCAGCTCATGCGGGCGGCCGCGACCGACCGGATCTGGCAGCGGGCGAAGCAGAGGTTCCCCGGGAACGTGCTCGGGCCGCACTTCGAGCGGCTGTGCCGTGAGTGGACGCTGTACTTCG
Source organism: Sphaerisporangium corydalis (assembly GCF_025506355.1). Taxonomy (GTDB): domain Bacteria; phylum Actinomycetota; class Actinomycetes; order Streptosporangiales; family Streptosporangiaceae; genus Sphaerisporangium; species Sphaerisporangium corydalis. The sequence continues at coordinate 154,345 of NZ_JANZYP010000011.1, forward strand.
CCGAGGATCGTTTCGGGGACTGGGCCTCCCAGGTGACCGCGGGCACGGTCAACGATCCGGCGAACCGGACCACGCTTCAGGTCGACGTCGCGGCGGTGGGGCACGCCGACGGTGGCAAACCTCCGCTGCTGGCGATCGGCGAGGCCAAGTGGGGCGAGACCATGGGACTCGGGCATCTCGAACGGCTCCGGCGAATCCGCGACCTGGTCACCCAGAACGGCAAGTACGACACGACTCGCACCCGCCTGGTGTGCTACTCCCGCGCCGGCTTCACCGAAGACCTCGCCCAGGCGAGCACCCGCGACGACGTCGACCTGATCAGCCTCCCCGACCTCTACACCTGACGTCACCCGGGCACGACGAACGGGCACTTGGACGGGCGGACGCTTGATCGTGTAGACGCGGTCAGGCGGGTTGCCACAGTTCGATCCGATTGCCGTCGGGATCGGTGACCCAGCCGAACCGACCGACGCCCTCCATGGCCTGTGTCTCTTCGGCCACGTCCGCTCCCTTGGCGCGCAACTGCGCGAGCATCGCATCCAGGTCGCGGACCCGGAAGTTGAGCATGGTCCGCTGGGCGTCGGACCCGAAGTAGTCGGTCTTGTCCTCGAACGTCGCGAACACCGTCAGCCCGGTCTCCTGACGCCACAGGCCGTGCTCATCGGCGTCCAGGCCCAGGCAGTCGCGGTACCAGGCGCCCAGGGCCACCGGGTCGGCGGCGCGCATGAAGTATCCACCGATTCCAAGCACACGTTCCATGCCGACATCTTGCCAGGACGGCGCTCGAGCGTGTCGGCCATCACCACAGCCCGTTCCACATCACCGCCCGCCATACCCCGCCTCAATCGCGGCGGAACGCCTGAGCCCGACGGGTCGGGATGCCTGGGCCGGACGGGGTCGGCATGAACTTGGCGCCGTCGCGGGGGCCGAAGAAAGGTGCCGGGGAGGTCGTTATTTCTTTTCCGAGATTGACGTCGCTGATATCCGGCACTAACATCGCATTTACCACGAACGGCAGGGCTTGAGTTGGCGGCCCGCCCCGGGACGAGACGGTAGGAGCCAGGAGATGGACAGGAAGGCGGCGGTAACGATGATCCGCACTACCTGTGATCTGGTCACCTCGTCCTGTTGTCGCGCCTGACGCGTAACCTCACCACACCTGGCCTGTCCTGCGTCTTTGACGAATCCGGCGGCCTGAGCGGCGTGTGCCGCGCATTATTCCTGGCACCCAGAGGGATTCAATGAACATGCCCGAAACTCTTTCAATCATAAATGGATTTCGCGTGCTCATATGCGAGTCCGACGGTGAGGTCATTCAAAATGAGCGCTCCGCCGTCGACCTGATAGGCGAGGCTTTCGGTGAGCAGGCGGAGGTGGTCGTCATTCCCGCGGAGCGGCTCGGCGACGACTTCTTCCGGCTCCGCACGCGAATTGCCGGTGATATAGCGCAGAAGTTCGTGACCTACCAACTGCTCCTGGTCGTCGTGGGCGACATCTCCCGGCATACGGCGGAAAGCTCGGCCCTGCAGGACTTCGTGACCGAGACGAACCAGGGTGATCACGTCTGGTTCCTGCCCGACGTGGACGCTCTCGACGAGCGCCTGGCCCGACACCATCGGGTCTGACCTCGTCCCCCAAGCATGGCCGTGTGCCCGAGTGGCTCAGGGAACCGCCTGCAAAGCGGTATACGCCGGTTCGATTCCGGTCACGGCCTCTACCCCGAACGCCCCGCCGGTCACGGCGGGATCGCGACTTACGAGGCCAGCCACTCACGTGCGTTGCGACCAGAGCCGGCCGGTTCGACACCACCTTCGGGCCGGTTGATCTCGGCCCACACCTCGTCGAGGGAAAGGCCGAGGACATCGGCGATCGCGGCGATGGTCGGGAAGGCAGGGGTCGCCACACGGCCCGACTCGATCTTCCGGAGGGTCTCCGGTGAGATGCGTGCGTCGAGCGCGGTGGCGAGCATCGAGCGCTCTCCCCTGGCGCGACGCAACAGGGTACCGAGGCGCTGTCCGCGCTCGACCTCATCGGGAGTGAGCGGCAATCTGACCATGGTGCCGATTCTAGTACCGGGATAATATTGCCGGGATAGTTATTGGGTGCACCCGGATCACGGTTTCCCGGCGGCAGGTGGCAGGGCGTTGAGGACGGCCGCGAGGCTGTGCGGGTCGCGGCCGGCGATGCTGTGACCGACGGGAATCTCGTGAACCCGCCAGCCGGAGTCGTCGCGCAACCGTTCGGTCAGGGTCACGAACGGGCTACCTGGCCACGCGCCACCACTGATGAACGTTCGGCCGAACGCGTGCTTGGGGTCGCTTTCCAGCCTGATGGACTGGACGAAGCTCGCCAGTGGGTGCGGTCGCGCGCGAGGGTCGAGCCCGTCAGGGACCGCGACCCACCGACCGTCGGCGCGGGCGCCGGCGATGAACAGCTCCCGGAAACCGTCGCTGGTCAGCGACCAGCACGAATCTCCGTCGTCCGGGACGTAGGCGTCGATGAAGACGAGCTGATCGAGGCGGTCGCCGAGCCGATCCGCGACACCGGCGATCACCATCCCGCCGTAGCTGTGCCCGCACAACGCGAGGGAAGCTTCGTCGCCACGGTCGATGATCTCGGCTACCTGGTCGATATGGGTGTCGAGGTTCGGCGGACGGTCCACATCGACGGGGCCGTCCAACTCCAACCCGGACAGGGTCACCGCCTCGACGTGGTGACCGTTTCGGCGGAGCTCGGCGGCCACCGAGTCGAACGCCCATCCGCCTTGCCAGCCACCCGGCACCATCACGAACTTCACCGCGTCATCTTAGGACCAGCGAAATCCCTTCGAGGGGTTGACAGGCCTGAAATCTGGGACAAACTACTATTTGTGCCAATAGCCCGAAGAGTAGAACGACCCGATATCGGGGTAGACGATGGCCGGTGGCCTGTCAGTGGACGCCCGATCACGAAAGGAACGTCATGTTCGCTCGCATCAACTCCGTACAGGCGGAGACCGACAAGCTTGCCGGTCTCGTCGGCTTCGCCGAGGAGCAGTTCCCGGAGGTCCGGGAAGCTCCCGGATTCAAGGGCTTCTACCTGCTCGCCGACCGTCAGAGCGGCAAGGTCGTGAGCATCTCCCTGTGGGACAGCGACGACGACCTGCGACGATTCGAAGCCCGAGGCGCCCACGTACGTGAAGAAGCGAGCTCAGATCTGAACATCGCCCCCACCCCTGTCGACATCTACGAGGTAGTGCTACAGGCATGACCTGCCGCTGCCGCTGCGGCCTTCCATGCGGCCTGCCGCCTCCGCCTGCCGCCTGCCGCCTGCCAGCATCGGCACGGGCTCGTCGCGGGCACATCACCCGTCGTCGGCCGACCGGCCCGCCGCGCCGGTCCATGAGCGAAGATCAACGCAATGAGCACACCGACTGATCCGCCCCCCGGTCTACGGGAACGCAAGAAGATCAAGCTGCGCCGCGCCATCCAAACCGCGGCCCTGCGCCTCTTCGAGACCCAGGGCTACGAGCACACCACCGTCGAGCAGATCGCCGAGGCCGCCGAGGCCTCCACCACCACCTTCTACCGATACTTCCCCACCAAGGAGGACGTCGTGCTCGACAACGACGCCTCCCCTCTCTTCGAAGCCACCGTCGCGACACGGCCCGCCGACGAGCCCTTGACCGCGACCATCCGCGCCGCCATGGGCGCGGTCGTGGGCGCCGCAGAAGCCGACCGTGACCTGACCCTCGCCCGTATGCGGCTCGTCGCGACCGTCCCGGCCCTCGAAGCCCGTTACGCCGGCGAGGATCGCAGGACCATCGACCTGCTGGCCCGCCTGCTCGCCAACCGCACCGGCCGCCCCGCCGACGACTACCAGCTCGAACTCATCGCCTTCGTGCTCGCCGGCGTCCTGTTCACCGCCTCCCGCCGATGGGTGGCCGAACAAGGCGCCACCCCGCTCGCCATCCTGGTCGACCAAGCCCTCACCATCATCGAACCCCTCCTGACCACGCTCGAACACCCCACCCGGACACTGCCATGACCTGGATCTCTTCTCACCCGAGAAAGATCCCGGTGTCGAGATCGAAGTCGATGGGGAAGGGGAGCCGGAGAGGCTTGCCCATGGTCACCCGGGTGACGGTCTGGTACGAACCGTGCTCGGGGTCACTGAGCACGGTCACCGAGGGCGGCCCGTCCTCAGGATCGATCACGAGCATGACCGGCACTCCGCCGCGCGCGTAGATATCCGGCTTGTCCTCCCGGTCCTCCCGAATGCTGCTGGGCGACACGACCTCCGCCACCATGAGCAGCCCGGACGAGAGCAACTCACGGTCACCCCAGCGGGGGCATTCAAGGGGAGCGAGCACCAGGTCGGGGATGATCGGATCATGCGGGCCGTCGATGCAGACGTCGACGTTGCCGGTGAACGCGTCCCACCCGTGTTCGTCGATGAGGGGGAACAGAGCACGACAAAGGCGCATCGCCGAACGGCCGTGTTCGGGGGTGCCCATAGGGCTCACGATCATTCTCCCGTTGATGATTTCGGTGCGGAGGGGCAGGGGTGGCAGCGCATCGAAGAGTTCCCGCGGAGTGCTGGGGAGCGGCGCGTTCTCGGTATCCGGGATAGGCGCCAGCATGGCGTGTGACCTCCTGCCAGGTGCCGGGCGGAGCTGCGTACTCCTGCCGCTCGCAGCGCCGGCGTCGGCCATGTCCGGCGCCTCGGGCGTGGGCGTGGGTGCCGGGTGGGGGGCCGGCACGACGTCGGCGGCGGTATCGGTCGGGCTTTTCGGTCCAGAACCGTCCTCCGGGGGCGCGCCAGGCTTCGTGCGTGACTTTCGCGATGTCATGACCATCGTTCCTGCCTCTTCGTGATTGTGTGGACACACTGAGTATCCCAGTGTTGACAGCACGGACACGTGGTCCGGGATACGGGTGGGGTCTAGCGGGTGGCGGTGGAGGTGATGGCCAAGGTGTGAAGTTCGTCGTCGAGGGTGCGGACGTGTTTGTTGTCCGCCCAGGGTTGGAGGCGCGCGCGGGCTTGCCGTACGGAGTCGGCTAGGCGGTTGGAGGAGTGCTGCGTGGTGAGGCGCGCCGCTTCACGGAGTGTGTCGGCAGCCGCCGGGATCTCACGTTTCCGGATGAGCGCGTCGGCGTAGTAGACGAAGGTTTCGCCGCGCGCGAGCTTGCGTGCCTGCGGCGCCGCCAGTGCCGCCTCGACAGCCCTGATCGTTTCCTCGGGTCGGCCCAGGGCGAGCATGCAGTAGGCGGTGTTCTTACGCACCCCGTTGGCCGTCCACCAGTAGAGATACGCGGGGTCGTTCTCGTTTCTGGGGCGCTGGATGGCGGTTGCCGACTGATCGAGCGCGAATTCACTCGCTCGTCGCTCACCCGTGCGCGCGAGAACGCGAGCGAGGTCTGTCGCATGGACCGATGCCAGTAAACCGCTTCCGCTCTTCCGCACCCACTCCCGTGCGGCGAAGATGTGGTCCAAAGCGAGCCCCGTCGAGCCCTGGCGGAGGTACATATGGCTCAGGCAGTCGTGGAGATAGCCGATCAAGGCGGCATCGGTTATCTGATGGGCGGCCGTGAGGGCGTCCTGGTAGCGGTGCTTCGCCCCTGGGTAGTCCAACAGGTCGAAATGAAGCCACCCGGAGAGCTGGCTCAGATCGGCGTAGGTGCGTATAAGGCGGTCGCGCAGGCCAGGACTCAGAGATTCCCGGCGCAGGAAGCCGGCGACCAGATCTCGTTGCGATTCCACGATCGGCAGGACCGTCTCAGGGCCGAACTCGTCGTCCAGGCGGCGGCAGCGGGCGGTCAGTTTCTCGACGACGGCGACGGTCTGAAAGTCCACGTGGCCGGACGTTCGTACCGCGATCGCCAGTCGGTCTTTCTCGGTGGGAGACAGGTGGCGGAGCAGGGCGAGGGCGGGGATGCCGCCTAGGGCCAGAGCCAGTTCGAACAGCAGGTCACGTCGCTTCACATCGGCCTCCTCGGCGGCGAGGGCGCGGAGCAGGGCGGCGCAGTCCGCCGGAGCGGGGCTCGGAGCATGTCCGTCTGTGCGCACTCCTGGTCGTTCCATCGTGACATGTCCCGCTTTGGAGGCCGGGATGTGACGAGGCCTGTGGGTGTCGAGGTGACGATGGTCCGTATGGTCAATGAGGTCGCGGTCGCGAACGGTGTAAGACGCGTATACCTGGTCGGCGACAAGGCGCCGGGCGGTGGTCCGGTAGATCTGGGCGAGGATGGTCAGGGCTCGCGCCGAAGGCCGTTTTCCGCGCGACGGCCACGTCTCGTAGTCGTATAGCCGGCCTTCCCGCAGGCAAGCGGTTCCGGCCGGGTCGAGGTCGTTGAACGTGGCCACGACCTCGGCCGCCGTCCGGCCGTAGGAAAGGCGGTGGAGGCGGAGCGGGCTGACGTCGTAGAAGGCCGCGAAGATGTCCGCGACCTGGTCATGGCTGAAGCCCTTGGCGCGGAGAGTCGCGCTGCGACGCCGACAGTCGAGCAGTACGCGATAACCCTCACCGGACACCGTGAGGCCCCCTTGTCAGAGTGACGTCCGAACACCTGTTCTCACTTAAAGTACACGACCGGCTACGCAAAATGACGGCTGATTCGAAATCTCGACCGTGCGGAGAGGCTGTGGTCCTCGCAAGAAGGATCATCGCTGGTGAGGTGAGGTCTTCCCGACCCGGGCGGTGGGTGGGGGGTGGGTGGAATCGTGTGCTGGGTTGGGGGGTGGTCGCGGTTGTTTGGTGGGTGTCTGGGCAGGTCAGGGAGGCCGTTGGCGGGGTCGGTGTGATCGGGTGAGTTAGGGGTGCGCGGGGGGAGCCGGGCGGACGAGAGTTCTGGCCTGTCCATTGCACCCTCGTCTCCCGGCAAGGAGGTGGGCGGATGACCGCCGACCCCAGCACTCTTCCTGTTCCCGACCCCCAGGCTCTCTCCGGTCCTGATTCCTGCCCTCGTCCCGGTTCCGGGGGCGGTGCGCTGTTTGGGCTTGCGCCGCCTCGGCTTGAAGGGCTGGTCTGGCGGCGGGTCTTTACCGGCACGCTGGACCAGGTGCCGCAGGCTCGTCGGTTCGTCCGATTTCTGCTCAAGGACATCGCATGCGTGGACGTGGCCGAGCTGGTCGTCTCCGAGCTGGCCGGGAACGCGCTGTGTCACACGCGCAGCGGACATCCTGGCGGGTGGTTCATGGTGGAGGTGGTGCTGGGCGCAGGGAACGGGCGTGGGGACGGCCCCGCCGACGTCCTGATCACGGTGCATGACTGTGGAGGGGGTGGCATCCCCCGGCTCGCCGGTCCCAGCCGGACCGCCGCCGAGGGCGAAGACCAGGGCGGGCGCGAGGGCGAGTACGAGGACGAGAGCCAGGGCGAGGACCAGGATCAGGGCGAGTACGAGGAGGGCGGGCGCGGGCTGGTCGTCGTGGCGGGGGTGGCGCGCAGGACGGGCTTTCAGGGCGCTGCCATGACCGGGCACCGGGTGTGGGCCTTGCTGGCGGACGACACTGGGTGAGGCTGGTCGGGCGGTGGGGCCGTCCGCGCCGGTGCCCGTCGGACGGGGGTCAGTTGGTCGTGGTCAGGCCGGTGGCGATCTTCTTGAGGAGGGATTCGACGGCTTTCGGGGGGCCGACCTCGTCGGCGTAGCCGGGGCTGAGCATGATCTCTACGCGGCGGTCGCGGCCCAGGCTCATGTAGAGGGTAGGTGTGCCCGTGCCGCCGTCCTCGCCCACGAATTGCCGGCGTATCAGGCCTTTTCGTCCCCAAAAGGTCACCTCCTTGGCCTTGCCGTCGTCGGTGACGATGTTCCAGGCCTTGTCCGGTAGTTCGATGGAGCGCCCTTCGTAGACGTAGATCTCCACGCAGTAGGAGTGGTCGCCCTCGGCGCCGGTCTTGTTCCACGCGGTCGCGAACTTGTCGCCCCAGTTCACCGACCACTTCGACCACCGCAGCTTCGCCGGCAGGTAACCGACGCGGATGTTCTTGAAGGTCCGCCCGTCGCCGAGGTCGCCGAGGTCGGGGTGCGTGGGGGTGAAGGTCACTCTCGGTCTCGGGGCGGGGGAGGACGGTTCCACTTCGGCCTGGTCGGTGGTGCCGGGTCCGGGTGTGGCCGGCCCTCCTGGTCTGACCACGGGCGTGGTGACGACGGCCGGACGAAGGATCACACCAGGTCCTCGGCGTCTTCCCTGATGCCGCAGGTCAGGTACGCGAACCGCAGCAGCCCGGTCCCCCGCGCGGCGACGAACGCCGCGAACGGGTCGCCGTCCTCGGCGTTCACGCTAGTTGGTCCGATCTCATGCCTGTTCAGACAACCGGGAGGGGTGATGGGTTGCCCGGATGCGGGGACGGGAAAAGCCGGGCGGGGGTTCTAGCGGGCGTGGCCGAGGAGGACGCGTTCCCAGAGGCGTTCGGCGTCGGGGTACCGCATGTGGTCGGTCTCGGTGATCCTCGCGCGGTGGTTGAGGGCGCTCGGGCGTTGCGCGCGGCGGATCCAGGCCAGGCCGCCCCCGGTCATCAGGTAGTAGACGGTGAGGCGGCATTCGCACGTCCACCGCAGTTCGCGGGTGCGGGCGACGTAGTAGGTCGCGGTCCGCCAGTCGATGAGGTTCGCGGGCTTTCCGGCCGGGCGCTGGACGTGCGGCGCGTGGTCGGCGTGCCCTTCGGACGCGCTCAGGAGCGTGTCCAGCCGCCTGCTCACGTTCGCGTACGCCCGGTCGTGCCGGGACAATTGTTCCGTCACCGGAGTGGCAGTCCTCTCCGTGAACAGCAGGGGAACTCGGCTCCTCCCATGCACCGGACGATAAACGTCCGGCTTGTCCCAGCTGAAGCATGATGCTCGAAGTTGCTTCATGATCGGACCACTGGGCACATGGGTGGCGGGGGTCCCACAGGTGTCGACCTGGGGTCCCGTATGGTCGCGGGGCCGTGGCCAGGTTCGGACAAGTAGGGTCGAATGCCATGGGCGAGCAGGGAGTCGACGTGGTGCGGGCGCTGGTGTTCGATGTCGGGGAGACGTTGATCGACGAGACGCGGATCTGGTCGCGGTGGGCCGATCGGCTGGGGGTCTCGCGGTTCGTGATGCTGGGGGTGCTCGGCGGGATGGCCGCGCTCGACCGGTCGCATCGGGACGCGTTCCAGGTCGTGCGGCCGGGGATCGACACCGACGCCGAGATCGAGCGGTGGCGGCGGGACGACCCCGAGGGGTTGCGGGAGAACTTCGACGGCGACGATCTCTACGCGGACGTGCGGCCGGGGCTCGCGGCGCTGAGGGACGCCGGGTACCAGCTGATCATCGCGGGTAACCAGCCGCCGCAGGCCTATGACGCGCTGGTCGCGATGGATCTGCCGGTCGACGCGATCCACACCTCCGCCGGGTGGGGGTTGAGCAAGCCCCAGCGCGCGTTCTTCGACAAGGTGGCCGCCGTCGCGGGGCGGGAGCCGGGCGAGATCCTCTACGTCGGGGACCGGCTGGACAACGACGTGCTGCCGGCCCGCGCGGCCGGGATGCGCACGGCGTTGCTGCGGCGCGGACCGTGGGGGTACCTGCACGCCGAACGCCCCGAGTCCCGGCAGGCCGACGCGGTCATCGACACCATCCCCGACCTCCTCACGCTCCTGGCCGAGGGCCGCCTCTGATCTCGTCAGGGTTTGTGGGGGTGGGGTGGAAGGGGTGG
>NZ_JANZYP010000110.1 GCF_025506355.1 Sphaerisporangium corydalis
ACCCCCCACCCCATTGGAAAGTCGGTCAAAGCCGCCCTGGGGATCGCCCGGCCCGCAGGACGTGGGGCGGGCGGGCTCGGCGGGTCGGGTAGTCTCTGAGGGTTGCCCCGCGCTCGTAACGCCTCCCGCTAGGGCGGATGAGGGAGAGCGCTCCCAGCACCAAGATTCCCTAGGAGACGTCGTGCCCGAAGTTCGCATCACCACCGAGACCCGTTCCGAGTTCGGCAAGGGCGCCGCGCGCAAGATCCGCCGCGCCAGCAAGGTGCCCGCCGTCCTGTACGGCCACGGCATCGACCCCAAGCACCTGACCCTGCCGGGCCACGAGCTCATGATCGCCCTTCGTACGCCCAACGTGCTGATCCGCCTCGAGGGCGAAGGCATCAACGAGCTGGCACTGCCCAAGGGCGTGCAGCGGGACCCGATCAAGGGCTTCTACGAGCACGTCGACCTCCTCCTGGTGAAGAGCGGCGAGAAGGTCACGGTCGACATCCCGGTCACCACGACCGGCGACATCGCCCCCGGCGGCCTGCTCGACCAGCAGCTCATCTCCGTCTCCGTCGAGTCGGAGGCCACGCACATCCCGACCGGCGTCGTGGTCGACATCGAGGGCCTGAAGATCGGTGACGTCGTCACCGCCGCCGACCTGAAGCTGCCGAAGGGCACCTCCCTGGTCGCCGAGCCGGAGACGGTCGTCCTCCAGGTCACCAACGTCCCGACCGCCGACACCGGCGAGACCGAAGAGGGCACCGAATCCGAAGGCTCCACCGACAGCTCCGAGTAACCCCCTGTCGCAACCCTTCACCGCCGGGGCAGCCCCAGAGCCCCCACGCCCTCCGGCCGCCCCGGCAACACACCACCCTCCCGCCAACCCGCCCCCTAGGCCGGCTCGGGACGTCGCACCCTCGCCCGCCCATCCCGCACCCTTCCTTTCCTTCCGCTCCCATGACGTCGCTGCTTGTGGGCGCCGACGCGGTGGGAGGTGGTACGGCGATTTCGGCGTCCTGTACGGTGCCGGGCCCGGTGGAAAGGTCCTCGCCTTCGGCTCGGGCAGTTTTCCCAAGGCCTACCGGCCCTGCCGATTTCCCCGTGGCAAGCCAACCCTGCCGATTCCCGTGCCTGCCGGTCCTGCCGATTTCCCCGTGCCTGCCAGCCCTGCCGACGTTCGCTGGCCTCGGCTGCTAGCCTCCCGAGCCCTCTCTAGGCTGCCGACCTCCCGAGCCCCGCACCCTCCTTCCGTTCCCATGACGTCGCTGCTTGTGGGCGCCGACGCGGTGGGAGGTTACCGCTGGCCCCAGGTACGGCGATTCCGGCGCCCGTTACGGCGCCAGACCCCCGTCGACCAACAGCCAGACCCCTTCGACCGCCCGCTGGCCCCTCCGTCCGCCACCCGGCCCACGCCCCCCTCCCGCCGCCAAAGCAAGGAATGTCGGCGGGGCCGGTAGGCCACGGGGGAATCGGCAGGGCCGGTAGGCCTTGGGAAAACTGCCCGAGCCGAAGGCGAGGACCTTTCCCCGGGCCCGGCGCCGTACAGGGCGCCGTAATCGCCGTACCGCGTCCCGCCGCGTCGGCGCCACGACCTGTCAGCGTGTGCGGGGAGACGATCGAGGAGAGCTCGGGAGGTCGGCAGTCGACTGGCCCATCCCGCGCCCTCATTCCGGGTGCTCGCCGCCCCTTCCCGCTCCCACGCCGCGCCCCCCCTTCCGGGTGCTCGCCACCCCCTCCCGCCGCCGGCCCAAGCCCCCTTCTTTCAGGTGCTCGCCACCCCCTCCCCGCTCCCACGACGTCCCTCACGAGGGCGCCGGCGCGGTGGGACGTAGTACGGAGAAGTCGGCGCCTTGTACGGTGGCGTGCCGGGGGTTCTAGAGCCGGCGGGCCGGCCAGGCCGTCGAGGACTCTGACAGGGTCGTAGGACCGACCTCCGAGCCGGATGATTGAGCGGAACAGAGTTGAGCGGAACAGAAAGGTCGGTCGTGGACCGCTGGTTGATCGTCGGATTGGGTAACCCGGGGCCGGAGTACGCCGGCAACCGGCACAACGCCGGTTTCATGGTGCTGGACGAGCTCGCGGCGCGCGCCGGCGGCCGGTTCAAGTCACACAAGGCACACGCCGAGGTCGTCGAGGGACGCCTCGCCTCCGGCCCCGCCGTGCTGGCCAAGCCCCGCTCCTACATGAACCTCTCCGGCGGCCCGGTGAAGTCCCTGGCCGACTTCTACAAGATCCCCCTGCCGAACGTCATCGTCGTCCACGACGAACTCGACATCCCGTACGGCGCGCTGCGCGTCAAGCTCGGCGGCGGCGACAACGGGCACAACGGCCTGCGGTCGATCACCAAGTCGCTGGCCACCAAGGACTACCTTCGGGTCCGCTTCGGCGTCGGCCGCCCGCCGGGCCGCATGGACGCGGCCGACTACGTGCTGCGCGACTTCGCCACAGCGGAGCGCAAGGAACTGCCCTTCCTGGTGGACCGCGCCGCCGATGTCGTGGAGTCCCTCATGACCTCCGGCCTGGAGGCCACCCAGAACACCTTCCACCCCTCCGACCTGAAACCCACCAAACCCCCCCGCTGACCCGTCCCGGGCCACCCCCACCCCCGCCCTGAGCCATCTCCGGCTCCAGTCCCCTCCAGCTCCGGCCGCCCCAAGCGCCCGCACTCCCGACCGGGGCCGCCAGGTCAACGGAGTTTCCAGAACACGTCAAGGTTCGTCGGCGGGACCGATAACATCGTCACGGAAAGTGTCCACTCGACTACGTGGGGGATTCGTGGGGGGCGGGGATGGGTCGGCGGTCATCGTCCGGCGGGTGGCGGCGGAGCAGGGGTCCAGATCGTCGCCTGCCCGCCCGTGCCTGCCCCAATGGGCCCTGCGCTACCGCCGGCACGCCGTGGCCGCCGATCTAGGATGCGGCCTGCTGGCCGGTGCCGCCGCCGTCCTGGTGCGCTTCGGCGAGGTGACGCCGTATGTCACGCCCTACCTCCTGCTCAGCCTGGTCCTCCCGCTCCTGTGGGTGGGCGCCGTAGGCCTCAACCGCGCGTACGAGGCCCGGCTGATCGGTGTCGGCTCCGAGGAGTTCCGCAGGATCACGCAGTGCGGGTTCAGCCTCACCGCCGGCGTGGCGATCGCGGCCTACGTGACCAAGACCGACCTCGCCCGCGGGTACGTGGTGCTCGCCCTTCCGCTGATGACGGCCCTCACGCTCTCCTGCCGGTACGGCCTGCGCCGCCGGCTGCACGCGATGCGCGGCGGCGGGCTGTGCATGCGGCGCGTCGTGGCCGTGGGCCATCGGGAGTCGATCGCGGACCTGATCCGGCGCTTCCGGCGCGAGCGGTACCACGGCATGGAGGTCGTGGGCGCCTGCCTGCCGCGCGAGGAGCCCACGCGGGACGTGGAGGGGGTGCCCGTGCTGGGCGACTTCTCCGACGTGCCCTTGGTGGTCGGTCAGGCCTCGGCCGACACCGTCGCCGTGCTCGCCTGCCCCGAGCTCGACGGGACGGCGCTGCGCCGTCTCGCCTGGCGCCTGGAGAAGACCCGCACCGACCTCGTCGTCGCCCCCGCGCTGATGGAGGTGGCAGGGCCGCGTACGACGATCAGGCCGGTGGCGGGCCTGCCGCTGCTGCACGTCGAGCATCCCGAGCTCTGCGGGATCCGCCAGCTTCTCAAGAACGTATTCGACCGCGCCGTGGCGGCCTTCGCCATCGCCGTCCTGGCGCCCGTGCTCTCCTTGCTCGCCGTGGCCGTGCGGGCCACGAGCCCCGGGCCCGCGCTGTTCCGCCAGACCCGGGTGGGCAGGGACGGCGTCGAGTTCACCATTCTCAAGTTACGCACGATGAGCCGGGACGCCGACCTGCGGAAGGCCGATCTCGTGAGCGACCGCGCCGACACGCTGTTCAAGATCAGGAACGATCCAAGGATCACTCCCTTAGGCGGCTGGCTGCGGCGACATTCCTTGGACGAGTTACCGCAACTGGTCAACGTCCTGCTCGGGCACATGTCGCTGGTCGGGCCGAGACCCCCGCTCCCGGAGGAGGTCGCGGGGTACGGAGACGACGTCCGGCGGCGGCTGGTCGTCCGGCCGGGCATGACAGGGCTGTGGCAGGTCAACGGCAGGTCTGATCTTTCGTGGGAGGAATCGGTACGGTTGGACCTGCGTTATGTCGAGAACTGGTCGCTCACGCTGGATCTACAGATCCTGTGGAAGACCTGGTCCGCCGTCGCACGCGGCTCGGGCGCCTACTAGCCCCGGCGCGAGCGGAAGGCGGCCCGAGCATCGGCCAGCCGAACCGGCGAAACGGTCCGGTTCGGCGAGACTGGGGTTCAGGGCCGGTGGGGTTCGCCGGTAGGCGGCAAGCAGCAGGAAGGGCGACGTGACGATACGGGACGACCACGCACTGGCGAGGGATATCGCGACCGAGGCGGGGGAGCTGCTGCTGGCGTTGCGGTCCCGCGAGGGGTTCGACGACCCCACGGCACTCCGTCATGCCGGTGACCTTGAGTCCCACGCCTTCCTGGCGGAGTCGTTGTCGCGCCTGCGGCCGAGCGACCGCGTGCTGTCCGAGGAGGGCACCCGCGAGGAGCGTCTCGACCCGCGCCGCCAGACGGCCGACCGCGTGTGGATCATCGATCCGCTCGACGGAACCCGCGAGTACGGCGACCAGGGCCGTTCCGACTGGGCCGTGCACGTGGCCTTGTGGCAACGCACCCCCCACCCACACCCGACCCAGGCCTCCTCCCCAGGCGTCGTGAACGGGCATGGGGTGCTGGTCGCGGGGGCCGTGGCGTTGCCCGCCCAAGGGGTGACGCTCACCACGGCGTCCCCGCCCGAACCGCCCGCCCCCCGCCAGGGCAGGATGCGCATCGCCGTCAGCCGCACCCGGCCGCCCGAATTCGTCAGGAAGCTGGCCTACCTCGTCGGCGCCGACCTCGTGCCGATCGGCTCGGCGGGCGCCAAGATCGCGGCGGTGCTCACGGGGCAGGTGGAGGCCTACGTCCACGCCGGAGGCCAGTACGAGTGGGACTCGGCCGCCCCCGTGGCCGTCGCGCAGGCGGCCGGCTTCCACGCGAGCCGCATCGACGGGTCGCCGCTGGTCTACAACCAAGGCAACCCCTCGTTGCCGGATATCCTGGTCTCCCTACCGGATCTGGCGCCAACGTTGCTCGCCGGCATCCGGGACGTCCACCGTTAGGGAAAGACTCCCGGAGGAAGTGCGCATGCTTCAGAGCGACTACACGACGTCGCAGCTCGACGTACTCGAAGCCGAGGCGATCCACATCATGCGTGAGGTCGCGGCCGAGTTCGAGCGTCCCTGCCTGCTCTTCTCCGGCGGCAAGGACTCGATCGTCATGTTGCGGATCGCCGAGAAGGCCTTCTGGCCGGCGCCGATCCCGTTCCCCCTGATGCACGTCGACACCGGCCACAACTTCACCGAGGTCATCGAGTTCCGTGACCGGCGCGCCACCGAGCTGAACGCCCGCCTGGTCATCGCGTCCGTCCAGGACTCGATCGACGCGGGACGGGTGGTGGAGGAGACCGGGCGGCGGGCGAGCCGCAACCGCCTCCAGACCACGACCCTGCTCGACGCCATCGAGGAGCACGAGTTCGACGCCGTTTTCGGCGGCGCCCGCCGTGACGAGGAGAAGGCGCGCGCCAAGGAGCGGGTGTTCTCCTTCCGCGATGACTTCGGCCAATGGGACCCGAAGAACCAGCGGCCCGAGTTGTGGAACCTGTACAACGCGCGCATCCGCAAGGGCGAGCACATCCGGGTGTTCCCGCTGTCGAACTGGACCGAGCTCGACATCTGGGACTACATCCGGCGTGAGCGCATCGAGATCCCGTCGATCTACTTCGCGCACACCCGCAAGGTGTTCGAGCGCGACGGGATGCTGCTCGCGGACGAGGACGTCGTCAACCGCGACGAGGACGAGCCGATCTTCGAGACCGTTGTGCGTTACCGCACGGTGGGCGACATCACCTGCACCGGCGCCGTGCAGTCCACCGCCGCCACGGTGGAGGAGATCATCGCCGAGATCGCCGCCACCCGTATCACCGAGCGCGGAGCGACCCGGGCCGACGACCGGGCCTCAGAGGCCGCCATGGAGGACCGCAAGAAGGAGGGCTACTTCTGATGCCGCCCCTTCTCGCAGCCACCTTCCCGCGCCGGGCGCGCCGTACTACCAGTGGAGAGCGGTTCTGATGGACATCCTGCGTTTCGCAACGGCGGGTTCGGTCGACGACGGCAAGTCCACCCTGATCGGACGGTTGCTGTTCGACTCCAAGGCGATCTTCGAGGACCAGCTCGAGGCGGTCGAGCGCACCAGCCGCGACCGGGGCACCGAGTACACCGACCTGTCGCTGCTGACCGACGGGCTGCGGGCCGAGCGCGAGCAGGGCATCACCATCGATGTCGCCTACCGCTACTTCGCCACCCCCAAGCGCAAGTTCATCATCGCCGACACCCCCGGGCACATCCAGTACACCCGCAACATGGTCACCGGCGCCTCCACCGCCGACCTGGCCATCGTGCTGATCGACGCGCGCAAGGGCGTGGTCGAGCAGTCCCGCCGGCACGCGTTCCTGACCACGCTGCTGCGGGTGCCCCACCTGGTGCTCGCGGTCAACAAGATGGACCTGGTCGACTACTCCCGGGACCGGTTCGAGGAGATCCGCGAGGAGTTCACCGCCTTCGCGGCCAAGCTGAACGTCACCGACCTGACGTTCATCCCGATCTCGGCGCTGCACGGCGACAACGTGGTGGCCCGGTCGGAGAACATGCCGTGGTACCACGGCACCTCGCTGCTGCACCACCTGGAGAACCTGCACATCGCCTCGGACCGCAACCTGGTCGACGTGCGTTTCCCGGTGCAGTACGTCATCCGCCCGCAGCGGGCCACCGACCCCGCCTTCCACGACTACCGAGGGTACGCCGGCCAGGTCGCCGGAGGCGTGATCAAGCCCGGCGACGAGGTCATGCACCTTCCGTCCGGGCTGACCACCCGGGTCGCGGCCATCGACACCTTCGACGGGCCCATCGACGAGGCGTTCGCCCCTATGTCGGTCACCCTGCGGCTGGAAGACGACATCGACATCTCCCGCGGCGACATGATCTGCCGCCCCAACAACCGCCCGCAGGTCGCCCAGGAGCTCCAGGCGATGGTCTGCTGGATGGCCGACGGGGTGAAACTGGGCCCGCGCTCCAAACTGGTGATCAAGCACACCACCCGTACGGCGCGAGCGCTCGTACGCGACCTGCACTACCGGCTGGACGTGAACACCCTGCACCGCGACGAGGCCGCCACCTCCCTCGGCCTCAACGAGATCGGCCGGGTGTCGCTACGGGTGACCCAGCCACTGTTCGTCGACGACTACTCCAGGAACCGCCTCACCGGCGGCTTCATCCTCATCGACGAGTCCACCAACGGCACCGTAGGCGCCGGCATGATCGTCGACGCCCGCTGAGCCGTGTAGCCGCGTGCGGTTTGACGTAAGGCCACGAAGTTCGGTTGAACAGGGGAGAACATGGCCGTTGGGCTCCTCGCCCGGTGTCTTGAGACGCTGGGTGAGGGCCAGGCCGGAAGCGGTCTCGGCCGCCGGGGAGGGATTGCCCGTCGCGCCGGCGCTCGGCTGCCACTGGTGTTGCCGCATTTCGGGTAGTACGCTCTAGCGGCGAAATCGACGATCATCAGCACGGAGTTATCTTCAGGGTTTCGCTGAGCATGTAAGCGTATTCGAATGACGTGCGAGTCGGGGCGCGGACCAAGCGGTATTTATGGCCATCCGGGCCGATGCTTTCAATTATTTCGCGGGGAAACGTGATCCGCTCTCCCCGGAGTTTGATTGTGAGCGGTTTGGAGTCGCCCGGAGATCGAAACACATATGAATGCGGCACGGCCACCACGGCGCAGGCAATGGCGGCGTTTTCTCCCATCCCGTCGGAGGCGCCGACGTGCCACCATATCCCTGCTATTCC
Organism: Sphaerisporangium corydalis; assembly: GCF_025506355.1. Lineage (GTDB taxonomy): Bacteria > Actinomycetota > Actinomycetes > Streptosporangiales > Streptosporangiaceae > Sphaerisporangium > Sphaerisporangium corydalis. Next base: position 7,961 of record NZ_JANZYP010000110.1, read on the forward strand.
TGCCACCACGACGGCTGCGATGCCGGACAAGGCGATTATTCTTCGTCTTGACCCGGGCTTGGCTCTGGTATCTACCATCGAATCAAGCGCTAAGTCGGATTTGCTCATATGTACTGTCGGCGGCGGCATCGCCGACTCGACATCGCTGGATACGCCGGTACGACGAATCGCTTCCGCGTGGCTCCAGCGTTTCTTCCACAGGTCGCTGTCGAGGTCAAGTGCTTTGATGACCCAAGAAGCTTCGCTCCATGGAACGCGACGTCCATACGACATTCGGTCATGTAGCGTTTTCGAACTGATCTCCTGACCACTCAGTTGAGCGATCTTCCGCGCCAGTTGGTCACGGGACCATTGTTTGCCCTCCCGCTCGGCATCGAGTTCGCGCCACAAATTGTGGAAATTGTCACGATTGACCGGATTGTGCATCTCGTCACCGATCGACTTCTCGTATCCCATTTGTCCCCTGTAATGGCTTGTTGCAGGACTTCAGACTCGGTCGGATGCCTCAGAAACTCGCAGGTCACGCGGATTTCGGATATCTCGGAATCTGACCTCTCCGAAGACCCTAGCGAGGGCGCGCGGTCATGGAAAGCATGGTCGTCACCTAGGCGAATGCATCACCGCTTCGCCAGAATCTGTTCCGATGGAGGTCGGATGACGGCTCGGATGATCTACCTGAGAAACGCTGTGCTTCTCATGCTCGCGGTACTCGGTGCTGTATGGGGGGAGGGGGCGCAGGCTGTCGCCGATACGGCCACGTCGATTTCCACGTGCGATACCCCTATCTATGCGGCAGCCCGCCCCCCAGCGGCTCGTGTCGGTCCCATACCGATTGCGGAGAACGGCTGGCGAAGCTACATCCTCGGGGTGGCGTCCTATCTACGACGATGTGGTGGATACGTCTACGCTACGCACCAGGTTTATATCGATACTCGCAACCTCCCCAACGGTCACAAAGTCTGGATCAAAGTATCCACTCAACGCAGCGATGGTGTGTGGGCACAGGCACACCGCAGCGCCGTAGTGGAGGTAACAGCGCGACAAAGAGTCGAGGAGGTCATCCTCCATCAAACTCGAGGAATCGGGGACGGGCTCTTCATCGGGAGAGTAAACGTCTGGCACACCGCTACGACGCCAAATAGCGGAGCACTGATTCCAGCGAGCTCAACCCTTACGGCTGACTACCAGCCCTGGTATGGCCGCGAAGCCTCTCCACAGAAGTAGCGGTTCCCTTCGCTGAGTTGGGGGCTTGTGAGCGTTGCTCATGAGCCCCCGTCCGCGCCCGGTTTGCCGTCGACTGCTTCCATCGTGACGCTGGACATCCTGTCCAACCGTCAAAAGGGGTGAAACGGGCGTCATTGTCGGCCTGGGGCGCGTACTCAGTCCCGACTTGCCCGCTTGAAACGGGACACCTGTTCATTCCATTTGGTATAGCTTAGTCGTGCTCTAGCCGTTTTGCCTGGAGGTAGGCGTGCAACCTAACATCCGGATCTCTGACTTCGAGCGTGATCGCGCATGCGCGATCCTGCGTGAGCACCACGCGCTGGGACGGCTCGGTATCCACGAGCTTCCGACCAGGCTGGCGGCGGCGCAGACTGCTGTGACCTGGGGTGACCTTCAAGCGCTCTTTGGCGATATGCCGCCGATCCCCGGCATGCCGCTGGCACCCATGCAGTATGCGCCCCCGATGCCCCCTATCGTTCAGCAGCCGTATTTCCCGCCTCCCCTCATCGCACCGGTTGTGGTCCAAGATCCGGCTGCTGGGTACAAAACAGCAGCTTTGATCTTTTTCCTGCTCGGATTCGTCACCTTCGGCCTGGCGTGGATCCCGGCCATCATTTTCGCGATCATGGCGAGCAATGCGAGGAGCCGCGCGACCCCTGTAAATTATCCAGGGCCTAGAGGCGACGGATCGTTCGGCTAGGGCACCAGCCAGGAGACGCGATCTTCGTGTGGCGGTATCGTGCTCTTCACAAGCCTTTGTCCTCGCCCTTAGTTCAGGCGGTATCACGAAGAGGGCCTGGCCGCTTCCCCGACCTTATCTAAGACTCGCCCCTTGAAGACCCGGCCGGGTCAGTCTTCTGTTAGGACGAGCATGATGTGCTCGTTCTCACCGTGCTGGACGGTGCCGGTGCGCTGGAAGCCGCATTTCTCCAGGAGTCGCACCGAGCCGGTGTTCCCGGCGTACGGATCGGCGTAGAGCGGGCGGATCTTCTCCTCCCGCAAGTAGAGGGTGAGCGCCGCCGTGCCCACGCCTCGGCCCCAGTATTCGCGGCCGAACCAGTAGCCGATGAAGCGCTCGTCGCCTTCCCACCAGGACAACAGGTTGCCCGCCGTCTCGCCGTTCACGGTGACCGTGCGTACCAGGTTGGTGGGATCGGCGAGGATTCGATTGGCCCAGTGGGTCATGAAGGCCTCGCGCTCGCGAGAAGCGAACTTCGACCGCCGGACGGCCTCGGGATCTTGTTCCTGCTGGTGGAAGATCTCGAGATCGGCTTGCTCGACGGCTCTCAGCAGCACTTCGACGCTCATGCCGACCGATTCTGGCACCGGGCACCGACAGTTTCCGGCCCGGCGGAAGCCTCGTCCGTCCTTCTCGCCGACGGGGCCCTGGATTGGCCTTCGACGTGATCTCGGGCGGACACTGGACTCCACTGCGCGCAGGCCGAGGGGGAGCCGTGTCCGTGTCCTACGAGACATCGATCGCTATCAAGGCGGATGCCGGCAAGGTGTGGGCCGTGCTCGTGGACGTCGACCGCTGGGCGGAATGGACCGAATCGGTGACCTCGGCGCGCAGGCTGGACCAGGGGCCGCTGGTCGTGGGCAGCCAGGCGTCGATCCGGCAACCGAGGCTCCGCCCGGCCGTCTGGACGGTGACCACGCTGGAACCCGGTACGTCGTTCGCCTGGGCCTCCCGCAATCCGGGCGTCATCACCGTGGGCGGCCATCGCATCGCTCCGAACCCCGACGGTACCGTCGAATTCACCCTGACCATCGACCATCGCGGACCGCTCGCGTCCCTGATCTGGCTGTTGACCGGTTCGCTGACCCGGCGCTACCTCCAAACGGAGGCCACCGGCCTCAAACACCGCGTGGAGCATTCCTCCTGATCTCGTCAGGACCGTCCTTCGGTTCGACGGGGATCTCGCACCATACGGTCCGGCCGGGTCCTTCAGGGTTGGCGTGGTAACCCCACTCGCCGTCCGACAGCAGGTGGACGATGCCCAGCCCCCGGCCGCTCTCGGTGAGGAGGAACGCCGGATAGGTGCGGATTCGAGGGCCTCCGGCGTTCAGGCCCCGGTCCGTGACCTCGATGCGCAGCCGATCGTCGGACGCGGAGAGCCGCAAGATGAGCGAGTCCGGGGCGGCGATTCCGGCGGATTCGGTGGATGCGGCACGTCCGGTAGATGCGGCGCGTCCGGTTGAACCGGCGGAATCGCTGGCCGCGGTAAGCCTTGTGGAATCGCTCGAAGTGGCGGTTCCCGTGGGTGCGGAGGTTCCGATCGGCATGGGGGACGCGGCGCACCCGGTCACGCTGCGCCGGGCGTGGCGGACCGCGTTGGTCACCAACTCGGAGACGGCCAGGCGTACGGGCTCGTAAGCCGGGTGGTCCTTTCCGAGCCAGTCGCGGACCTCGGCCCGGGCGCGCGAAGCGGATTCGGGATCGCTGGGCAGACAGATTTCTTTGAGCGTATCCGGCGCCATTGATATGCCTTCCCAGTCGTTCCGGGTGAATTCCTGTTCCGTTCGGCCAGTCGGCCGGAGGCGCCGCCGTGACGTCGGCGCGGTCCTCATACGGTCGCAAAGAATCGCGGACGGGAATGGGCATTCGTGTTCGCGATGCGTTCGCAGTCCTGTGAACCTCTCGCGCGATCGTGCGAACACCCAGGATGATGGGCCGGAGGGGGTGTCGAGGGCGAGAGAGGAGCCCCGAGATGAACGTCTCATTGGAACCGGACCCATCCGTGTCCCCGCGCATTCAATTCGGGACGGAATTACGCAAATTCCGACTTACCTCGGGGTTCACTCAGCGGAAACTCTGCGACGCCGTACACCTGTCCATCAGCCAGCTCAGCATGATCGAGAACGGCCATCGATCGCCGAACATGGACCTGGCCCGCAGGGTGGACGAGGTCCTGGGCCTGGGAACGACGCTCACCGCCCTGCTCGACCGCCTGAACCGCGCGGCGGCCCAACTCCCTCGCTGGTTCCGCCCCTGGCTCGACTTCGAACGCGAAGCCGAAGCGCTGCACATATGGGAACTTTCCATGGTTCCTGGACTGCTGCAGATCGAAGGGTACGCGCGGGCCTTGATCGGCAACGAGCCAGGAGTCACGTCAGAGCAAGCCGAAGAGCGTATTTCGGCTCGTCTGGAACGGCAGAAGATCCTTCAGAGGTCTAAGCCGCCCATGTTGTGGGTGGTGTTGGATGAGAGTGTTCTCCAACGGCCGGTGGGCCGTCCCGATGTGATGGCCGATCAGTTGAGCTATCTTCTGGAGGTCGGGGAAAGTGCCCGGGTGTCAATTCAGGTGTTGCCCTATGAGGCTTGCAGCACTGTCGGGTTGCTCGGCGGCTTTGTCATCGCAGACCTGCCTGGAAGTTCCCCGCCTGTGGCGTACATCGACTCGCAAAGCACGGAGGATCGGGTGAGCGATCGAGTCGAAGAGGTGAAAGGTCTAGCATTCAGACATGACGTGATCCGAGCGGACGCCCTGTCGCGGCGGGAGTCGTTCATCATGATCAAGGAGATGATGCGGAAATGGATAGTGTGACCCACGATCTGGCCGATGCCCAGTGGCGAAAGTCCAGCCGCTCCGGTGGAGACGGAAGCAACTGTGTGGAGGTCGCCCATCTGGCCGGCGGGCGCAGAGCCGTGCGAGACAGCAAGGATCGGACCGGCCCTGCTCTGGTCGTCACGCCCTCGGAGTGGGTTACCTTCCTCGACAACGTGAAGGCCAACGCTTCATGAGTCAGGAACTGCTGTTATGAAGGACGATGTGATCCAGAAATGTGACGCTCAGCCACGATGGCGCAGGTCTTCCTTCTCCGGAGACGACGGAAGCAACTGTGTAGAGGTCGCCCATCTGGCCGGCGGGCGCCGAGCCGTGCGGGACAGTAAGGATCGAGGCGGTTCGGTGATCATCTGTACCCCCGCCGAATGGACCGCCTTCCTCGACACCGTGCGGACCGGCCGCTCGGCCTGACCCCCCCGGCACCCGCGTCCGTGATCTCACGTCCTCGGAAGGCTTCCGGGGGAGCCGTGAACCCGTACGGGGACTTGTGGCGAGATATCGCTGACAAGTCCCCCACGGGAAGGCCGGCTCGATGCCATGGTGCCAACGATGACCGCACCTCCCACGACCCGGAGCCTCGATTCGGAGCTCATCGCCGAGTCCAGGACGCGACCAGACGCGTTCGCCGCGCTGTTCGACCGCTACTCCGGCATGCTCTACCGATACGTCTCCCGCCGGCTCGGCCCCGAGGTCGCCGAGGACCTGGTGGGTGAGACGTTCCTGATCGCGTTCCGCCGCCGGGACCACTACGACCTCACCCATCCCGACGCCCGGCCATGGCTGTTCGGCATCGTGACCAAGCTGGTCGCCCGGCACCACCGCACCGAGGCGGCACGCTATCGCGCGCTGATGCGGGCGCCGGTCGAGCACACCACGGAGAGTCCCGCTGATCGGGTGGCCTCCGGGGTCACCGCGACGGCCTCCCGTCCGCTGCTCGCGCCCGCGCTCGCCGGGCTCGCGAAGGGCGACCGCGACGTCCTTCTGCTGATCGCCTGGGGTGACCTCTCGTACGAGGAGGTGGCCGAGGCTCTCGGCATACCGATCGGCACCGTACGTTCCCGCCTCAACCGGGCCAGGCGCAAAGTACGCGCGGCACTTGGCGACTCGAATCCGATGCAGGACGAGGAGTAGCGATGGACGACCTGACGATGCTTCGTGACCTCGGCCGCGACCTGGAGCACGAACCTCCCGCCTCACTGGCCCGCCAGCGCCACCGCCTGCTCGGCTTGGCCGCCGGCGACGGGCCGCTACGCCGGACGTCCGGTCTGATAGGGGGTGATGGGAGGCGTCGGCGGTTGGGTTGGGCGATGCTCATCGCGGTCGCGGGCGTGACCGCCGTACTCGTCGTCATCCCGACGGTGCTCCTACGAGGGACGCCTGCTTCGAGCACTCTGGCGCCGCCCTCCTGGGACAGGCCACCGAAGCGGAGCGAAACCCTCAACGTGCTTCTGGTGGGCTCCGACAAGCGCCCGCCGCCCAAAGCGATGCCCACAATGGACCTCGGCGAGCGAAGTGACGTGATGCTCCTGGTGCACCTGCCCGCGGACCGGAGGAACGTCACGGTGGTCAGCCTGCCGAGGGACTCCCTGGTCCAGATCCCGGCGTGCACGACTTCGGATGGGAAGACCAGCCCGTCACACGTGGACATGATCAATCAGGCGTTCAGTATCGGGGGTCTGAACTGTGCCTGGAAGACGGTCGAGTCCGTGACCGGTGTCCGGGTGGATCACGTGATCCAGATCCGCTACTCCGGATTCGAGGACATCGTGGACGCCCTGGGCGGAGTCGAGGTCACGCTGCCCACGGCGGTGGACGATCGTTTTGCCTCGTTGCGGCTGGCCGCGGGCAAGCATCACCTCAACGGCGAGACGGCGCTGGCGTACGTGCGCGCCCGCCGGCTGGGCGACGGCTCGGACCTGCAGCGGATCAAGCGGCAGCAAGCCTTGATGAGAAACCTGCTGAAGCGGGTCAGTGGTCTGCGGGACCCTGCCCGCCTCGCCGTCCTGGTCGAGGTGGTGCGCAAGTCGATCACCACTGACGCCGGCCTGGACCTGGAGACGATGTACTCCATCGTCGGCGGCGTACAGAAGTCCGAAGCGCGCGTCATGTTTGTCACCGTCCCTCATCGTCCCTCCACACAGGACCCGAACCGGATCGAATGGAGACAACCTGAGGCCGACCGCCTCTTCGCCGACCTGAAGAACTGATCGACACGGCTGAGCGAGCTGGTCGCGATGGCCCGGGGCTGGGCGCCTCGCCCGGTGACCGTCTTCGGGCGGGAGTCGGGTTGGGTCAAGTAGATGGGCACAAGGAGAGGCGCTCGGTGTGGTGGCCCACCCGGCAAGTGGTGTCGTGGGAACCGAGTCCTGCCCACCCAGTCATCGCGACCAGCCCAAATCCGAGTGTTGGCAGGGGGGATCACCCCCTGGTCCAGCGCCGCACAGGGCGCCGATTTCGTCGTCCAACGACCCACCGCCTCGGCGCCTCAGATAGGCACCGTGATGGTTGGAGGGATGATCCCCGACCACGGGATGGTCTACGAACACGCGGTCGTCCATGGCCGGGGATGGGCCGCGAACATAGGGTTATCCGCGAGAACGGGACGGTCTGGTGTCCCTTTCGACACTCGCTTTGATGTGTGGTGGTTCCCGCGCTCTGCTTGAGTTCGGTGCGACTTCTTGGTTCCGTTTGGGCTCATCGCGACTCCAGGTTCGGCTTGATGGGTTGCGATGGTTGGGTGGGCGGGACTCGGTTCCCCGTGACGCTGCTTAACGGGTGGGCAGGACTCGGTTCCCCGCGACGTTGCTTGCCGGGTGGGTCGTCTGCACCGAGTGCCTCTCCTTACGCCCATCTCTTGAACCACCCCGGCTCCCGCGCGAAGAGCTACACGGACGGTCACCGGTTGGCCGCGCATATGGCATCGCTTTCGTCGTACCGCATCTCGCCGCCTTGGCGCTGGGGGGAAGGTCGCCTTGACGACGAAGTGGATCCAGCCTGGCCGAAAAGGGCCGGGGCGCCATGAGTCAGTAGCGATCTCGTCCGGGCGACAGGGGCGGGGAGCGATGGTGGCGGGTCGTTGAGGGCGGGGCGAAGTGGCGGAAGGCAATAGTGGCGGGGGGGCGGAAGGGCCGGGAGGCCTTGAAAAACTGCCCGAGCCCCAGGCGAGGACCTTTGGATGCGTGGTGGTTCTCGCGCTCTGCTTGAGTTCGGTGCGACTTCTTCGCTCCGCTTGGGCTCATCGCGACTCCACGCTCGGCTTGATGGATCGCGATGGTTGGGTGGGCAGGACTCGGTTCCCCGCGACGCTGCTTGCCGGGTGGGTCGTCTGTACCAAGCGCCTGTCCTCGTTCCCGAGGGGTTTGAACCGCGCCGGGATTGATGGAGACTTCATCGGTTGGAAAGGATGGAGTCCATGTCAGGTCGATCCAGTTCCCCTCACCCTGCCCAGCGTCGCTATCCACCGGAGCTGAAGGAACGGGGGGTGCGG
>NZ_JANZYP010000111.1 GCF_025506355.1 Sphaerisporangium corydalis
GCTGCACACCGCCTGCGGCGACATCCCACCCGCAGAGTACGAAGCGATCTACTACCGTCACCAACAGGCCGCAGTCACCGCGGCAGAAACCAAGTAGCCGAGTCTCCACGAAACCCGGCGCGGTTCACACCGGCTTTGGTCGTGGGGGACGGCCTGCATGGCTATGCCGAGAACGCGGACTACGACCGGCTCATCGCTACCTGCTCGGTGCGTGTCATCCCACCGGCCTGGATGTGGCAGGTACGTGACGGGGGGACCATCACCGCACCGATGTGGGGCTGGATGGGCGGGGTCGCCTTCGCGCACCTGACGATGGCCGGCGACGGCACCGCCAGCGGGCGTTTCCTCGCGAACGACCTCTACTTCATGACCGCCCGATCGCACCTACCGCCGCCGCGACCGCCCGTCGTGACCGGAATCGGAGAGGTCGGAGAAAGCAGGATCGACCCGGCGGTCCTCGACGAGGAGGCCGCCGTCTTCGTCGCCCAGCTCGCCGTCCCGGCCGCACAGCGGGCGTCCAGTGAGGACATGACGATCCTGTTGGACGTCGGTACAGGATCGCGGGCGGATGTCAGGCCGAACTCCGTCGGCGGGTGGACGGTGCATCAGCACGGGCCGGTCAGACTGTGGGACGAAGTCGAAAAAGCCGTCCTGACGTGGCAGGGTGCTGGGCGTCCGCACCAGTCCGGCTTCGGCCTCACCGTCACCACGGAGCGTCAATACGTATGGCTGGGTGATCCCGGCGGGCCAAGCTGGGACCTGCCCGCCTAGAACGGCCCAGCATCTGGCCAGCTGCGCTTGATCCTTCCCGTGTAGGCGGCTATCTGCTGACCTGCCTCATGACGCAAAAGGTCCTCGCCTTCGGCTCGGGCTGTGTTTTCTAGGGCCTTCGGCCGGGCGTGCGCTCGTGATTGAGGCTGACGGGCTCTGTGATGTCGCGGCGTGCCACGAATACCAGCTCGGTGCCCGGTCGGTCGGGGGCGTCGCGGACGTCTTCGACGGCGAAGCCGTGTTCGTGTAAGTCTCGTTCGATCTCCGTGCGTTCGCGGAAGCGAAGTGTGGATTCCGAGGTCAGGACATCCCCGTCCGCGGCGAACACGTGTGTTCCCCGGAAGCTCACCAGTGGCAGGCTCACGTCGGTCAGTTCGGCCCAGGTCTTGACCTGGCCGACGCCCCGTATGTCTGTCATGCGGTAGGTGGTCTCGCGTGTCCACTGCGCCCACTCCTGCCATACGCGCCGCGCCGGATCGCGCGTCTCGAACACCAGCCGCCCGCCGGGCCGCAGCGCCTCGTACGCCCCGCGCAGCGTCCTGCGCCATGCCCGCGGATCGGCGATCGCCTGGGCGACGTTCCCGGTCATCGTCACCAGGTCGATCCGTATGGGCGGCAGATCCCCCGCGTCGCCGTCGAGCCAGCGCACCCGCTCCGCTCCCGGTTTCCCGCGCGCGACCTCGACCGACGCTCGCGCGGGGTCGACCCCGGTGACCGCAATCCCGCGCTCGGCGAGCAGCAGCGCGAACACCCCTGTACCGCACCCGATGTCCAGCACCGACCGCGCACCGAACTCCTCCGCCATCGCCAGATACGCATCGAGATCGCTGCGGTTCGGATCGAGCCGGTCGTAGATGGCGGCCAGGCGCGGATGCCCGAAAGCCGCGTCAACCATGGAAGCGAACGTATATGGCCCCGAGCACGCACGGCCACTACCCCGCACGATGCCCAGACGCCGAGCCGGCCGAAGGCCCCGGAAACACAACCCGAGCCGAAGGCGAGGACCTTAGGCGGTCACCCGGCAGGACGTCGCCGGGTGACCGCTCGGTTCCGTCCCGGATTCTCCGGCGCTCGGGTGCCGACCGGGCCGAATGCGGGATCTTCAGATGGCGAGGGTTTCCGCGAGTTGTTCGAAAGCCTGGAGGGGGTCGGTGTTCTGGGGGGTGAGGAGTTGGATGGTTACGTGGTCGGCGCCGGCCTCGTGGTGGGCGTCGATGCGGTGGCGGATTTCGGGTGCGGTGCCGTAGACGGCGAGGGCGTCCACCAGGCGGTCGCTGCCGCCGTCGGCGAGGTCGTCGTCGCCGAAGCCGAGTCTGCGCCAGTTGTTGGTGTAGTTGACCAGGCCGAGGTAGAGCTGCATCGACTGCCGGGCGAGTGAGCGGCCCAGCGCGGGGTCGTCGGTGAGGACGACCCTCTGCTCGGGGGCCAGCAGCGGGCCCGCGCCGAGGATCTCCCGGGCCTGCCGGGTGTGCTCGGGGGTGGTGAGGTACGGGTGGGCACCGGCGGTCCGTTCCCCCGCCAGCCGCAGGACCCGTGGGCCGAGCGCGGCGAGCGCCCGGCTGTCGGCCGGTACCCCGGCCGCGTCCAGCCCGTCGAGGTAGGCCTCGAGGGCCGCGTAGGGCTTGCTGAACTCCCGGTTCGCCTCGGGGTGCCCGGCGCCGACGCCGAGGAGGAACCGGCCCGGGTGGGCGGCCTCGATCCGGTGGAAGGAGGCGCCGACGGTCGCCGGGTCGTCCTTCCAGATGTTGACGATCCCCGTGGCGACGGTGAGCGTCGTCGTGGCGTCGAGCAGCTCCTCGGCGAGCCGCAGGTCGCCGTCCGGTGATCCGCCGATCCAGACGGTGCCGTAGCCGAGCCGCTCCAGCGACACCGCGAGGTCCGGCGTGAGTTCGGCGTCGCGCCGCCAGACGCCGATCCTGCCGAGTACGGGCCTTGCCATCGTCGATCAGTCCTTCCCGATATTGCCCTTACCTGCGGGGTCGTCCCTCGCGGGGTCCGGCGCGGCCGTGGAGGACGCGCCCTCACTCAGGGGTCAACCGGCCGGGCGCGAAGATTATTCGGCGCCCGGCGTGGCGTGGTCGGCGGGCCCGGCGCCCACGTCGGCGTGCCGGGACATGGTCGCGCCCGCCCGGCGGACGGCGCCCACCGGGACCGAGGGCACCAGTTTGTCGAGGAAGGCGTACCGGCGGGCGAGCGAGGCGATGTACGCGCCGCTGCTCCCGGCGGCGGCCCGCACGTCGTGCCACCAGTCGGCGATGTCCCCCCACCCGGGCGCGGCCAGCGACCCGCCGAACTGCTGCACCGCCAGCGCGGAGCACACCCCGGCGAACGCGAGCCGGTCGGCCAGCGGCCAGCCCGACAGGGTGCCGAGCACCAGGCCGGCCCCGAAGACGTCCCCGGCCCCGGTCGGGTCGAGCGCCGTCACCCGCAACGCCGGGACGTAGGCCTCCTCCCCGGTCGTGGAGTCGATGGCCATGGCCCCGTTGGCCCCGTCGGTGACCACGGCCAGCGGGACCCGGTCGGCGATGGCGTAGAGGGCCTCACGGGGCGTCTCGGTGCCGGTGTAGGCCATGGCCTCCACCGAGTTCGGCATGAACGCGTGGCAGACGGCGAGCTGGTCGAGCACGGCGGGGGACCAGACCTGGGAGGGGTCCCAGCCCACGTCGGCGAAGATCAGCGCCCCGTCCTCGTGGGCCAGGTCGGCCCACGTACGGGTGCCCGCGCTGCCCAGGGGCTCGTCGATGGACAGCGGGGCGATCACGGCGCTGGAGCGCGGCGGCCGGCCGATCATCTCGGTGGGCGCCATCGGCGGCGGGTGGCCGTGGGTGACCATGCTCCGGTCGCGGTTCACGGCCATGGAGACGGTCACGGGGGAGTGCCACCGCTGGAAGCGGCGCGAACGGGACAGGTCGACCGACTCCTGCTCGGACAGGATGCGCCAGTTGAAGTCGGCGTAGTCGTCGTCGCCGAACGCGGCGGCCATGGAGGTGCGCAGCCCGAGGCGGCTGGAGGCGATGGCGAGGTTGGCGATGCCGCCGGGGCACGACCCCATCCCGTCGGCCCAGACCTCGGTGCCGGCGGCGGGCATCGCGGGCAGGCCGGTGAAGACGATGTCGAGAAAGACGGTGCCGGCGGTGAACACGTCGAATTCCGGCCCGCCTGGACCGCGTTGATCGGCTAGTGGGTCATAGGCCCGGAGAGGCACGGGAATGGGTCCTCCTCGACGGTGCGAAGATATGCGCACCCTTGCATGTTAAGGCGGGCATATTACAAGGGCACGGCGCGTGCCCGGTCAAGGAGCTGGCATGAGGCTGACCATCCTCGGTGGCGGCGGCTTCCGCGTGCCGCTGGTGTACGGCGCCCTGCTGCGCGGCACGGGCGGGCCGCTGATCGAGGAGGTCGTCCTGTACGACGTCTCCGAGGAGCGCCTGAACGCCATCGGCCACGTGCTCGCGCGGCTCGCCGCCGGGCACGACCGGCCGCCGCGCGTGCGCGCCACGACCGACCTGGACGACGCCCTGCGCGACGCGACGTTCGTGTTCTCGGCGATCAGGGTGGGCGGTCTCGAGGGCCGCACGGCCGACGAGCGGGTCGCCCTCGACCTCGGGGTCCTCGGCCAGGAGACGATCGGGCCGGGCGGCGTCGCGTTCGGCCTGCGCACGATCCCGGTGGCGATGCGGGTCGCCGAGCGCGTCGCGGCCGTCGCCCCGGACGCCTGGGTGATCAACTTCACCAACCCGGCCGGCATGATCACCGAGGCGATGCAGCGGGTGCTCGGCGACCGGGTGATCGGCATCTGCGACTCGCCGGTGGGGCTGATCCGCCGCGCCGCCAGGGCCCTCGGCCTGGACCCCGACCGCACCGCCCCCGACTACGTCGGGCTGAACCACCTCGGGTGGCTGCGCGGGCTCTCCCACGGGGGCCGCGACGTCCTGCCGGACCTGCTCGCCGACGACGCGGCGCTCAAGCTCGTGGAGGAGGCCCGGCTGTTCGGGCCCGAGTGGGTGCGGTCGCTGGGGGCGCTGCCGAACGAGTACCTGTACTACTACGACTTCACCCGCGAGGCGGTGGCCGCGATCCGCGGGGCGGCGCAGACCCGGGGGGAGGCGCTGCTCGGGCGGCAGGCCGGCTTCTACGCGGCCGTGCGGCACGCGCCGGAGCGGGCCCTGGCCGAGTGGGAGCGCACCCGCGCGGAGCGTGACGCGTCGTACATGGCCGAGACCCGTGACACCGCGGGTGCGGGGGAGCGTGAGGCCGCCGACCTCTCGGCGGGCGGGTACGAGGGCATCGCGCTCGCGCTGATGACGACCCTGGCCAGGGGCGGGAGCACGACCATGATCCTCAACGTGCGCAACGGGACGGCGGTCGCGGGGCTGCCGCCCGAGGCGGTCGTGGAGGTCCCGTGCGCCGTGGACGCGGGCGGGGTGCGGCGGCTCGCCGCCGGGCCCCTGCCGGGCCGGTTCCTCGGGCTGGTGCAGCAGGTCAAGGCGGTCGAGCAGCTCACCATCGAGGCCGCCGTGACCGGGTCCGCGAGCTTGGCGGTCCAGGCGTTCGCCGCGCACCCGCTGGTCGACTCGGTCTCGGTCGCCCGTCACCTGCTGGACGGCTACCGCGCCCGCATCCCCGAACTGGACGCCGTCTTCCGCCCCGCCCCCTGACGATCCCCGCCGCGCGGCCTCTCCCGTCTCCTGACGGTCCACGCCACGCGGCCTCCCCCGGGCCCGGGAGATCCCGCCGCGCGGCCTCCCGCAGGCCCGGGACGGTTCCGTCGCACGCATCCACAGGCTCCCGCCACCCCGGGGTCAGGCGGCCTTCCTGAGGAAGCCGAGGTCGGCGGCGAGGCGGTACGGGTCGACGCCGGCGCCGCGCATGATCTGGAGCGACCGGTTGGAGCCGTCGGCGAGCAGGCCGCACAGCAGGTCCTCCCCGGTCACCCGGCCCGCCGGGCCGCGCGTCGGGCCGCGCCGGTTCATCGCGACCTCGACGACCTTCCTGGCCTTCCCGGTGAGCACGAGGCCGCCGGCCGGGCCATAGAGGACCACCCGCAGGGGCCGGGTCCGCGACCGGCGCAGCCGCCACCGCGCGGGATCGTCCACCGGGCCGGGCATCCGGCGGCGGATCTCCGCCAGGTCGATCCCGAGCGTGGCGAGCAGCTCGCGGTCGGTCGCGCCGTCCCCGGCGACGACGGCGGCCCGTACGGCGTCCGGTTCCGGGGCGAAGCTGCCGAGGGGCGCCTCGAAGGGCCGGGTCTCGGCCAGGGCGAGCAGGATGACGTCCTCGTCGAGGACGTCGCGGCCCGCGTCCCTGGCCAGCAGGCCCGCCCGGACCATGGCCCCCCGCGCGGACGGGGTGAACTTCTCGAAGATCGTCACTGCCGGCTCCCCGTGGTGCGGTCGATGACCCGATGGGCGTGCTTACGGTGCGCCGTCTGCCGCTTCACGCCGAGGGCCGCGGCGATGGCCTCCCAGGACCAGCCCTGGGCGCGGGCGTCGTCGACGTGCGACGCCTCCAGCTCTTCCAGCAGCCGGCGCAGGGCCGCCACGGCGGCCAGCCCGGTCGCCGGGTCGTGACCGCCGGCGGCCTCGGCGAGTTCGGTGGCGCTGTTCATGCCGTCAGCATAAGCTGACACGCCCCCCTTTGTCAGCTTATGCTGACAAGAATCTCAGGTCTGGATGATCGCGGCCTTCTCGCGGGTGTAGGCGAGGACGGCGTCGTGGCCGTAGCCGCTGTCCTTGACGCCGCCGAAGGGCAGCCCCGGGGGCATCTGGCGGAACGTGTTCACCCACACCGTGCCGCTCTGCAGGTCGCGGATGAACCGGTGGGCGCGGCCGAGGTCACGGGTCCAGACCCCGGCCGCCAGGCCGTAGGAGGAGTCGTTGGAGATCGCCAGCGCCTCGTCGTCGGTGTCGAAGGGGATGGCCACCGCCACCGGGCCGAAGATCTCCTCCTGGCACACGCGCAGCGAGTTGTCGGTGGTCGTGTAGAGCGTCGGGGCCACCCAGTAGCCGCCGGGCATCGAGGGCACCACCGAGGCGCCGCTCGTGCCGCCGAAGACCAGCTCCGCGCCCTCCTTCTCGGCGATCTCCAGGTACCGGATCACCCGCTCGTACTGGTCCGCCGACACGATCGGCCCCATCGTGGTGGCGAGGTCGAGCGGGTCGGCCAGGGTGAGCCCGCCGGCGATGGCGGTGATCCGGCCGATCATCTCCTCCCAGATCGGCCGCTGGATCAGGATGCGGGAGCCCGCGACGCACACCTGCCCGGCGTTGCCCGTGTAGACGGAGTTCACCGTGACGCCCTGGGCGGCGGCGTCCAGGTCGGCGTCCGCGAACACGATGTTGGGGGACTTGCCCCCGAGCTCGAAGGTGAGCGGTTTGAGGCTGTCGGCGCTGGCCCGCGTGATGGCCTGGCCCGTCTGCGTGGACCCGGTGAGGCTGATCTTGCCGACCCCGCGGTGCCGCACGAGCGGGTCGCCCACCTCCTCGCCCAGCCCGCTGACGATGTTGAGCACCCCCGGCGGCAGCACGCCGGCCAGCAGCTCGCCCAGGCGCAGCACCGACGCGCACGCCTGCTCGGCGGGCTTGATGATCACCGTGTTCCCCGCGGCCAGCGCGTAGGCGGCCTTCGCCGAGAACGTCGAGATGGGGGAGTTCCACGGGATGATCCCGAGCACCACCCCGTACGGCTCGCGGCGGGTGAGGCCCAGCGTGTCCGGGCCGAGGACGACGGTGTCGCCTTTGACGGCGTCGATGACGTCCCCGGCGGCGATCTGCCACAGGTACGTCATGCCGGGCAGGTCCTTTTTCAGGGTGTCGCGCAGGATGCGGCCGTTGTCGCGGGTCTCGATGCGGGCCAGCTCTTCGGCGTTGGCGGCGAAGACCCCGGCGACCTTGCGCAGGAAGCCCGCCCGGCCCAGGGCGGGCAGCGCCGACCAGCCGGGGAACGCCTCCCGCGCGGCGGCGACGGCGGCGTCCGCGTCGGCACGGCCGCTCGCGGGGATCTGGGCCCAGACCTCGCCCGTCGCGGGATTGACCGAGTTCAGCGTCCGGCCGTCCTGGGCGGCGACCAGCCGGCCCCCGATCAGGTTGCGGTACTCGGTGATGCTCTCCGCCATCCGTCAACTCCCGCGTCGGCCGTACCGGAAACGCACCAAGCGTACGCTTGCTCAAGTGTGTCCGGTAGCCCGGGGGAGCCGGTCAGCGAGCGAGGATGTCGTCCAGGTTGTAGCCGACGGGATGTTCGAGCTGCTCGTAGGTGCACGAAAGGGGGGTGCGGTCGGTGCGCCAGCGGCGGAACTGGGCGGTGTGCCGGAACCGGTCGCCCTCCATGTGGTCGTAGGCCACCTCCACCACCAGATCGGGGGCAAGCGGCACGAACGACAGGTTCTTGCCGGCGCTCCAGCGGGACACCGCGCCGGGCATCCGCTGGGTGGTGCTCTCGTCCTGCGACATCCACGAGCCCCAGGGGTGCTCGCCCAGGTCGGTCAGAAGGTACGGCTTCAGCTCCTCGACCAGCTCGGCGCGGCGCTTCATCGGGAACGACGCGGCCACCCCGACGTGGTGCAGGACGCCCTTCGCGTCGTACAGCCCGAGCAGCAGCGATCCGACGATCGGGCCCGACTTGTGCTCGCGGTACCCGGCCACCACGCAGTCGGCGGTGCGTTCGTGCTTGACCTTGAACATCGTGCGGCGGTCCGGCTCGTACGGCTGGGTCGTGCGCTTGACGATGATCCCGTCCAGCCCCGCCCCCTCGAACATCTCGAACCACTCGCCCGCGCGCTCGTCGCTGTCGGTCACCGGGGTCAGCCGCACCCGGTCGCCCGCGGCGGACAGCGCGTCGACCAGGCGGGCGCGGCGCTCGCCGAACGGGGTCTCCAGCAGGCTCTGGTCGCCGATCGCGAGCAGGTCGAAGGCGATGAACGACGCCGGGGTCTGCTCGGCGAGCAGCCGCACGCGGGACGCCGCGGGGTGGATGCGCTGCTGCAGGGCGTCGAAGTCGAGGATCTGGTCCTTGCGCAGGACGATCTCGCCGTCCACGACGCAGCGCTCGGGCAGCTCCCGCTTGACCGCCTCGATCAGCTCGGGGAAGTAGCGGTTGAAGGGCCGCTCGTTGCGGCTGCCCAGGTAGACCTCGTCGCCGTCCCGGAACACGATGCAGCGGAACCCGTCCCACTTGGGCTCGTACAGCAGCGTGCCGTCCTGGGCCGGCAGCCCTTTGATCGCCTTGGCCAGCATCGGCGCCACGGGCGGGGCGACCGGCAGGCTCATCTCGGGCGGAAGGTCCGGCGGGGCGGGAAGGTTCATTTCGGCTCCCGGGTGTACTTGCAGAAGAGGAAGCCTTCTTCCTCCAGGACGTGCGAGAGGCGCAGCCGGACGGTGGCGGCCGGGCCGTTGAGGATGCGCGCCGCGTCGCCGCCGGTCAGCAGCGGGCTGACCGTCAGGCACAGCTCGTCCACCAGGCCCGCCGCCGACATCTGCGCGTTGGTCCGGGGACCGCCCTCGCACAGGATGCGGGAAAGGCCGCGTTCGCGGAGCAGCGCGACCGCGAGGGGGAGGTCGACCCGCTCGTCACCCGCGACGATCACCTCGGCGTGCCTGGCCGCCTCTTCGCGCCGGTCCTCGGGCGCGCGTTCTGTGGTGATCACGATCGTCCTGGCGTACGGCTCGGCCTCGACGAACAGCGGGCCGGCCAGGTCCAGGTCGAGCTTGCGGGTGACGACCGCGATGGGCGGGACCAGCGGGCGTCCCACGCGCAGGTCCCGCCAGGACGCGCGCGGGCGCGCCGGGCCGTACCCCTCGGTGCGCACGGTCGCGCCGCCGGCCAGTACCACGTCGGCGAGGCCGCGCAGGACCCCGAAGACCCGCCGGTCGCCCTTGCCGGACAGGCCCTCCGACTGGCCCTTCAGCCAGGCGCCCCCGTCGGCGCCCGCCACCATGTTGAGGCGGAGCCAGGCGTCGCGGGGGTAGGCGTAGGCATCGGCGAGATCGACGTCGTCCGCCGGGCTGGGATGGATGCGTCGCACCTTCCCTACCTTGGCACAGCCCTCCGACAAGGACGCGTGAGGGGGATCGGGGCCCGCGAAGTGAGGCCGGCCGCCGTCCCCGCCTTCGTCCTCCTCGCCGCCACCGCCTCGTGGCCCGGCCGCGGGCTCTCGCGCGCCGGGCCCTACAGGCCACCGGTGTACAGCAGCTTGTTGGGAGTGCCGGCGGGAAGGTCGCGGAGGACGCCGGTGGTGGCGTTGGCGGTCAGCCAGTTGAAGACGGCGTACGGGGTGGCGTGGGTGTGGGTCTGCAGGAACAGTGCGGCGACCCCGGTGACGTACGGGGAGGCGTAGGCGCTGCCGCTGGCGCGTCTGGCCCCGCCGCCCGTGCCGGCCGAGATGATGTCGACTCCGGGTGCGAACAGGTTGACGCAGCGCCCGGAGTCGCTGACGAGGGCCGGCGTGTCGTGGATGGTGGACGCGGCGACGCCCAGCACCTCCAGGGCGGCGGCGGGTGACACGTCGCAGGCGTCACCGTCGAAGTCGCCCGCGGCGGCCACGATGAACACCCCGAGCCTGCTCAGCGCGTTGGCGGCGTTGTTCACGGCGAAGGACTTGGCGCCGCCGATGGAGATGTTGGCGACGGCGGGCGGTTTGGCGTGGGCGGCGACCCAGTCGAGGCCGGCGATGAGGCCGGAATAGGAGCCGTGGCCCTGGCAGCCCAGGACACGGATGGGTGAGAGGCGGATGTTGCGGGCCACACCCCATGTGGTGCCGCCGGCGATGCCGGCGATCAAGGTGCCCTGGCCCAGGCAGTCGCCGGTGCCCCTGCCGTCGTTGATGGCCGTGTAGCCGGGGAGCAGGCGGCCGGTGAACTGGGTGTGGACCGGGTCGATGCCACTGCCGACCATGTAGGCGGTGACGCCGGTGCCGTCTTCGGTGACGTTGAAGGAGCCGTTCAGCGGGAGGTTCCGCTGGTCGATCCGGTCCAGTCCCCAGGAGGTGGTCGGCAGGCTCCGCCCGGAGGCCGCCACCGTCGCGGGCCGCGCGGCGTCCCGGGAACCGGCCGAGGGCGGCGTCGGCGCGCGCTGTTCGAGTTCCTGGACGGCGCCGTCCTGCTCGATGGAGGCGACGTCGGGATGCGTGAGCAGCTTGACCACCTGCGGGGGGGTCATGTGCGCGGTGAAGCCGTTGATGACCCTGGTGTACCGGTAGATCGGCCGCACGCCCGCCACGGCGATCACCCGGTCGGCCGGCGCCTTCGGCCTGAGGCTGACAATGTACTGGTCGAGGATGAGCCGGGGCGGAGGCGGCCCGGTCGTCCTCGTCAGGGGCGAGGCCGGCCCGGGGGTCGCGGACCTGGCGACCGGAGCGAGTGCCGCCAGGGAGCCCAGCAGGATGATCCCAAGCAAGGCGGCCACGCTCCCGCACCGTGCGCCGGCGCGGGTCTTGGTCGTGGGGCGGACGGTCATCGCGTCCCCTCTCGTTCGGCCATGTGGCCGGGGCGCAGCCACCGGCCGTCGAAGCGATGATCAATGATCAACTACCCACGGTGATTGGGGTTACTCTCCGTGTCGCCATCGCGCGTGGTCGCCGAGAGTAATGGTTGTTCGCTTTGGGTAGTCGATCATCATCTTCGGTGGTCAGCGGAGGTCTCGGCCGCGACCGTTCACGAGAGGGACCCGATGACGATCCACCCCGCTCCTACGTCGTACCTCGCAACCACGGCCTGCGTGAGCAGGAGACGCACAGGTCGCGTTCTACCGGGGATCCTGCTTTTGCTCGGCTCCATGGTCATGCTCACGTCCCCGGCCGCGCGAGCCCTCACCCCGGACCCGGCACCGCGTGTCACGGTGCGCGAGGCGGCGCCGCCCGCGGCCGTCCCTGGCCAGTACATCATCACGCTCCGGCCTGACGGGCGTCTGGACGACGTGGCCGCCCTGGCCGGCGTGCAGCCGATCTACCGGTACACCAAGGTCATGAACGGGTTCGCCGCTCGCATGACGGCCGAACAGATATCCAGGTTGCGCCGGCAGCCCGAGGTCGCCTCCATCGAACAGGACGGGCGCATAGAAGAACTCGAACTGCACACCCCGGAAGCGGTGGTCCCGCCGATCGTCCCCACCGCTCTTTCGTGGGGGCGTGACCGGATCGACCAGCGCAAGCTCCCGCTGAACGGCACCTTCAAGATCAACCATGATGGGGACGGGGTGACCGCCTACATGGTCGGCAGCGGCATCAGCCCCTCTCAGGGCGAGTTCACCGGGCGGCTGGACAAGGGCTACAGCGCCATCATCGACGGGCACGGCACCGACGACTGCCTCGGGCAGGGCACCTTCGTCGCCGGGATCGTCGGCGGCGCCACCCAGGGCGTCGCCCCCAAGGTGCGCATGGTGCCCGTCCGCGTCCTGGACTGTGACGGCAAGGGGACGTTCGCCGGGATGATCGCGGCCCTCGACTGGGTGGCGGGGACCATCCAGAAACCCGCCGTCGTCAACGTGTCGGTCGGCGGGCAGAAGTCCTACGCGGCCAACGACGCGGCCAACGAACTGGCCGGTCTCGGCGCGTTCATCGCGGCGGCGGCCGGCGACCGTTCCAGTGACGCCTGCGAGATCTCGCCCGCGGGGGCCCCGGGGATCATCACCGTCGCCGCCTCCACCATCAAGGACACGCCCGCCCCGTTCAGCAACACCGGCCCGTGCGTCGATCTTTACGCCCCCGGCGTCGACATCGTCTCGTCGGCGAAGAGTGGCGGCCTCAGGCGGGGCAGCGGCACCGCCTACGCGACCCCCTTCGTGACCGGGGTCGCCGCGCTCCTCAAGCAGACCTACGGTGCCTCGACCGCCACGACGACCCGCAACTGGATCACTGGGAACGCCACGACCGACGCCCTGCACGGCGTCCATCCCGACACGCCCAACAGGCTGCTCTTCACCGGAGACCTCTGACGGGCTCCGCGACTCACGGAGAGCGACGTCGATCACTGTGGGCGGCCGACCGGCACCCACGTCAGGGGCCCTGTCCACCCCATCCGGACGATTCGAGAGGAACGCCATGACCATCCGCCTCACCACCAGGACCTCCGGCCGTAGGGGGCCCGACCCGCGCCCGTGGCGTCGTGCTCGTGCTCAGCGCGCTCCTCGCGGCCGCCCCGGACGCGCGGGCCGCCGGACCGGGGCCGGCGGGAGAGCCCCCTTCGGGCCGGTACATCGTCAGGCTGAGGCCCGGCGGTCTCATGGGCGATGTGCTGACCCCGCTCGGCGTGCGACCGACCTTCGTCTACCACACCGTCCTGCACGGCTTCGCGGCACGCCTCACCTCTGAGCAGCTCGACCAGGTGTACACCAACCCCGACGTCGCGTACTCGGGGGTGATCGCGGGGCTCGACTGGATCGCGGCCCACGTCCGGCGCCCGGCGGTCGCCAACATCTTCATCGGCGGGGCCAGGTCGTCGGCGGTCGACGACGCGGCCAACGAGCTGAGCAGCCTCGGGGTGTTCATCGTCGCGGCCGCGGGTGACCGCTCCATCGACGCCTGCGACGTCTCGCCCGCCAGTTCCCCAGGAACGCTGGCCGTGGCCGCCTCCTCCCCCGGCGACACCTTCGCCCCGGGCGGCAACACCGGGCACTGCGTCGACCTGTTCGCGCCTGGGGTGAACGTCACCTCCGCCAGAATGGGCGGCGGGATCAGCCGGGCCACCGGCTCCGCCTTCGCCGCTCCCTACGTGACGGGGGTGGCCGCGCTGTTCAAGCAGGCCCATGGTGACGCGTCCTCGTCCTGTTCGACTGGATCACCGGCAAAGCCACCACCGGCGTCCTTCGCGGGCTCCCTGCCGGGATGCCCGACAAGCTGCTCTGCACCAGCGGGCTCTGACCGGCACGCGAGGCTCAGAGGCCGTTGGTGTAGAGCAGTCTGTTGGGGGTGCCGTCGGGGACGACGTGGAGGATGTCGGCGGTGGCGTGGTCGGTGAGCCAGTGGCTGACGACGGCGGAGGTGGCGTCGCCGCCGGCCTGCTTGAACAGCGCGGCGACGCCGGTGACGAAGGGGGTGGCGTAGGCGGTGCCGCTGGCGCGCGCGGTGCCGCCGCCGCTGGCGGCGGAGGTGATGTCGGTGCCGGGGGCGAACAGGTTGACGCAGGGCCCGGTGTCGGTGGTCGGGGTGGGGGTGTCGGCGCGGGTGGTCGCGGCGACGGTGAGGGCGCCGGGGGCCGCGCCGGGCGAGACGTCACAGGCGTCGCCGGCGTAGTCTCCCGCGGCCGCGGTGATGAAGATCTTGAGGCTGCTGAGCTCGTTGGTGGCGTCGTCGAGCGCGGAGGACTTGGCGCCGCCGATGGAGATGTTGGCGACCGCCGGGCGCTGGACGTTGGCCGCGACCCAGTCGAGCCCCGCGATCACCCCCGAGTAGGTGCCGCGACCGTCGCATCCGATGACGCGGACGGGCGCCAGGTGGATGTTGCGGGCGACCCCCCAGGTGGTGCCGCCGGCGATGCCGGCGACGAAGGTGCCCTGGCCCAGGCAGTCGCTGGTGCCCCTGCCGTCGTTGATGGCGCTGTAGCCGGGGATCAGGCGGCCGGTGAATTCGGGGTGGGCGGGGTCGATGCCGGTGCCGATCATGTACGCGGTGACCCCGGTGCCGTCGTGGGCGGGGCGGTAGGTGCCGTTCAGGGGCAGGGTCCGCTGGTCGATGCGGTCCAGTCCCCACGAGGTCGTGGTGGTGGTGACGGGCTCGCTGATGGGCGTGGGGAGGGGGTTCAGCTGTCCGATGAAGCCGTCCTGCTCGATGGAGGCGACGTCGGGCTGGCGCAGGAGCTGGGTGATCTGCTGGGGTGTCATGGGGGCGGCGAAGCCGTTGGCGACCCTGGTGTACAGGTGGGTGGGGTGCAGGCCGGTCTGAGCGATGATCTGGGTGGGGTTTCCTGTGGGCCGCAGGCGGACGATGAACCGGCCGGGGATGGGCCGGGCGGGCGGCGGGCCGATGCGCGGGGCCGGTGGGGCGGCGGTGCGGGGGGCGGCGGTGTGGGGGGCCGGTGTGGTGAGGGATCCCAGCAGGAGCAGGATCGCCGGCGCGGCGAGGGCCGCGTGTCTGCGACCGGTGCCGGCACGGGTGCGGGTGCGGGGTGCCGCGGGGCGGATGGTCATCGCGTCCCTCTCGTTCGGCCGCTGTGGCCGGGGCGCGGGCGCCGGCCCTCACGTACAGTGATCACTGGGTCACGTACCCGAGGTGATCGCGATTACTCTCCGTGTTGTCGTTGCCGAGCGTCAAGATCCACCCTGGGCGCGGGCCGGGGTGGGCGAGTGGGCCGGGCCGGGGTGGACATGGGATGGGTGCGGCGCGGGGGGGGATACGGGCTCACAGGCCGTTGGTGTAGAGGAGCCGGTCGGGGGTGTCGGCGGGGACGGCGGTGAGGGTGGTGGTGGCGTTGTCGACGAGCCAGTTCTGGAGGGTGGCGGTGGGGGTGTCGCCGTGGGCTTGTTTG
>NZ_JANZYP010000112.1 GCF_025506355.1 Sphaerisporangium corydalis
GGGGCGGGGTGGGTCCCTGGGACTCTGGGGCGTGGCGTGGGCGGGGTGGTTTCACGGGTTCAGGGTGGGTGGAAGGGGAGGGCGAGGGGGGATATGAGCTAGGCGGGGGGACAAAGGGGGCGACACGCGGGGCACGGTAGGCACGTGCGGGGCGTGGATGCTGAGAACATCGACTACTGTGACGGCCCTTCTCGACCAGCTCCGGGCGGCCCCCCGCACCGTCCTGCGCCGCATCCCCCTCCCGGGGGGCGGGGGCGACGACGACGAGGCCCGCCGTCCGCTGCCCGTCGCCGGGATGATCGCCGCCGCCTGGACCCTCGGCGTCGGCCTGGCCGTCCTCACCACGCTCACCCTGATCGGGTGGATCGCGGCGCCGCGCGGCGCGTTCGGCCAGGGGATCCCCGGCGTGTTCCGTGCCGCCTGCCAGGTGTGGCTGGCCGCCCACCACGCCGGTTTCGCGATCCCGGGCGGGCGGGTCGGCCTGCTGCCCCTCGGGTTGATGGTGCTGCCCGCCGCCCTGCTGTACCGCGCCGCGATCTGGATGGCACAGGACGCCGACCTGCGGCTGCGGCTGCCCGCGCGGCTGCCCAAGGGGAGCCCGAAGGACCTGGCCAACGCCCGCCGCCGCGCGCAGCTCGTGCTGATCGCCCAGGCGGGCATCTCCCTGGCCGCGCCGTACGCCCTGCTCGCCGGGGTCATCGCACTGGTCGCCCGGAACAACGTGACCCAGCCGTTCATCGGCGAAGCGCTGGTCAGCCACCTCGTGCTGGCGTTCGTCGCCGGGTCGCTGGCGACCGCGCGGACCATCGGCCCCTGGCGCTCGATGCTCCGCCTGCTCCCCGAGCGGGCGAGGTCGGTCGTCGTCGGCACCGCCGTCGCGCTCACGACGATGCTCGCCGCGGGGCTCGTGCTCGTGCTCACGGCCGGTGTCATGAACTTCGGGCGCATCCAGCGGCTGTCCGAGCTGCTGGCCCCCGGGTTCATCGGCGGCCTGCTCCTGTTGCTCGTGGAGTCGCTCTACCTGTTCAACTTCGTCATCTGGGGCGTCGCCTACATCAGCGGCCCCGGGTTCGCGCTCGGCGCCGGCACGCTCGTCGCGCCCACCGGCGTCCAGCTCGGCGCCGTCCCGGCCCTGCCGGTCCTCGGCGCCCTGCCCCAGCCGGGGGTCACCTCCCCGTGGCTCATGGGGGTGCTGGCGATCCCGTTCCTCGCGGGGGCGATCGCGGGCGTGGTCGTGGCCCGCATCGCGCCCACCCCCCACTTCGAGTCGGCGCCGCTGTGGGGGTTCGTCTGCGGGATCACCACCGGCCTGGCGGCGGGGCTGCTCGCCGCGCTCGCGGGCGGCCCGCTGGGCGGTGCGCGCCTGTCGGCGGTCGGCCCCTCGGCCTGGGAGGTCGCGCTGTCGGTCGCCCTGGAGGCGGGGGTCGCGGCCGGCATCTCGGCGGGCCTGGCCAACTGGTGGCTGATGTTCCACGGGGCCGCCGTGCCCGCCGTGGCGAGCGTTCCCGTGCGCAAGGCGGGGGACGCGATCGTCAAGGTGGCGAGCAAGGTCAAGCTGGCCGTGCCGCCGATCGCCCGCGAGCCGTCCGGCCACTGGATGGAGGCCACCGAGGCTGACACCCGGCCCATCCCGGTGATCCGGGCCGACTGGGCCGACGAGCACGCCTCGGCCGCCGCCGAGGCCGCCGAGCCGGGCGCGGCCAAGGGCCGTCCGGGCAAGGGGCCCGCCACGGGCAGGGGCCTCGCCGGGAAGGGCCTGGCGGACAAGGACAAGAGCAAGGACAAGGGCCGGCCGGGGACGCGGCCCGCCGCCGGGAAGGGCCGCGCGGATCCCAAGCGCGAGGAACCCCGCCCGCCGCGCCGCGACATCGTCGACGAGTCCGACGACCGGGGCGGCCACATCATCTACGTCGACCCGTACGCCTGGGACCGCGACCCCTGATCGCCGGACCGTTGGGATCGCGACCCCTGTGTGTCGATCCGTACGCCTGGGACCGTGACCCCTGATCGCCGGGCGTCTTCCAGCCGGTGAGTTCTACGCGCTGGACCGTGCCTGGTCGTCGAGGTCCCCGTGCGGAACCCTCAGCACAGGTTCCTGGGCGGGCCGGGGGCGCAGGCCGGGGGCCAGGGACAGGGTGACCGCGATGGAGGCCACCGCGATCACGGTCATCGCGGTCGCCGCCGAGGTCTGCTGCGCGACAGCGCCGGCGACGGCCGCGCCCACGCCCTGCATGACCATCATCCCGGAGGAGTGCAGGCCGAGGGCCTGCCCGTGCGCGTCCTCAGGGGTCAGGGCGATCAACCGCTCCTGCAGCAGCAGGCTGGCCGCGTACCCGACCGAGGCGACCGTGACGGCGGCCACCGCGAGGACCGGCCCGGGGTGCAGGAAGAAGATCAGGTACGGCGCCGCGAGCAGCAGGCGCAGCAGGGGGCCGAGCCGGTCCCGCCACCGGCGCGGCAGGAACCGCCCGGCCAGCGTGTCGCCGATGAGCATCCCGAACGCCGCGAAGGCGAACAGCAGCCCCGCGTGCCGGGGGGCGAAGGGGACGAACAGCGACTCGCAGCCCACGATGAGCCCGTTGGGCACCCACAGGGCCAGGTAGATCGACCGGCGGGCCGGGTCCGACCACAGCCGGGCGTTGGTCCGCCAGGTCTCCGCCGCCGACGGCCTCCCGGCGGCGCGCGGCGGGCGGCGGCGGAGGCCGGCCAGGGCCACCACGGCGGCGCCCAGGCCGAGCGCGGCGCCGGTGAGCAGGGCCCCGCGCGGCGACAACGCGGTCACCAGCACGCCGCCCACCGCGAACCCGCAGATCTGCATGGCGCCGACCGTCATGTTGAGCACCGACCGGCCGAGCAGGTAGCCGCCCTTGGGCAGGATCTCGTTGAGCAGCCCGTACCGCACCCCGCCGCCCACCGACGCGACCAGCCCCAGGGCCAGCAGGATCGTGAAGATCGTCCACATGGGCAGGCCGGGGATCGCCACGGCGGCGGTGCCGAGGGCGAAGGCCAGGGAGAGCCCGGTCATCGCGGCACGCGGCGGCAGCCGGTCGGACGCCGACAGCAGCAGGGTCGCCCCCACCACCTGGGCCAGGGAAGGCCCGAACATGCTGAGGGCCGACAGCAGCGGGGAGCCGGTGGCCGCGTACACCAGTGTCCCGAGGGCCAGCCCGCTCACCGTCGAGGCGGCGACCTGCACCGAGCAGGTCACGAAGAGCGGGGTGAACTCCGGCGTCCGGAACAGCTCCCGATATGTGCGCATGGACGGAGTGTCACGGGCACCCGGGTGGAGGCGTTACTGTTTCGCACGGGGGCGAAACATGGGGTGGTGGCAGGTCAACGCGGACACGCTGGCGGGGAGCCGGTTCGTCGTCTCGCCGCTGGCCGAGGCCACCGCCAGCCTGATCGCGCTGGAGAAGGGCACGGCCGCGCACCCCGGGGAGCGCGCGTGGCTCGGCGCCCACCTGCCCGCGTACCGCGAACGGCTGGCCGCCGACCCGGTCACGGCGCTGCTGGTCCGTGCCGGGCTGAACCGGTGCTGGATCGCCGACTTCCTCACGCCCACGCCCTTCGGCGGCGAGGAGCCGGCGTTCCACGAGGAACTGGCCCGGGTCCGCGTCACCCCGCAGGAGACGGCCCGCGCGAACCTAGTGGTGGCGCTCGGCGGCCCGCTTCCCGCCGCACTGCAGCGGTCCGACCTGGCCGATCGCGCCGCCGACCTGCTGGAATGGGTCTGGACGCAGGCCGTGTCGCCGTACTGGCGGCAGCGGCGGCGGCTCATCGAGGCCGACGTCGTCGCGCGCACCCGCGAGCTGAGCCTGGGCGGCTGGGCCGCCGCGCTCTCCACCATGCGCCCGGAGATGCGCTGGCTCGGGGACGGGCGGCTGCAGATCAACGGCCACGACAACCCGCCGCGCGAGATCTCCGGCGCGAAGCTGCTGTTCGTGCCGGTCACCCCCCGGCAGGGGTGGGTCTCGTGGGAGGAGTCGCGCAGGTACGCCGTGATCTACCCCTGTTCGGCCCCGCTGGCCGAGCCCGGCGGGGTGCCGGTGCCCGAGGCCCTGGCCCGGCTGCTCGGCCCGGGGCGGGCGCGGGTGCTCCTCCTGCTGGACGCCCCGAAGAGCACGACGCAGCTCGTGGCGCTGACCGGGCAGGGGCTCGGGTCGGTGGGCCGCCACCTCCGGGTCCTGCTGGACGCCCGCCTGGTCCTGCGCCGGCGCGCCGGGCGGACGGTGCTGTACAGCAGGCTGGGCGCCGGGGACGCCCTGGTGCGGGCCCAGACACCGGAGTGACCCGAAGGCGCGGGCCCTGACCGTCAGTGGGCGATGACCTCAGAGGTGGGAGCGGGCGCCCTCGCCGCTGGGGGACGGCTCGAACAGGACCTCGTCCTTGTAGCACCACGCCCAGTCCTCGCCCGGCTCGAAGGACTCGGCGATCGGGTGGCCGATCGCGGCGAAGTGGTGGCTGGCGTGCTGGTTCGGGGAGGAGTCGCAGCAGCCGACGTGCCCGCAGGTCAGGCAGGTCCGCAGGTGGACCCAGCGCGACCCGCTGGCCAGGCACTCCTCGCAGCCCGCCGGGTTGCCCGGCTGGACGTCGACGATGGATTCGAGATGGGTGCAGACGTTCACAAATTCTCCTCGGGCTTCGTCGGCGTGCGCCAGGGGTCAGGGTGCGAAGGGAAGCCGCAGGCTGCCCTTCGGGATGAACGGGAGCCTACGCTCCATGGCCTGCTCCAGCCGGGTGACACACGCCTGCTGGGAGGTCCCGGTGCCGGCGCCCTTCATGCACTCGCCATAGGCGTTGAACTCGTTGCTGAAGTACATCTGGAACCACGTGACCAGCGCCGCCGTGAAGATCGAGACGATCGAGATCAGGAAACCGATGATCGGCATGATGATGCTCTGACGTTCACGGGCCTTGGTCCGCCACGCGCGGACGCAGACGACGATCGCGAAGACGCCCAGGGCGAGGCCCATCACCGGCACCATGAACGTCAGGGCCAGCGCGCCGATCGAGAGCAGCAGCGCCCGGCGCCCGGCCTCGACCCCTGGAGCCGCCGTCGGTGGTAGCACCTGACCTCCTCTGCGTCGCGGAGCGGGCGGGCCGATACGCTGACTGCCGTACCCGTCAACGTCGCCCCGAAGGAGTACAGCCCTGTCGGCTCGGCTCGTGGTCCTCGTCTCCGGTTCGGGGACCAACCTACAGGCCCTCATGGACGCCGCCGCCGCCGATGCGTACGGCGCGGTGGTCGTCGCGGTCGGCGCGGACCGCGACGGCATCGAGGGACTGGCACGCGCGCGGCGGGCGGGCGTCCCGACGTTCGTCGCCAAGGTGTCCGGCCACCCCACCCGGGCGGCCTGGGACGGTGCGCTGCGCGCGGAGATCGCCGCGCACCGGCCCGACCTCGTCGTCTCCGCGGGCTTCATGAAGATCCTCGGCCCCGAGGTGCTCGGCGCGTTCCCCGTGGTCAACACCCATCCCGCCCTGCTTCCGTCGTTCCCCGGCGCGCACGCCGTCGCCGAGGCCCTCGCGTACGGCGTGCGGGTGACCGGCTGCACGGTGCATCTCGTGGACGCGGGCGTGGACACCGGCCCCGTCATCGCCCAGGAGGCCGTGACGGTGCACGATGGGGACGACGAGGACACGCTGCACGAGCGCATCAAGTCCGTGGAGCGCCGCCTGCTCGTCGAGGTCGTGGGCCGCATGGCCCGGGAGGGCTGGACCGTCACCGGACGGCACGCCCGCCTCGGCCGTCCCGGCCGTCCGGAGGACCAGGACGCCCCGGGCCGTTGAGTTTCTCTGAGCCAGTCACAACCTCCGGGCCGCCAGGAAATATGGACGGTCCGGAAACAGGGAGGAGCACGAAGTGACCCGCATCGCCATCCGGCGCGCGCTGATCACGGTTTACGACAAGTCCGGGCTGGAGGAGCTCGCCCGGGCTCTGGACGCCGTGGGCGTCGAGATCGTGTCCACAGGGGGCACCGCGTCCAAGATCGCTTCGTTCGGCGTTCCGGTGACCCCGGTCGAGTCGCTGACCGGCTTCCCCGAGTGCCTCGGCGGCCGGGTCAAGACCCTGCACCCGAGGGTGCACGCCGGGCTCCTCGCCGACGGCTCCAACCCCTCCCACGTCCGTCAGCTCGAAGAGCTGGAGATCGAGCCGTTCGAGCTGGTCGTGGTCAACCTGTACCCCTTCCAGGAGACGGTGGCCTCCGGGGCGTCGGCGCCCGAGTGCGTGGAGCAGATCGACATCGGCGGGCCGGCGATGATCCGGGCCGCGGCCAAGAACCACGGCACCGTCTCGGTGGTCGTCGACCCGCGCGGGTACGGCGACGTGCTGCAGGCCATCGAGGAGGGCGGCTTCACCGAAAAGCAACGCCGCCGCCTCGCCGCCCAGGCGTACGCGCACACCGCGGCGTACGACACGGCGGTGGCCTCGTGGTTCGCCAGCGTGTACGCGCCCGACGAGGAGAGCGCCTGGCCGGGCTTCATGGGCGCGTCCTGGCAGCGCCGCGCCGTCCTGCGGTACGGGGAGAACCCGCACCAGGGAGCGGCGCTCTACACCGGCGGCGAGGACGGCCTGGCGAGCGCCGAGCAGCTCCACGGCCGGGAGATGTCCTACAACAACTACGTAGACGCGGACGCCGCCTGGCGGACCGCCTGGGACTTCGCCGAGCCGGCCGTCGCGATCATCAAGCACGCCAACCCGTGCGGCGTCGCGATCGGCGCCGACGTGGCCGAGGCGCACCGCAAGGCGCACGCCTGCGACCCGCTGTCGGCGTACGGCGGGGTGATCGCGGTGAACGGCGAGGTGACCGAGGAACTGGCCGAGCAGATCGCGCCGATCTTCACCGAGGTCGTCGTGGCCCCCGCGTTCACCCCCGGGGCGCTGGAGGTGCTCACCAAGAAGAAGAACCTCCGGCTGCTGCGCTGCGCCGCCGGGCCGTCCAACGCCGCCGAGTTCCGCCGCGTCGATGGTGGCCTGCTCGTGCAGACCGTGGACCGGGTGGACGCCCCCGGTGACGACCCGGCCGCCTGGGAGCTCAAGACCGGCACCGCCGTCTCGCCTGAGGTGCTCGCCGACCTGGCGTTCGCGTGGAAGTCCTGCCGCTCGGTGAAGTCGAACGCGATCCTGCTGGCCTCCGGCGGCGCCACGGTCGGCGTCGGCATGGGCCAGGTCAACCGGGTCGACTCCGCCCGCCTCGCCGTCGCGCGCGCCGGGGACCGGGCCGAGGGCTCGGTCGCGGCGTCCGACGCGTTCTTCCCCTTCGCCGACGGGCTGGAGGTCCTCGTCGAGGCCGGGGTCAAAGCGGTCGTCGAGCCCGGCGGGTCGGTACGGGACGAGGCTGTCATCGAGGCCGCCGAGAAGGCGGGCATCGCCCTGTACTTCACCGGCACCCGCCACTTCTTCCACTGATCGCGCCCGGGCGCCGCGCCCCCGTCCTCGACCGGGGCGCGGCGTTCGTGACACCGTGGAAAGGGCTCGCAGGGACGCCGTGGAAAAAGGGCTCGCAGGGACGCGACCGGCTGGGACCGGCGGCCTAACGTAGAGGTCGAGGCGGGGCGGGGGCCCCGCCGGGCCAATCGGTGCCGTCCGGTTCACGTCCAAAGGAGAACCCGTGGAATTACCATCGGTCGTGTCGCGCGAGGAATGGCTGGAGGCTCGCCGGGCGCTGCTCGCGCGGGAGAAGGAGGCCACCCGGGCCAGGGACGCCGTCACCGCCGGCCGTCGCGCGCTGCCCATGGTCGAGATCGACAAGGACTACGTCTTCGAGGGCCCGGACGGCAAGGCGCATCTCGCCGACCTGTTCGACGGGCGGCGCCAGCTCATCGTCTACCACTTCATGTGGCTGCACGACATCGGCCAGGGGTGCACGAGCTGCTCGTTCCTCGTCGACAACATCGGCGACCTGAGCCACCTGCACGGGTGTGACACCTCGCTGGCGCTGGTCTCGCGGGCGCCGCTGGGCGACATCGAGGGGTTCCGGCACCGGATGGGCTGGACCGTGCCGTGGTACTCCTCCGAGGGCACCGACTTCAACTACGACTTCCACGTCACCAACGACGAGACCGTGGCGCCCGTCGAGTACAACTACATGGACAAGGCGACCCTGGAGGCGAAGGGGCTGAACTTCTTCACCGAGGGCGACGCGCACGGGGTCAGCGTGTTCCTGCGCGAGGGCGACCGGGTCTTCCACACCTACTCGACGTACGGCCGTGGCCCTGACCTGCTGCTGACCACGTACAACTACCTCGACCTGACACCGCTGGGCCGGCAGAGGTACGTGAACGAGTTCCCCCACCACGACACCTACGACGCTCCGGCCGCCTGCCCCCACCACCACTGACCCTCCGCGCCACCCGCCCGTGCGCCCATTCGAGGAACGGGCGGGTGGCGTGGTCTCGCTAGCGTGCGGCGGGCGGGGCGGCGGGCCAGCGGTACAGGTGTTCGGGGCGGCCGGTGGTGCCGTAGCGCAGGCCCACGGTGATGCGCCCGTCGGCCGCCAGGTCGGACAGGTAGCGCTGCGCGGTCGCGCGCGACAGGCCGAGGCGGGCCGCGACGTCGGTGGCGGTGACCGGCCCGCCCGCCGTGCGCACGGCGTCGATGACCAGGCGGGCCGTCTGGCTGGAGCGCCCCTTGCGTACGGCGGCGTCGACGTGGTCCCCCTCGTGGAGCACCCGGACCGCGCGATCGATCTCCGCCTGGTCCAGGCTGTGGTCACCCCCGAGATGCCCGCGGAACCGGGCGTACGCGCGCAGCCGCTCGGCCAGGTCCGCCTCGGAGAACGGCTTGACCAGGTAGTTCACGACGCCCCGGCGAAGCGCCTCCCGTACGACCACCCGCTCGGCCGCGGCCGTCAGCATGATCACGTCACAGCCGAGGCGCGGGGCGATGGAGGTACCCGAGGCGTCGGGCAGGTACTGGTCGAGGAGCGCGAGGTGCGGGCTGAGGCGCCCGGCCAGCTCCACGGCCTCGGCGGCGGTACGGGCCACGCCGGCGACCTCGAACCCCGCCAGCCGCCCGACGTACCGCGCGTGCAGGTCCGCCACCCGGAAGTCGTCGTCGACGACCAGCACCCGGATCACGGGGGGACCACCGCGCCGGGCAGCCGCGTCACGAACACGGCGCCGCAGTCGGCCCCCGAGGCGCGGGTGAGGGACAGCTCGCCGCTGTGGCGGCGGGTCAGCCGCCGGGCGAGCGCGAGGCCGACGCCGTGCGGCCGGGCGTCGTCGGCGGCGGTGGTGAAGTCCTGGTCGAACAGCCGGTCCACGTCGCCCGGCGACACGCCGTCGCCGCTGTCGACCACCACCATGTGCAGAATGTCGGCCTCGGCGAGCAGCGACACCTCCACCCACGCCGGGCGCCGCGCCCCGGTCTGGGCGGCGGCCGTGGCGTTGTCGACCAGGTTCCCGAGGATCGTCACGACGTCCAGCGGGGCCCTGAGCTGGGCGGGAACGAACGAGTCGGCGCTCAGCCGCAGGTCGACCCCGCACTCGGACGCGACGGCCGTCTTGGCCGCGAGCAGCCCTCGGATGTACGGGTCGCGCAGCCGCCCGCCGTCGCCGTACTCGGTCGCGAGCGGGTCGTCGGCGAGTTCCCGCAGGTAGGCGATGGCCTCCTCGCGGTGGCCCAGGCTGAGCAGGCCGGACAGGGTGTGCAGGCGGTTGGTGTACTCGTGGGCCTGCGCCCGCAGCGCGTCCGACAGCGCGCGCACGACGTCCAGCTCCCGGGCCATGGCGTCCAGGTCAGTACGGTCCCGCAGCGTCAGGACGTGCCCGAGGTCGTGGTCGCTGCGGCGCACCGGCGCGGCCGTGACGACCAGCATGCGGTCCTCGGTGGCGACGAGCACCCCGCGTGCGCTGGTCCGGTCGGCCAGCAGCGTGCTCAGGCCGGGCGGCAGGCCCGCGCCGGCGATCGAGGACCCCTGCGCGGGACGGCCGCCGATGAGGCGGGCGGCGGCGTCGTTGCAGATGGTGACCCGTCCGGCGGGGTCCACGGCCAGCACGCCTTCGTCGATGCCGTGCAGCACGGCCTCGCGCTCGCGCAGCAGGTCGGCGAGGTCGGTCGGCTCCAGGCCGAGGGTCTGCCGCTTGAGGCGGCGGGCCAGCCCGGCGGCGGCGGCCACGCCGAGGACCAGCGCGAGGCCGGTGAACCCGGCGGCGGGGCGCATCAGGTCGCCGATGCGGCGCGACACCTCGCCGGCCGCGATGCCGACGCTCACCTGCCCGACGACCCGGCCCGTGCCGGTGGTCAGCGGCACCTTGCCCCGGGCCGAGTACCCGAGGGTGCCGCGTTCGAAGGTCACGATCTCCCGGCCGCTGAGGGCCTCAGGGTCGGTGCTGACCCGCTGCCCGATGCGGGTCGCGTCGGGGTGGGAGTAGCGGATGCCGTGGTCGTCGGCCACCACGACGAAGAGCACGCCCGTGCGGCGGCGGGCCGCCTCGGCGCGTTCCTGCACGGGCCCGGACCGGTCGTGCGCCGTGACCCCGCGGATGATCTGGTCGTCGGCGGCCACCGCGCGCGCGATGGCGAGCGCGCGCTGCTCGTACTGCTTCTCCAGCTCCGCGTGCAGCAGGTAGGCCACCAGGGCGAAGCCGATTCCCATGATCAGCAGAAGCACGGCGACCTGGACGAGCAGGGCCTGCGTGGCGAACCTCGGGCGACGCCTGTTCCCGGGCCAGGACATGGCAGCACGATACCCCCGCGCACCGGGCGTGACCTCGTGAGCAGAACGCGCAGAACGCGAACTACGCGCATTGCTCGTACAACCGGCACAAGCCTGGTGAGCCAGGTCACCGGGGCCTACGGTCCGGGGAACGTTTCCCGTCCCCTACTGACTACCAGACCGATGTTTCCGAGCCGTGTCACATCTGTGCGAATCCGGAAGGAGTTCGAGCGTCATGACGAGCCCCGGCCCATCAGCGGAGGCCGGCACCGCCCCCGCGAACCCGTCCAACCCGGCCATCGAGCTGCGCGGCGTCACCAAGCGCTTCCCGTCCAGGGACGGCGGCGATTACACCGCCGCCCGCGACATGACCCTGACCGTGCGGCAGGGCGAGTTCGTGAGCGTCGTCGGGCCCACGGGCTGCGGCAAGTCCACGAGCCTGTCGATGATCTCCGGCCTGGCGCCCGCCAGCGGGGGCGAGGTGATCGTCCAGGGCGTGCCCGTCACCGGGATCCCCGACGGGCTGGGCTACATGTTCCAGCAGGACGCCGTGCTCCCGTGGCGCTCGGTCCTCGACAACGTCGCGGCCGGTCCGCGCTACCGGGGCACGGGCAAGAAGGAGGCGCGCGAGCTGGCCGGCGAGTGGGTGCTCAAGGTCGGTCTGGGTGGTTTCGAGCGGTACTACCCTCACCAGCTCTCCGGCGGCATGCGCAAGCGCGTCGCCCTGGCCCAGACGCTGATCAACGAGCCGTCGATCCTGCTCATGGACGAGCCGTTCAGCGCCCTCGACGTGCAGACGCGCGAGCACATGCAGGACCTGCTGCTCGACCTGTGGTCCGGTACGGGGGCCGCCGTGGTGTTCGTCACCCACGACCTGACCGAGGCGATCGCCCTGGCCGACACCGTCGTCGTGATGACCGCGGCCCCCGCCACCAGCAAGAACGTCATCACCGTGAACCTCGAACGCCCACGCCGCGTCGAGGAGATCCGCCTCACTGAGTCGTTCCTCGCCGTGTATCGCGAGGTTTGGGAGTCGCTGCGCCAAGAGGTCGAGATCACCCGCGCCCGAGGAGCCGGAAATGTCGCCTAATCCGGGGTCGTTCCTCGCCGTCTGCCGCGAGACCGGGGAGCCGTTGCGCCAAGAGGTCGAGATCACCCGTGCCCGAGGAGCCGGAAATGTCGCCTGACGTCGAGACCACCGCCCCCGCCCCCACCCCCGCCGCCGTCCCGGTCCGGGGCCCCGTACGCCGCCGGCGCCGGGCTCCCAAGATCACCGCGGCGCGGCTGCTGCTGATCGCGCTATGGCTCGGGAGCTGGGAGCTGTCGGCCAGCACCTTCCTGGACCCCTTCTACTACTCCAAGCCCACCGACATCGGCGGCCGGATCGTCGACTGGTTCACCTCCGGCACGGCCTTCGGGTCGATCTGGGAGCAGATGGCCGTCACCCTGGAGGAGGCGGTCGCCGGGTTCGTCATCGGCTCGCTGGCCGGGGTCGTCCTGGGCGTCCTGCTCGGCCGGGGCCGCTTCCTCGCCGAGGTCTGCGCGCCGTTCATCAAGGCGGCGAACGCGATCCCGCGCATCGTGCTCGCGTCGCTGTTCGTCATCTGGTTCGGCCTCGGCATGTCGTCCAAGGTCGCCACCGCCGTCGTCCTGGTCTTCTTCGCCGTGTTCTTCAACGCCTTCCAGGGCGCACGCGAGGTGGACAAGACCCTGATCGACAACGCGCGCGTCCTCGGCGCGGGCCCCCGCCAGATCCTCACCACGATCGTCCTGCCGAGCGCCACCTCGTGGATTCTCGCCAGCCTGCACGTCGCCTTCGGGTTCGCGCTCATCGGCGCCATCGTCGGCGAGTACACCGGCGCCGACAAGGGCCTCGGCCTGCTCATCAACCACGCCCAGGGCACCTTCGACGCGGCCGGGATCTACGCCGGAATGATCATCATCACGGTCATGGCGCTGCTCGCCGAATGGCTGCTCACCCTCCTCGAACGCCGGCTCCTGTCCTGGCGCCCGCCGTCCGTCGCCACCGAAGTACAGATCTGATCGGAGTCACCGCGCCATGAAAGCCACGTCCCGACTTGTCGTCACCGCCGTCGCCGGTCTCGCGGTCGCCGTCGCCGCCACCGGCTGCCGCGACTCCCGCACGGCCGAGACCTCCGAGAACGGCACCCCCCAGGTCAAGATCATGATCGGCGGCATCGACAAGGTGATCTACCTGCCGCCCAAGCTCACCGAGCAGCTCGGCTACTTCAAGCAGGAGGGCGTCGACGTCCAGCTCCTGACCGAACCGTCGGGGGCGCAGGCCGAGAACGTCCTGATCAGCGGCGACGTCCAGGGCGTCGTCGGCTTCTACGACCACACGATCGACCTGCAGACCAAGGGCAAGTGCATCCAGAGCGTCGTGCAGTTCGCCGACGTGCCCGGTGAGGTCGAAGTGGTCTCGACCGCCCAGGCGGACAAGATCAAGACCCCGAAGGACTTCAAGGGCAAACGGCTCGGCATCACCAGCCCGGGTTCCTCGACCGACTTCCTCACGCAGGCGCTCGCCGTGAAGAGCGGCGTGGCCACCGAGGACATCACCCGGGTGAAAGCGGGCGCGGGCGCGACGTTCATCGCCGCCATGGAGAACGGCGGCATCGACGCGGGCATGACCACCGACCCCACCGCCGCCCAGCTCACCTCGACGGGCAAGGGCAAGATCATCATCGACATGCGCACGGAGGAGGGGACCAGGGCGGCCCTCGGCGGGCTGTACCCCGCCAGCTCGCTGTACATGGACTGCGCCTGGGTGCAGAACAACAAGCAGACCGTGCAGAAACTCGCCAACGCCTTCGTGAAGACGCTGAAGTACATCAACGACCACTCGGCGGAGGACATCGCCGCGAAGATGCCCAAGGAGTACGCAGGCGGCAACCCCGCCCTCTACGCCAAGTCGATCAACGACACCAAGAGCATCTTCCGCCCCGACGGCCTGATGGACGAGGAAGGCGCCAAGAACGTCCTCGAGGTCCTCAGCTCCTTCTCCCCGAACGTCAAGGGCAAGAAAGACACCATCGACCTCTCCAAGACCTACACCACAGAATTCACCAAAGCCGCCAACCCCAACTAACCCACCCCCGCCG
>NZ_JANZYP010000113.1 GCF_025506355.1 Sphaerisporangium corydalis
GCTGCACACCGCCTGCGGCGACATCCCACCCGCAGAGTACGAAGCGATCTACTACCGTCACCAACAGGCCGCAGTCACCGCGGCAGAAACCAAGTAGCCGAGTCTCCACGAAACCCGGCGCGGTTCAGTTGGCGAAGCCGGGGTGGTTCGGGTTGGTCTCGTGGGATGGTCATGGGGTGGAGGTTGGCCGGGCTGCCTTCCCTCGGTAGATCCTTTACCTCTTGACGACATGACGATTACTCTCTGCGATAGCATCGCCACGTTTCGTGTTTACCGTCCCGCTGAAGGGCCGTGGCGATGGCAGTTCGTGTGATCTTCATAGGTGGATTGGGGCGCAGTGGCACGACCTTGCTGGAGCGGTTGCTCGGTGAGGTCCCTGGCATAGCGCCCCTAGGCGAGGTCGTTCACCTCTGGCAGCGAGGGGTGGACGCCCAGGAGCCGTGCGGCTGCGGGGAGCCGTTCCACACCTGCCCCTTCTGGCGCAGAGTCGGCGTCCGCGCGTTCGGCGGCTGGTCGCCCGGCCTCTCCGATCGTGTGCAGACCCTGCGGCGCAGGCTCGACCGCACCCGTCACATCCCCGCCCTGACCACCCGCCAGTGCGGCGTCGGTCTCAGCGGTTACACCCGGGCCTACTCCCGGGTGTACGAGGCGGCGGCGCAGATCGCCGCGTGCCCGGTCGTCGTCGACTCCAGCAAGCACGCCTCGCTGGCGTTCTGCCTCAGCACCTCCCCGGTCGTCGACCTGAGCGTCGTCCACGTCGTCCGTGACCCCCGCGCGGTCGCGCACTCCTGGCGACGGCAGGTCAGAAGACCCGAGGACGGCACCCCCATGACGCGCTGGCGGCCCTGGCGCACCTCCCTCCACTGGATCGTGCAGAACCTCGCCTTCGAGCTGCTCGCCCGCCGCGGCGGCACCGTGATCCGCATCCGGTACGAAGACCTGCTGGCCGACCCGCGCGCGGTGCTGTCCATGCTCCTGGTCCGGCTCGGGTTCGGCGACGACGTGGAGACCGGGCTCACGTTCCTGCGTCCTGGGCTCGCCGAGTTGTCGGTGGCCCACACCTGCGCGGGCAACCCGATGCGCTTCACGGCGGGCCCGTTGGAGCTCAGCCGCGACGACTCCTGGTGCGACCGCCAGTCCCGCCGCCACCGATGGCTGGTCACCGCCCTGACCTGGCCGCTGATGATGCAGTACGGCTACCGCGTCCGCACCCGGCGCATGCCGGACGGGGCCTCGCCTCCTTGGCGCGCCGCCGGCGTCCGTGCATCGGAGTGCCGATGAACCCGACCATCGGCGTGGTCATTCCCACGCGAGGAAACCGTCCCGACCACCTCCAGGCGGCGCTCCGCGGCGTCCTCGACCAACATCATCCGGGCGGCCTGGACGTCATCGTCGTCGTCGACCCCATCCCCACCTCACCCAGTCCGAAGCCCCCCGAGAAACCGACAGCGACCAGCGACCCCGCCGCCGACGACGGCCACGCCGCCATCCCTCCTTCGCTGTCACACGCCCCAGGATCGGGCGCCGGCGCTGTCGAGGCGGTCAGGGCCGTCGTGGAGGCCGGTGTCGTCATGGGCGACGGAGACAGGCTTCGCGTCCTGCCCAATCGGTTCAGCCCAGGGTTGCCCGGCGCGCGTAACACCGGCATCGCCGCGCTGGACACCGACCTGGTGGCGTTCTGCGACGACGACGACATGTGGTTGCCCGGCAAGCTGACCGCCCAGCTCGCCGCCCTCGCCGCGGACCCGGACGCCGAGTTCGCGGGCTGCGCCATCGAGGTCGAGTACGGGTCCCACCGGGTCACCCGCCTTGCGGGAACGAGCCAGGTGACCCGGCGGCATCTCACCCGCTCCCGCATGGTGATGGTCCATTCCTCGACCTTCTTGTTCAGGCGCGGGTCGGTATGGCCGGACGAAAGCGCACCCGGTGGGCAGAACGAAGACTGGGACCTCGCTCTGCGCGCGGCGGCGCGTCATCCGATCGCGTACGCCGACCGGCCGCTGGTGCGGATCCGCTGGGGTTCCTCCGCTTTCGTGACCCGCTGGGCCGACCGCATCGCGGGCCTTGAGTGGATGCTCGCCCGCCACCCTTACCTGGCCGCCGACGCGCGGGGTGCCGCGCGCATCTACGGCCAGCTCGCCTTCCACAACGCCGCGCTCGGACGCCGCCGCCAGGCGGGGCGCTGGGCTCTTCGCGCGCTCGCCGCCCGCTGGGGCGAGCCTCGCGTCCCGATCGCCCTTGCCGTGGCGCTCGGGGTCGTGCCGGCTCGGCTGGTCCTCAGCGCGCTGCACACTCGAGGGCGAGGTATCTGATGTCATCCCGAACCCTCCTCGGCGCCTCCGGCCCCACTCCCGGCGGGCGCTCGCCCACGCCGGAGGAACCGTCCCGTTCCCCCGGCCGGGGCTCCCCGGCCTCTCGGGTGGCGGTCGCGGGCGTCGTGGTCGACGCCCTGACGGAGGCGGAGGTGGTGCGTCACATCCTCTCCGCCCTGGAACGCGGGGAAGGCGGGCACGTCGTCACTCCCAATGTCGACATATGCCGTGCCTGCTCGCGCGATCCCGAGGTACGGGCGATCGTGGAGGGCGCCGACCTCGCCGTGCCCGACGGGATGCCGTTGGTGTGGGCGTCCAGGCTCCTGGGCACCCCCGTGCCCGAACGCATCACCGGAGCCGACCTGATCTGGTCCCTCTCAGAAGCCGCCGCGGCGACGACCGCCCCCCTGCCGGCCGCCCCCAACCCGACGCCCCCCATCCCTCCGCCGCCCTTGTCCCGGCCGGCCCCGCGATCCTTACCGACCGCGTCCCCGCCTCCGCCGGGAGCGGGGACGGTGGTGCGGGAAGGGGTGTCCGTTTATCTGCTCGGGGGGCCGCCGGGTGTGGCGGTCCGGGCGGCCGAGGTGCTGTCCGATCGGTACCCCGGCCTGCGCGTCGCGGGCGTCCTCTCCCCGCCGTACGGTTTCGAGGCCACGGCGCAGGGGCTGGCCGCCGTACGCGAGGCCCTGCTGGCGGCGAGGCCGCGCCTGGTCTTCGTGGGGCTCGGCTTCCCCAAGCAGGACCGCCTGATCGCGACCCTCCGCGCCGACCTGCCCGGGACGTGGTTCGTCGGCTGCGGCTCGGCGATCGCGTTCACGGCGGGGTCGGTGCTCCGAGCCCCTGAGTGGATGCGGCGCTCAGGTCTGGAGTGGTTGTTCCGCCTGGCGGCCGAGCCGGGACGCCTCGCACGCCGCTACCTCGTGGACGACCTTCCCTTCGCGCTCCGCCTGCTCAGCGTCTGTCTGCTGAAACGCGTGATCAAGACCAAAGGCCGCTAGCAAGGGATAGGCGCCACCATTTGTGTGGTGAAAGGATGTCGTTGATGTCCCGGGTACGGAATGGGGCTTCCGGTTGCGGGATATCCGGGGGAGAGGGGATGGCCGGTGTCCGGCGGACTAAGCTCACCTGGCACTGGCGATCAGCCCATATAAGGCGGACGGGGCAGGCTATGTCGGACGACCATTCACCACCACCCGGCCAGGCTGTGCCCCAGGGCGCCGCTCCTGGCGGGCAGGGGGATGATGCGAATATCGCGAACGGGGCCCGGATTTACGATTATCTACTGGGCGGTAAGAACAATTACGTCGCCGACCGGGTCGCGGCCGATCGGATGATCGCCGAGAATCCGGGGGCGCCGGTGACGGCGAAGGCGAACCGGGCCTTCCTCGGCCGGGCGGTGCGTTTCCTCGTGGAGGAGGCGGGCATCCGTCAGTTCCTCGACGTCGGCGCCGGGCTGCCGACGCAGCAGAACGTCCACGAGGTCGCCCAGCGGTCGGCGCCGGACGCCCGTGTCGTGTACGTCGACCATGACCCGGTGGTCGTCGCCCATGGTCAGGCACTGCTCGCGACGTCGGACGCGGTGACGGTCATCCAGGCCGACGCCCGCAGGCCGGCCGACATCCTGGACCACCCCGAGACGTGCCGGCTCATCGACTTCAGCGAACCCGTCGCGGTCCTCCTCGTCGCCGTACTGCACTTCGTTTCGGACGAGGAGGACCCGGACGGCATCCTGGCCAGGTTCGCGGAGGTCATGGCCCCCGGCAGCCACCTGGCCATTTCGCACACCGTCGGCGAATCGCCCGCCCAGGTCATGGCGGCGGCCCAACGAGGGTTCCAAGGGACGGGCGCGCTGCTGACCCCCCGGACCCGCCCGGAGCTGCGAAGGTTCTTCCAGGGTTTCGACATCCTGGAACCCGGACTCGTGCGGGTCGCTGAATGGCGCCCCACGATTCCGCCGCCTCCGTCGTCCGGAAACTCCCCATGGGTCATCGTCGGAGGCGTCGGCCGTAAAAGGTGAATCGGAGGCCGTTATTCGTCGGTTCGAAGGAGGTCAGAGGCCGGGGAACATGTAGTCGGTGGTGATGTGGTCGTCGTCGTCGAGGATGAGGACGTCCAGGCCGCCGCCCACCACTTCGTCTCCGCCGACGGGAATCATCTCCCAGGTGAACTTGACGACGTTGTGCAACCGGGCCGCATTGTCCCCCGGCCGGAAGACGAATTCTCCAGGGGCCACGAACTCCTCGTAACTGTGGGCCACCCGGACTTCGAGCTGGTCGTACCCGTGGGCTTCCAAAGTGGTGGACGCGAATCCCAGCCCGGCGGCGGCTTTACGCATTTCTTCTGGCGGTTGGAGAACATGGGCACCGCCTTCGGCCCACAGCTCCTCGATCGTCCTGCGGCGCACCTTGGCGTCAGGCTCGTTCCACAGGGCCACGTAGCGGTTGACCAGGTCACGCGTATTGGTGTCGGTCACTGCTCTCTCCTCGTTCGGTTCACCGGTGTCACTGGCAAACCTTCCGAGAAGCGGCGCGGTTCCACAATTCCCTGACGGGAATGACCGGGCCCCGCCGCAGGTCGAAGTCGCTGTCAGTCGAAGTCGGTGGAGCGGGTGAGGGATTCCCAGGTGCGGGCCTCTTCGCGGGCGCCGTCGAGTTCGGCGAAGATCGCGTCGGCGGCGTCGTTGCCCAGGGCCAGCCGCAGCGGGGTCCGGTCGGAGTCCAGTGCGGTGAGGATGGCGGCGGCGGCCTTGGCGGGGTCGCCCGGCTGTTTGCCGTCCGAGCCAGGGAACTGGGCGCGGATGATCCCGGCGGTGGCCTCGTAGGCGGGGATCTCCGCCGATTCGGTGTGCGCCGCGCTCGCGAGTTCGGTACGGAACGATCCGGGTTCCACGACCAGCACCTTGATACCGAACGGCGCGACCTCCTGGGCCAAGGCGTGCGAGAGCCCTTCCAGGGCGAACTTCGTGGCCGAGTACGCGCCCACGCCCGGGAACGAGAACCGCCCGCCCATACTGCTCATCTGGACGATCGCCCCCGAACCCCGCCGCCGCATGTGCGGCAGCACCGCCCTGGTCAACGCGGCGGGGCCGAAGAAGTGCAGGTCCATCAGGTCGCGCAACTCCTGGTCGGTGGTCTCCTCGATCGCCCCGAGGTGCCCACGCCCGGCGTTGTTCACCAGCACGTCGACGCGCCCGTACCAGAGGATCACCTCGGCGACGACGGCGGCGATCCGCGCGCCGGAGGTCACGTCCAATCGCACCGCGACCGCCCGGTCGGGATGCGCCCTGACCAGGTCGTCGAGGACCTCCGGCCTGCGCGCGGTGGCCACCACGGTGTCGCCAGCCGCGAGGGCGGCTTCGGCGATCGAACGGCCGAATCCCGAGGACGCGCCAGTGATCAGCCAGACCCTGCCGGGCGCCTCACGGGTGGAGGTGTGCTCAATGCTCATGTGAATTCTCCTTATCGGTGGTGACACCTCCAGTTATGGCAGTGGATGATCACCGACGTCCAAGACAGAAGCTCTTCCCCTTCATAAAGAGGACTTATGATCCCTGGATGGAGCTGCGCCAACTGCGCTACCTCGTCGCGATCGCCGACGAGGGCAACCTCGGACGGGCCGCCGAGATGCTGTACGTGAGTCAGCCCGCCCTCTCGTACGCCCTGAAGAACCTGGAGTCCGAGTTCGGCGTCCGGCTGTTCGACCGGCACGCCGGGGGCGTGCGCGAGACGGTCGCCGGCCGTGACGTCGTGGCCGAGGCCCGGCGCACGCTGAGCCAGGCCGGCCGGGTGACGGCCGCCGCGGAACGGCACCGGCGCGGCGAGACCGGGGTGCTGCGCGTGGGGTTCGAGGCGAGCGGCGCCGGTGAGCTGACCACCCGGGCGCGGGCCGAGTTCGCCCGCCGCCATCCCGGCGTGCGGGTCGAGCCGAAGAGGTTCGACTGGGGCCAGGAGGGTGCGGCGCTTCGCGACGGCCGGGCGGACGTCGCGTTCGTCTGGCTGCCCACCGACCTCGCCGGCCTGCACGCGGAGGTCGTGCACACCGAGCCGCGCGTCGTCGGCCTGCCGTCCGGGCACCCGCTCGCCGCGCGCGAGGGCATCTCCGTGCTGGAGGTCAACGACGAGCCGCTGATGTGGACGGAACGGGCGCCTCGCGAGTGGGTGGACTGGTGGGCGGTCAACCCCAGGCCGGACGGATCTGCTCCGCGCTGGGGACCGACCAACGACAACGTCGAGGAGATGCTGGAACAGGTCGCCGAAGGCGCCGCCATCTGCTTCGCGCCCACCAGCATGGCCCAGTACTACGCCCGCCCGGACCTGTCCTGGGTCCCGCTCACCGACGTCGACCCGCTGCGGGTCGCCCTCGCCTGGGCCGACGGCACGGACGACCCCCTCGTCCGGGGGTTCGCCGAGGTCGTACGCGAGCTGGTGGCCCGCACCGGACATGCGCCGGGCGACTGACTTTCGGGCGGTTTCATTGGGTTCGGGACAGTGCGTGGATGCGAGCGACCTCCTCGGGGGTGAACCGGTCGCGGTGCCGGTCGAGGGCCCGGCGGGAATCCATGGGCCGGTAGGCCGTCCGTGACAACCCTGTCCAGGCGAAGCCGCCGCCCCCCGCGCCCGAACCCCGCGCGGTGCAGGCGCGTTCCACTCTTTCGGCGGCTCGGGGTGACCAGGTGAGCCCGCACCACGCGTACAGGTCCCGGTAGGCGGTGACGGGGTCGGCGGCCAGGTCCTCGTAGCGGACCAGGCGGACGGACGGGTGCCGGGCGGCGAGCGTCCCGGCGACGGTCCTGGCGACCCGCCACAGGGCGGCGACCTTGGCGAGGCGGTCCTGCGAACCGACCAGCGGGCGCAGGGTCTCCACCTGCGGATGGTCGCGGACGAGGAGCGGCTGTTCGAGCAGTTCGTGGAAGTAGACGGTCCACCCGAGCCGCCGCCAGCTCGCCACGAACGGCACTGGCTCGCGGACCAGTACGACCACGCGGCAGCCCAGGCGTTCGGCGAACCAGCCCGCTGAGAACAGCGCGAACGGGTCGTCGAGCAGGGCCCTGCGGCCCCTGAGCCTTCCGAGCGTGAACCCCGAGGCGTTCCTCACCAGGCGGGCCAGGTCGCCGGGCGACCGGTTGCGCCGCAGCTCGGCCGCGTACCGGTAGCGCAGCGCCAGGGTGTCGGCGAAGGCGGGCAGCCACGGGCGCTCGTTGTCCGGGCAGATGTACTGGAATCGGTGGGTGACGGTGGCGTTCAGAACGCCGGGGGAGCGGCCGGGCGGGCGCTGCGGGTTGAGCGGCTCGTTGACGTACACGGCTTCGCCGCCCGCGACGA
Source organism: Sphaerisporangium corydalis (assembly GCF_025506355.1). Taxonomy (GTDB): domain Bacteria; phylum Actinomycetota; class Actinomycetes; order Streptosporangiales; family Streptosporangiaceae; genus Sphaerisporangium; species Sphaerisporangium corydalis. The sequence continues at coordinate 7,634 of NZ_JANZYP010000113.1, forward strand.
GCATCTTCCCGGCCCAACTCGTACCGCTCCTCGGCAGCCCCGTTATCAGGACGGGATCGCGGGGGCGCTTCACGTCGCCTCCTCGGCTCGCCATGGGCGCAGGGACGGGAGGCTGTGGGCGCCGAAGGGCCGCAGTTCGTACAGCCGGGAGATCTGGAACAGCGGAAGCAGGTTCTTGGCCACGACCCCGCCCGCCCAGCCGAGGGCGGCGCCGAGCGCGCCGTGGACGGGCACCAGGACGACGTCCAGGGCGACGGTCACCGCGATCGCGCCGAGGATGTTCATCATGCTGGAGGCGGTGCGCCCGGCGGCGATCAGTACGACGTCGACCATGCCGCATGCCGTCGCCAGCATCATCGTGCCGGCCAGCACCGCCGCCACGACGGCCCCGTCCCGGTAGCCCGTGCCGAACACCTGGAGCAGCCACGGCGCGAGCGCGGCGTACGCGAGCCAGACCGGCCAGGTGAGGACGACCAGCCACATGGTGGTCGTCTGGTACAGCCTGCGGGCCAGCGGAAGATCGCCCTCAGCCATGGCGCGGACCAGCCGGGGCTGCACGGCCTGGGCGAGCCCCTGGTTGACGAGCTGGCCGACGACCTTGAAGCGGGTGGCGGCGGTGTACAGCGCGGCCTGCTCGGGCCCGGCGAGCATCGCCACGACCACGATGTCCAGCCGCTGGAACACGGCCTGGACCGCGCCGCCCAGAGCACGCGGTGCGGTGTACCGCCAGAACTCGACCGCCGTCCCGGGAACGTACGGCCCGGGGAGGGCTCGGCGGTGTAACCAGATCCCGCTGAGGATCAGCACCGGAAGGGCGGGCAGCGCCCACGCCGCGGGGATCACCCATCCGATGGCATCGCTCGGGATCGTCCAGCCGCCACCGTCGGCGCCAGCGGCCGTCGCGCTCCAGGTCAGGAGGCCCACGAGGACGAACTGGGCGGCGGGCTGCAGGACTCCGCCGAGCAGCGCGGTCGGGCGCATCGAGCCGTACCCCCGGGTCGCGGAGACCAGAACGTCGGCGCACACGATCACCGGGAGCGCCACGGCGAGGGTGCGGAGCGCCGATCCCAGCACGGCCGTCGTCGGGCCGGGCATGAGCGCCGCGGCGAGCGTGTCTCCGTACCTGGCCACGACCAGTGCGGTGAGGACGGACAGTCCGAGGACGGGCGCCAGGGCTACCCGGATATATCCGGATTTGGCGTGATCCTCTGCGGAGGGGATGGGGTCGGTGCAGTCCGTGGAGGGGCCGGAGCGTGCGGAGCGGATGGAGTGGGCGGGGCGGGTGGAGTGGGCGGGGCGGGGTGGGGTGGATGGTGGGCGGTTCCGGCGGTGGGAGCGGGCGATGAAGTAGATGAGGCCGTTGCCGGCGTCCAGCCGGAGGATGCCCGCGATCATCAGGCACAGGGTCGTCGCGGTGAGGATGGCGCCCGCCGTGGCGGCGTCGAGGCCTCGGGTCAGCGCGATCACGATCAGGAACTGGGACCCCGCGTTCACGGCCGCTCCCGCCAGCCCCGCCATCCCCCCTTTGACCAGCGACCCTGTCCCTCCTGCAGTCGACGGCAAGGACGGGAGCGGCACCGGCGGAGGGGTCGGTACGTGAGGGGGCGCGGGCGGGGGGCCCTGCGGAGGAGGGAGGGCTGGTGTGGGTGTCGGCATGGGGGGTGGGGGGTCGTCGGTCAGCGGCGCCATGAGGGCCTGCCGCCGAGCCACAGTTCCAGCTTGTGGTCCCAGGGCGCGAAATGGTCTGACAGCGACTGCCGCAGGGACTCGGGCATGTCCACCGGTCGCGGGCGCGCGTTGTGCCGGTCGAACACCGGGTCTCCGAGGCGTGGCAGTCCGAGGAACTCGAGGACCTGGTCGTACACGCACTCCGGCGAGGTGAAGAACCGCCCGCTGTCGATCACCAGCAGCCGGCCGGGACCGACCAGCGGTTCGAGCCGCGCGAGCTGCTCGGCGTACTGGCCTCGGCTGACGTAGGCGTGGTGGCGGTGGGCGTGGCTCATCCCGAACGGCTCGTCGCAGAGCCGTTCGCGCTCGCCGTACAGCCGGTCCGGTTCCAGCTCGATCGCGCGCTCGAACGACGGCTCGCTCTCGAAGCCGCGCGCCAGCTCGTGAGCGTGCGCGGAGTACGCCCGTTCGACCGGGTCGCGGACCAGCGCGATGAGCTTCGCCCCGGGCAGATCGCGGGCGATCCGGTATCCCGCCAGCGGGTGGAACAGGTAGTACGGCGAGGACTCGAAGGCGAGCGGGCGCATGCCGTGCCGGCGTTCCAGGCGGTGGGCGGTGGCCTTCAGCGGAAAGTGCGCGCGGTACCACGACTCGCCCTTCCCATAGGCGGTGTCGAAGTAGTGGACGCCCTTGCGCAGGAGGGGTTTGAGTATCAGCGGATGCTGGGCGAGGGCACGGTAGAGGGAGGTCGTGCCGCAGCGCTGGCCTCCGACGATCAGGAACGACGGCAGGAGCCGGCCGCTGACGGTGAGCCGTCCCGCCGTGTGGGAGACGGCGTGCGCGGACCTCTTGACGGTGCGGTTCAAGGCAGGACCTCCTGATGGTCGACAAGGGGGTTGAGCCACTCGGAGGGGGGACCGAGCGGGTGGTGGCCGTCCCGCTCGTGGCGGTCGGCCAGGGCGATCAGGTAGCGGACCGCCGTCTCCCGCGACTCGCCGGCCGACAGCCCGAACGGCGCGAGCGTCGCCAGGGACTGGGCTAGGCACGCCTCAGCGGCGGTCGCGGGGGGCATGCGGCGCAGTGCCCGCTGGAAGAAGTGGTGAAGTGCGTCGAAGCCCAGCGGCACTCCGGTGGCGAAGCGCTCCCAGTCCCACACCAGGAGACGTCCGTCGGCCGCGGGGGCCATGTTCCACGGCGAGAAGTCGCCATGCCACGCGTACGCCCCGGCCTCAGACGACTTACCTGAGCCCGGGACGACATCACCCGGCCAGGTGACCAAGGGGGTGGGGAGGGTGGCTATTTCGTGGATGGCGTGGGTGAGGAGGGATGGTGGGATTCGGCCGCATGTGATGGGTAGCGGCATTCGGCTGCGGGTGATGGGGAGTGGGGTGAGGGCCAGTACCTCGAGGTCGTTCCAGAGGCCGTGGTGCAGGACTCTCGGGGGTGTCACGGTGTGCAGTGCCGCGTCGGCCAGCAGGGTCAGGGTCGCGGCCTCGTGGCGTATGAGGGCCCGGGAGAGCTCGGTGTCGCCGATCTTGACGAACGCGAGCAGGGTTCCCGAGGGGCCGCGGGCCTCCAGGATGGGTTTGCGGTTGGCGCGCCGGGCCGGCCGTACGTGGACGGTGGCACGGACGTGCTGCCCGAACACCTCGCCGAGGTATGCCTCGATCGTGGTGGATCCCTGCGGCAGCCGCCGTCGCCCCGGCGTCCAGCGGGCCCTCGGCACGAGCCTGCGAGGCAGGAACCTGCTGGGCACCAGCGCGTACGCGGCGTAGGCGTGGGGGCCCTCCGGCACCGGGTCGGGGTCGGGGTCGGGGTCGGGGTCGGGGTCGGGGTCGGGGTCGTGCGTGAGTACCGGGGCAGGGCCGCGCATGGGCATCGGGTCGGAGCCTTGCGTGGGCATCGGGTCGGGGCTGTGCGTGGGCACCGGGGCGGGGCCTTGCGTGGGCGGGGGGTAGAGCAGGGGGATCACCTCGTCGAGGTAGCGGATCCGGGCGCGGAAGTCCCTCATGGGGTTCCGAGGTGGGTGTTGCGCCAGAGGAGGGCGAAGGAGATGAGGTAGAGGCTGAGGGCGGTCACCAGGCCGTCGTAGACGAACATGTAGAGCAGCACGAGGATCATGACGAGGGTGCCCGCCTGGCCGATCGGGGTGCGGTCGTGCCAGAAGCGGCGGACGGCCCCGGCGAAGAACGCGATGTACAGCAGTGCCCCGGTGAAGCCCTGAGTGATCAGCAGCAGCCAGATCTGCCCGTCGCTCCCGAGCGGCGGGTGCCCGCACTCGGGGCACCAGCCGGTGCGGCCCGTGGTGATCGTTTTGTAGTTCCCGAAGGCGTTGCGCGTGTTGCCGTACCCGATGAAGGGGGAGTGGGTGGCCGCCTCGATCGTGGCGGTCACCGTGAAGGCTCTGATGCGGTTGCTGTGCGGACTGTCCAGGCGCTGCGTCACGATGCCGCCCAGCGGACCCGCGAAGAACACCACCACCCCCACCGCGACGGCCGCCCCCACCACCAGCGCCCTACGCGACCGGCCAGGCGCGATCACGCTGCCCGGTGACGGGTGGAAGTGGTGGGATGCGAGCAGGTCGGGTGGGCCGACATGGGGTGTCGGTTGGGGGCGGGTGTGCCTGCTCGGGTCGATACCGGGAGTCGGGTGGGGGCGGGGGTGCACGCTCGGGTCGATACCGGGAGTCGGGTGGGGGCGGGGGTGCGCGCTCGGGCTGACACCGGGCGGCGAGTGGGGATGGGCGCGGGTGTGCACGGCCGGGTCGATGTCCTGCGTCGGGTGGAGGGTGGGGGTTGTGGGGGGTTTTGGGTGGGGGCGGAGGAGGAAGTAGGCGGTGGTGAGGGCCAGGGCGATCCAGAGGCCGCGGTTGAGGGAGTAGACGATCGGGATGGCGGACAGGCTGACGAGCAGCGCGCAGCAGAGCTTTCGCACCGGGCCGCCGTGGGCCCACCAGCCGACGACGAACCAGATCAGCAGCACCGAGACGTTGCTCCCCCACGCGTTGGCCCACTCGAACGGGGCCTCGGGGCGGGGCGAGGCGTGCCCGAGGACGTGCTGGACCTGGGCGGCCGTGGGGTGGATCAGGTTGCGGACGAAGGAGTTGCCGCTGATCCACTCGGGCAGGAGCGTCTCCATCGGCGAGGTGAACTCGAAGGCGGGGGCGAACACGCCCAGCAGCCCTCCGGCCACGGTCGTGACGAACAGCACGCCGAGCATGCGTACCAGCGCGAGCTGAGGCAGCTCCCGCTCGGTGAGGTTGCCGAGGTAGAGCACCATGACCAGCAGGGCCAGGTAGAGCGCCAGCCGCATGGCGTACGCGAGCACCCGCCCGGTGTCCAGTTCGCCGTACGTTCCCGGTGGGGTGTCGGCCAGGGTGAGCGCGCTCACGAGATAGCCCGCGATGAGCAGCGCCCACAGGCCCATGCCCTTGGGGACGACGATCGGCCGCCGCCGCCAGAGCACCGCGGCCATGGGGAAGGCGACGACGATGATCGACAGCCCGCCGAAGCCGAGCGCCCACCAGATCGGATACCCGACAAGGAACGCGGCGATCGGCCACGCGGCCGGCGACGGCAGCCTGAGCACACCCGCGCCGCGGCGCCGCTCGGTCGAGGGAGCGAGGCCCTGGGACGACGGCTCGAGCGCGCCCGGGCCGTGGCGCCGCTCGGTCGAGAGGGCGGTGGCCGGCCAGGTCGTTCGGGGTGGCGGTTTCACGAAGCTCATGCCGTCGCGCCGATGAGACGCGGTGTCCGGAGGGCGGGTGGCGGGAGGCGAAGTGGGGTCATGGGGCTCGGGCGGTGAGGTGATGGTGAGGCGAGGCGAATGCGGGTCGTGGGGCCTGGGCTGTGGGGTTGGGAGGGAGGCAG
>NZ_JANZYP010000114.1 GCF_025506355.1 Sphaerisporangium corydalis
GTCCTCGCGGCGCTGGGCGAGGACGCCGGGCTGGCCGCCGCCGCGGTCGCCGCCGGCGCCGACGGGCTGTGGCTGGCCCCGGCCGCCGGCGCCGAGGCGGTGGCGGCGGCCCGCGAGGCGGTCGTGGTGATCGGCGCGCTCCTGCGCCGGGAGGACCCCGACACGGTCGCGGCGGCCCGTGAGGCCATCGACCGGGTCGACGCGGCCCTTGCGGTGCTGCTGGAGCGGCGGGCGGCCCTGGCGGGCACCGTGCAGCGGCTCAAGCCCGTCGGCGGCTTCGCCGGGCGCGACATGGAACGCGAGCGCCGCCTGGTCGCCGCGATGGCCCGCCGGGCGCCCCGGCTGGGCGAGGCGCGGCTGGCGCCCATCATGAACGCCGTGATCGAGAGCGGACTGCACCTGGCCGAGGAGACCCGGGCGAACGGCCGCGACCCCGCGCCGCCCGCCGGCACCGGCGACCTGGCCCCGGCGACCTGACCGAGGCGCGGACCCCGGCCCCACCCGCGCCGGCGGTCCGTCGTATCGGATCGGCGAGGCGGGCGGCGCGCCGGCGGCCGTCACCAGGTGGGGTGGCGGCCGGGGTCCCACGGGTCGTCCCGGCGGCGCGCGGGCGGGAGGCGGTCCTCCTCGTAGGGTGGCGCCCAGCGGTCCTCGCCGATCCCGTTACTCCCGGGCGCCCACGGCCGGCCGTCGTCCTCCGGGGTGATCCAGAAGGGGTCGCGTCCGGGGCCGTGGTAGCCGTGCCGCCGCAGCCCGCGCTCGCGCCCGCCCTCCTCCGCCCCCGCCTCAAGACGCGGGTCAAGACGCGGGTCGGCACGCGGGTCGAGCTGGTCCTCGGGTTTGAGCCCCGGGGTGGTCCCGCCGCCGAACCGCCCCATGTCGGGCGCGGTGAAGGACGACTCCGGGACGTACCGCAGCGCCCCCTCCATGGACTGGACCCAGATCGGCCCCGGCAGCGAGGCCCCCTGGACGCTGCCGTAGGACCGCCCGCCGATCTCCACGTCGGTCAGCGGGTACTTGTAGGCGCCCCTGATGTCGCCCAGGCTCACGGCCGCCGCGAGGTCGGGGGTGTACCCGGCGAACCAGGCCGAGGTGTACCCGTTGTTGGTCCCGGTCTTGCCCGCGGCGGGCCTGCCGATCCCCTGCCCCTTCATCGTCCCCCGGGTGAACACCCCCGACAGGATGTGGTTGACCGCGTCGGCCACCTCCTGCTCGACGGCGTCGGCGCAGCTCGGCGAGATCCTGGTGCGCCTGCCGTGCCGCTCGGAGATCTCCAGGATGGCCATCGGCCGGCAGTAGCGCCCCCGCGCGCCGAACGCCGCGAAGGCGGCCGCCACCGTCACCGGGTCCATCTCGTTGGCCCCGAGGGTGAAGGTGGGCACCTCCCTGAGCGGCCGGCCGTCGGCCCGCACGACGCCGAGCGACCGGGCGGTGCGCACCACCGGGCACAGCCCGACGTCGCGCTCCAGCATCATGTAGAAGATGTTGACCGACTGCCAGGTGCCGGTCGCCAGGCTGTACGGGCCGCCCTTGCCCTCGCCGCCGGCGTTGTGGATGACCGTGCCGGGGTCGTTCACCTTGTGTCCCGAGCAGTCCTTGTACCCCGAGGACGGCTCGAAGCCGCCGGGCGTGTCGAACCCCTGGTCGAACCGCCAGCCCTGCGCCAGGGCCGTGGCCAGCGTGAACACCTTGAACGTGGACCCGGCCTGGAACCCCTGCCCGCCGCCGTGCGCGGTGTCGGCGGGCAGGTTGTAGGTCGTCCTCGGGCCGTCGTCGCGGTCCTTGGGGTTGACCCCGTACCGCTTGCTCGCGGCCAGGGCGCGGATCCGCCCGGTGCCCGGCTCGACCATGGCCTCGGCGGCCACGTCGTCGTCCTTCGGGTGCACGTACTCGGCGATCGCCTTGTCGGCGGCCCGCTGCGCGGTGCGGTCGAGCGTCGTGCGGATGACCAGCCCGTCGCGGTACAGCCGCCGCTCCCGTTCGGCGCGGGTCTGCCCGAACGCGCGGTTGGTCGCGATCTCCTTCTGCACGTACAGGCAGAAGAACGGGTGGTCGCTCTCGGAGCAGCCGCCGGGCTCGGGCCGCAGGTTCAGCGCGAGCGGCGCCGCCTTGCCGGCGGCGGCCCGGGACGCCGGCAGCGTGCCGAGCTGGGCCATGCGGTCCAGCACCAGGTCACGGCGTTCCAGCAGCCGCTTCTTGTGCTCCTCGCCGAGCGTCGGGTCGGTGAAGTACGGGGTGCGCACCGCTCCGGCCAGGGTGGCGGCCTGGCCCGGGGTGAGCTTGGCGGCCGGGACGCCGAAGAAGCGGTGCGCCGCCGCCTGGACGCCGAAGGCGCCCCCGCCGAAGTAGGCGATGTTGAGGTAGCGCACCAGGATCTGGTCCTTGGTGTACTTGCGCTCCAGGCCCATGGCGTAACGCAGTTCTTGCAGCTTCCTGCGGATGCTCGGCGCGCGCGCCAGGTCGCGCTCGGACTCCGAGCGGGCGTTCTGCAGGAGGATGTTCTTGACGAGCTGCTGGGTGAGCGAGGACCCGCCCTGCCGGATGCCGCCCGCCTGGGTGTTGGCGATGATCGCGCGCAGGGTGCCCTTGAGGTCGAGCCCGGCGTGCTCGTAGAACCGGGAGTCCTCGATGGCGACGATCGCCTTCAGCATCACGGGCGCGATCTTGCCGATGTCGACGGACTGCCGGTTCTGCACGTAGAACTGGGCGAACTGCTTGCCGTCCTTGTCCAGCAGCCGGCTGCGCTCGGGCAGCGGCGCCTCGCGCAGCAGCACGGGCACCTCGAAGAAGTCGTGCGCGGCGGCCCGGGTCAGGATCCCGGCCCCGCCGACCGCCGGCAGCGCGACGGCCGCCACCAGCAGGCCGCCGGCCACGCCCAGCAGGCCCAGCACCGCGATGCCGGCCGCCGCCGGAAGCTCCCGGGAGCGGTGCTGGGCGGGCTCGCCGCCCGGCGCGCGGCGGCCGTCGGATCCCGAGGTCACGGGAGTAGAAGTGCGGCGGGAGGAAGCCTGGCAAACGCCCCCTCGCGGAATCTTTACGCTTCCCGGCTGATCTTCAACCCAAGTGAGGTGAACTGGTCGAAAACCCGGTGATAGCCGCGTTCGATGTGGTGGACCCCCCGCAGCGTCGAGGTGCCCTCGGCCACGGCCGCGGCCAGCACGCCGGAGAACCCGGCGCGGATGTCGGGCAGGGTGACGTCGGCGCCCCGCAGCTTGGAGATGCCCCGGACCACGGCGGAGTGGCGGGCGTTGGTGTCGTGGTACCGGCACGCCGGGCCGCCGAGGCACACGTCGAAGATCTCGATCTCGCAGCCCATCTTCTGCAGCGCCGGCACGTACACCAGCCGGTTCTCGAAGACGGTCTCGTGCAGCACCGACATGCCCTCGGCCTGCGTGAACAGGACCATCAGCGGCGTCTGCCAGTCGGTCATGAAACCGGGGTGGGTGTCGGTCTGCACCGCCGCGGCCCGCAGGCCGTCCGGCGCGGAGGCGGTCAGCCAGTCGTCGGTGATGTCGAACTGCGCGCCCATGCGGGCCAGGGTGGTGATCGCGGTCACCAGCCGGTCCTGCGGGCAGCCGTGCACCCGGACCTCGCCGCCGGTGATCAGCCCGGCCACCAGGTAGGAGAACGCCTCGATGCGGTCGCCCGCGAGCCAGGTGGAGGCGCCGCGCAGGCTGTCCACGCCCTCGATGACGATGCGCCGGTCGGGGCTGAGCTCGATGCGGGCGCCCATGCGCTGCAGGAACAGCGCCAGTTCCACCACCTCGGGCTCGGTGGCCGCGCCCTTGATCACGGTCTTGCCCTCGGCGAGCACGGCCGACAGCAGGATCGTCTCGGTCGCGCCGACGCTCGGATAGGGCAGTTCGATGCGGGTGCCGCGCAGGCGGGTGGCCTTGGCGAAGATGCCCGTGTCGCGCACCTCGACCTCGGCGCCCATCGAGCGCAGCGCCTCGACGTGGAAGTTGACCGGCCGCCTGCCGATGGGGTCGCCCCCGACGAGCGGGACGTACGCCTCCCCGGCGAGGTGGAGCAGCGGGCCGAGCATGAGGATCGGGATGCGGTTGAGCCCCGTGAACGCCTCGGGGACCCTCGGGCGGATCTCCGGCCCGCGTTCCAGGGTGATCTCACGGTCGTTGATGGCCACCTCGATGCCGAGGGACTCCAGCATCGCGGCGGTGATGCCGACCTCGCCCACCTCCGGGGCGTTGTGCAGCGTGCTCGGACCGATGCCCAGCATGGCGGCGACCATGTGCTTGGACACGGCGTTCTTGGACCCGCGTACTTCGACGTCGCCCCGGAGAGGTCCGGACGACTCGATCAGCCATACCTCTTCGCTCACGGGTGACAGCCTAACGGGGTCCCCGGGCGTGGCCGAGGGCGCGGTGGCCGGGCCCGCTGGGTACGATATGGGATTCGCACGCTGGTGCGGGACGCGTGACAGTCGAGGTGATCAGGTGCGGCATCTGCGGGACTTCGGGCTGACCATCGTCGTGCTCGCCCTCATGGGCGTCGCGGCGGGATTCCTGTGGTCGGCGCTCGCCCCCCGCACCCCGTATGTGATCACCAAGTCGGGCCCGGCGCTGACCGACCCGATCACCCAGTCGCTGATCGCGGCCGACGGGTGGTTCGCGGTGGTCACGGGCGTGGCTGGCTTGCTGTGCGGCATCGCCGCCTACCTGCTGGCCCGATCGCGGCGGCAGGTCGCCATGCTGGCCGGGCTCGCGGCGGGCGGCATGGTCGCCGCCTTCCTCACCCTCACGGTCGGCACCTCGCTCAACGGCGCCACGATCCAGGCGGCGGCGCCCGGCTCGGCGGGCATCGGCTCCACGGTCAACGTGCTCTCGATCACCGCGCGGGGCGTGCTGCTGAGCTGGCCCCTGGTGGCGGTCGCCGTTTTCGGCATCCTTGAGTCGGTCGACGGCTACCGCGACTCCCCGCTGCGCAAGCCGTACGCGGGGGAGACCGAGGACGGCGGCCTGTAGCCCTCCCGGGGGTCCCTGCCAGGCCCTCCGTGCCTCACGGCGGATCCGCGCGCCCGTCCTAGCGGCCGAACGCGGGGCGGGTGGCGCCGTGGCCGGTGGCCGCCTCGAAGGCGTATGCGGCCCTGAGCACCGCCAGGTCGGCCCACGGGCGCCCGATGATCTGCACCCCCACCGGCAGCCCGCCAGGGGTGAACCCGCACGGCACCGACGCCGCCGGCGCGTGCAGCACGCTGACCCAGTACGCCGAGCGCATCCACGCCAGGTAGTCGGGCATGGGCGTCCCGGCGATCTCGGTGACGTACGGCTGGCCGACGGGGAACGGCGGCACCTGGCTGACCGGGGCCAGCAGGATGTCGTAGGTGTCGAAGAACTCGCCCATCCGCTGGAACAGCCGGCTGCGCAGGCGCTCGGCGCGGGTCAGGTCGGCGCCGGTGACCTCGCGCCCGCGCTCCACGTTCCAGGCGACGTTGGAGCCGAGCAGCTCGGTCGGCAGGCCGCCGAAGGTGCCGGCGTAGTGCCAGGCGCGCAGGATGCGGAAGGCGTCCTCGGCCTCCGACAGGTCGAGCCGCACCTGCTCGACGTGGGCGCCGAGCCCGGCGAACACGGCCGGCGCCCGCGCGGTCACCGCGGCGGTCTCCGGGTCCACCGGCAGCCCGCCGAGGTCGGGGCTCCAGGCCACCCGCAGGCCGGTGACGTCGGACTCGAGGGGCCCGGCGAACGCGGAGCCGTCCTCGCGGATCGCGAACGGCGAGGTGGGCGCGAAGCCCGCGATGACGCTCAGCAGCAGCGCGGCGTCGCCGACCGTCCGCGCCATCGGGCCCGACACGCCGAGGCTGAACCAGGCGGCGGTGGAGGAGTCGTCGGGCACCCGGCCCGGGGTGGGGCGCAGCCCGACGACGTTGCAGAACGAGGCGGGGTTGCGCAGGGACCCGCCCATGTCGGAGCCGTCGGCCAGCGGCACCATGCCCGAGGCGAGCGCGGCGGCGGCCCCGCCGCTGCTGCCTCCGGCGCTGCGGTCCGGGTCGTAGGGGTTGCGGGTGGCGCCGAAGACCTCGTTGACGGTGTGCGAGCCGGTGCCGAACTCCGGGGTGTTGGTCTTGCCCAGAGTGACCGCCCCCGCCGCGCGGGCGCGCCGCGCCACCAGGGCGTCGGCGTCGGGCACGTGGTCGGCGAAGATCGGCGACCCGTAGGTGGTGCGGACGCCGGCGGTGTCGGTCAGGTCCTTGAAGGCGATGGGCAGGCCGTGCAGCGGGCCCGGGGGGCGGCCGTGGACCAGGGCCTGGTCAAGCTCGCGCGCCTCGGCGAGCGCCCGGTCGGCGACCAGGGTGACGATCGCGTTGACCTCGCCGTTCACCTCGTCGATCCGCCGGAGGTGCGCCTCGGCCAGCTCCACAGCGCTGATCTGCCGGGTGCGCAGCAGGGCGAGCATCTCGGTGGCGGGGAGGTGGAACAGCTCGGTCACTCTCGCTCCTCATCAGGGGGCCTTGCCGATGGCGGCGGTGATCGCCCGGGTCAGGCGGACGAGCTCGGCGGGGGCGGTCTCGATCTGCAGCCCTCGGCGCCCGGCCGAGAAGAAGATCGTCTCGAACCCGGCGGCGGAGGAGTCGATCACGGTGGGCAGGGGCCGGCGCTGCCCCAGCGGGCTGATGCCGCCCACGACGTAGCCGGTGACCCGCTCGACCTTGGCCGCGTCGGCCATCGCCGCCCGCTTGCTCCCGAGGGCGGCGGCGAACGCCTTGAGGTCGAGTTTGCCCGACACGGGCACCACCGCGACCGCGAGGCCGCTCTCCACCTCGGCCACCAGGGTCTTGAAGATCCGCTCGTACGGCACGCCGAGCGCGTCGGCGGCCTCCTCGCCGTAGGCCTGGGCGCCGGCGTCGTGGTCGTAGGGGTGCAGGGTGAAGCCGACCTCGGCCTTGGCCAGCGCGACGGTGGCGGGAGTGCCCTGGCCTCCCTTGTTCCTCGTCTTGCTCACGGGCCCAGCCTAACGGCAAGTTAAAATCTACAATGTAAAGGCGCCGTCCGAATGGCGGACCACGACCGGATCGAGGCGCCGCCGTCCGTAGACTGGACCGGTGATATCCCGTATCGACCTGCGCGGGGCTCTCCCTGAGAACCTGCGCGACGTGCTGCCCCGCGCCGATCTCGACGTCGAGGCCGCCCTCTCGCAGGTGCGGCCCCTGTGCGACGACGTGCGCCATAGGGGAGTGGCGGCCGTGCGGGAGCTGACGGCCCGGTTCGACGGGGTCGAGCTGACCTCCACCCGCGTGCCCGTCGCGGCCCTCGCCGACGCGCTCGCCGGGCTCGACCCGGCCGTGCGCGCCGCCCTTGAGGAGTCGATCCGCCGCGCCCGGCTGGTCCACCGCGACCAGCGCAGGACCGACACCACCACCCAGGTCGTCCCCGGCGGCACGGTCACCGAGCGGTGGGTGCCGGTCGACCGGGTCGGCCTCTACGTCCCCGGCGGGCGGGCGGTCTACCCGTCGAGCGTCGTGATGAACGTCGTGCCGGCCCAGGAGGCCGGGGTGCCCTCCCTGGCGGTCACCTCCCCGCCGCAGGCCGGTTTCGGCGGCCTGCCGCACCCGGCGATCCTGGCGGCGTGCGCCCTGCTCAGCGTCCAGGAGGTGTACGCCGTCGGCGGCGCGCAGGCCGTCGCCATGTTCGCCTACGGCACCGAGGAGTGCCCCCCGGTCAGCATGGTGACCGGCCCGGGCAACATCTGGGTGGCCGCCGCCAAGCGCCTGCTCAAGGGCCAGGTCGGCATCGACGCCGAGGCGGGCCCGACCGAGATCGCCATCCTGGCCGACGACACCGCCGACCCCGTCCACGTCGCCGCCGACCTGATCAGCCAGGCCGAGCACGACGTGATCGCCGCCGCGGTCCTGGTGACCACCAGCGAGCGGCTGGCCGAGGCCGTGGAGAAGGAGCTGCCTGGCCAGGTCGCGGCCACCCGGCACTCCGAGCGCATCGCCGAGGCCCTGGCCGGCCGCCAGTCCGGCATCGTGCTGGTGTCCGGCCTCGACGACGGCCTGCGGGTGGTCGACGCCTACGCCGCCGAGCACCTGGAGATCCACACCGCCGCCCCCCGGGAGGTCGCCGCGCGGGTGCGCAACGCCGGCGCCGTCTTCGTCGGCCCCCACTCCCCGGTCTCCCTGGGCGACTACCTGGCCGGCTCCAACCACGTCCTGCCGACCGGCGGCTGCGCGTGCCACTCCTCGGGTCTTTCGGTGCAGACGTTCCTGCGCGGCGTCCACGTGGTCGACTACACCCGCGAGGCGCTGGCCGAGGCCGCGCCGCACGTCTACGCGCTCTCCGGCGCCGAGGACCTGCCCGCCCACGGCGCCGCCGTGCGCGCCCGGTTCGAGGGCGGTGCCCGATGACGCCGCGCCCGGTGACGCTCGGCGACCTGCCGATCCGTGACGACCTGCGCGGCCGGTCGCCGTACGGCGCGCCCCAGATCGACGTGCCGGTGCGGCTGAACACCAACGAGAACCCCTACCCGCCGTCCCCGGCGCTGGTCGCCGACCTGGCCGGGGCCGTCGGCCGCGACGCCGCCTCGCTGAACCGCTATCCCGACCGGGACGCCCTGGCCCTGCGCGGCGACCTGGCCGCCTACCTCGGCCACGGGCTCGCGGTGGACCAGGTGTGGGCGGCCAACGGCTCCAACGAGGTGCTCCAGCAGATCCTCCAGGCGTTCGGCGGCCACGGCAGGTCGGCGCTCGGCTTCGAGCCGTCGTACTCCATGCACCCGATCATCACGACGGGTGTGTCCACGCGGTGGATCCCCGGTTCCCGTGAGGAGGACTTCGGCGTCGACCCGGGCAAGGCCGTCGCCGCGATCGAGGAGCACCGCCCCGACATCGTGTTCCTGACCAGCCCGAACAACCCGACGGGCACGGCGCTGCCGCTCGGGGTCATCGAGGGGCTGGTCCAGGCCGCGCCGGGCATGGTCGTGGTCGACGAGGCGTACTTCGAGTTCGCCCGCACCGGCACGCCGAGCGCGCTGAGCCTGCTGCCGGGCAACCCCCGGCTGATCGTGACCCGCACGATGTCCAAGGCGTTCGCCATGGCGGGCACCCGCGTCGGCTACCTCGCGGCCGACCCCGCGGTCGTCGAGGCGCTGCTGCTGGTGCGCCTGCCCTACCACCTGTCGACGCTGACGCAGATGGCGGCGCGGGTCGCGCTCGCGCACCGCGCCGAGCTGCTCGGCACCGTCGACCGGCTGCGCGCCGAGCGCGACGACTGCGTGGCCTGGCTGCGCGGGCGTGGCCTGACGGTGGCCGACTCCGACGCCAACTTCGTGATGTTCGGCCGGTTCGCCGACCGCCGCGCGGTGTGGGAGGCGCTGCTGGCCCGCGGGGTGCTGATCCGCGAGGTGGGCCCGCCCGAGTGGCTGCGCGTCTCCATCGGCACGACCGGGGAGATGGCGGCCTTCCGCGAGGCCATGACGGACGCTTTGGCGGCGTCCCCGGTGATCACCACGCCCGGAGGATCCGGGCGTGACGACCTGGAGGGAATCCTGTGACCAGTCCCGCCGCTGCCGGGCCGCGCACCGGCCGCGTGGAGCGCACGACCAAGGAGACCTCGGTGCTCGTCGAGGTCGGCCTGGACGGCACCGGCCGGGTGGAGGTGGCGACCGGCGTGGGGTTCTTCGACCACATGCTGGCCCAGCTCGGCAAGCACGGCCTGTTCGACCTGGTGGTGAAGACCGACGGCGACCTGCACATCGACTCCCACCACACCATCGAGGACACCGCCCTGGCGCTGGGCGCCGCCTTCCGCGAGGCGCTGGGCGACAAGTCGGGCATCCGGCGGTTCGGCAACGCGTCGTGCCCGCTGGACGAGTCGCTCGCCGAGGTGACGGTCGACCTGTCGGGCCGGCCCTACCTGGTGCACTCCGAGCCCGAGGGCATGGCGCCGATGATCGGCCCCGACTACGACACGACCCTGACCCGGCACATCCTGGAGTCGTTCGTCGCGCAGGCCGCGATCTGCCTGCACGTGCGCGTGCCGTACGGGCGCAACGCCCACCACATCGTGGAGGCGCAGTTCAAGGCCCTGGCCCGCGCGCTGCGCGAGGCCACGGAACGCGACCCGCGCGCCGTCGGCGTCCCGAGCACCAAGGGCGTCCTGTGAGTTCCAACTGGACCGCGGTCGCCATGGTCTTCGTCGGCCTCTTCATGATCGGCGGGGTGTTCTCCTTCTTCAAGCAGGGTCTGCGGGTCGGCGCGGTGGTCCTGGGCGTCGGCGCCGTGCTGGCGATCACGGCGGGGGTGCTGTGGTGGTGAACGTCGTCGTCCTGGACTACGGGTCGGGCAACCTGCGGTCGGCGGAGCGCGCGCTGGCCCGCGCGGGCGCCGAGGTGACCGTGACCGCCGACTTCGACGCCGCGCTCGCGGCCGACGGGCTGGTCGTGCCCGGCGTCGGGGCGTTCTCGGCGGTCATGGCCGGGCTCAAGGGCGTGCGCGGCGACCAGATCATCGGCCGCCGCCTGGCCGGCGGGCGCCCGGTGCTCGGCATCTGCGTCGGCATGCAGGTGCTGTTCGCCGAGGGCGCCGAGTACGGCGAGGACGGTCTCGGGCACGACGAGGGCTGCGGCGAGTGGCCCGGCGTCGTCGAGCGGCTCGACGCGCCCGTCCTGCCGCACATGGGGTGGAACACCGTCCAGGCGCCGGAGGGCTCGGTGCTGTTCGCGGGGCTCGACGCCGCCACGCGCTTCTACTTCGTCCACTCCTACGGCGTGCGCAAGTTCGACATGCCCGCCGACGGGGGGTTCGCCGCGCCGCTGGTCACCTGGGCCGAGCACGGCGTGCCGTTCGTCGCGGCCGTGGAGAACGGCCCGCTGATGGCCACCCAGTTCCACCCGGAGAAGTCCGGGGACGCCGGCGCGGTCCTGCTGAAGAACTGGCTGGGCACGCTGTGAGCCGCCGTCGGGCGGCCCCGGCCGGGCGTGTGGACTTAGCCGGGCGCGCCGCGCCCCGGCCTCGCGGGTAGCGGCGTGAGCAAGGAGCGTGCCCGGCGCCGCGCCGAGCGGGAGGCCGCGCGGGCGCGGGAGGCGGCCAGGCGCGCGGAGCGCGAGGTGCGTGCGGCACGGCGGCGCGAGTTGCGCCACCGGCTGGTCGCGGTGCTGCCGAGGCCGGTGCGGGTGGCCCGTCAGGGCGGCCTGATCGCCCGGCGGCGGCGCGCGCAGAACGCCGTCGTCACGGTGCTGTTCGTGCTCGTCCAGGGGGCGGCGTGGTTGCTGCTCAGCGGGTGGGCGGCCAGGGCGGGTGTCCTGGTGGTGTCCCTTTTGATGGTTCCGGTGCTGGTCACCGTCGTATTCGACCGGAGGTCGTAACAATGTCGCTGGTGCTGTTGCCCGCAGTGGACGTCGCCGACGGCCAGGCCGTGCGCCTCGTCCAGGGGGAGGCGGGCTCGGAGACCTCCTACGGCGACCCGCTCGCCGCCGCCCTGGCCTGGCAGAGCGCGGGCGCCGAGTGGGTCCACCTCGTCGACCTGGACGCGGCCTTCGGCCGGGGGTCCAACCGTGAGCTGCTGGCGTCGGTGGTGGGCGCGCTCGACGTGCACGTGGAGCTGTCGGGCGGCATCCGCGACGACGCGTCGCTGGCGGCGGCCCTGGCCACCGGCTGCCGGCGGGTCAACATCGGCACCGCCGCTTTGGAGGACCCGGCCTGGTGCTCGAAGATCATCGCCGAGTACGGCGACCGCGTCGCGGTGGGGCTCGACGTGCGGGGGACGACGCTGGCCGCCCGGGGCTGGACCCAGGAGGGCGGCGACCTGTGGGAGGTGCTCGACCGGCTGGAGTCCGACGGCTGCCCGCGGTACGTCGTCACCGACGTCACCAAGGACGGCACGCTGCGCGGGCCGAACCTCGACCTGCTGCGCCAGGTCTGCGCGCGCACCGGCAGGCCGGTGGTCGCCAGCGGCGGCGTCTCCTCGCTGGACGACCTGCGCGCCCTGTCCACGCTCGTCCCTGACGGGGTGGAGGGCGCCATCGTCGGCAAGGCGCTGTACGCGCGGGCGTTCACCCTGGAGGAGGCCCTCGCGGCGGTGAAGGCGTGACCGGCCTCATGGCGGGGACGCGGGCCCGGGCCTTCAGGAAGGCGCGGGCGTCATGAGCGTGGCCGTGCGCGTCATCCCGTGCCTGGACGTCGACGCGGGCCGGGTGGTCAAGGGCGTCAACTTCGAGAACCTCAGGGACGCGGGCGACCCCGTCGAGCTGGCCAGGCGCTACGACGCCGAGGGCGCCGACGAGCTGACGTTCCTCGACATCACCGCCTCCTCGGGCGACCGGGCGACCATGTACGACGTGGTGCGCCGCACGGCCGAGCAGGTCTTCATCCCGCTCACCGTCGGCGGCGGGGTGCGGTCGGTCGAGGACGTGAACCGGTTGCTGCGCGCGGGCGCCGACAAGGTGTCGCTGAACACCGCCGCGATCTCCCGCCCGGAGCTGCTGACCGAGGCGTCGCGCCGGTTCGGCGCCCAGTGCGTGGTGCTGTCGGTGGACGCCCGCCGGGTGGTGGACGGCCCGGCGACCCCCTCGGGATTCGAGGTGACGACGCACGGCGGCCGTCGCGGCACCGGCATCGACGCGGTGGAGTGGGCGCGGCGGGGCCAGGAGCTGGGCGTCGGCGAGATACTGCTGAACTCCATGGACGGCGACGGCACCAAGGACGGGTACGACCTGGCGATGATCAGGGCGGTGCGGCGGGCGGTGACGGTGCCGGTCATCGCGAGCGGCGGCGCGGGCGCGCTGACCGACTTCCCGCCGGCCGTCGAGGCGGGGGCGGACGCGGTGCTCGCGGCCAGCGTCTTCCACTTCGGCCAGCTCACGATCTCCGCGGTGAAGGACGCGCTGCGCGAGGCGGGCCATCCGGTGAGGTAGCGGGCGGG
>NZ_JANZYP010000115.1 GCF_025506355.1 Sphaerisporangium corydalis
ACCAGTACTCCTTGTCGCCCACCGTGAAGAAGACCTTGCCGATGGTCTTCGGCAGGTTGACGTTCTTCACCTTGGTGGGGGTGATCTTCTCCTGGCCGATCGGCGGGACGGTGCCGGCCTTGCCCGAAGGAGCGGCGTCGCCGCCACCGAGCTTGACCTTGCCCGAAACCTGCTCGTCACCGACGAACTGGCCGGCGGCCTTGAGGTTGGCGCCCGCGTTGGCGGTCCAGTAGTTGCTGATCTTCTGCGCGCTGGAGGCGGAAGCCAGGGCGACGGTCTTCTTGGTGGGAGCGGTCGCGGCGGAAGCCGAGGTGACCAGCGTTGCACCGATCATGCTGGTGGCGGCGATGGCGCCACCAATGGGGAGGATGAGGCGCTTGGCACGGGTGTTCAAGGGAACTCCTTGGGCTGGCGTGGAACGCATCTTGCGCCCCATGCGTCAGTAAAGGGATAACCAGGAAGATACAGAGAAGATCTTGTCTGCGGTAACCGGAATCGCGGTGATTTTCGGCGTTCGTCCCCCGTGATCTGTTCGTGACCAGCCAGATCTCCGGACATCGGCTGTCAAGTTGCCTCGTTCCACAGCATCCGCGCAGATCAGGCCATGGGTGCGACAATCGGGGCAGATGTGACGAGAGTGATCCGCTCGGGCCGGCGCCCGTCCCTGTGTGACGCAGATCACACCAACTTGATGGAGCCAAATCGTCGAGTGCCTACGTCTAACGGCTCCACATGGCCGACGAAACGAACAATTCGCCTCACTCGGGAGTCCGGGTCGCACCGTCGGACCGATCATCGTCGCGAGGCTTCGCCGTTAGAACGCGCCAAAATCGGCGATCTTCCCGATTGGACCCGTGACAACGCGAGAAGGGCCCGGCGACCGTGGTCGCCGGGCCCTTCTCTGTGGATCTGGGGGGATCAGTCGGTCTTCTGCCGTCCGGCGTACGAGTACACGGCGTACGTCGCGGTGTTGAAGTACGGGGAGGACACGCCGTCGTAGCGGCCGTCGCCGTCCAGGTCCCACGTCAGGCTGTTCACGCCGTTCAGGTAGCCGATGCGCCGGGTTCCGCTGTACTTGATGACCCAGGGCCCGCCGCTGGCGCCGGCCGTGAACCCGCATCCCCCGAACATCACGCCGTTGTCCAGTTCCCACTTCTGCGTGGAGATCTTCCTGGTGGCCCGGGTCAGGCACCACTGCATCGTCCGGCCGGTGAAGGGCCTGCTGCCGTTGGGATGCGGACCGGCCGGGTACCCGAAGGCGTAGGCCGCGACGGTGAACCCGCGGTTCCAGGCGAAGCCCTGACCGCCGACCCGCGTCTCCAGCCGCCCGGTGTCGACCGACTTGTACACAGGCTGCCCCGTGGGGTCCTTCTTGGGGGTGCCGTCGGCGTTCTTGTCGGGATCCCAGCGGTAGCCGTGGTGGACGGTCACGAAGGCGTAGTCGAAGTCGAAGTCTCCGGTCGCCGCGTAGGTGTCGTTGATGTAGAGCGTGTGGCCGACGTAGATGCCGTAGGGCGTCGCCCCGTCGATGTAGGAGGGGATGAACACCCAGTAGTCGACGGGCTTGCCGCTCTTCACGTCGTACGCGCAGTGGCCCGCCGTCGCGACGACGTTGCCGTACTTGGAGTGCACCGACGAGGCCGAGCACCAGTATTCGGTGGTGCCGTTGCGGAAGAACACCTTCCCCACCGTCGGCGGAAGGTTGACGTTCTTCGACTTCACGGTCAGCGACGTCTTCGGCGGGGGCGAGCCCAGCAGCGCGGTCGTCTTGCTCTCGGGCGCCTTCGTGCTCCGCCCGGCCTCGGCCGAGGCCGGCGTGAGCGACGCGGCGCCGGGGTTGCTCGTCGCCGTGGGCTTCGGTACCGGGCTCGTCGCGCTCGGGGTCGCCGAGCTCGTCGCGGCGGGGGCCGCGGACGCCGTCTTGGGCGCGTAGCTGCTGGCGTGCTTCAGCCGGTCAGGCGTCCACCATTCGACGACCTTGTTGAGGTCGGCGTCGTTCTGGGCCAGGGGAAGAGTGGTGATGCCCGCGGGCGCGGACCGGCTCGAGGCCAGTGCGCCGGGGAATCCCGGACCCGCGGAAAGGATCACACTCGCGGTCGCGAGGGCGCCGCAGAATGTGAGCGCGATCCGCTTCGCTCGGGATGGCATTTCGTACCTTCCACTGATCAGAAGAGTGCAGACAACGGTGAAGGGCGATTTTTCCAGATCAACTAGTAATCGGCACGGTACTTGGGTGACCTGGGTTCACTTCGTTATGGGAGGGAACGTCGGGGCGTACGTGAACGCTCGTCCGGTAGGGGGCGCCGGGGATCGTGGACGGGTATCCGGTGAGGGCCGCCCGGGGTGTGGGACGTGTACCCGGTAGGGGGCCGGACATGCGGCCCGGCCCCCTACCCTGCCGAGGGATCCGTCAGCTCGTCGTAAGCTTCCCGGTCCACAGGTTGGCGGCGTACTTGTAGATGCCGTAGGTGTCGCTGTTGAAGTACGGCGTCGTGATGTGGTCGTACCGTCCGTTGCCGTCGGTGTCGAGAGTCAGGCTCACGACGCCGTTGACGTAACCGGTCCGCTTGCTGCTCTTGTACACGATCAGGAACGGGCCGCCGGTGGCGCCGGGCGTGAAGGCGCACTTGATGGCGAGCTGCTCCTCGGCCTTGTACTTGCTGACGGCCGGGGCCGCGGCGGTCTGGCCGTAGCACCACTTCATGGTCTCGCCGGTGTAGGCCTTGTTGCCGTCGAGGTGCGTGGCGGTCGGGTAGCCGAAGCTGAACTGCTTGGCCTTGGTGCTCCGGTTCCAGGTGAAGCCCTGGCCGCCGACGTTGTCACCGAGACGACCCGCGTCCACGAACGTCTTGATGTGGAAGACGGTCTTGTAGTACTTGACCGTGGTGGTCTTCTTCACCCAGTACTTCACGTAGTAGTGGGTGATGGTGTAGGCCGAGTCGACGATCTTCTTGTAGCCGGGGCCCGTGTACTTCTCGTACGTGACCTCGTCCACGATCTCCGTGGCGGTCTTGCCGGGCGCCTTGGCGAAGTTCACCTTGGAGTCGGCCGCGGGAGCCTTGTCGAACTCGTCCTTGGAGACCTCCTTGACGACGCGCTGGCCGCCGGCGGTGCCCCAGGGCAGGACGATCTCGGAACCAGTGGACTTCGACCAGGCGTCGGCGGTCTCGCCGCCCTTCTCGTCGACCTTCTTCTGGTACTCGTCCTTGGTGATCTCTTCGTCCTTGGCCCACTTCGGGCCCTTGTAAGCGTCGTACTCGTTCTTGGCGACGACCTTCTCGCCGGTCTGCTTGACGCCGTTGTAGACGTTGACGAACGCGTAGTCGTAGTCGTAGTCCTCGTAGACGGTGAAGTCGTCGTGGAGGTTGACCTTCGCTCCGACGTAGACGCCCCACGGCGCCTTGCCCTGGTAGTAACCGGGGATGAAGACGAAGTTGTCGACGTACTCGTTCTTGTCGGTGTCGTACACACAGTGACCGGCCGTGGCGACCAGGTTGTGGTACTTCGACTGGACCGAGGTGCCGGAGCACCAGTACGGCTTGCCGTCGACCTGGAAGAACACCTTGCCGACGTTGGTGGGCAGGTTCACGTTCTTTGAGGTACCGGCGGTCTTGTCGCCGTCGCCGGTCGGGGCGACCGTTCCGGCCTTGCCGTCGGCGGAGGCCTTGCTGGTGCTCTTCTTCAGCTTGCCGGAGAGCGAGGAGTCCTCGAGGTAGCTCTTCGCCGCCTTCAGCTTGCTGGGCGTCCAGGACCCCGCGATGGCCTTCGCGTCGGTCCCGTTGGCCAGCGAGCCCGACTTCACAGGAGCCGGTTTGGCCTGCGCGCTGGCGGAGTTGGAGAGGGTCGCGCCGATCATGCTGGTGGCCACGATGGCACCACCGAGAGGGAGGATGAGGCGCTTGGCTCGGGTGTTCATTGAGCTCCTTCTTTGTCATGGGAGGCCCGGGTAGGTCCCATGCGTACGTAAAGAGACAGGTGTGACCGTACTCCGGCGATCTTGGTCATCGACCCCAAAACCGGACAAATATGACTGTCCGTTATTTTTTTGTTATGAAACCGCTGGAACCGGAGAGATAACTGGTGCGTCGAATCTCGCTCTCGGAGAGGGGCTCGGCGCCCGCTCGGCAGGCCGACACGAGGAAGGCCGGCGACGCTCCATGCCATACGAAACCGGGGGATCCAGATGAGACGTCTCTTCAGCGGCCCGATCCGCAAGGCCTGCAGCGGCCGGATCAGGAGCCTGACCTGTGCGGTCCTTTCACTGGGCACGGCCGCGGCCGTCGGCCCCGCGCCCGCGAACGGCGCGGCCGCGATCCCGAGGCCGTTCCCCGGCGGCCCCGCGGCCCACGCGTCGGCACTGCATCAGCCCAAGGGCGTGAGCCGGGCGTTGCTGCTCACGATCGCCCGGGGGGAATCGGTCACGCCTTCAGAGCGAATTGTGCTCCTGCAGTGCCCCGCCCCCGGTGGCACCCACCCACGGTCGGCCGAGGCGTGCCGGCTCCTGGAACCGGTCTCGGGAGACCTGGGCGGCCTGAAGATCAGCTCGGGCGCGTCCTGCGCCCACCGCTACCAGCCGACGACGGTGTCCGCCTCGGGCATGTGGGACGGCCAGCACCTCTGGTTCGAACGCACCTTCGGCAACCCCTGCGAACTCCGCGCCTATACCGGAGCCGTCTTCAATTTCTGAAACGACGGTCCGAGGTGTCGTACCTTCTGGCGCTGGGATCCGGTTGACGGCCGGGTCCACAACTTCGGGCTGGTGGGCTGTGAATCCGGAGGGTTGGTTTCGGTTAACTGTTAAGTGTATTAATGCAAGTCCTAACCGGAATGCATCTCCTTGCACCGAAACGCCGTGACGGCTCTGAACTGGCCAGATGGACTCGCCCCCTGCCCATGATTCGATCACCCGATCGATTAGGGACGTGCTGGCGTTACGGACGTCATCGGCATGTCGTCAGTGAGCCTTGTCACATTGCCGAGAGATCACCCTCAACATAGAAATTTCCTGACACATCCACTTACGTCCCATTGGGGTGTTATGTGAAAGTCTCAGGAAATACCTCCTCCCTCCGTGTGCGACAACCGGGCCGGCCAGGCCGCGGGATCGCCGTGGCAACGGTCTCCGCGGTGGTCGCCTCCCTGCTGGCGGCGGGCGGGCCCTCACCCGCCACCGCCGACACTTCCCCGCCCTCCACCCAGTCGACCCCGGCCAAGCCGGCCGTTCCGGCGATGACGGCACTGCCCCGCCCGGTGGATCCCGACGCGGCCGCACGGGCGGCGATCACGCAGGCCCGCAAGCTGGGCAAACCAGTCGAGGTGGACCAGGCAGGCACCGAAGGATCGCGTACGTGGGCGTACCCGGACGCGCATCTGGTGACCGAGGCGTATTCGGCGCCCTCTCGGGTGAAGCAACCCGATGGCACCTGGGCGTGGATGAACACCGCTCTGGTCGAGCGGAACGGGGTGCTCACGCCTACGGTCGCCAAGGCCAAGGTCGAGTTCTCCCTGGGCGGGAACGGTCCGTTCGCCACGATGCGGCGCGACGACGGTCAGCGGTTCGCCCTGTCATGGGGTGGTACCTTGCCGCGACCGACGGTCAAGGACAACGTGGCGACGTACGCCGATGCCGCCGGGCCGTCCGCGGACCTGGTCGTCACCGCGCTGAGCACGGGATTCACCCACGATGTGGTGCTACGGGAGCGCCCCACAGGGCCGGTGGAATACCGCATCCCCGTCCAGACGACAGGAATGGACTTCGGCAAGAACGAGCAGGGCGGGCTGCAGCTCACCGATGCCAAGGACAAGGTGCTCGCCCAAGCACCGCGACCGGTGATGCTGGACGCCTCCGCCGCTCCTCCCACAGGGGCCGGAGCGGTGACGGGCCGCCGGGTGGGGCGGATCTCCACCTCGGTGGTGAACGAGAACGGCCGACAGGTCCTGGTGCTCAAGCCGGACGCCGCCTGGTTGAAGGACCCGGCGACGCACTATCCGGTGACGATCGACCCGACGA
Source organism: Sphaerisporangium corydalis (assembly GCF_025506355.1). Lineage (GTDB taxonomy): Bacteria > Actinomycetota > Actinomycetes > Streptosporangiales > Streptosporangiaceae > Sphaerisporangium > Sphaerisporangium corydalis. Next base: position 6,011 of record NZ_JANZYP010000115.1, read on the forward strand.
CCACGCTGAGCGTGACCACCGACACCACAATCGGCTCGCGCGCTGAATGTGCCATCTTCGACCCTCTGGTGTCCTCCCAGTCGACGCTGCTCACGATAGGCGGGAAGGTCTGGACCTGCTCGGGTAGAGACGCTTTCCAGTACTACCGCTCCTATCTGAAGTTCGACACCGCCGCGCTCACCGGCAAGGCCATCCTCTCGGCGGCGTTGCAGTTGTGGCGGACCCAATCTTTCAAGTGCGCCGTGGCCGGAGACGGCACAGTGCAGGCCGGGCGAGTCATCAGTGACTGGGCAGCCAACACCATCAGCTGGTCCAACAAGCCTCCGACCGCCGACCCTGCGTGGACGCCCTGCCCGACCACCAGCCCCAACACGCCGGGCGCCATGTCCTGGCCGGCCACCGACTGGGTCAGGAAGTGGGCGGTCGGTACCCCGAACTACGGCATCGAGTTGATAGGGCCCTCAGAAAGCCTGGTCAACAACGCCGACAGCTACACCGTGAGCTACCACTCCTCGGAGATGACCGGCGCTGGTGCCACCCCACCCAAGTTGATCGTGCAGTATTTCCTGCCGCCGGAGATTCCGACCGTCACCGCCGAATCGGTCGACTCTGTCGACGGCGACCAGGCCATCGTGCGCACCAGCTCGGCCAAGGTCGGCTACCAGTCCACCTCGGCCGACGGCCGCAACCTCGATTATTACCTGTCCATCCTGGACTCCACCGCTCCCCTGCCCCCCTGGACCACGGGCGCCGGAGCCGTCGCACAGTGGAGCTTCACCGAAGGCATCACTCACGTCGATGGCACCGGCAATCATCACGACCTGGCCTTCATCACCGGTCGCTCCACCGTCATCAACGGCAAAGACGGCAAGGCCATCCAGCTCAACGGCGCTCCCACAGTCGGTGCGGACGCATCTGTTCTAGGCCCGGTCCTGCACACCGACAAGAGCTTCTCGGTGGCCGGCTGGGTCCGCGCGGACACGACCGCGACCACGACGGGCGGCATCTTCAATCAACGCGGCCCAACCCAGGACGGCTTCACGGTCACCTACGACGGCAACACCCGCAAGTACCGCCTGACCATGTACAACACCGGGGCCGCCAACAGCTCTGGCACCAGCGTGACCTCGACCACGGCCACGACCAGCGGTACCTGGAACCACGTCACCGCGGTCTACGACGCCACCGCCCACAAGATCCGCCTGTACATCAACGGCGTCCTGTCGGGAGAGGCCACTCACAACTCCACCTGGGACTCCTGGTTCACCGGGAGCACGTTCAACCTCAGCCCCAGCGGCGGCCTCCTCACCTCGACCAAGACCTCCTACGACGAGGTCCGCGCCTACCAGCGCGCTCTCAGCCAGGCCGAGATCTCCTGGATGCTCAACCTCACCCCGCCCACCAACGCCAACCTGCCCTCCGGCCAGTCCGCGACCAAGACCTACGACGTCAGCAACGTCGACAGCTTCAAAATCTCCGTAAAAGCCTGCATAAACGGCGTAACCCCCCAAACCTGCTCAGAATCCCCCTACTACCGCATAACCACCGACGCCCCCTATCTCCCTACCGATACCGAAACCGGTCTTCAGGATCCGATCCAGCCGATCCTCTCCGGAATGGCCAACCGCCCGTCGGGCGGCCTGATAACCGCCAAGTTCTTTCTCTATAGCAGCGCAGGTGTGCCCATCGGCGCCGCGCCACTAGGCACCCGAACCGTCAACGGGGGTCAACGCGCCTCGTTCCAGGTCCCGTCTGATCTCATCCAAGCCGGTACCGCTTATCGCTGGCAGATGCAGGCCTGCGTCGAGGAGATATGTTCGGCAAAAACCCCATCCGTTGCTTTCACGTCGCCTGGCACTCCTCCGCCTGATCCAGTCGAGAACGTCCGTCACCTCACTTTGGGTATGGACAGTATCGTCATCAAAACGGCGAACCCTGACCCCGCAGCGTGTGATGGCGGACCTTGTACGGTCGTCGATTCGGCCACAATGCGGATCGGAGGCACCGGTTCAGACAAGACGGCGGCTGTCATCGGGCTCAGACTGAATGAACTCCCTGACGGTGCGGGAATCTCAGAGGGTATCCTCAAACTCGGCACGCCGATCTGTCCGACAGGCCCATGTCCGCAGGACGCCGTTATCACCGCCACCCCCCTGAAAAGCCCTGTCACAAGTGAGACCAGGGGTTCGGATCTTCTCGGCGACGTAGACACCCGCACGACGACTTACACGCTGCCGTTGAATCAGCCGCAGGCGGACATCGCGGGGAGCGAATACTCCTGGCTGATGCTCACCGCCGACAAGGACGACGTGATCACCTTTGGTGATGCGGCGGCAGCGGAGAAGCCTTCCTTGGATCTCACCTACCTTCTAGCAGGTCCTCCCAGTGAGGTGCTGAACCTGGTCACTCAACCAGGAGACGCGGCGGCGATCGCCAGTTGGGGACTTCCTGAGAGCAACGGCAGCGTAGGAATACTCGAGGGTTATGACGTCGAAGTCGCCAACAGTGGTGGGGCGGTAGTCAAGACGCTGGTGGTCGAGGATCCGTTCGCCAATATAACGGGGCTGACCAACGGCGAGGTCTACAACATCAGGGTGCGGGCCAAGACGGCTTTCGCAGTGGGCGAATGGGTGAGCGCCACCGTAACCCCGAAGGTCGTACCTCCTCCTCCCAGCTCAGATGCGAGTCAATCGTGCGTTCCCTTCCTCGATGGGCCGCCTGCGAGCGCGAACACCAAAACAGTGTCAGACTCCGGTGCGGGCGAGTACGTACAGCGGGTCAGGGACTATTACCAGGCGCAGGATGCAGTGCTGGAAGGTCGCGCAGAAACCGTCTGGGATGCCGCAGGTGTGACTCCCGACGCTCCGAGCGCCGCCAAACTGTCGTTGCTGAACACAGCACTGGTCCTGCAACGTGGCGAAATGGAGAGGGTAGGCGAGTCCCGCACTGATTCCGCGGTAGCCCTGGACAACGCCGTCGTCCAGCCAGGCGCCAACGGGTCGGTTCGTGTCACCGTAGAGGTCAAGCGGACCTGGAAGATTCAGACTGCACCATCTGCGAAATCGATGCCGGGCAGATCGAGGACTGCGGATCAAATCGATCCAAGTGAATCCACGATTTCGATCGTCGTTTTTGATCGATGCGGGAACATGGTTATTCTGCAAGTTCCCAACGAGACGGTCGAGGATCCCACGGATGTGTCGGATGATGATGGCTGGAACTGCGGTTCCGGCCAGCAAAGAATGGCAGAAGCGCGATCCTGCAGCTCGAGTGGGCCGGGGCTGATCGGTGAGGGCGTGAATCTAACCTTCAAGCTGGGCAAGACCTGGGAAGTTCATTATCGATCCGGGTCATCCACTCCACGCACTGAGTTCGACGAACTGGAGCCATGGGATTCCGAATGGCCGGTGCAGTCGTACATAAACTATGTGCGCATCTATCCCAAGCCGAAGAATGCGTCCGAGAACAGTAAGTACGGATGGCAGTCGGATTACGGTAAGTATCTCGTGAGCCATGCCTACATGAAGGTCTCGGGATCCGCCTGCTTCCGGAACGAGTCGTACAAGTCCAGTGGCGACCTCAATGTCAGCACCAGCCCGTCTTTCACTGCCAAGTGGGAGAGCGACTCGAAAGAAGAGTGTGGGGGAATAACCGAGGAGCGGAAGCGGGGTAGCCTTAGTGCCAAGGGTGACCCGCAGCTCAACGCATATAGAGGACTCGTCTGGGGTAAGTGTGCTGTAACAACGTGTAGCATCGACCGCTTCCGGCACGTTTATGAAGCGGAGATCAGGCTGGATTTCAAGAAGAACGGCACAGTGTACAGAAACTACAGTATCAGGGCGGACCAGTCGTGCCCCCTATCGCGCTCGAGTTCGTGGGGATCGGTGACCTTTGGGAATTCCCAGTGTCTCGGTGCATTCTCGGTGGAGGATTTGGGGCCACCGCTGTAGTGTAACTTGGTGCTAGATAGGGCCATGGCAGGGTGGGTGAGGAAGTAATCCTCGCCCACCCCGTCGGCTGTTGTGGTTCATTCCGGATAATGACAAGGTCAAAATGACATTCGCTCAGGTGCTGACCCTTATTCCGCTGCTGCCTTGGCTCGTGATTCTGATTCGATCGAAGCACTACTCGTCAGTCGCCACCGCGGCCGGCGCCGCGTTCGTCGCCTCAGGGGGGATTTTGCTTTGGCTATCCCTACTCGGAGCGGCCGGCTTGTTCAATTCCGTCGAGCGGGTCGCCCCCGATCTTCTCTCGCTGATGACCTACGCGGGTATCGGGATGATGGTGGCTGCCATCGCCTGCGTTCTCATCGAGCGCAGATAAAGAGAATGCCACCTGGTCTCAGGGGTGCAGTGTCAGGCCTTTTAGGGTTTTGTCTAGCGGGTTGCGGGGGCCGTAGATGGCCAGGCCTACGAGGGGGAGGTCTGGGGCGGGGTGGGCCTCTACGGTGGCGCGGTTGGCTGCGTCGTGGCCGGTTTTGAACATTTCCTCTATGTAGACCGCTGTGGCGAGGCCGCGGCTCAGGGCGCGGGTGTGGACGGTGGCGAGGCCCTCGCCGTCGGCGGAGTAGATGAGCACCGGCTGGCGGAACATCGCGAGGTAGGCGTTGCCGGAGGCATCGGCGTAGGGCTCGCCGATGGCGTCCTCGGCTTCGGCGGCCACGGCGCTCGCCAGGAACGCGGTCACGTTGAGCTTCTGCCAGATCGCCAGGTCCTCGCGGACGACTATGCCGATCTTCGTGTCGAAACGCATGCGGTCCAGCGTCGTCGGACGCGGACGAGCCTGTCTTGTACGGCGGTGCGGGTGTCTGGCTTGGGGGGTGGTGGGGGGTCTGCTCCGGGGGCGTTCGGGGGTGATCCGAATCGGGTGAGAAGGATGGTGGGGGGTAGGGGAGTCGGTCGTTGATCTGCGGGTTCGGGTGCGGGAGGCTGTCGGTCGCTCTTTCGTCATGCGAAATCGGGGGATTCACATGCGACGCTTCTTCACGGGCCTGAGCTGTCTCGCCCTGGCCTTCGGCACGGCGGTCACCGTCGGAGCGGCGGGGGCCGGGGCCAGTTCCGCTGGCGAACCGCCACCGGGGGGTCATACCCATGACACCCACCAGGGCAAGATCGCTGGGATCAAGCACAAGCCGAAGCAGAAGTCGAAGCCGAGGCATCGCCACAAGCACGGGGGGAAGAAGGCAGGGCACCACGCCCACGCCGGCGGTACGGGAGCGTTTCCGGGCGACGTCGGCGGTCCAGGGCCGATTCCGTGGAGCATCAGCGGGATAGGGCCGATCCCGGGGAACATCGGCGGGATGGTGCCGGGGCAGGGGATCGCCCCAGGGACGGGGTCCGGGCAGGGGATTCCCCCCGGGGCTGGTTCTGAGTTCGGGAATCCGCCTGGGGCTAAGCCGGGGCAGGGGGTTCCGCCGGGGGTTGGTTCTGGGTACGTGAATTCGCCTGGGACGAAGCCTGGGCAGGGCATTCCTCCTGGGGTTGGCTCTGGGCACGGGATTCCGGCCGGGGCGAAGCCGGGGCAGGGGAATCCTCCTGGCGTGGGCGCTGGGTACGGGAATCTCCCGGGAGTGGGTTCCGCGCCGGGGAACGCGGGCGGGCCGAGCTCGCGGCCCGGTAACGCGGGTGGCATGGGGTCCGGGCCTGGTCATGCGGGTGAGCCTGGTTCGGGTCCGGGGAACGCGGGTGGAAGCGGCTCTCGTCCTGGCGGTACAGGTGGGATGGGGTCTGGGCCGGGGAACGCCGGTGGGAGGGGGTCGGGGTCTGGTCATGTGGGTGGGCCCGGTTCGGGTTCTGGGAACGCGGGTGGCGTGGGTTTCACGTCTGGGCACGTGAGTGGGCCGGGTTCGGGGGGCGGTTCCCATCCTGGGCACGTGAGTGGGCCGGGTTCGGGGAACGCGGGTGGGGTGGGTGCCACCGCTGGGCACGTGAACGGGGCGGGGTCGGGGTCGGGGAGTGTTGGTGTGAGTTCGGGGGTGGGGACGTCGGGGGTGGCGGTCGACAACACGGCACAGGTGCTGGCGCTGACCGTTCGTCGTGGGCCCAAGGCGTTTCCGCCTGACCGGATCGTGACGCTGCGCTGCTCGCCTCCGTCCGGATCGCACCCCAGGCCCGTGTTCGCGTGCCGGGTGCTCGCCGTCGTCGGCGGTGACCCGACCAAGCTGGACCTGTCGCCGGGAGCCAACTGCCCGAAGATCTTCGCTCCGGTGTCGGTGGCCGCGCTCGGCACGTGGAACGGGAACCGCATCCGGGTCGAGCGGACGTTCGGCAACGCGTGTCTGCTGAAGGCCGCGACCGGTCCCGTCTTCGACTTCTGACCCCAAGGACAACCTGGTCTGACGCGGAGGATGTGCGGACGGGAGGGGGTCGACGCCTGACGCGGAGGGTGTGCGGGTGTGGAGGGGCTCGGCCGGTGGTCGGGCCCCTTTGTCGCGTGTGGGGGTGGGGT
>NZ_JANZYP010000116.1 GCF_025506355.1 Sphaerisporangium corydalis
CCCGGCCCCCCCACACCCGACCCCCGAACCTCACGATCACTCCTCGCACACGCTGGCGTGTATTTGGGCGCCGACGCGATGGGACGGGGTACGGCGATTCCGGCGCCTCATACGGCGCCCAGTCGGTGAAAAGGTCCTCGCCTTCGGCTCGGGCAGTATCCCCAAGGCCTATCGGCCCTGCCGCCTTTCCCCTGCCCTACTGACCCCCCGACCCCCCACCCTCAGCACCCGACTCCCGCCTCGGAGCCCAGGCCCTCAACTCCCGGCCCCGGTCTCACGATCATCCCCTCGCACACGCTGGCATGTCCTTGGCGCCGACGCGGTGAGACGGGGTACGGCGATTCCGGCGCCTCATACGGCGCCGAGCCAGTGAAAAGTTCTCGCCTTCGGCGCTCTAACGGACGTGGCGTCCTCCTCTGCGACGGCGGGCGCCGCCGTCCGTCCAAGCGGGCGTTCACCGGTTCAGGAGTCGGGGGAGCCGGGGGAGTCGAGCAGGGCGACGAGGCGTTTCGGGGCGACGATGCGGTAGCTCTCTTCCACCCATTCGCACAGCACGTCAGCGTCAGGGGTGCCGTCCGCGAACGGGATCGTGACCCATCCCGCCTTCCCCAGCCCGTGACCCGTCGGGCTCGCGCCGGGCAGGTCGAGCGCGTACCCGTTCGACTCGCGCAGTTTCACGGAGAACTGGAGCCCCCACTTCTCCGTCGCCTCGTCCATCCCCAGGAAGACGAACACCTTCTTGTTGACCTTGACCACGGTCTCGCCCCAGGGGAAGTCCTCATGGGCCTCAGGGAGGCCGAGGGCGAACTCGCGCAGCCGCTCACGAATCTGCTGCCATTCGTTCATGTCCTAATTGTCATCCTCGGCCGACCCGAACACGCCCCAGGGATCGTCGCGCACGTCAAAGGACGCGACCCCCAGGCGCCGCCATCACCGTTCACGCGGACGCCGCCCGCTCACGGCCCTCGGCGAAGAACGCCGACACGTCATCGAGCTCGCTGAGCGGACGCGAGGCGCCGAAGGGCGCGTTCCAGAAGTCGCCGGTCCTCGGCTCCCAGGGCCCGACGTACGCGTAGGGCACGCCGAGATGGCCGTCGCCGAGCGAGACGCCGTAGTTCACCTTGTCGAGCGTCACCCCCAGGTCGAAGTGCTCCGGCCACAGGACGGGCGTCAGATCGGGGGCCAGCCGGCGCAGCGCCTCCTCGCCCAGCGAGAGGCTCGCCTCCAGATGCGCCGCCGCGGCGGGGTCGACCCGCAGGACGTCCTCCGGCGAGCCGCCCGACCCGTCGGCGTACAGCTCCGCCGGGGCCCCGGCGCCCGCCCCCGTGGCCGTGCCCAGCTCCTGGACGGTCGCCCCGTCCAGCGGCAGCCGCCCGGACCCGACCACCAGCTCGCCCCCCTCGACCCGCAGGTCGGGCTCGCTGATCGTCGCGAATCCTCCAGGCGTCACACGGAGGCGGATGGTGCCGCTCCGCCGGTACTGCGGCCCGGCCAAGATCAGTTCCGCGACGACGTGGAGGGACCGCCGCGTCGTCGTCAGCTCGTTCGCGTTCATACCTACAGCGTGATCCCCCAGCGGACGCGCCGCCACACAGGGGTGGCCGCCACATAGGGGTGGCCGGACCACCCCTACGAACACGTGCCGGACATTCCACCAAATGAACGATCCATGGTCGGTCGGAACAAATGCCAGTTTGATACTCACTAATTATCTGCAGAACATCTCTCAGCACCCATGAACCGAATATTGCCCCCAAGTCCATCTTTGAGATGAACGGTATGTCCATATGCGGCCATGTGATGGACGGCGCGCATCCTGGCGGAATTCCAGGGGTATGCCCCGTACCCCCGACCCATTCCGCGGCCCCGCCGCCTTTCCGAAAAGAGGCACATAATGATGAAAATCACCAGACGCGCACGCGCTTTCGTGGTGGTCATCGCCACCCTCATGGCCCTCCCGGCAATGGCCCCCGCCGCCCACGCGGACGTCGCGTACACCTGCACGACCGGAACGCCGTTCGTCCCGGTGATCGCGATCCTGGGACCCCTGCAGATCCTCGCCCACGGCTGCACACCGGCGACCGGCCAGCCAGGACCCGGGACGATCAGGGTCCCCTCGGGCATCTACCACTGCAATCGCGTGACCCCGATAACCCCCGGCTTCGTCAACGGCGTCCAGTGCGACTGACCCCTCGTGTGGGCCGCATTCCGTCGATGAAGCACGTACGCGTTCACTTCCACTGAAACGGTTGTCCTGCGCATATTTCCGGCCTGTGGAACAATGTCGCGATGCGTTTTCATGCCGACTTACACATGCATTCGAAGTACTCGCGCGCCTGTAGCAAGGACAGCGATCTGGAACATCTGACATGGTGGGCGCGGCGCAAGGGCGTCACGCTGCTGGGCACCGGTGATTTCACGCACCCGGCCTGGTTCGACCGGTTGCGCGACGACCTCGTACCGGCCGAACCGGGACTTTTCCGGTTACGCGAGGAGCCGGACCGGGAGATCTCCCGTACGCTGCCGCCCAGCGTCGCGGCCGCCCAGGTGCGGTTCATGCTGTCGGTGGAGGTCTCCACGATCTACCCCCAGGGCGGGCGATCCCGAAAGATTCACCACCTGGTGTACATGCCGGACTTCGAGGCGGCCGAGGCGTTCAACGCCAAACTCGGGCGGATCGCCGATCTCGGTTCTGACGGCCGGCCCGTCGTCGGCCTGAACTCCCGTGATCTGCTGGAAGCCACTCTGAGCAGCGGCGACGGCGCCTACCTGGTGCCCGCCCACGTCTGGACCCCGTGGTTCGGCGTGTTCGGCTCGAAGTCCGGATTCGACACCCTCGAAGAGTGCTACGGCGACCTCACCGATGAGATCTTCGCGCTGGAGACCGGGCTGTCCAGCGACCCGGCCATGAACTGGCGGGTCTCAGGACTCGACGGATATCGGCTGGTCAGCTACTCCGACGCCCACTCGCCGCCCATCGTCGCCCGCGAGACCACGGTGTTCGAGACCGATCTGGACTACTTCGCGATCCTGCGGGCGCTGCGGACCGGCGACGGGCTCGCGGGGACGATCGAGTTCTATCCCGAGGAGGGCAAGTACCACGTCGACGGGCACCGCAAGTGCGGCGTCCGGATGGACCCCGAGGAGACGCGGCGGCATGGTGGGATCTGCCCCGTATGCGGGAGGAAGCTCACGGTCGGCGTGCTGAGCCGGGTCGAGGACCTGGCCGACAGGCCGGCGGGGTTCCGTCCGGACGGCGCCGCCGGCTTCCGCAACCTCGTCCCGCTGCCGGAGATCGTGGGCGAGATCTTCGGTGTCGGGCCGAAGAGCAAGAGGGTGCGCGCCGAGGTCGACCGGCTCACGGCCGCCATGGGCCCTGAGCTGGCGATCCTGGACGAGCTGCCGGTGGACGACATCGCCGTGCACGCACCGCGGCTCGCGGAAGCGGTCGCCCGCCTCCGCCGCGGCGAGGTGACCAAGGACCCGGGCTACGACGGCGAGTTCGGCGCGATCCACGTCTTCGAACCGGACGAGCCCAAGAACCCGGACCCGGACGACCCTCCGACGCTCTTCTAGCCAGGCGGACTTCTGCCCACGGCGGGCTTCCGGCAAGCCTGGACTTTCTGGTCACGCGGGCCGGTCAGCTCCCCCAGAGCCTCTGCCGGGCCTCGTTGCCGTCCCGGTAGCCCACCAGCCGGGCGAACACCGGCAGCAACGTGTCGTGGCCCTGCGCCTTGGCCCCCTGCGCCGCGTCGAAGATCAATGTCGGTTCGAACCGCGGCCACGCGATGGGCACCGGAGCGGGGACGGACTGTGCCAGCAGGTCGCGCAGCGCGGGGGTCGGGGAGCGGGTGTACTGCTTCAGCAGGTACGTCACCCGGGTGTCCGGGAGGAGCAGCACCCGGGGCGGGCCGCCGGCCTGGACGACCACGTAGTCGTCCGGCTGGATGAGGTGGCACCGGGCGTTGCGGTAGACGGCGGCGGCCTGGGCCGTGGGCAGGTGGTTCAGGGACAGCGACAGGACCTGGAGAGAGGTGGAGTCCTGGCCGAGGGTGTCGTCGGCCAGCAGAATGACGACGGTCAGCTCACCGGGGACGTCCAGGTCGGCGCCGCCCTTGACCGCCTGCGCCAGGTACTCGGCGACGTACTCGGACACCGTCACCGGGCTGGTGCCGGCGTCCGCGTGCGACAGGTAGGAGATCCTGGCGGTCCTGCTCCACATCGCGAACACGGCGCAGGTGTGCACCCGGGTCGTCCAGGCGCCGGCGGCGCCCAGATGGTAGTAGGCCTGGTTCGTGTCGAAATCGGTCTTGTCCTTCGAGTCCTGCTCGATGGAGATGCCGAGCCGGCTCAGGGGCTTGGGCACGGAACCCGAGTTGTCCGTCACGTCCACCCGGCGGGCCGGGGCACCGAGATCCCAGGTCAGGGCGTCCAGGGCGAACACCCGCTCTGGGGTGCCGGAGAACTTGACCTTGGTGCCGTCGGGATAGACGCTTCGCAGGTCGCTTCGCAGCGGGATCTTCAGGCCGATGTCGGTCGAGACACTGTCCCCCGTGACGGTCCCCGCCACCAGCCCCTTCACGCTCGCGACGGTGGGCGGCTGGACCGGGACGTACTCGACGATGGTGCCCACCGGGTGGACGGCCTGGTCCGGGAGGACGTCGTAGCTGTGCCCGGTCACCACGTCGCGAACCACGGTGGGTTTCATGAAGATCACTCCAATGGGCACGAAAGCTCCGATCTCGGTATGCCTCACGGCGGGACGCGAAAAGGCCATGGGAAATGGAACGCTGAATTCTGTGTGCATCCATAATCGGCCCGCCTGTTGTCCTGAAACCGTGGACGACGGACCGGCGGTCAATCCCCGAGAATCGGCTGGAATCGCGCGGCGACTGGAGTCAAGATATCACCGGGATCGGTAGGTCAGAACGACAGAAACCATTACTTGAAGTGGCTTCACCTGTCGATTGTCACCCTGGAAGAACGCGGTCCGGCGGGTACCGGGTTCTCAGTAGCGGACGTTGCTCTGCACCAGTGGCGGATAAACGCCGGACGTCTCACCGTCGACGGTGGTTCCCGCGAACTGCAGCATCGCCCGCAGCGCCCCGTGCAATGGTGCCGGGTAGTTCAGGGCCGGAGCGGAGACCGCGTCCAACGTGCGGAGATGTTCCGGGGTGAGGGTCACTTCCAGGCCGGCGACATTGTCCTCCAGGTGCTCCACACGCCTGGCGCCGACAATGGGCACGACGGTGCCTTGGCGGGCGCGCAGCCAGGCCAGCGAGACCGCCGCCGAGGTGGTCCCGAGTTCGCCGGCGACCGTGGCGACCGCCTCGATGACCTCGAACTCGTCGTCGCTCGGGTGGCCGACGAAGGGCGTGCGGGCCGAATTGGTGACCTGCGTGCCGCGCCGGTACTTGCCGGACAGGAATCCGTTCTTCAGGGGGCTCCATGGCACCAGCGCCATGCCCTGGTCGAGCGCGAGCGGCGCGAGCTCGCCCTCGACGGTGCGGGCCAGCAGCGAGTACTCCACCTGCAGCGCGATCAGCGGGGTCCACCCCTTCAGCAGCGCCGTGGTCTGGGCCTGGGCGGTGAACCAGGCGGGCGTGTTGGAGAACCCGATGTAGCGGATCTTGCCGGCCCGGACCAGGTCGTCGAGCGTGCGCAGGGTCTCCTCGATCGGGGTGTGGCGGTCCCAGTTGTGCAGCCAGTACAGGTCCAGATAGTCGGTCCGCAGCCGGCGCAGGGTCTCGTCGAGCTGGGCGATGATCGACGAACGACCCGCCCCGCCGCCGTTGGGATCCCCGGGGAACAGGTTGGTGAAGAACTTCGACGCCAGCACCACGTGCTCGCGCTTTCCTGGCCGGGCGGCGAACCAGTCGCCGAGGATCCTCTCAGAATGGCCGTTGGTGTAGAAGTTCGCGGTGTCGATGAAGTTCCCGCCGAGGTCCAGATAGGTCGCCAGGATCTTCTCAGACTCCTCGACGCTGCATCCGGCACCACCCGGATCCTCTCCGAAGGTCATCGCGCCAAGGGCGAACGGGCTGACCCGCAGCCCCGATCGGCCGAGGGTGACGTAGTGATCGAGCGGCATTTCGGTGCTCCCATGGTGTCGGAATGGTGATTCCATGGAAGCGCGAGCCGGGTGACCGGTGGTAGACCGATCCACGCGAGCCCTTGCCCAATCCTCTCGACTTCGCACCGATCGTGCGAACCCGGCTTACCTGAACCCGACCGAAGACCCGGCGGTCGATCATCACCGCCTGGCGACGTCGACTACATCGGAGTGCTCCGCGACACCGACACGAAATATCAGCTGAGCGGCAATTCATACCGCTGGACATTCCTGGACGCCGGCAACAGAGGTGCGAACGAACTGAACCGACCGAACAGGAATCGACGTCTACCAACTGTGCGGCTTCCCAACCTGGTCAGACTCGGCCTCGCGGCGACCATGGTGTGTACAGCGAGTGCGGTGCTCTCGGGATCGGCCGGCGAGCCACCGCCCGTACCGTCCACCTGCCCACAACGCTGGGGCGGCGACGACATCGGCGGCTGGGTACCCGCCGTCGCCCACATCGCCGGCGTGAAGACGTCGCTCGTCCCCGGTTCGCCGGAGGGAGCCCTCATCTGCGCCTACCCCGGGGACGACACGCATCCCGGTGGTGAGCGGCTGACCGGCTCGCGAACCCTGACGGATCAGGCCGCACCGATGGCCCGTGACCTCGCGTACCTCCCGGTCACCACCGCCGACGTGGGGCGTCCGTGCACACTGATGGCGGGACCGATGACCAACTACCTCATACGGTTCGCCTACTCCGGCGGCCGCGCCCTGTGGGTGGGCAGCGCCGACGAGGTCAACCACTGCGTGTGGACCACCAACGGCACCGTCGGCACCAACTCGTACGCCGGCACCACCATCACCACGGCCTACAGGGACGGAATCTGGCGGCCCGCGCGACCAGCCGACCCCTGCCAAGGACCCGGCGACCGCCGCGGCCAGGACGAGCTGATGGTCCCAGGACGACCCGGCCGAGTCACAGTGTGCAGGGACGCCACGTACTCACGGCCGCCCTACCGGAAGCGGCATGGCAGGGACGTCGCCCGTGCCCTGGCCGAGACGCTGAACACCTTGGACACCGTGCCGAGCCGGAACATGTGCCATGGGATATCTGGCGTTCACGAACGCGGCATCCGGCTCATATTCGACTATCCAGAAGGACCGGCCGCCGCGGTGACGATCACGATGAGCTGCGCTCCCGCCATCAACAACGGCCTGCTCCAGGCCGACCTGGACGCCCACCTCCGCGACCGCCTCCTCCACCTCGCCCCCTCCTGACACCAAAGCACACCCCGCACCAGTGGAAAACGCGGCCGGTACGGCGACTCGCCGGTGCCGGCCTTTGGCGAACAAGGGTCAGGGACGGCGTCAACGCGCGGCCGCACGGGCGGTCGCCTGAGCGTGCTGTTCGTCGGTCATGCCGCTCGTGGCACCGGGGTGACTCTGGTGCAGGTCGTGCCGATCGTCCACCCACACCTGGTAGTCCCGGCGCGCGTCCCGCTCGTCCTGACCGGTCGCCGTGGCCACCTCCTGCCAGGTCACGCCCGCTTCGAGCGCCCGGTCGACGTGGACGAGGTCCCGGAGGCTCCTCGCGATGGACTCACCCAGCACCAGCAACTCGACATGCTCGCCCGCCGTCAGCGGCAGGTACTTGTCGGCGTCGCCGTAGCGGCCGGGATCGTAGTCACCCCGGGACTTCAACGTGGCGATCGCCCGCACATGCAAGTCACGGTCGGACAACTGGTGCCATCGCTCCAACCGCGTCGAGATCGGAAAGTCAGCCAGCTCATAGGGACTGGTAGGACTCTCGGGAAGGCGCCTGCTCATCTCACTTCTCCTTCGACCGACGACCAGCTGAACATCCCACGTTAACCGCCTATCGCGAGCGCCTTCTTCGGCGAACGAGAGGTCAGGGCGATGGCAGCACGGACAATTCGCAGGCGTAGGCGTCAGCGGGTGCGCTGACGAAGATCACGTGACCGTGAGAGCGCCGCAACGCGGGTAACGTCAGCCGGGTCAACACGTGTCCCACGGCGGCTCCCCATCCTCGACGCTGCAGCGTGATCATCGTACGCATCGACGCCTGCGACAACGCAATCCAATCCGAAAAGCGGGAGGCCACGAACAAGGAGAAAATAATCGGCGGGAAAGCCGGTCATTTCCCAGGGAGTTCTCGTGGACGATCCGTTACCTCAGGCGTGCGCCCAGCAATTCGTCATCGGCCACACGGGCGAACTGCCGGTGTGGCTACTCAACGGTATGTTCCGCCTACGTCATGAAGTGTTCCACGAGCGCCTGCGCTGGGACGTCGACAGCGTTCACGGCATGGAACGCGATTTCTACGATGACTGCGATCCGGTCTACGTGATCAGCCATCGGGTGGACCTCCAGGAGGTCACAGGGTGTTGCCGGATGCTGCGCACCGACGGCCGTTACATGCTCCCCGAGGTCTTTTCCGAGCTGTTGCGCGGGGGGCAGGCTCCCCGTGACCCGGCCATCTGGGAACTGAGCCGCCTGGCCACCGGACGTGCCTGGTCTCGTACCGTGGAGGCGGGTCTCGGCCCACTCGCCCGTGCGCTGCTCTGGGAGGCGTTCCGCTGGGTCGATCAGCGCGGCGAAGCGGTGGTAGCGGTTTCGGGCGTGGCCCTGGAACGCAGCGTGAATGCGATGGGCGTTCCCACCCGGCGATTAGGCGACGGCAAAGCGGCGCGCCTCGGCCGGGTACTCTGCTCCGCCTACATCACAACGACCAGGAATTTCCTGGAGAACGCGCCCCCGGTTTCGGAAACGGAGGCTGATTGTGACGGCGATTGTGCGGCTACTCGCGACTGAGAGGCGACAGCAAAGCCAGATGGTTGGGCTTACAGCATGAGTCCCTCGGCCGCACCCTCCAGCCTGATGCTCCGCACTGAGCCCATCGCCGTGTCGGTGCCCACCGGCGGCGCAGAGACCGCCGTACGGTTGTCGCCGGCCGCAGCTCCCGGAGCACCATCCGAACGATTTCCAGTGCGCCATATGAACGATTCCCATCACCCCTCCGGCGCTCTTTGCTGACTAGCATCGCGGTATGAGATCGTCGCGGATTCAGTCGTTCTTCGCTGGCATGCTGATTGCGAACAGTGCTCCCCATCTCGCCACCGCCGTCACCGGCCGCCGTCATTTAACCCCACTGGCCGGGAAGAGGTCCGGACCGGTCGTGAACGGCGTGTGGGCCGGGCTCAACCTTGCCGGCGGCGTTCTGCTACTGCATATGTCCCGGCGCGGCGACGACCGGCCACGCTGGGACGAAGACCTGCTCGCTTTCGAGCTCGGCTATCTCGCGTTCGCCACCTGGATGACCGGCTCGGAGCGTTTGCTCCCCATGAACTGGACGAAGTCGACGGACACCGGCGGCGACCAGAACTGACCACGGGCCCCGCGAACATCCCCGATCATGGGCTCGACGCCGCGAAACGCGAGGTCGAAAGTCCTGGCCGGACCACGACGGCGAGCGGACCAGCAGAAGGGCACATTCAATCTCGTTATTTGCCGTGCGGGTCGGACGTGTTGAGCGTCGCCACGACCTGGTCGTAGTCACCCCGCGCCTCGCCGTAACGCAGGAATTTCACCCGCTCGACCTGGATCTCTTTCGCGTCCGGCTGCGCCTCGAGCAGCGCGACGACCTCGGCCACGAACTCGTCGAGCGGCATCGCGAACTCGCTTTCCTCCTGACCGGGCAGCAGCGCGGTGCGGACGGACGGCGGTACCAGCTCCACGATCTTCACGCTCGTGTCGGCGAGCTGCAGCCGGATCGACTCGCTGAGCATGTGGATCGCGGCCTTCGCCGCGTTGTAGCTCGGTGTGATCTTGAGTGGCGTGAACGCCAAGCCCGAGGAGACGGTGATGATGGTGGCGTCCGGCTGCGCCCGCAGGTGCCGGATGAACGCGGCGATCAGGCGGATCGGGCCGAGCAGGTTGGACGTGATGACCGACTCGGCCGAGGCGAGGAACGACTCAGGCTGGTGCCAGTCCTCGACGCGCATGATGCCGGCCATCGTGACCAGGACGTTGAGATCCGGGTGCTTGGCCAGGACCTCCTTGGCGGCGGCCTCGATGCCGGCCGGGTAGGTCGTGTCGATCTGGACGGTGTCGATGCCGGGGTGCTCCGCGGCGATCCGCTCCAGCAGTTCGGCACGCCGGCCGCCGACGATGACCGTGTTCCCCCTGGCCTGCAGTTCGATCGCGAGGGCGAGGCCGATACCGCTCGTGGAGCCCGGGATGAAGATCGTGTTTCCTGAAATCTGCATGCTTCCAGCCTTACCCGCAGGATGGGGGGTATTCAGAGAGCACTTATCGGGGGATCGGCGATCCCTGGTTCGTGGCCGCCGGTCGCCGGGACCGGGGCGGATACTGGAACCATGGACCGCAGAGCTCTGGCCGACTTCCTGCGCCGCCGCCGCGAGGCGCTCCGGCCGGAGGACGTCGGTCTCCCCTCGGGCGCACGCCGCCGTGCCCCGGGCCTGCGGCGCGAGGAGGCCGCGGCCCTGGCCGCGATGTCGGCCGACTACTACACGCGGCTCGAGCAGCAGCGCGGCCCGAGACCCAGCGAGCAGATGCTCGCCTCCCTCGCCCGCGCCCTGCGGCTGACGGGCGACGAGCGCGACTACCTGTTCCAGATAGCAGGGCACAACCCCCCGGCCTCGGTCGCGGACGCTACGCACGTGGCCCCCGCGTTGCTCCGCGTGCTCGACCGCCTCAACGACACCCCGGCGCTCATCTTGTCCAACCTGGGCGAGACGTTGGTGCAGAACCGGATGGCCGACGCCCTGTTCGGCGACAAGTCCGGCCATACGGGCCTAGCCCGCAGCGGGATCTACCGGTGGTTCACCGATCCCTCCGAGCGGCTGTGCTACCCCGAGGACGACCGCGACAGGCAGAGCCGTGCCCAGGTCGCGAACCTGCGCGCCGCCTACGGCTCGATGGGCCCCCAGTCCCGGGCCGGCGAACTCGTCCACGCGCTGCAGAAGGTGAGCCCGGAGTTCGCCGGGCTGTGGGATCGGCACGAGGTCGCCAAGCGCTTCGAAGACCACAAGACCCTCATCCATCCCGAACTCGGCCCGATCGAACTGGACTGCCAGGCACTGTTCACCGAGGACCAGTCCCAATCCCTCCTCGTCCTCACCGCCGCCCCCCGCACCGAGGCCCACGAAAAACTCCAACTCCTCGCCGTCCTAGGCCAAGAACGCTTCACCCCACCCCGAAGAAACCCCTAGCCCCACAAGACCGAACACGACGAACCCGCGCCCCGACCGGTCCAGCCGCCCAGGTCACGTGCCGGGCGGGGACAGGGCCCTCGTAAAGGCCTACGACATCCCCGCCAAGGAAGACGACGACGGCGCCGCTCCCGCCCGCCCACCCTTCGCGCAGGCGATGGTTCTAGTACTCCAGCCGTACTAAGTGATCTTTGGTATGTCGTCGCTGGTAGTGGGATCTACGGGCACGGGTTTGGTGGCGTAGTCGCCACAGGGACCAGCGCCGGACATGGTGTTCGTCGGTCGGTGGCCGGGTCAGTTGTGCGAATAGCCGGCGGATCTCGTTGGCAGAGATCGCGATCGGCTGATCGGCGGGGAGTGGCGTTGCGCGTGTTGTGGTGGTGGCCGTGGGGTCATCTGCTGGATGGTGTTCCTGGTCGCTGCCGGGCGGGTCGGGTTGCTCAAGGAGCGTGGCCCTGGTGACGGCGAGGAAACCCAGGGCGAGCATGGTCAGGGTGATGTACCGGTACCAGGCGGGATACAGGCGGACTTGGTAATGGTCCAAGGCGGTCTCGTTCTTTGCGGCTTGGAAGCACTCCTCGATCGTCCACCGGGCTCCGGCCACCGACACTAGGAGCTGTTCGGAGTTCGGATCTAGGTGAGGCCCGGTGGCTGGTAGAACTCGGATGTGGCGCGTTTTGATGTGACCGATGCCGAGTGGGCGTTGATCGAGCCGTGTCTGCCGGTGGCGGCTACC
>NZ_JANZYP010000117.1 GCF_025506355.1 Sphaerisporangium corydalis
CGGTGGCGTCGGCACGGGAGGCGGGGCCGGCGGGGCCGGGGCGGGGGGTGGTGGGGCGGCCGGCTCCTGACAGATCGGCGGGTATCCCCCCACGCTTATCCCGACCCGCAGACTCACCACCACCTCGACATCCAGGCACACGGTGATATCGACCGGCGCCCTCACGACGGACGCGGGCGCGGGCGCGTCGGGGAGGGTGGGGAGGTAGGTGAGGGGGAGGGTGGCCAGCAGGAGGGCCGCCGCGCGGGGGGCGATCACCGTCATCCGCTCCAGGGGATCCGCTGGAACTCCGCCAGCGCCGTCCTGAACGCCTCGGGCCCGACCGCGAGGCCGCTGTCGAACACGTGGGTGATCTGCCAGGTGAGGTAGACGCCGAACCCGAGCATCGCCGCCATCAGCACCAGCGGCACGAGCGTACGGCCCCGGGGACGGGCCCCCGCCAGGAAGGGGAACAGGACGACGATCAGACCGGTCAGGATCGTCAGCGGGAGCACCCCCGAGGGAGGCGTGGCCCGCGCGTCGGCCTCGCGCTGGCGCCGCGCCGAGGCCAGACCCCTGATCTCCTCGACGACCGCGCTCTTGACGGCCTTCGCGTCGTCGCCCTGCACGATCAGCGCCGCCGTCTGTGCGCGCAGCGCGTCCATGCGGGACGCTCCCTCGTCGCTGAGGCGGCCCGTGGCCATGAGAGGCCACTCCTTGTCGAGCACGAACCCGACGTAGTCGCGCACCTGTCGCTGCACCTGGGCACCGGCCGGGGCGGGGAGCCGCCCGGCGGTCCAGTAGGCGTCGACGGCCGCCTGGCTCTCGGCGTAGGTGTTCTGGCGGGCGGCGTCGGCGGCCGTCCACGGGACGATGATCGCGATGGCGAACACCAGCAAAAACAAGGACGAGATCATCGACCCCGCGTGGCCGGCGGTCGGGCCGTCCGGGGCGGGGTCCTCGACGCCCCTGCCGAGCCTGCGGAACAGGACGGCGGCCAGGACCACCACGCCGACCGCCGAGGCCACCGCGAGTACGCAGACCAGCATGACCAACTCCATAGCTTCGTCCGGCGAGGACCTCCCCGCCATTACCGATCGCATGCGGTGACATTGCTATCACATGGAGTGATGGTCATGATGGCCTTCGGGTGAGCCGCCGGTAGGGTTTTCCCCACCCGTGTTAGGGATCCTGGCCCATGTCGCCGGGACGGTCGCGGTCTCTACGGTGGGGGGCATGACGTACGCCGAGGTGACCACCCCCTGGGACAGGCTCCGCGTCCACTGGTCGGCCCGGAGCTGGCTCCGCACGTTCCACGTCGCGACCGGGGTACCGATCGCCCTGCTGTCGGTGGCCGTGATCGCGGGGCTGACCTTCGTCGCCCTGGTGCTGGCCTGGACCCTCGTGGTCC
Source organism: Sphaerisporangium corydalis (assembly GCF_025506355.1). Classification (GTDB taxonomy): domain Bacteria; phylum Actinomycetota; class Actinomycetes; order Streptosporangiales; family Streptosporangiaceae; genus Sphaerisporangium; species Sphaerisporangium corydalis. The sequence goes on from NZ_JANZYP010000117.1 coordinate 1,391, forward strand.
CGGCGATCGCCCTGCCCCTGCTGTTCTGGTCGGTCCCGCGGCTCACCAGGCTGCAGCGCGCCCGGTTCGCCGCCTTCCTGGACGTGGACATCCCTCCGGTGCCCGCCCCCTCAGGCGACGGCGACCTGTTCAGGCGGCTGATCCGCCCCGCGCGGGCGAGGAGCACCTGGCGGCAGATCGCCTACCATCTGCTGGCCCCGCTGATCAGCGCGGCCGGGCTGCTCACGGTGCTCGTGGCCTGGTCGGCGTTCCTGGTCACGGCGGCGCTGGCCGTCCAGATGTGGGCGGTGGGCGGCGGCTGGCGGGGCGCGCTGCCCGCCGTGGTCGCCCTGGCGCTCAGCGTCGCGGCCCCGGCGCTGGCGCGCGGGATCGCCGCGCTCGACGTGATCGCCGCCGAGGCCCTGCTCGGCCCGAGCCTGAGCGAGCAGCTCGCGCAGCGGGTCGAGACCCTCCAGGAGAGCCGCGCCGACGTGATCGACGCGGCGGACGCCGAGCGCCGCCGCATCGAGCGCGACCTGCACGACGGCGCCCAGCAGCGCCTGGTGTCGCTGGCGATGAACCTGGGGATGGCCCGCGCGAGCCTGTCCGGGCCGCCGTCGCCCCTGCAGGAGGTGATCGTCCGGTCGCACGAGGAGGCGAAGCAGGCCCTCAAGGAGCTGCGCGACCTCGTGCGCGGGCTGCACCCCGCGGTGCTCACTGACGAGGGGCTGGACGCGGCGCTGTCCGGCCTGGCCACCCGGTCCCCCCTTCCCGTGCGGCTGCGCGTCGAGGTGCCGGGGCGCGTCTCCCCCACGATCGAGGCGGTGGCGTTCTTCGTGGTGTCCGAGGCGCTGGCCAACGTCGCCAAGCATTCGGGGGCGTCCGGCGCGGAGGTGCTGGCTTGGCGTGAGGGGGACGTGCTGCGCCTGGAGGTCGTCGACGACGGTCTCGGCGGCGCGGAGCCCGGCGGCGGGACGGGCCTGCGCGGGCTGGCGCAGCGAGTGGGATCGGTGGACGGGACACTGGGCGTCGACAGCCCGCCGGGCGGGCCGACCAGGATCAGTGTGGAGCTGCCATGCGCGTAGTGCTCGCCGAGGACTCCGTCCTGCTCAGGGAGGGCCTGGTGTGGATGCTGGGCTCGGCCGGCATGGAGGTGGTGGCCGCGGTCGGCGACGCCGAGACGCTGCTCCGCGCCGTGGAGGAGCACCTGCCCGACCTCGTCGTCACCGACGTGCGCATGCCGCCCACCCATTCGGACGAGGGGCTGCGCGCGGCGCTGGTGCTGCGCCGGCAGCGTCCCGGACTCCCGATCGTCGTGCTGTCGCAGTACGTGGAGGAGCGCTACGCCACCCGGCTGCTGTCCACCGAGACCAGCGGCATCGGCTATCTGCTGAAGGATCGCGTGGCCGAGGTCGCGGAGTTCCTGGACGCGCTGCGCCGGGTCGCGGCCGGCGGCACGGCGCTGGACCCCGAGGTGGTCGCCCAGCTCCTCCTGCGCCGGCACAGCGACCCGCTCGACCGGCTCACCCCCCGGGAGCACGAGGTGCTCGCGCTGATCGCGGAGGGCCGGTCCAACACCGGGATCTCCGAGGCGCTGAGCGTGTCCGAGGGGGCGGTCGGCAAGCACATCAGCAACATCTTCACCAAGCTGGACCTGTCCGGCGCCGACCGTGACCACCGCCGGGTGCTCGCCGTGCTGCGCTTCCTGAACATCTGAGAGGCCTCCCGCCGATGCGAAAGACCGTCCGGACCGTCTGGATCGCCGCGGGCGGCGCGCTCACCGCGCTGGCGGTGATCGGCATGGCCCTCGGGACGTGGTCGAGCATCAGCCTGCCGCACTCCTACGACTTCGCCTTCCCCGGCTCGTACGACTCCGCCGACCTCGGCCGCGAGACGTCGGAGACCTCCACCGTCACCTACACGATCACCGCTCCACTGGTCATCGTGGACGTCACCGGGCCCATCGGCGTCCGGGTGGCCTCGGGCACCGCCGGGCGGCTCTCGGTGCGCCGCGAGCTGACCTGGGTGGACGGCGACCGCGATTTCGGCGAGACGTGGGAGAACGGGAGGACCCTGCGGGCCTTCCTGTCCTGCGACGCCGACCACGCGACGGGGCTTCCGCGCTGCCACGGGGACTACGTCCTGCGCGTGCCGCCGGCCGTGGACGTCCTGCTGGTCACCTCGTCGGGGACCGCGAGGTGCACCCCCACGCCCGCCGAAGCGGACTGCGCCCCCGGCGCGCCCTCTTGAGGGACGTCGTGCTTGGTGGAGGGGGCGCGTGAGAAATACCTCTGAGTGAGAGGTATCCTGCCGATGTGACCGGTACATCAGGCGATTATCAGGACGATCCAGACACGTACGAGGCGCTCGCCGAGGACCTGCTGGCCTCCGTCGTCGCCCTGCGCCGGGCCTCGCGCCGCGCTGCGGGCCGGGGCCCGGTCTTCGCCTCGCTCACCGGTGCCCAGGCGGACCTGGTCCGGCTGCTGTACCTGCGCCCCGGGCTCGGCGTCGCCGCTGCGGCGGCCGAGCTCGGCATGGCGGCCAACTCGGTGAGCACGCTGGTCGGCCGGCTGACCACGGCCGGCCTGGTCCGGCGCACGCAGGCCGACGGCGACCGGCGCGCGGCCAGCCTGGAGCTGACCGACGACGCACGGCGGCGGATGAGCGAGTGGCGCGACCGGCGCGCCGCCGCGGTGGCGGGCGCGCTGGCCCGGATGGACGCCGGCGAACGCGAGCGCCTGGCCGCCGCGGTGGAACCCCTGCGGCGCCTGGCCGACGGGGTGGAGAAGGAATGACCGGAAAAGGGGGGAACGGCATGGACGTGGACGGGATACCGCCGGCGGTCCTGTGTGAGGAGCTGCGGTACCGCTTCGGCGAGCACCGCGCGGTGGACGGCGTCTCGCTGCGGGTCGTCCCCGGGGAGATCTTCGGGCTCCTCGGGCCGAACGGCGCGGGCAAGACCACCACGATCCGGGTGCTGACCACCCTGCTCCCCCTCCAGGAGGGGCGGGCCGCCGTCTTCGGCGTGGACGTGGCCCGGCGCAGGATGGAGGTCCGCCGCCTGATGGGCTACGTCCCCCAGCAGCTCTCCGCGAACGGCGCGCTCACCGGCAGGGAGAACGTCAGCCTGTTCGCCCGGCTGTTCGACGTGCCGCGCCGCGAGCGCCGCGACCGGGTGGCGGAGTCCCTGGAGGTCATGGGCCTCACGGGCGACGCCGACCGCGTCGCCGCCACGTACTCGGGCGGCATGGTCCGGCGGCTGGAACTGGCCCAGGCCCTGGTCAACCACCCTCGGCTGCTCATCCTGGACGAACCCACCATCGGCCTTGACCCCCTCGCCCGGTCCGGGGTGTGGGAACGCCTCAACGAGCTGCGGGCGACCACGGGCATGACCGTGCTGGTCACCACGCACTCCATGGACGAGGCCGACACGATGTGCGACCGGGTGGCGCTCATGCACCTGGGCCGGCTGCGCGCGATCGGCACGCCCGCCGAGCTGAAGTCCGCGCTCGGCGAGGACGCGACCCTGGAGGACGTCTTCCGCCACCACGCGGGCGACGCCCTCAACGACGACCGGCTTCCGCAGGGAGGTTTCAGTGAAGTACGCACCACCCGCCGCACCGCGGGGCGCCTCGGCTGAGGCGGGCACGGTCCTTGTCCCCTATCCGCCGTTCTGGCGGCAGTACCCGAGCCGGGTGGGCGCGCTGTGCCTGGTCGAGCTGCAGAAGATGCGCCGCGACCGCACCGAGCTGGTCACCCGCGCCATCCAGCCCGCGCTGTGGCTGATCATCTTCGGCGAGACGTTCAGCCGGATCCGCGCCATCCCCACCGGCAGCGTGCCCTACCTGGACTTCCTTGCGCCCGGCATCCTGGCCCAGTCCGCGCTGTTCATCGCGATCTTCTACGGCATCCAGATCATCTGGGAGCGCGACGCGGGAGTGCTGACCAAGCTGCTGGTCACGCCCACGCCCCGGTCGGCGCTGGTCACCGGCAAGGCGTTCGCGGCCGGGGTGCGCGCCCTCACCCAGGCCGTGGTGGTGCTGGTGCTGGCCGCCGTGCTCGGCGTCGCGCTGACCGGCAATCCGCTCAAGCTGGCCGGGGTCGCGGTCGTGCTGCTGCTGTCCGCCGCGTTCTTCTCGTGCCTGTCCATGACGATCGCCGGCCTGGTGCTGACCAGGGACCGGCTGATGGGCATCGGGCAGGCGATCACCATGCCGCTGTTCTTCGGGTCCAACGCGCTGTACCCGGTGGCGCTGATGCCCGCGTGGCTCCAGGTGATCAGCCACGCCAACCCGCTCAGCTACGAGGTCGACGCGCTGCGCGGCCTGCTCATCGGGACCCCGGCGCACCTGGCCCTGGACTTCGCGGTGCTGGTCGTGGCCGTGGTGCTCGGCGTGGCCTCCGCCTCCGCCCTGCTGGGCCGCCTGGCCCGCTGACGTCCGCGCGTACCGCTCGTGGGGTCAGCCGGGCATGTGGTGCAGGTCGATCAGGCGGCCCCGGGCGCGGGCGGAGTCGGCCGTGCCGGCGGCCCCGGCGGTGCGCACCAGGATCCTGGTGCGGTCGGCGCGGAACAGGTCGTGGGAGAACTCGAACGGGGTCCCCGCCTGGTCGTAGGTGGTGCGGGCGATCGCGAGCAGCGGGATGCCCAGCGGCACGTCGAGCACCGCCGCCTCGTCGGGCCCGGCGGGCACCGCCTCGATGCTCTCGATCGCGTGGATCGGGCGCACGCCGTACCGTTCGGTGAGCAGCTCGTAGATCGAGCCGCCCAGCGGCAGCTCCAGCAGGCTGGGGAAGCGCAACGCGGGAAAGCGGGCGTTCTCCAGGGAGAGCGGCTCCCCGTCGGCGAGGCGGATGCGCACGATCTGGGTGACCAGGTCGCCGGGGTCCACCGACAGGGCGGCGGCGGTCGCGTCGTCGGCGGCGACGATGCCCGCGCTGACCACCCGCGACCCCGCGGTGAACCCCTGCTCGCGCAGCAGGGCGGGCACGCCGATCACGCTGGACAGGTCCCGCTCGATCCTGGCCTTGCTGACGAACGTGCCGCCCCCGCGCCCCGGCACCCTGCGCACGGCGCCGAGGCCCTCAAGCGCGCCCAGCGCCTGGCGCAGCGTCGAGCGGCTCACCCCGAGCCGGGTGGAGAGCTCGCGTTCGGATCCGAGCCGCCTGCCCGGCTCCAGTTCCGCCGAGATGAGCGCGAGGAGTTCCCGCCTGGCGGCCTCGACGGCGCTCTCATCTCCCTCGTCGCGGGACACGTCTTCACCTTTCTCGCCATGGCCCTGAAACAGACCAGAGACCGAAGGATCGCCCGATTAGATCACATGAGACCCAATGCCTCGGGCGATTCCGGAAGGATCTGACCGCCGTCCACGACGAGAGATGTACCGGTGATGTAAGCGGCCTCGTCAGTGGCGAGAAAAAGGCACGCGTTACCGATGTCCTCGGCCGTGCCGAGGCGTCCCACGGGAATGGCGGCGCGCAGCCCGCGCAGATAATCCTCCCCCTGCGCGGCGAGCCGTTCGGTGAGGATGTTGCCCGGCAGGACGGCGTTGATGGTGATGCCCTTGGGCGCCAGCTCCATGGCGGCGGTGCGCATGAACCCGAGCTGCGCGGCCCTGCTGGCGCCGTAGTGGGACCAGCCCGGGTACCCGGTCAGCGGGCCGGTGATGGAGGAGGTCAGCACCACCCGTCCCCGGCCGGAGGCCTGGAGCGGGGCCAGGCAGGCCTGGACGCAGAGCATGGTGCCCTTGAGGTTGACCCCGACGACGGCGTCGATGTCGGCCTCGGTCATGTCGGTGAGCCGCCGCCCGGGGAAGACCCCGCCGCTGGCGCACAGCACGTCGACGCCGCCGTGCCGCTCGGCGGCGGTCCTGGCGATGCGCGCGCAGTCCTCGGCCCTGGTGACGTCCGCGGACAGGTGGGAGACCCCCAGCTCCCGGGCCGTCGCCTTCCCGGCGTCCTCGTCACGGCCCACGACCAGCACCTTGGCCCCCACACCCGCGAACACGCGGGCGATGCCTTTGCCGATCCCTTTGGTACCGCCCGTGATGACGACCGATCTTCCGGCCAGTGAGGTGAACATGAGCCTCCTCCAGAGTGGTGCGAATGGTGATCCGCGGCGAAGGACATCGGCCGGGCGCATGTTCTCGGCGCGTCGAAGAACGCCCTCGCCGCCCGGCACGCCGGTCCCGCCGCTTCGGTCACCAATAGGTAGGACCGAATAATTCATCAGGCAAACCTTATGCGTCAAAGCGCCATTTCATGGGAATTCCGAAACGCATAACCCATTATTTGAGGTCGGCCGAAAAGCCCGCCTTCCTCCCACCCCGCCGGTCCGCCCGCCGCCGGGGCCCGTCTACCATCGCTGACCAGCCGGACAGGCCAGCACGCCGACGAGGGGAACGACAGTGAGCGGACGCGGACGAGCAGTCCTGGTGACCGGTGCGTCCAGGGGGATCGGGCGGGCGGTCGCCGAGGCCTTCGCCGCCGCCGGTGACCGTGTGGCGATCCACCACCGCGACTCGCGCGAGCTCGCCGAGCGGCTGCGCGCCGGGCTGCCCGGCGACGGTCACACCGTGGTGCGCGCCGACGTCGCCGACCCCGAGCAGGTGAGGCGCATGGTCGACGAGGCTGCCGAGGCCCTCGGCGGGATCGACGTGCTGGTCAACAACGCCGGGGTCTTCTTCGACCACCCGATCACCGAGGTCTCCTACCAGGAATGGCAGGACGCGTGGCGGCGGACCCTGGACACCAACCTCGTCGGCGCCGCCAACGCCGCGTGGTGCGCCGTACGGCACATGGGCCCCGGCGGGAGGATCGTCAACGTCTCCTCGCGCGGCGCGTTTCGCGGCGAGCCGGACGGCCCCGCGTACGGGGCGAGCAAGGCGGGCCTGAACGCGCTGGGCCAGTCGCTCGCCATCGCCCTGGCGCCGCACGGCATCGCCGTCGGGACCGTCGCGCCGGGCTTCGTCGAGACCGACATGACCAACGAGCACCTCAAGTCGCCCCGGGGGGACGCGGTGCGCGCCCAGAGCCCGTTCGGCAGGGTGGGACGCCCCGAGGAGATCGCCGCCGCCGTCCTCTACCTGGCCTCCCCCGCCGCCGAATGGACCAGCGGCGCCGTCATCGACCTCAACGGCGCCTCCTACCTGCGCTGACCGCCGTACGGGGGGTGGTGACCGCGTGCCCGGACGGTGGGGTGAGGCGGGACGGGCCGGTGCCGGCGGGGCGAGAGGACCGGTGGCGGCGGGACGAAAGGGCCGGTGGCGGCGGGACGAGGGGCATACTCGAACGTTTACGTAAATGTCCCGATGTGCGGGGCGGGCTCGGCGGTTACGGTCTGACGTCGAGAGCCCCCCTTCGGGAAGGTGAGCCCATGCGCGTGCCGACCGTTTTCCTCTCCGCCCTCCTCCTGGTCTCGCTGGCCGTGACGCCCGCGACAGCGGACGCCGCCGGTGCCGGAGGTACGAAACCCCAGGCCAGCCCGGTCAAGGTCGTCTACCAGCGCGCGTCCTTCGCCGCCGGAACGGCCGAGGGCACTGTCCATTCCCCCGGCGGCCTCGCCTTCGGTTCCCCCTCGGGCACCACCACCTACACCGACGCGCTCGGCACCAAGACCTGGGAGTACGCACGGTGGACCGGCCGGGAGCGCCGTGCCGGGTTCGGCGCCACCGAGCTGGTCGCCTCCTGGACCGCCGACACCCCGCCAGGAAGCTGGTTACAGGTCGAGATGCGCGGCCGCAACACCGAGGGCCTGACCAAGTGGTACGTGCTGGGCCGCTGGGCGTACGGCGAGTCCGACATCCTGCGTACCTCGCTGAAGGGCCAGGGGGACGACGACGGCACCGTCTACGTCGACACGTTCGCCGCCGCGACGGGCAAGCCGATCACCGCCTACCAGTTACGCGTCACGCTGATGCGCACGCCGGGCTCGGCGGTCACCCCGAAGGTGAGGACCCTCGGCGCGATGGCCTCCGCCGTACCCGAGCGCACCAGCGTGCCCGTCAGCCCCGGCGGCGTCGCGTGGGGGCGTGAGCTGAACGTGCCCCGCCGCTCCCAGAACGTCCACCGCGGCCACTACCCCGAGTGGGACGGCGGCGGCGAGGCGTGGTGCAGCCCGACCTCCACCACCATGGTCCTCGGCTACTGGGGCCGGTGGCCGAGCGCCGCCGACACCGCGTGGGTCGACCCCTCCGACCCCGATCCCGAGGTCGACTACGCCGCCAGGTACACCTACGACCACGCTTACGAGGGCGCGGGCAACTGGCCGTTCAACACCGCCTACGCCGGGCGCTACGGCCTCGACGGGTTCGTGACCCGGCTGCGGTCGCTCACCGAGATGGAACGCCTGATCGCCGCCGGGATCCCGGTGGTCACCTCGCAGTCGTTCGAGGAGGACGAACTGCCCGGCGCGGGCTACGGCACCAACGGCCACCTCATGGTCGTGATCGGCTTCACCGCGACCGGCGACGTGATCGCCAACGACCCGGCCTCCCCCGACGACGACGCCGTGCGCCACGTCTACCCTCGCGCCGCCTTCGAGAACGTCTGGCTCCGCAGCACCGGCAGCGGCGGCGTCGTCTACATCATCCACCCCCACACCCGCCCCCTCCCCCCCACCACCCCCGGCCTCCCCGCCAACTGGTGATCCACGAGCGGCCGTACGACTGTCGCCCGCCCCGCAACCGCCTCTCCTCATCACCGCCGCGAAACTTGCATCCCCCTGCCATCACCACCACGAACCGCGCCTCCTCATCAAGGGGGCGCGGTTCTTCCACGCCTAGAACCGGACGAGGAGCCCGGACCGGCCAGTGACCGCACGAGCCGAACCAGCCAATGACCGCACCAGTCGGGCCGGCCAATGACCGCACCAGTCGGGCCGGCCAATGACCGCACGAGCCGGACCGGTCACTGACCGCACGAGCCGGACCGGTCACTGACCGCACGAGC
>NZ_JANZYP010000118.1 GCF_025506355.1 Sphaerisporangium corydalis
GCTCCAACCTGCAATCCACCGGCAACGACTGGATCGAGGTCGCCTTCCGCACCGCACGAGCCGCCGACCCCGCCGCCAAACTCTGCTACAACGACTACAACATCGACAACTGGACCTGGGCCAAAACCCAGGGCGTGTACAACATGGTCCGCGACTTCAAACAGCGCGGCGTGCCGATCGACTGCGTCGGCCTGCAGTCCCACTTCAACAGCGGCAGCCCCTACAACAGCAACTACCGCACCACCATCTCCAGCTTCGCCGCCCTCGGCGTCGACGTCCAGATCACCGAACTCGACATCCAAGGCGCCTCCGCCCAGACCTACGCCGCCGTCACCAACGACTGCCTCGCCGTCCCCCGCTGCAACGGCCTCACAACCTGGGGCGTCCGCGACCAGGACTCCTGGCGCTCAGGCGACACCCCACTCCTGTTCAGCGGCAACAACAAAAAGCCCGCATACGACGCGGTCCTGAACGCCCTCAACAACGCCGGCCCCAACCCCACCGTCACCCCCACCGTCACCCCGACCGTGACGCCCACCGTGACCCCGACGGTGACCCCCACACCGGGCGGCACGTTCCGGCTGCGCAACAACGGAGCCGGACGCTGCGTCGACTCACCCAACAGCGCCACAGCCAACGGCACCCTGCTGCAGATCTACGACTGCCACACCAACCCCAACCAGCAGTTCACCGCCACCTCGGGCAACCAGTTGCAGACCCTCGGCAAGTGCCTGGACTCCCCGACCAACGCCGGCTCGGGCACCCGGGTGCAACTGTGGGACTGCCACGGCAACTCCAACCAGCAGTGGAGCCGCAACTCCAACGGCACCATCACCAACGGAGCCGACAACCTGTGCCTCAACGTCACCGGCACCGGCAACACCTCCAGCGTGACCGTCGCCACCTGCAACGGCCAGAGCACCCAGAGCTGGACCTGGAACCAGTAGCCCCGCCCCGGCACCCGGCCTGACGCAGGCCCTCACACCCACCCCGAGCGGGTGAAGAGGTGTGGGGGCCTGGTCATGGTCACAGGTATCCGCGGCGGACACAGGGCCATCGCGTGGACAGAACGATCGGCCCGTTCTCAGCGACGGTTCGGCCGGCGGCGGGCCGTGGGCCGCCGGGCGGAATCGATTCGACGCCGCTCGAATTCCCGGCCTGAAAGCTTCACGGCCCGGCGGGGCGTTCACGCAGTTCACCCGCTCGCCCGCCCGGCTCGTGGTTGACCCCCTGGCGAGGGAGGAACAACACTCCGCTGGGATGTCACCTCCCCGCACGACCACCTGAGCGGCCCGCATCCCCATCACCGTGGCCTGCCGGCCCCTACGGATTGTTAGCGCTAACACCAGCGGGGAGGACACCGCCGAAGCGCACCCACAGCCAAAGGACGAGGCATGACGCAAGATCACAACAAGCCCGTGAGCCGGAAACTGCTGAGCCGGAGGAACATCCTGGTGACAATGGGGGCCCTGCCGGTCCTCACGGCCACCACGGCGGTCATCGGCGCCCCGGGGGCCGCGGCCGCCGCGGCGGTCATCGACCCGTCGGCGCGACGTCAGACGATCCGAGGCTTCGGCGGCATGACCTTCGCGTCCTGGATCGGCGATCTCACGGCCGCCCAGCGGGAGACGGCGTTCGGCACCGGTGAGGGACGGCTGGGGTTCTCCGTGCTGAGGATCCCCGTCCCCGAGAACCAGGCGGACTGGGGCCGTGACGTCGCGACGGCGAAGCGCGCGATCGAGCTCGGGGCGACCGTCATCGCCTCGCCGTGGAACCCGCCCGCCGCCATGGTCGAGACCTTCGTCCGCGGCAGCCAGACCAACGCGAAACGCCTGCGGTACAGCATGTACGGCGCCTACGCCCAGCACCTGAACGACTTCACCACCTACATGCGGAACAACGGGGTGAACCTGTACGGCATCTCGGTGCAGAACGAACCCGATTACGCGCAGACGTGGACGTGGTGGACCCCCGCCGAGATCGTCCGGTTCCTGCGGGAGAACGCCGGCTCGATCGGGACCAGGGTCATCGCGCCCGAGTCCTTCCAGTACCTGAAGAACATCTCGGACCCGATCCTCAACGACTCCACGGCGCTCGCCAACGTGGACATCATCGGGGCCCACCTCTACGGCACGTCGTTCGCGAACTTCCCCTATCCCCTGTTCAAGCAGAAGGGCGCGGGCAAGGAACTGTGGATGACCGAGGTCTACTACCCCAACAGCACCGACTCGGCGGACCTGTGGCCCCAGGCCCTCGACGTGGGGGAGCACATCCACCACGCCATGGTGGACGCCGAGTTCCAGGCGTACATCTGGTGGTACATCCGGCGCAGCTACGGCCCCATGCGGGAGGACGGTCAGCTCAGCAAGCGCGGCGCCGTCATGGCGCAGTTCGCCAGGTTCGTCCGCCCCGGACATGTGCGGGTCGACGCGACGGCGAACCCCGCCTCGAACGTCTACGTCTCGGCGTACCGGAGCGGTGACTCCGTCGTCGTCGTCGCCGTCAACAAGGGGACCTCCGCGGTGAGCCAGCAGTTCACCCTGTCGAACAGCACCGCGTCCGGCAGCGTCTCCTCCTGGGTGACCGACGCGAGCAGGAACGTCGCGCCGCAGGGGGCGATCGGCATGTCGAACGGCTCCATCACCGTCACGCTTCCCGCCCGAAGCGTGACGACCTTCCTGACCGGGGTGGGCGGCGGCCCGTCGCCCACCCCCTCACCCAGCCCGACACCCAGTGGCGGCACCGGGACGGGGCCGGTCCAGGTCGGCTACACGATCAACGCCTGGAACAACGGCTTCACGGCCGCCATCGGCATCACCAACACCGGGACCTCGACGATCAACGGCTGGGTCCTGGACTTCACCCTGCCATCCGGCCAGTCCATCACCTCGGGCTGGAACGCCACCTACACGCCCTCCAGCGGCCAGGTGAGCGCCCGCAACGTCGCCTTCAACGGCACGCTCGCCCCCGGGGCCACCGTCGACATCGGCTTCCAGGCCACCCACACCGGCGACACCGCCGAACCGGCCGCCTTCACCCTCAACGGCACCCCTTGCACCGTGGTCTGACCGGCGGCTAGCGCGCCGGCGACGTGCTGGCTCGGAGAACGAGACGGGGAGGTACGACGTGCCGCTCGGGCGCGTACGGCCCCTCCGTCTCGATCCGCCGCACGAGCACGTCGATGCTGCGCCTGCCCACGGCCCCGAAGTCCTGCCTGATGGTGGTGAGAGGAGGGGAGAAGAACTCCGACTCCGGAATGTCGTCGAATCCCACGATGCTGATCTGGCCGGGGACCCTCACTCCTTGCTCGCTGAAGGCGCGCAGCACACCCAGGGCCATCTGGTCGTTGGCCACGAACACGGCGGTGACCTCGCCGACCATCGCGGCCAGCCGCTGGCCGGCACGGTAGCCGGAGCGCGGGCTCCAGTCGCCGGGCAGGAGTTCGGGAGCCGCTCGACCGGCGGCGGTCAACGCCTCGGACCAGCCCTGTACGCGGCCTCCGGCCTCCAGCCAGCCGGCCGGGCCGCTGACGTGCCAGACCGTCTCGTGCCCGAGGTCCAGCAGGTGCCGGGTCGCCATGTAGGCGCCCCGCACCTGGTCGACGCTGACCGCGGGCACATCGCCCGCCTGGCCGCCCTCGACGACCACGACCGGCATGCTCGTGGCCATGTCCCGCAGCGCCTCGGCCGTCAGGCGCTGCGGGGCGACCACGACGATGCCGTTCACGCCCTGTCCGGTCAGGTGCTCGATCCCGTCGAGCACCCCCGCCATGTCGATGGTCCGCAGACTCACGATGCTGATGAGGTAACCGGCGTCCCTGGCGGCCTGCTCGATGCCGTAGACCGTGCTCGCCGGGCCGTACAGCGTCGTCTCGAAGCTGACGACGCCCAGCCTGCGGGAGTTCCTGGTGACCAGGGCGCGTGCGACGAGGTTGCGCCGGTAACCCAGCAGGTCGATCGCCCGCAGAACCTGGGCCCGGGTCGCCGCGCTGACCTTGGCGTGTTCGTTGACCACCCGGGAGACCGTCTGTTGCGATACGCCTGCCATCTTCGCCACGTCCGCCATGACGGGCGGGCGGCGCTTCGGGCCAGGTCCCACCTGGCGCTCCTCTCCTGCGATCTGGATGACGGTGAGCGTTGACCGCGTGGTGCGCCGGGAACGGACCCGGCCCCGCATCCGGTCCGCAGGGGGAGGATCACGTCAGGCGACCGGGCCGGAGCCCCGGCTCAGCGGGATCCGGCGGACTTGTACGAATCGATTCGACTATAAGTCGTTCTCCGGTCGCCTGCGAGAACCTGCGGGCCATCTCCCACATGCGGCCGGCGCCGCACGGCCCGCGCCGGCCCGGTCGTCAGGGGAACGGCGTCTCCTCTCCCCCGGGCTCCGTCCAGAGCCCGCCGGAGAGACCGGCCGATGCCCGGTCGCCGCCGGCCTCGCCTGAGGAGCCCTCGACGTTTTCGAGCACCAGGCGAAGCCACGTCTCGGTAGTGCCGACGTGCACCAGCGCCGCCGCTTGGGCGAGCGTCGCGTCACCGGCGGCCAGGGCGGCGTAGATCGCCTCGTGCTCGGCGATGGTCTTGTGCGAGCTGCCGGCCTCGACCGTGCCGCGCCACACCCGCATCCGCAGGGTGCGGCCGGAGATTCCGTCGAGCAGGGTGGACAGCGTCTCGTTGCCGGTCGCCCGTACCACGGCACGGTGGAAGGCGGCGTCATGGTGGTTCAGCTTCTCCACGTCGTCGCTGGCCGCGCACATCGCGGCCAGGTGCTCGCCGACCTCGGCGAGCTGTCCGGCGGAGATCCGGGACGCGGCCAGCGCGGTCGCCGCGGGTTCCAGCATCCGCCGCACCTGAACGATCTCCAGCAGGGTGTCGTCGCGCAGCAGCTCGACGGCCAGCCCCAGCCCTTCCAGCAGCAGACGCGGTTCCAGGCTGGTCACGTAGGTGCCGTCGCCCCGCCGTACGTCGAGCACCCGGGCCACGACCAGCGCCTTGACCGCCTCGCGCAACGGGTTGCGGGAGACGCCGAGCTGCGCGGCGAGCTGGTGCTCGGGAGGGAGCCGCGCCCCGGGGGGAAGCTCGCCGGACTGGACGAGCGCCCGGATGCGGGAGATCGCCTCGTCGGTCAGGGACATGGACGCGGGCTCCGGTCCTGGAGTCGCTCGATCGGTACGCAGGCCACGGCGGGACCATAACAGACGTCCCATGTTCACGGGAGGCCCAGATCTGCCGCAGGACGAGCAGGGGCTGCTCACGCGCGACGGGCCCCGCGATCGCCCGGCTACGACGCCATTTTCACGGTATCTCGCCGATGGGACTGGACACATCGCGCCGGGAGGATTACAAAGACATCCCATGTCCACATGGTGAAGTCCTCTTCACCTCCCGGAAACATCCACTGGAGGGCGCCCTTCGCGCGCACGCGTCGGCTGCGGCGGATGCGAGTGTTTGCGTTAACATCATCGCGATCAACGCGAGATCAGTGGCGGGGCGGCGCCGATCGGTCACTCGCCGGACGCTCTCGCAAGATCCAAAGAGGGTTTCGGCTCCCCCTAAATGCCGCCATGTTTCGTGGCCGACAAGCCCGGCATCCGGCTCGGCCCGCTTTCACCAAGGCGGTTCTCCGGACCGGGCCGATCGCCGTGGCGGCCGTCGCGTGGCGCCCGTCCCGATCGGCGGCCGGTGACGGGAGTTCCCTGGCCGGGGCCATATCGGGAGCGTATCGGGGGTGCCGCACCTTCCTGGTCATGACCTCCCGGCCGCCACGAACGCTCTCTCCCAAGCGGCGGACCGGTCGTGATCCCGACGAGTGCCGGAAACCCGCCGGAAGGGGAGCCGCCATGCCGGACAGCCAGTTCGCGAGCATCCGCCGGATTCGGTCTGAGGTTTACGTCCGCCAAGAAGCCATTGTGAAACTTTCAGGTGCGCGAGCGCCGTCAGGTGATCTCCACACCGGCGAATGTCCAGGCTGGGAAGCGTACTCACGGCGATGCCCAGGTCAGCGCGGGCCGCGGCTCGTTGACGCCGATCGGCCATTCGGATGTACTCCGCGACATCACCCTCGGGAGCATGCCATGGAGATCCGGAACCCTCGAATGTTAGCGATAACAACCTCGCGCGACCACTGCCGCCGGGCCCGGTGGGCCCGCGGCGGCCAGGTCCTCGGACCGGCCCGCACCGCTCATGGCGGGCCGGTCGTGCTCGCCGACGACAACGGCTCGAACAACGATCTCTGGAGGTTCCTGTGAGACGTGTGCTCGCGGTTCTCTCGTCGCTGCTCCTCGTGGTCGTGTTCCTCGCGACCCAGTCCGCGAACGCGGCGTCGGTCGACACCAACGCCTGGTACGTGCTGGTCAACCGGACCAGCGGCAAGGCCCTGGACGTCTACAACCTGTCGACGGCCGACGGCGGACGCATCACCCAATGGGCCCGCAACAACGGCAACCAGCAACAATGGCAGTTCGTCGACTCAGGCGGCGGCTACTACCGGGTCAAGTCCCGCCACTCCGGCAAGGTCCTGGACGTCGCCAACTTCTCCACCGCCAACGGCGGGGCCGTCGTCCAATGGGCCGACCTCAACGGCACCAACCAGCAGTTCCGCCTCGCCGACTCCGACAGCGGCTACATCCGCCTGATCAACCGCAACAGCAACAAGGCCGTCGAAGTCCAGGGCGCCTCCACCGCCGACGGGGCCAACATCGTCCAGTACGACGACTGGGGCGGCGCCAACCAGCAGTGGCAACTCGTCCAGGTCGGCACCGGACCCACCCCGACCCCCACCCCCACTCCGACCTCGGGTGGCGTCTACACCAACCCCGTGGTCTGGCAGGACTTCGCCGACGGCGACATCATCCGGGTCGGCGACACCTACTACTACTCGGCCTCCACGATGCACTACTCACCCGGCGCGCCGATCCTGCGCTCCTACAACCTGGTCGACTGGGAGTACGCCGGGCACTCGGTGCCCAGGCTCGACTTCGGTTCGGGCGCCTACGACCTCAACGGCGGCCGGGCCTACGTGAAGGGCATCTGGGCCTCGACGCTCAACCACCGGCAGAGCAACGACACGTACTACTGGATCGGCTGCGTCGAGTTCAACCGCACCTACGTCTACACCGCCTCCGCCGTGGACGGGGCCTGGACCAAGCGCTCGCAGATCAACAACTGCTACTACGACGCCGGCCTGCTCATCGACGACGACGACACCATGTACGTCGCCTACGGCAACAGCACGATCAGCGTCGCCCAGCTCTCGGCCGACGGGCTCAGCCAGGTGCGTGCCCAGCAGGTGTTCCAGACGCCCTCCAGCGTCGGCACCCTCGAAGGCTCCCGCTTCTACAAGCGCGGCGGCTACTACTACATCTGGCTGACCCGCCCGGCCAACGGCCAGTACGTGCTCCGCTCCACCAGCCCGTTCGGCCCGTACGAGATGCGCCAGGTCCTGCTGAACATGCCCGGCCCGATCTCCGGCGGCGGCGTGCCGCACCAGGGCGGACTGGTCCAGACGCAGAACGGCTCCTGGTACTACATGTCGTTCGTCGACGCCTACCCCGGCGGCCGGGTCCCGGCGCTGGCGCCGATCACCTGGACCGGCGACGGTTGGCCCACCATCCAGACGGTCAACGGCGGCTGGGGCGTCAACTACGCCCGGCCGGACATCCAGACCTCCAAGACCGTGCGGTCGATGATCGGCCCGGACACGTTCACGTCGGGCGTTCTCGATCCCCGGTGGGAGTGGAACCACAACCCCGACACCAGCCGGTTCTCCACCGGCGACGGCCTGCGCCTGCAGACCGCGACCGTCACGAGCGACCTCTACAACGCCCGCAACACCCTGACCCACCGCATCCAGGGCCCGTCGTCGACGGCGACGATCGAGCTCGACTACTCGGCGATGGCCAACGGTGACCGGTCGGGGCTGGCGATGCTCCGGGACCAGTCAGCGTGGATCGGGGTCAAACGCGACAACGGCGTCAACCGGGTGGTGATGACCAACGGCCTGACCATGAACAGCAGCTGGGCCACCACGGGCACCGGCAGCGAGGCGGCGAGCGCGAGCATCTCGGGCGGCCGGCTCTGGTTGCGGGTGAACGCCGACATCCGGCCGGGTTCTGGCAGGCAGGCCCGGTTCTCCTACAGCACCGACGGCGTGAACTTCACCGGGCTCGGACCGGCTTTCACGTTGAACAACGCCTGGCAGTTCTTCATGGGGTACCGCTTCGGGATCTTCAACTACGCCACCCAGTCGCTGGGCGGAGCGGTGACGGTGCGCCGGTTCGACCTCACCACCCCATGAAACCCACGGGCATCGCATGACGACCATCCCGGTCGCGCAGCGGGCCGACCTCGACGGGACCGACCAGCAGGGGCACCCCATCCGCATCTGAAGAAATCGGAGCACATCGTGAAAATCAGGTTCTTGGCCGTCATCGCCGCGGCGGCCACCTTATTGGTGGGCCTCATCGTGGCCACCCAGTCCGCGAACGCGGCGTCGGTCGACACCAACGCCTGGTACGTCCTGGTCAACCGGACCAGCGGCAAGGCCCTGGACGTCTACAACCTGTCGACGGCCGACGGCGGACGCATCACCCAGTGGGCCCGCAACAACGGCAACCAGCAACAATGGCAGTTCGTCGACTCAGGCAGCGGCTACTACAGGGTCAAATCCCGCCACTCCGGCAAGGTCCTGGACGTCGCCAACTTCTCCACCGCCAACGGCGGGGCCGTCGTCCAATGGGCCGACCTCAACGGCACCAACCAGCAGTTCCGCCTCGCCGACTCCGACAGCGGCTACATCCGCCTGATCAACCGCAACAGCAACAAGGTCGTCGAGGTGCAGGGCGCCTCCACCGCCGACGGGGCCAACATCGTCCAGTACGACGACTGGGGCGGCGCCAACCAGCAGTGGCAACTCGTCCAGGTCGGCTCCGGTTCCACGCCCACGCCGACTCCGACGCCGACCGGTACGTGCGCTCTTCCCTCAAGTTACCGGTGGAGCTCGACCGGCCCGCTCGCCACCCCCAAGTCCGGGTGGGTCTCACTCAAGGACTTCACCACCGTCCCCTACAACGGCCGCCAACTGGTCTACGCCACCACCCACGACACCGGCACCCGATGGGGCTCAATGAACTTCACCCCCTTCACCACCTGGCCCGACATGGCCAACGCCACCCAGAACACCATGAACTCCGCCACCGTCGCCCCCACCCTGTTCTACTTCGCCCCCAAAAACACCTGGGTCCTCACCTACCAATGGGGCGCCACCGCCTTCTCCTACCGCACCACCACCGACCCCACCAACCCCAACGGCTGGTCGGCACAACAAACCCTGTTCTCCGGAACCATCACCGGATCCGGAACCGGACCCATCGACCAAACCGTCATCGGTGACAGCACCACCATGTACCTGTTCTTCGCCGGCGACAACGGCAAGATCTACCGCGCCACCATGCCCATCGGGAACTTCCCCGGCAACTTCGGCACCACCTCAACCGTCATCATGAGCGACTCGACCAACAACCTGTTCGAAGCCGTCCAGGTCTACAAACTTCAAAACCAGAACCGCTACCTCATGCTGGTGGAAGCCATCGGCTCCCAAGGCCGCTACTTCCGCTCCTTCACCGCCACCACCCTCAACGGCACCTGGACCC
>NZ_JANZYP010000119.1 GCF_025506355.1 Sphaerisporangium corydalis
CGGGCTCGGGGTGGGCGTGGGGTCCTGGGCGGGTGCGGTGGGGGCGCCGGCGGGGATGGTCGGTACGGCGCCGGGGCCGGTGAGGGCGACCTCCGCGGCCGCCAGCATGTCCGCGCTCGGCCTGATGGTGAAACCGACCGGCGGGGGCGCCTCGTCAACGGGTGCGGACGGCGTCGGCGTCGGCGTGCCCCCCGGCCCCGACGGCCGTGGCGTACCAGACCCCGTCGGCGGACACGGCTGTGACGGCTGGCGACCAGAGGGTTGTCCCGAGGGGCCGGTGGAGGGGCGGCCGGTGGGGTTGGGGGCTGTTGAGGGGAGGCCTCGGCCGGAGCCGCCGGAGCCGCCGGAGCCTGAGCCGCCTGAGCCGGAGCCGCCGCCGGTGGTGCCTGCGGCTTGGGCCTTTTCGAGGTTGTCGCGGGTTTCCTCCGCGGCGGCGAGCGACGCCTCGGCGGCCGTGTAGTCCTCGCGTGCGATGGTGTCGTCGATCCGGGCCAGCACCTGGCCCTTCCGGACCTTCTGCCCGACGGTCGCGTACACCTTCTCGACCGTTCCTGAGGCGCCGAAGGCCAGGTCGCGAAGGTCGGCGTCCACGGTGTTCCCCGCGGCAGAGACGCCGCTCACCACCGTCCCGCGCCGTGCGGACGCGAGCTCGATCCGCGCCTGCGGGGATCCGTCTCCGCCGCCGAGGTAGATCAGCCCGGCGCCCACCAGGATGATCCCCGCGAGCGCGAGTCCTCCCACTCGTACGGCGGCCGGCGGAGTGCTCGATCTCATGCGTGCCATCCTGGCCAGCCGACGTCACCCCCAGCTCAGCCCGGCCTGAGAGTTTCCTGTGGATCGACGGCCCCCGTCACCACAATGAGCTGGGGTTTCGGAAGATTATCCCGCTATGTACGGTCCGTTTCGGGCCCGCAGGCCCGTACGGGACGATCGTTGTCAGGAAACCTTCAGGGACGGCGGAGGTTCACCCAAGCGGGGTGGGCCAGGCTCAGGGCTTGTGAAGCTGTCGACGAAGCGCAGAGCGCTGATCGTGAACGGTGCCCTCGGGGTGCTGTTGCTGGGCGGTGCGGGCGTCGCCTTGGCCTCCCTGAACGGGGGCTCCGCCGCGGAGGCGGCGCCGCCGACCACTCGTGTCACCCGTGGCACCGTCCTGTCGTCGGTGTCGGCCTCCGGCTCGGTCGAGAGCGCCAGGACCCGTTCGCTGAGCTTCAGCACCAGCGGCACCGTCGAGAAGATCTACGTGAAGGCCGGTGACAAGGTCTCCAAGGACCAGATCCTGGCCCGCGTGGACGACACGGCGGCCCGCGAGAGCCTGGACGCCGCCTCGGCGAGCCTCAGCGCGGCCGAGGACGGTGACACCACCACGGCCTCGGGCTACTCGCAGTACATCCAGGCCAGGAACTCCTACCGCGACGCCAAGCGCACGCTCGCCGGCACCGTGATCAAGGCCCCGTACAGCGCGACGATCGTCGCCGTGAACGGGACGGCCGGCGGCTCCTCCTCGGGATCGTCCTCGGCCTCGTCGAGCGGTTCGTCCGGTTCCAGCGGCTCGGGCGGCTCAGGCGGCGGGTCGGCGGGCACGGGCGCGGCGGCCGGCGCCTCGTCCGCGTCGTCCGGCTCCTCCGGCGGGTTCATCGACATCGCGGACACCAAGCGCCTCCAGGTCGTGGGCGACTTCACCGAGTCGGACGTGACCAAGCTGAAGACCGGCCAGTCCGCGACCGTGACCTTCGACGCGCTGCCCGGCGTCACGGCGTCCGGCAAGGTGACGCTGATCGACCCGGTGTCCCAGACCAGCAACAACGTCGTCCAGTACTCCGCCACGATCTCCCTGAGCGACGTGCCGAAGGCCGTGCGGCTCGGGCAGACGACCAGCGTCCAGGTGATCGTCGCCAAGGCGGACGACGTGCTGACCGTCCCCACCTCGGCGATCACGACCGCCGGGGGCCAGAACACCGTCACCGTCCTCCAGGGCAGCGCGCAGCGGGTCACCAAGCGGGTCGAGATCGGCGTCAAGGGCGACACCACCACCGAGATCAAGTCCGGGCTGAACGAGGGCGACCAGGTGGTGCGCACGACGACGACCGGTACCGGCGGCCTTCAGGGCGGCTTCCCGGGCGGCGGGTTCCCCGGTGGCGGTGGCGGCGGCGGGCTCCGCCTCGGCGGCGGCGGCGGCGGCGGAGGCGGGCGGTGACCCCCGTCCTGGACGTCCGCGACGTCGGCAAGGTCTACGGCTCGGGGGACGCCACGGTCCACGCGCTGCGCGGGGTGTCGCTGACGGTCGAGCGCGGCGACTACCTGGCGATCATGGGCGCCTCGGGTTCCGGCAAGTCCACGCTGATGAACATCCTGGGCTGCCTGGACATCCCGAGCACCGGCAGCTACCACGTCGACGGCACCGACGTCGGCGCCCTCGGCGACCGGCAGCTCGCCGTCCTGCGCAACCGGAAGATCGGCTTCGTGTTCCAGTCGTTCAACCTGATCCCGCGCATGACCGCCCTGGCCAACGTGGAGCTGCCCCTGGCGTACGGGGGGGTGGGCGCGAGCGCGCGGCGTGCGCGGGCCCTCGCCGCGCTGGACCAGGTCGGGCTCTCCGACCGGACCCACCACGACCCGAATGAGCTCTCCGGCGGCCAGCAGCAGCGGGTCGCGGTGGCCCGTGCCCTGGTCACCGCGCCGTCGCTGCTCCTCGCCGACGAGCCGACGGGAAACCTCGACACCAAGTCCACCACCGACGTGCTGCGGATCCTGGACCGGCTCAGCGACGCGGGCCGCACCATCGTCCTCATCACCCACGAGGACGACGTGGCCGGCCACGCGAAGCGGATCATCCGCCTGATCGACGGCCGCATCGTCGAGGACCACCGCCAGGCCCCCGTGGACGGTCCCCCGCCGAGGCTCGCGAGCGTGACCCCATGACCAGGTGGACCTACCAATGGCCGGGCGTGCGGCGAGCACGGCGAGGAACGGTGAGCGATCGATGAACGCCCTGGAGGTCCTGCGCTTCGCCGTGCGCGGGCTGACGGCCAACAAGATGCGCAGCGCCCTCACCACGCTGGGCATCCTCATCGGCGTCGCGGCGGTGATCTTGCTGGTCGCGGTCGGTGAGGGCACCTCGCAGTCGATCCAGCAGAACATCCAGCGCCTCGGGTCCAACACGCTGACCGTGATGCAGTCGTTCACGGGCGGTGGCGGCGGACGCGGCGGCGGTGGCGGGGGAGGCGGGTTCGGCGGATTCGGCGGCGGCGGCGGGGGCGGGGCCCAGCAGCAGGGCGGCACCGGCCCGCGTACCCAGGCCAAGCAGCTCACCCTCGACGACGCCCGCGCCATGGCCGACGCGACCGCCGCGCCGTCGGTGAAGAGCGTGTCCCCGGTGGTCACCGCCTCCGCCCAGACGGCGACGTACGAGGGGGCGAGCCACTCCATCTCGCAGCTCGTCGGCACCTACCCGAGCTACTTCGAGGCGTCGAACAAGCCGGTGGCCAAGGGCTCGTACTTCGTCAACGACGACGTGCTGGCCGCCAGGAAGATCATCGTGATCGGCCAGACCGTGGCGACGAACCTGTTCGGGACCGTCGACCCGCTCGGCAAGCAGATCAGCGTCACCGGCGTGCCGTTCACCGTGGTCGGCGTGCTGAAAGAGGCTGGTTCGTCCGGCTTCCAGGACGCCGACGACCTCGCCATCGCGCCGCTGCCCGCCGTGCAGCAGAGCCTGACCGGGTTCGGGTCGCTCGGCCAGATCGTCGTGCAGGCCAAGACCGCCGACACCGTCGACGCGGCCCAGACGGAGATCACCGACATCCTGAACCAGCGGCACGGCATCACCGGCACCGCCGCCGCCGACTACCGCATCCTCAACCAGGCGACGCTCCAGGAGACGGTCAGCGCCACGATCGGCACCTTCACCGTGCTGCTCGGCGCCGTCGCCGCGATCAGCCTGCTCGTCGGCGGCATCGGCATCACCAACATCATGCTCGTGACCGTCACGGAGCGGACGCGGGAGATCGGCATCCGCAAGGCCATCGGGGCGCCCCGTGGCGCGATCCTCGGCCAGTTCCTCGCCGAGGCCACGATGCTCAGCCTGATCGGCGGGCTGCTCGGCGTGGCCATCGGAGTGATCGGCAGCAGGTTCACGATCGCCGGCGTCCATCCGGTCATCGTGCCCACCTCGATCGTGCTCGCCCTCAGCGTCTCGGTCGCGATCGGGCTGTTCTTCGGCAGCTACCCGGCCAACCGCGCCGCGAAGCTGCGTCCCATCGAAGCGCTGCGGCACGAGTGACGTACGGCCACCGGACCAAGGAGAGATCATGACCAGGAGCAGGCGCAAGCCGTACGCGAAGGACGATCCCGTGACGGCGCAGGATCTGCTGGAGACCTCGCCGTTCGACGGCGACCTCGACGCCGAGCTCGCCGTCCGGCCGGACGGGCGCCGGACGTCCACGCTGACCCTGGTGCTCGGCGCGGGGGTGGTGCTCGTGGTGGGCATGCTCATGGGGATCCAGGCGCACAAGGCGTTCGGCTCCTCCACGGGCGGCCGGCAGGGCCTGCAGTCGGCCCTCGCCGGGAACGGCGGGCAGCGGGCGGGCGGGCTCAGAGGCGGGTACCCCGGCGGCGGGCAGGGCCTCGGCCAGGGTCAGGGCGGTCAGGGTCAAGGCGGCCAGGGCGGTCAGGGCGGGGGCGGCGGCGGCGCGTTCGGCAACGTCACGGTCGGAACGATCAAGCTGGTGGACGGCGGCAAGATCTACCTGGAGACGGCCGGCGGCGGCGTGGTCACCATCAAGACCACGGGCGACACCAAGGTCCAGGTCAGCAAGGAAGGCAAGGTCAAGGACCTGAAGCCGGGCAGCTCGATCATCGTGCAGGGCGAGCGCGCGGCCGACGGGACCATCAGCGCCACCTCGGTGAACCAGGGCGGGCTCGGCGGCTTCGGGAACAGGGGCGGCGGCTGATGCGGCGGCGGCTGATGCGGCGAGTAAGGACATGGCGTGCACGGTGAGGCGAAACTGCTGGTCGTCGACGACGAGCCGAACATCCGGGAGCTGCTTTCGGCCACGCTCAGGTACGCGGGGTTCGACGTCCTGACGGCGGCGGACGGGCGCGAGGCGGTGCAGGTCGCCGAGCGCGTACGGCCTGACCTGGTGGTGCTCGACGTGATGCTGCCGGACATGGATGGGTTCGCGGTGGCGAACCGGCTCCGCTCGTCCGGGCGGCGCACGCCGGTGCTGTTCCTCACCGCGCGCGACGAGACCGAGCACAAGCTCACCGGGCTGGGCCTGGGCGACGACTACGTGACCAAGCCGTTCAGCCTGGAGGAAGTGCTCGCCCGCATCCGGGCCGTGCTCCGCCGCACCCGGGCCGATCTCGACCTGCCCTCGCGGCTCCAGGTGGCCGACCTGGAGCTGGACGAGGAGGGACACCAGGTCTGGCGGGCGGGCAAGCGGGTGAAACTGTCCCCGACCGAGTACAAGCTGCTGCACTATTTCATGGTCAACACCGGCCGTGTGCTGTCGAAGGCGCAGATCCTGGACCACGTCTGGAACTACGACTTCGGCGGCGACAGGAACGTGGTCGAGTCGTACGTCTCCTACCTCCGCCGCAAGATCGACACGGTGGACCCCCGTCTCATCCACACCCTGCGGGGCGTGGGTTACGTGCTGCGCGCACCACGTCAATGACCGACACGGCGTGCGGGCGGCGTCCCGGCATGACGGCACGGCCGACCGGAGGCCGGGCGGGTCGTGCGAGATCGGGTACTGCTGGGCCGGGTCGTGCGGGGTCGGGCGGTCCGGGGCCGGGGGTCGGTGGGGGGCGGGAACGGCGGTGAGGCCCGTACGGGAGCTGAGGCGGCGCCTGGCCCGGTCGCCGCTGTGGCTCCGCCTCGTGGTGGTGACCGTACTGCTTGTCACCCTCGCCATCGCCCTGACCGGCGGATTCGCCGTCCAGCTCCTTCGCGGCTACCTCGTGGACCGGGTCGACCGGCAGCTCGAAACCGCCGGCCGTGCCCGGCGCGACAGTTACATCCCGCCGCTGATCCAGGCACCATCGGACGCGCAGCGGGCGCCGCGGCAGTTCGGCCTGTTCTACATGGCCGTCCTCCGCCCCGACGGCAGCGTCGACCGCACGCTCCAGGAGAGCCCGGACACCGACCCGCCCAGGTTCGCGCTCATCACCCCCGACAAAGCCCAGGGCAGGTCCAGCCCGTTCACCGTCCTTTCGGCCGCTGGGACGCGCTGGCGCGCGGTCGCCGTGAACGAGGGCGAGCAGGTCCGCGTGATCGCCATCCGGATGGACGACATCGACGCCACCGTCACCCGGCTCGCGGTCATCGTCGCGACCGTCGGAGGCGGCGTCCTGGTCATCCTGGGGTTCGCCTGCCACTGGCTCGTCCGCCGCAGCCTGCGCCCGCTCGGGGAGATCGAACGGACCGCCGGGGCCATCGCCGGAGGCGACCTGTCCCGCCGGGTGCCGCTGCGGCACCGCCGTACCGAGATGGGACGGCTCGGCAGGGCGATCAACGGCATGCTCACCCAGATCGAGGCCGCCTTCCAGGACCGCGAGGCATCGGAGATCGCGGCCCGCAAGTCGGCGTTCCAGGCACGCCGCTCCGAGGACCGGATGCGCCGGTTCGTCGCGGACGCCTCCCACGAGCTGCGCACCCCGCTCACCTCCATCCGGGGCTTCGCTGAGCTGTACCGCCACGAGGCCCCGGACCTGGACGAGGCGGCCCGGCTGCTGCGCAGGATCGAGGACGAGGCCACCCGCATGGGCCTGCTGGTCGACGACCTGCTGCTGCTCGCCCGGCTCGACCAGCAGCGTCCCCTTGAACGGCGGCCCGTCGACATGCTCAGCCTGGCCGCCGGTGCCGTACTGGACGCGCAGACGCTCGCCGCCGACCGCGAGATCGACCTGGTACGGCTGGACACCTCGGAAGGGCCGGTCACCGTGTGCGGCGACGAGGCGCGGCTGCACCAGGTGGTCACCAACCTGGTGGGCAACGTGCTCCGGCACACCCCGGCGGGCACGGCGTTCCGGGTGGGGGTCGGCGGCCTCGACGGGTACGTGGTGGTCGAGGTGGCGGACCAGGGCCCGGGCGTGCCGGTCAGGGACGTCGAGCGGGTCTTCGAACGCTTCTACCGCGCCGACCCATCTCGCTCGCGCAGCGGCACGGGGGGCACCGGCCTCGGCCTGTCCATCGCCGCCGCCCTCGTCCACGCCCACGGCGGCGACATCACCGTCACCAGCGACCCAGGCCAGGGCGCCACCTTCCGCGTAACCCTCCCCACCGACCCCTGACAGACTTCCGGCCGCTGACGAAAATGGTGCCTTCGGCGCAGTCTTCTCAAGGGCGACCCTCACCCAAACCGCCACTCACCGACGCGCAACCAACGTTGGTAATCCTCACCATGGCGAGGTCCAGGCCGCACCCTGCGGCCGTGTGAACGCCTGGTCGCCGACCAAAATGGTGCCTTCGGCGCAGCCTTCTCAAGGGCGACCCTCACCCAACCCACCACCCACCGACGCGCAACCGACCGTCCCGAACCCTCACAATGGCGAGGTCCGGGTCGCACCCTGCGGCCGTGTGAACGCCTGGTCGCCGATCAAAATGGTGCCTTCGGCGCAGTCTTTTAGGGGCGACCCTCACCCAACCCACCACCCACCGACCCGCAACCAACCCCGTCCCTGACTTCAGCACTCTCGCGAAGCCCGGCGGACCAGTCGGTTCTCCTGATGGTCGCGACCTAGGTACCGGTAGGAGGTGGGCCCGGGTCCAGCCGCTCAGTGGACGCCGTTGGGCTCGTCGCTGAGCCTGGGCAGCGCGACCAACGCCGGCAGGTCCCTCAACCGCTCCTGCAGCTCGCGTGCCTCTGATCCAGGGTCGACCGCGCGCAGGTCGCGTTCCAAAGCGCGGAGCTTGACCCGGCTGGTTTCCCGGAGCGCTTGGGGTTCGACGGTGTCGAGGACACTCGAGGCCAGCGCGGCCCCGTCGGAATAGCGGCCCCGTGCCACCTCTCCACGAGCCAGGAGCAATGTGGCCGTCGCCCACCCCGGACGTCCGGCGGGGATGCGCTGGATCGATGCGCCAGCGTGGGCCCGCGCCCGATCGTGATCACCGAGCAACAGGCTCGCCTCAGACAGGTGCAGCTCCAGCTCGGCCACATCGAACCCGAATCGTCCTGGCTGCTCTCCGTGCGGGTCGGCGGTCATCTCGCTCTGCGCCGCTGCGGCAACCGTGGCGGCGGCGTCTCGTCTGCCCAGCAGAGCCAGTGATCGTAGCTGCGCCCACGCGAGGATCTGCGCCTTACGCAGGGGAGTGTCCGCGTACTCCAGTGCCTGCGATGCCAAGTCCAGGGCCTCACTCGGCCGGTCCTGGGTGTAGGCGGCCATCGCCTGAGCGCCGAGTGCCCAGCAGACCAGGTCGTTGTGCCCGACGTCGGTACCGAGTCGGGCGGCGGTGGCGAAGTGGATCGCCGCGGCCGGGTGGTCGGCCATGTGGAAGGCGAGGTTTCCCACCAGTGCCGAAAGCCACCCGGCCAGGCGACGCAGTTCCTTGCGGTTCGCCTCGGTCTGGGGCTGCCGCAACATCGTTCCCACCAGGGCGCGGGTCCGGTGCACCTCGACAGCGAGCAGACCAGGTGTGAACCGCGAGTAGTGCAGGGCGTAGTACTCTGT
The DNA here is from genome assembly GCF_025506355.1 of Sphaerisporangium corydalis. Classification (GTDB taxonomy): domain Bacteria; phylum Actinomycetota; class Actinomycetes; order Streptosporangiales; family Streptosporangiaceae; genus Sphaerisporangium; species Sphaerisporangium corydalis. The sequence continues at coordinate 8,671 of NZ_JANZYP010000119.1, forward strand.
CGCGGCGGCCACGTGTTCCCGGGCCAGGCCCCCGCCACCGGGCCCCTCGACTTCGATGGCGAGTTCGATCGATCCGCGTAGAGCTTCCAGTGCTGTGTCTGCAGCCATCGCTACCTGCCTCTTCATCGGCGCCGGGTCACCCCTCTGATCGGCAACGTACCCGCCGCCTGCGCCGCCCGACACAACTGCGCTTTCGTACCACCGCACCTACGGTGTGCCCGTCTGTGTCACCCGATCCTCGAACAATTACGGCCCCTGCCAGCACCCCGAAAAGATCGTCCCCCTGTTCGTGACAGCCTCTTCCAAGGCCAGAAGGTCACCCTTCACGGGCCGGGGAGCACGTGCGGAACTGGCTCCACATCCAGGACAACTGCCAGGCATCCCACCGACGCGCATCCAACGTTTCTAATCCCCACCATGGCGAGGCCCGGATCGCACCCTGCGGCCGTGTGAACGCCTGGTCGCCTGCCAGATGTGAACGCCTGGTCGCCGACCAAAATGGTGCCTTCGGCGCAGTCTTCTCCTGGCGACTCTCACTCAGCCCACCACCCACCGACGCGCTACCGACCGTTCCGTGACCCCCATCATGGCGAGGTCTGGGTGTACGCGGTGGTCGTATGAGCATCGTGCCGTCAACGAAATGGTGCCTTCGGCGCAGCTTCTTATGGGCGGCTCCCACCCAGCTTGTCGGCTCCGGCTGAAGACTGGCTCTGGCACTAATTTCGTGATCTTCCGGCGGTCGACTGCCCGGGTTGCCGATCATGCTGGGTGACGATTTCGGGGTTGCTGACGGTCCTGTTCCCTCATCTGGCCTGCGTGCAGATCGACCAGGT
>NZ_JANZYP010000012.1 GCF_025506355.1 Sphaerisporangium corydalis
CCCCGCCGGCCCCGCCTCCCGTGCCGACGCCACCGCCTGCGCCGACCCCGCCGCCCGTCCCCACGCCGCCGCCCACTCCGGCGCCGCCGCCGACCCGCGCGCCCACCGCTTCACCGGCGCCGAGAGAGACGCCGCCTGCCAGGGAGACACGTGCCCCCGTCCCGTCGCGGGCCCCCGTCCCGTCGGCCCGGCCCGTCGTGCACGTTCCGGCCCGGCCACGGGCGCCGGGCAGTCCCTCGCCGTCGCGGCCCCCGGCGAAGCCGCGGCCCACCCCCTCGGTTGCCGTCCCCGCCCCCCGCGTCCGCGCCCTGCACGCCGAGGCCCTCCCGCGCCACCGGAGCCCGCTGGGCACGGTCCTGGTCATGGTCGTCCTCTCCCTGGTGATCGCCATCGCCACCGGCCTCGCCTTCCGGTAACCCCGCCCGCGCGAAGCCCCGCCCGCACGAAGCCCCGCCGCACGGGCCGGTGGTGACGGGTCGTCGAGGTCGAAAGTTTCAGAGAAGGTGATCGGTTTCGAGGGGTCTTCGCAGGTCCACGTGGTTCATGACTGGTTCTCTCACCTGGTGTCTTGTCGGCTGAAACGTTCCGGCCGATACTCCGGAATGTTTCAGGGACGGTCGCGAGATCGGCCCACCGAGCCGGAGGGCAGGACAACGCATGAGGATGAGAGCACGATTGGCGGGGCTCGTCGCCACCGCCCTGGCGCTGGTCGTCGCGGGGCTCGTCACCGCGTCGCCCGCGGCGCCCGCGTCACTGGTCGAGGTCACCGGCTTCGGCACCAACCCCACGAACCTGCGGATGCACCTGTACGTCCCGAACACCGTGACCTCCCGGCCGGCGATCCTCGTGGCCGTGCACTACTGCACGGGTTCGGGCCCCGCCTTCTACTCGGGCACGGAGTTCGCCTCCCTGGCCGACCGGTACGGCTTCATCGTCGTCTACCCGTCGGCGACCAGGAGCGGAAGCTGTTTCGACGTCTCCTCGCCGCAGGCGCTGAGGCATGACGGCGGCAGCGACCCCGTCGGCATCGTGTCGATGGTCAGGTACGTCGAGCAGCACAACAACGGTGACCCCGACCGGGTGTACGTCACCGGTGCCTCGTCGGGCGCCATGATGACCAACGTCCTGCTGGGCGACTACCCGGACGTGTTCAAGGCCGGGTCCGCGTTCATGGGCGTGCCCTTCGCGTGCTTCGCTACCACCGACGGCTCCTCCTGGAACAGCGCGTGCGCCAACGGGCAGATCACCAAGACCCCGCAGCAGTGGGGCGACCTGGTGCGCGGGGCCTTCCCCGGGTACACCGGCGCCCGTCCCCGGATGCAGGTCTGGCACGGCACCGAAGACGCCACCCTCCGGTACCCGAACTTCCAGGAGGAGATCAAGCAGTGGACCAACGTCCACGGCCTCAGCCAGACCGCCACGTTCACCGACCGCCCGCAGTCGTCCTGGACCCGCACCCGCTACGGGGGCACCGGCACGACGGTCCCGGTGGAGGCCGTGAGCGTGCAGGGCGTCGGGCACAGCCTCCCGACCAGCGGCATGGCGCTGGCGGCCGTGCAGTTCCTCGGCCTGGCGGGCGGGTCGCCCACCCCCACCCCGACCCCGACCACCACGCCGACGCCGACGCCGACCCCCACACCGACGGGCGGGACCGGCCCGTGCCTGGTCACCTACACGATGAACACCTGGAACACGGGGTTCACGACCGCGGTGACGATCGCCAACACCGGCACGACGACGATCAGTGACTGGACCCTGGCGTTCACCCTCCCCAGCGGGCAGGCGGTCACCTCCGCGTGGAACGCCACCGTCACGCCCACGAGCGGCGCGGTGAGCGCGCGGAACGCCGGGTACAACGGGACCATCGCACCGGGCGCGTCGGCGAGCTTCGGCTTCCAGGCGACGCACACCGGGAACACGGCCGAACCGGCCGCGTTCAGCATCGGCGGCACGGCCTGCGCGGTCGGCTGACGGCACACGGCGGCCCACTACGACAACGGCGGGCCGCGACGACGACGACGGCGGCGGCGGGCCGTGGGGCCGGACGCCCGAATGGGCGCCCCCTGATGGGGGCGCCCGTAAGGGTCGTCCGAACGACCGAAAGCCGGCTGCGGGGCGCGCCACCCCGCAGCCGACTTCCGCTCATTCGGGCGGGTCGTACTGTTCTTCAGAATTAATGGTGAATCCTCAGTCCCCAGGAGCCCTCAGCAGGAGCGACTCGGTGACGTCCACCCCCTTCGGTCAGTAGTTGGAGTTGGAGGACGGTGAAGCGGAAGGCGTGGCACTGGGCGAGCCGGTCGGCGTCGTCGAGGTGCCGTTGGCCGCGTCGGCGGGCATGATCAGGCCGACCAGGCCGTGCTGGGTCTTCTGGATGCCGGCGGAGAACCAGAGCGCGTTCTCGCCGCCGCTGGCGGCCGTGCCCTGCTCCAGGTCCCACAGGCCCTCGATCGCGATGGCCTTGCCGTCGGCCTTGCGCAGCGGGCCGAGGTAGCGGCCGTTCCTCGGGTTGTAGGCGTTGATCCAGCCGTCACCGAAGTTGCCGACGAGCACCGCGCCGGAGAAGGCGCCGAAGCCCTGGGGAGCCTTGATCATGGCCCACGGCGCGTTCAGGGCGCCCCGGGCGGCGAGGCGTCCGGTGAAGCGGCCGGAAGGCGTGAACCGGCTGACGAAGCCGAGGCCCTTGCCCGCGATGGACTTGCCCGTCTCCGAGTCCCACTTGGCGTACGCGACGTAGACGGCGTTCCCGACGATCTCGACGTTGTAGGCGTGGTAGTCGCTGGGCAGTGCCCGGTCGCGGAACGCCCACTTCGACAGCCGCACGCGGCTGAAGTCGTCGTCGAAGACGTGGATCCGGTTGTGCGCGAAGTCGGCCGCGAGCAGGAACGAGCCGCGGTTGGTCCGCATCATCGCGAGGCCCTTGTAGTCCGCCTTGCGGGTGAAGGCCGCGATGATCGCGCTACCGGGGTTCACTTCGGCGTTCCAGCCGGTGATGGCGCCGCTGGGGCTGGCGAAAATGAAGGTCGCCGGACCCGACACGCCCTTGCTGGAGATCTCGAAGCCCTCTTCACCGTTGAAGACCTGGCCTGTCGGCGCGCCGCCGGGGATGGCGACCTCGGTCTTCTCCTTGGTGAGCTGGCTCGCGCCGCCCGAGTACACGGTCGCAGAGCCGGTGCCCGCGTTGGAGACCCACAGCGTCTTGCCCATGGCCAGACCCCAGGGGTTGACCAGCTTGGGGTCGGTGACGTCCGCCTTGCCCGCCACGTCCGAGATCAGCGGGAGCTCGGCGAAGCGCGTCTGTGTGTGTGAGGTGGTGGACTTGGTGGACTCCTTGGACTGCGGGGACTCAGCGTGCGCCGGGATCGTGCCGGTGGAAATGCCCAGGACGAGTGCCGCAGCGGCGAGCGTGGCGATGCGTGGCCGCATCAGGCCTCCTACTGTCGTCTGCATGTGCGTACGGACGGAGGTACGCGGCACCCTCGGGCCCGGTTCAAACGGATTCGCAATCTCTTTATGAAAACCCGACGGCGCCGGGGTCCTCCCGGCGCGGAGGACCCCGGCGCCGCGGGTGGACGCCCAGCTCAGGTACCGGACAGACCGGTGTGGGCGACGCTGCGAATGATGTCGCGCTGGAAGAAGACGTAGGCGACCAGCAGCGGCAGGCCGCCCAGCACGGCGGAGGCCATGATCTGCGCGTACCGCAGGCCGTAGGAGCTCTGGATCGTCGCGAGCCCCACCGGGATCGTCATCAGGTCGGGGTCGGACACCGCGAGGAACGGCCAGAAGAAGTTGTTCCACGTGAGGATGAACGTGAAGATGCCGACGGCGGCCAGCACCGGCCGGGACAGCGGCAGCACGACCTGCCAGTAGAGCCGCCAGGGGGACGCCCCGTCGACCCGCGCGGCCTCCTCCAGCTCCCGGGGCAGCCCGTCGAAGAACTTCTTCAGGATGAAGACCATCGCGGGCGCGGCCACCTGCGGGAGGATCATCGCCCAGTAGGTGTCGACGAGCCCGAGGCCGAGCATCTCGCGGAACAGCGGCACGACCAGCACCTGCGGCGGCACCATGATGCCGGCGATGACGATCCCGAACAGCGCCCTCCTGCCGCGGAACGCCGTACGGGAGAAGCCGTACGCGGCCATGCTCGCCGTGAGGAGCACGAGCACGGTGACGCCCACGGCGACGACGGTGCTGTTGAGGAACCACCGCGCCAGGTCGCTCTCGGCGAACACCTTGCGGAACGCGTCGAAGGTGAAGGCGCCCCACCACGTCACCGGGATCCTGGTCGTGTCGCTCTCGGGCTTGAGCGCGGTGTCGACGGCCCACAGCAGCGGCGTCAGCCACAGCAGCGCGATGACCGCCGTGACGACGAGCCCGGCGGCGTTCCAGGCGCGTGCGGTCGCCTGCGGGGGCCTTCTGGGTGCCGGTACGGCGGTCATCGCGCGTCCTCTCGGCGTGACGGGAACAGCTTGAGCTGGGCGACCGACACCACGACGATGAGCACGAAGAAGAACGACGAGATCGCCGAGGCGTAGCCGAACCTGAAGCTCGTGAAGGCGGTGTCGTACACGTACTCGAGGATGGGCCGCGCCGAGAAGGCCGGGCCGCCCGAGCCGATGTAGATGAGGTAGGCCTGGTCGAACAGCCGCAGGCTGGCCAGGAGCTGCAGCACGATGACCAGGCCGGTGGTGCGCTTGAGCAGCGGGAGCGTGATGGACCACAGGCGCTGCCACCACCCCGCGCCGTCGATCGACGCCGCCTCGTACAGGTGCTGGGGGATCTGCTGGAGCGCGGCCAGGTAGAGCAGGAAGTTGAACCCGGCCGTCCACCACAGCGTCGCGATCACCACCGAGATCATCGCCACCGAGGGGTCGCTGAGCCAGCCCTGCTCGGACAGCCCCACGCTGGTGAGCGCCGCGTTGAGCAGGCCGAACCCGGGCTGGTAGATCCAGACCCAGATGAGCGCCATCACGCTGGCGGGCAGCAGGAACGGCATGAAGAACGACAGCCGCCACAACCAGCGCATCGGCATGACGCGGTTGGTGAGCAACGCCATGACCAGCCCGGTCAGCACCAGCGCGGGCGTGCTGAGCGCGGTGAAGTACAGCGTGTTGCCCAGCGCGCTCCACATCGCGGCGTCGCCGAGCATCTCGGTCCAGTTGCGCAGCCCGACGAGTTCGCCGCGCGTGCCGGTGAGGCTCTCGTTGAAGAAGCTCAGGACGAACGCCGACAGGGTGGGCCAGACGAGGAAGGCCAGGTAGAACAGCAGGAACGGCAGGACGAACAGCAGGCCGGCGGGGGCGCGGCGCCACAGCGGTGCCCTGGTCGCGGCCACGGGGACCGCCGCCGGCGCCTCGGTGGTGATGGTCGCCATCTGGTCCTCCTATACGGGACTCGGCGTGGAGAGCAGCTTGTCGACGGCGGACTTGAACTGGGTGAGGGCCGCCTGGGGGGTGAGCGTCCCGGCGAGCACCGACTGGAAGGCCGACCCCGCCTGGTTCTCGAAGTCCGACCCCGACCCGCTGAACCACGCGGGCGGGTCGAGCTGGACGTCGGGCGTCACGTCGCGGTACTCCGACTGCGGCTTCAGCGCCAGGTAGGCGGGGTCGGTCACCACGGGCTGGTACGCGGGCACGTGCCCGGCCCGCCCCCAGGTGACGCTGTACTTCAGCAGCTCGGCGATGAACCGGTAGGACTCCCGGGTCGTGAGGGGGTCGCGGGCCCGCTGGTGCGGCAGGACGAACGAGTGCGCGTCCCCGGAGGTGCGCGCGTTGCCGAAGATCGCCGGGAGCCGGGTCATGCTGTACGGCAGCTTGGCGGTGGTGAACGTCGCGGTCTCCCAGCCGCCGTTCCAGTGGAAGCCGGCCTTGCCGCCGGCGAAGGTCGCGATCGCGCCCGGGTAGTCGACGTCGCGGGTGGCCAGCCCTTCGGCGGTCAGGCGTCCCATGAAGGTCAGGGCCGTGAGCGCCTTGGTGTCGTCGATGCCGATGCCGGCGCCGGTCGGCAGCGTGATGTCGCCGTCCTGCTGGCGGTAGAGCGCCCAGAACAGCCGCCACGGCATCACGTCGAGGTTGTCCAGCGCGAGCCCGTAGGCGCCGGTGACCTTCTTGGCCTTGGTGAGCGCGTCGATGACCTGGTCGGGCCCGTTCATCGGCGCCAGCCGGCCGTCGGCGCCGAGCAGCCCGGCCTTCCCGGCGATGTCGGTGTTGTAGTACATGACGAACGGGTGGGTGTCGAGCGGCAGGGCGTACAGCGCGCCGCCGACGGTGGCCCGTTCGATCAGGCCGGGCGGGAGCTGGTCCTTGGTGACGCCGAACTCGGCGAGCAGTTTCTCGTCGAAGGGGTCGAGCAGGTGGCCGGGCGCGTACCCGGCGAGCCGGGACAGGTGCAGGATCCCGACGTCGGGGGCCCGGCCGCCGGCCGCCGCCATGGCGAGCTTGGTATAGTACGGCGCGCCCCACGCGAGGGTCACCGCCTCCAGGGAGATCTCGGGGTGCCTGGCCCGGTAGTCGTCCAGCATCTTGACCATCAGCACGCCGTCCCCGCCGCCGAACAGGTTCCAGTAGCGGAGCCGGGTGGTGGCGCCGGTCACGCCGCATCCGGTCAGGGGGATCGCGCCGAGGGCGAGCGCCGTGCCCAGCACGGCTCGCCGGGTGGGTCGCGGGGGTCCGCCGGGGGTGGGTCGCGGGGGTCCGTCGGCCATCGTCTCCTCCAGTGGGAGTCGCCAGATCATCTGAGTCCCCGAGTGGTCGTCGCGCGAACGACGATCTGTTAGCGCTAACAAAGGTCGATGGGAGGCGGCGGATCGATCGGTGGCGCCCGTTCCGGGCGGCCCAGCGGCGGTGCCCGCCGGCGGCGGTGGACGCCCGGCCCGGGACGCGCCTCGCCGGCCGGGCGGCCACCGGCGGACGGCACACCATTCGCGTGTTTCGCTGAGGTTTCCCGAGTGTTTGCGATAACACAACCACTGTCAAGGCCCTGGGGCGTCCCCGGAGGTCAGGGGCCGTGGAGGCACCAGGGAGATTGGGACGTTTTCGCCGTGGGTCCTTGACGGCCGTGATGGGAGCGCTAACAATCATCCCAATTAACCCGTACGTTACAAACCCCGACGAACCCCGGCCCGGGGCGGCCAGGAGGACCCGTGCACCAGGCGTCGCTCACGATCGACCCCGCCCTCCGCGTCGCCCCCGTGCGGCGCCGGACGTTCGGCACGTTCGTCGAGCACCTCGGCCGGTGCGTCTACACCGGCATCCACGAACCCGGCCATCCCACCGCCGACGAGGACGGCTTCCGCCAGGACGTCCTCGCCCTGACCCGCGAGCTCGGCGTGACCACCGTGCGCTACCCCGGCGGCAACTTCGTGTCCGGCTACCGCTGGGAGGACGGCATCGGCCCGCTCGCCGACCGGCCGGCCCGGCTCGACCTGGCGTGGCACTGCACCGAGCCCAACCACGTCGGCGTCGACGAGCTGGTGCGCTGGGCGCGCAAGGCGGGCGTCGAGCCGATGATGGCGGTCAACCTCGGCACCCGCGGCGTCCAGGAGGCGCTCGACGTCCTTGAGTACTGCAACATCCCCTCGGGCACCCGCTGGTCGGACCTGCGCGTCGCCAACGGGGCCGCCGACCCGCACGGCATCCGCATGTGGTGCCTGGGCAACGAGATGGACGGCCCCTGGCAGATCGGCCACAAGACCGCCCGCGAGTACGGCAGGCTCGCCGCCGAGACGGCCAGGGCGATGCGGATGATCGACCCCGATCTCGAACTGGTCGCGTGCGGCAGCTCCGGCTCGGGCATGCCGACGTTCGGCTCCTGGGAGGCCGAGGTCTTGGACGAGGCCTACGACCACGTCGACCTCATCTCCTGCCACGCCTACTACGAGGAGAAGGACGGGGACCTCGGCGGCTTCCTCGCCTGCTCGACCGACATGGAGAACTTCATCGCCTCCGTCGTCGCCACCGCCGACCACGTGCGCGCCAAACGCCGGTCGGCCAAGCGGGTCAACGTGTCGTTCGACGAGTGGAACGTCTGGTACCAGAGCCGGTTCGCCGCCCAGGAGCCGTTCCGCGACTGGCCGGTGGCGCCCCCGCTGCTGGAGGACCGCTACCACCTGGCCGACGCGGTCGCGGTCGGCGGGCTGCTGATCACCCTGCTGCGCAACAGCGACCGGGTCACCGCCGCCTGCCAGGCGCAGCTCGTCAACGTCATCGGGCCGATCATGACCGAGCCCGGCGGGCGGGCGTGGCGGCAGACCATCTTCCACCCCTTCGCCCAGGCCGCCAGGTACGCATCAGGCGACGTGCTGCGCGTGGACCCGGTGTCGCCGCTGTACGAGACGGCGGAGTTCGGCGACGTGCCCCTCGTGCACGCGGTCGCCACCCACGACGGGGACCACACCACCGTCTTCGCGGTGAACCGGTCCGTCGACCGCCCGGTGGAACTGACCCTGGACACCCGTGCCCTCGGCGACGTGCGCGTGATCGAGGCCATGACGCTGAGCGGCCCCGACGTGTACGCGGTCAACACCGCCGACGCCCCCGACCGCGTCGCCCCGCGTCCCAACACCGGCGTCGGCGCCTCCCCGCTCCGCGTCATGCTGCCGCCGGTCTCCTGGAACGTGGTCCGCCTGGGACGATGAACGGGCGGACAGACGCACGGGCAGCGAGGAGTGATGTGAGATGGCGACCGTCGTCCTGGTCGGGACCCTGGACACCAAGGGGCCGGAGTACGACTGGCTGGCCGGCCGGCTCCGGGACCTCGGGTGCGAGGTGGTCGTCGTCGACGCCGGGGTGGGCGAGCCACGGTCCGCCGCCGAAATAGGCAATGACCGCGTGGCCGGCGCCGCGGGCGCCGACCTCGGCGCGCTGCGGGCCGAGGGGGACCGGGGCGCCGCCGTCGCCGCGATGGGCGAGGGCGCGGCGGCCGTCCTTGAAGAGCTGCACCAGGAGGGGCGGCTGGACGCCGTGCTCGCGGTGGGCGGCAGCGGCGGGTCCTCCATCGCGGCCCGCGCCGTGCGGGACCTGCCGATCGGCGTCCCCAAGCTGATCGTGTCGACCATGGCCTCGGGCGAGGTGTCCCCGTACGTGGGCGCCAAGGACGTGACGCTGATGTACAGCGTCGTGGACATCGCGGGCCTCAACCGGGTGTCCCGCGCCATCCTCGGCAACGCGGCGGCGGCCGCTGCCGGCATGGCCAGGGCCCGGGAGACCATGGAGAGCGCGGGGGAGGACGACCGCCCGCTGGTCGCCGCGTCGATGTTCGGGGTGACCACGCCCGCCGTGGACGCCGCGCGCGAGCGGCTGGACGAGCTCGGGTACGAGGTCCTGGTCTTCCACGCCACCGGCTCGGGGGGCCGCGCTCTGGAGGCGCTCGCGGCCGGCGGCCTGCTGGCCGGGGTGCTCGACCTCACCACCACCGAGCTGGCCGACGACCTGGTGGGCGGGGTGCTGTCGGCGGGCCCCCACCGGCTCACGGCGGCCGGCGCGACCGGGCTGCCGCAGGTCGTGGCCCCCGGGGCGCTCGACATGGTGAACTTCGGCCCCCGCGACACCGTCCCCCGCCGCTTCGCCGGCCGCCTGCTGTACGTGCACAATCCGTCGGTGACGCTGATGCGCACCACCGCCGAGGAGATGGGCGAGCTGGGGCGCAGGGTGGCCGCCAAGCTGCGCGGCGCGATCGGCCCGGCCGCGCTGTTCGTGCCGCGCGGCGGGGTGTCCGCCCTGGACGCGGCGGACGGCCCGTTCTACGACCCCAAGGCCGACGACGCCTGCTTCGAGGCGATGACCGCCGGGCTGCGAGGATCCCCGGTGGGGGTGGTCGACCTGGACATGCACGTCAACGACCCGGACTTCGGCCGCACGATGGCCGACCGGCTGCACCACATGATCACCTCGCGCGAGGCCGCGCGATGAGCCGGCAGGAGGTGCTCGCGCGGCTCCGCAGGACCGTCGCCGAGGGGCGGCCGGTCATCGGCGCCGGGGCCGGCACCGGCCTGTCCGCCAAGTGCGCCGAGGACGGCGGCGTCGACCTGATCATCATCTACAACTCGGGCCGCTACCGGATGGCCGGCCGGGGCTCCCTGGCCGGCATGCTGCCGTACGGCGACGCCAACCAGATCGTCGTGGAGATGGCCGCCGAGGTGCTGCCCGTCGTCCGCGACACCCCCGTGCTCGCCGGCGTCTGCGGGACCGACCCGTTCCGCCTCATGCCCCGCTTCCTCGACCAGCTCGCCCTCATGGGCTTCGCCGGGGTGCAGAACTTCCCGACCGTGGGCCTGTACGACGGGATGTTCCGCCAGAACCTGGAGGAGACCGGCATGGGCTTCGACCTGGAGGTCGAGATGGTCCGGCTGGCCCGCGAGCGCGACCTGCTCACCGCCCCCTACGTGTTCGACGAGGACCAGGCGCGGGCCATGGCCGAGGCGGGCGCCGACGTCCTGGTCCCGCACCTCGGGCTGACCACCAAGGGGAGCATCGGCGCGGGCACGGCGCTCACCCTGGACCAGGCCGTCGAACGCGTCCAGGCCATGCGGGACGCCGCCGTCGCGGTGCGGCCCGGCGTCATCGTGCTCTGCCACGGCGGGCCGATCGCCGAGCCCGAGGACGCCCGCCACGTGCTGGCCCGCACCACGGGCGTCGCGGGCTTCTTCGGCGCCTCCTCGATCGAGCGGCTGCCCACCGAGCGCGCCATCACCGAGCAGGTCAGGGCCTTCAAGGCGATCGACCCCGGGTGAGCGGGCGGCCTACTCGGGCGCCACCTCCTTGACCTGGGCGACGATCTGCGTCGGGTTGACGAACATCAGGGCGAGCACGAGCAGGGCCGAGGACAGCAGGGTGTAGACGACGGCCATCGCGTCGATGGCCTGGGCGGCGCGGATCCCGGGGGTGAAGGCCGCGCTGTAGAGCGCGACGATGAGGGTCTGGCTGTCCGGACCCGAGACCAGGAAGGTCAGCTCGAACATCGCGACCGTGCGGACGAGCACGAGGATCCCGGCGGCGAGAATGCCCGGGACCAGCAGCGGCACCAGCACCCGGGTGAAGACCTGCCGGGTCCTGGCCCCGCACATGCGCGCCGCCGACTCCACGTTGGTGTCGATCTGCTCGATGAACGGGGTCATGACCAGCACGACGAACGGCAGCGCGGGCACCAGGTTGGCCGCGATCACCCCCGACATCGTGCCCGCGAGCTGGAACTTGTACAGCACGGTCGCCAGCGGGATGCCGTACGTGATCGGCGGCAGCAGCACCGGGAGCAGCAGGAGCAGGGTCACCAGCCGCTTGCCCGCGAAGTCCCGCCGCGCCAGCGCGTACGCGGCAGGGACCCCGAGCAGCAGCGCGAGGCCGACGACGGCGAGGGCGACCAGCAGCGTCACCTGGAGCACGTCCGACAGCCCGAACTCCTGCCAGGCGTCGGCGTACCAGCGGGTGGTGAACGCGGACGGCAGCCAGGTGCCGAACCAGCTCACCGCGAACGAGTCGACCACGACCGACAGGATCAGCGCGGCCAGGTTGACCAGGAAGAAGGCCACCCCGCCCCAGACGATCCAGGCGTACGGCCGCCGCCATCCGCCCGAGCGGAGCGTCGGTACGGTCACGAGCCCTTCCCTCCTGTCGTGCCGGTGTAGAAGCGCCCGCGCCACACCAGGACCAGGGCGACCACCAGGAGCTCGGCGACGCCCATGAGGACCGCGATGGTCGAGGCCATCGAGTAGTCGTACTTCTCGAAGGCCGCCTGGTAGGCGGCGATCGCCATCACCCGGGTCTCGTTCGCGGGCTCGCCGACGAGGTTGGCCGACGGGAACACCGAGAAGGCCAGCACGAACGCCAGGATGAACGTCGTCGCGAGGCCGGGCGCGAGGAGCGGCAGCGTCACGTGCCTGACCCGCCGCCACGGCCCGGCGCCCAGGGTCGCCGCGGCCCGCTCCAACGTCGGGTCGATGCCCGACATGTACGAAAGGACCAGCAGGAACGCGAACGGGAAGCCCGTGATGAGCAGGGAGAACAGCACCCCCCAGTAGTTGTAGATGAGCCGGACCGGCTCGTCGACCAGGTGGAGGTCCAGCAGCACCCGGTTGAACCAGCCCTTGGGCCCGAGGTAGCGGAGCAGGCCGTCGGCGACCAGCACCGTCCCGAGCGTCACCGGCAGCACCAGGATCGCGGTGAGCAGCCGCCGCCCCCGGAACCGGCCGCGCAGCCGATAGGCGATCGGCACCGACGCGCCCACGTTGATCAGGGCGGCGGGCAGCGCCAGCCGCATCGTCTTCCAGATCGTCCCGCTCTGGTAGGAGTCGCGGAAGAACGCCAGGTAGTTGGCGAACGGCCCGCCCCCGGCGCGCGGCTGCAGCGACAGGCCGACGCCGTACAGCATGGGGTAGAGGAACAGGGCGGCGACCACGAGGACGGCCGGGACCAGGAGCAGCAGCACCCGGTCGATGCCGCGCTCGGCCAGCCGGTGGCGCATCCCGAGCCGGGCGGCCCCCTCGGCGGCCATCACCCCGCCCCCGCCGCGCCGGGCCGTGGCGGGTGGTCGCCGTCGCCGAAGACGAGGACGCGGTCGGGAGGCACGCTCAGCTCGATCTTCTCGCCCGGGCGCACCCGCTCCGGTACCCGGACGTGGACGACCCGCCCGGACTCGGTGACGCCCTCCACGGCCGTCTCCCGGCCGTGGAACTCCGCGACCTCCACCGTGACCGTCAGGGGGTTGGCCGCGCCCCGGCCGGCCGTGAAGTCGTCGGGCCGGATGGCCGCCACGGCCGTCGCGCCCGCCGACCGGTCCCGTGCCACGCCGGTCAGCCGCAGGCCCGGCTCGGCCAGCGTCACCCGGCCGCCCTCGCGGCCGGTCACCGGCAGCTCCAGCAGGTTGCGGTAGCCCATGAAGCCGGCGACGTAGGTGTTGCGCGGCTGGGCGTAGACCTCCTCGGGGGTGCCGATCTGCTCCACGACGCCGCCGCGCAGCACCACGATCCGGTCCGCGAGCGCCAGCGCCTCCTCCTGGTCGTGGGTGACGTACACGGTCGTCAGCCCGAGCGACTGGTGGAGCCTGCGGATCTCGGTCCGCATCTGCAGGCGCAGCTTGGCGTCGAGGTTGGACAGCGGCTCGTCCATCAGCACCAGGCGCGGCCGGATCACGATCGCGCGGGCGATCGCGACCCGCTGCTGCTGCCCGCCGGAGAGCCGGCCGGGGAGCTTGGCCGCCTGGTCGGCCAGCTCGACCAGCGCCAGGGCCTCGTCCACGCGCCGGGTCAGCTCCGGCTTCGGCACACCCCTGATGGCCAGCCCGAACCCGACGTTCTTCCGCACGGTCAGGTGCGGGAACAGCGCGTAGTTCTGGAAGACCATGCCGAAGCCGCGCTTCTCCGGCGGCAGCCCGTCGATGCGCTCGTCGTCCAGCCAGATGCCGCCGCCGGTCAGCGGGAGCAACCCGGCCAGGCAGTTCAGGGCGGTCGACTTGCCGCAGCCGGACGGGCCGAGGAGGGCGACGAACTCGCCCCCCTCGATCGTGAGGTCGAGGCGGTCCAGGGCCGTGGTGGTTCCGAAGCGCCGGGACACCTCGCTCATCCGCAGCGTCCGGAAACCGCTCACGACTTCTTGACCTTGTCGCCGCCGACTTCCTTGTCCCACCTGTCGAACGCCGCGACCAGCGCCTTGGCGTCGAGCGGCACGGCCTTGGGGTTCCGCTCGATGAGCTCGTCGTACTCGGGCCTGCCGAAGTCCTTGATCGCCTGCTGGCTCTCGGGCGGCGCCATGTCGATGGTCACGCCCTTCACCGCGGGCCCGGGGTAGAAGTACCCCTTGTCGTAGGTGATCGCCTGCTGCTGCGGGGTGAGCGCGAACTTCATCAGGTCGAGGACCACGGCCAGCTTCTCGCCGCCGATGCCCTTGGGCACGACCATGTAGTGCGCGTCGGTGACCCAGGTGAACCCCTCCAGCGTCTGCGTCCTGAAGTCCTTCGGGACCTGGCCGAGCACGCGCGGGTTGATGTCCCACCCGGTGGTGGTGAGGATGATGTCCCGCGTGCCCTCGCCCAGCTCCTTCATCGTCTGGGAGGTGCCGGTGGGGTAGTACTCGACGTACTGGCCGAGGTCCTTGAGGTACTTCCAGGTCTTGGTCCACCCGGTGGCCGGGTCCTTGGGGTCGCTGTCCTTGAGGATGTACGGCAGGCCCATGAGGAAGGTGCGGCCGGGCCCGGAGTTGGCGGGCCGCGCGTACTCCAGTTTCTTCGGGTGCGCCTTGGCCCAGGCCAGCAGCTCGTCCGCCGTCTTCGGCGGGTTCGGGACCGTGGCCGGGTTGTACTCGATGAGCGGGCCCGAGGGGTAGTACGTCACGATGACGCCCTTGCCCTGCGCGAGCTCCTGCATCTTGGCCGCGGGCTCCAGGTAGGTGCTCAGGTCGGGCAGCAGGCCCTTGTACTTGCCGGCGAGGTCGACCCAGAGGTTCTGCTCCAGGCCGGCGGACAGCCCGTCGGTGCCGGTGAGGACCAGGTCGATGTCCAGGTGGCCCGCGTCCTGCTGGGCCTTGACCTTGCCGGCCAGCTCGGGGGCGGTGACCTTGGTGTAGGTGATCTTGCTGACGGCCTTGGGGTGCTGGGCCCGGTAGTTGTCGAAGATCTGCTGGGTGAGCTGCAGGTTGCCCGCGACGTCCACGATGTTCAGCGTGACCGCCTCGCCGGGCATCTTCACGTCGGCGGCGGCGGGCTCGGGGACGAAGCCCTGGCCGGCGTCCGGCGCGCCGCAGGCGGTGAGGACACCGAGCGCCAGACAGGCGGCCAGTGCGGGGATACGAGGAGATCTCATAGGGGGGTGATCCTCCTTGGATGCTGGCCCCCAAGAATGGAAACACGCTGGAAATATGTCAATAGGTCGACATGGTGGTGTACTGATATACCAAGTTCGCGAACGTGCTCGAAGGGAGCAGCAATGCTGGATGGCGTCAGGCGGGCGCTCGGGTCGGTG
Source organism: Sphaerisporangium corydalis (assembly GCF_025506355.1). Taxonomy (GTDB): domain Bacteria; phylum Actinomycetota; class Actinomycetes; order Streptosporangiales; family Streptosporangiaceae; genus Sphaerisporangium; species Sphaerisporangium corydalis. Next base: position 14,945 of record NZ_JANZYP010000012.1, read on the forward strand.
GTGGCGGTGCCGGTGACGCCGTTCGACGAGCTCGGGCAGGTCGACGAACGGGCGTACACGGCCGTGGTGTCCCGGATCGTCGCCGCGGGCATCGTCGCCGTCACGCCGAACGGGAACACCGGCGAGTTCTACTCGCTGTCCCCGGCCGAGCTGGACCGCGTGGTCGCGCTGACCGTGGCGGCGGCCGACGGCGCGACGGTCATCGCCGGGGTCGGGCACGACGTGGCGCGGGCCGCCGGGATGGCGGCCGAGGCGGCTCGCCTCGGGGCGGCGGCCGTGATGGTGCACCAGCCCGTGCACCCCTACCAGTCGCAGGAGGGCTGGGTCGGCTACCACCGGGCCGTCGCCGAGGCGGCCCCCGACCTCGGGGTCGTCTGTTACGTACGCTCCCCGCTGGTCACCGCGCGGGCGCTCGCCGACCTGGTGGCCGCCTGCCCGAACGTGGTCGGGGTCAAGTACGCCGTCCCCGACCCGGTGCGGCTCGCGGAGATGGCGGCCGAGGTCCCGCAGGTCGAATGGGTGTGCGGGCTGGCCGAGAGCTGGGCGCCGTTCTACTGGCCCGGCGGCGCGCGCGGGTTCACCTCCGGCCTGGTCGTCATCGCCCCGGAGCTGTCGCTGGACCTCCTGGGCCGGCTCCAGGCCGTCGATCTCGACGGGGCGATGGAGGTGTGGCGGCGGCTCAAGCCCATCGAGGACCTCCGGGCCCGGCACGCCAACGCCGGCAACGTGTCGGTGCTGAAGGAGGCGCTGGCCCAGCTCGGGCTGTGCCGCCGGGACGTGCGGCCACCGATCTCGCCGCTGCCGGACACCGAGCGGGACGAGGTCGCCGCCATCCTGCGCTCCCTGAGCCTCCCGGTCGGCGCCGCGTGACCGGGCCGGACGCGCCCGGCGGCCCCGGCGTGCCCGGGTCTTCGGGCGGGCGGGACGTGCCGGGGTCTTCGGACGGGCAGGACGGGCCGGGGAGTGTCTCGGGCGGGAAGGACGTCGCGGGGGTAGAGGCGCTCGCGCCCGAGGTGGCCGAGGCGTTCCGGCGGGTGTCCACCGCGACGGTCACCACGCAGCTGTTCGCCCGGGGCCTGCGCAACACCTTCCTGGCCGGCCTGCGCCCGCTCAACCCCCGCCGGACCCGCATGGTCGGGGAGGCGTTCACGCTGCGGCACATCCCGGCGCGCGAGGACCTCGACGTCCTGTCGGTCTTCAAGGACTACGACCACCCGCAGCGGCTCGCGGTCGAGTCGGTCGGCCCCGGGCAGGTGCTCGTCATGGACTGCCGTGGCCGGACGCGGGCGGCCTCGATCGGCGGCATCCTCGCCACCCGCCTGCTGCGGCGCGGGGCGGAGGGGCTGGTCACCGACGGCGCGGTCCGCGACTCGCCGTTCTTCGCCGAGCTGGAGCTGCCCGCGTTCGCCGCGGGGGTCTGCGCGACCACCAACCTGGCGCGGCACCACGCGGTCGACCTTCAGGTGCCCATCGGCTGCGCCGAGGTGCCCGTCTACCCCGGCGACGTCATCGTGGCCGACGCCGAGGGCGTCGTCTGCGTGCCCCGCCACCTGGCGGCGGAGGTGGCGCGCGACGCCCTGGAGCAGGAACGCCTGGAGGAGTTCATCCAGTCCGAGGTGGAGGCCGGCGCCCCGCTGCGCGGCACCTACCCCCCCGACGAGAACACCCTCCGCCGCTACCGCGAAGGGCGGTAGCGGGGCGTCAGGCGTCCGATGGGGGCGTGCGGGCGGGGTCGTGGGTCAGGTGGGTGACCGAGCGCCCGATGTGCGTCCTGGTCAGGCTCTCGGCCAGGGCGGCGTCGCCCGCGCGCACGGCGGCCAGGATCGTCTCGTGCTCGGCGAACTCCTCCCGCCAGGTCGGCCAGTGGCGCCACAGCACCGTGACCGTCCCGAGGGAGGTGAGGTCCTGGAGGTTGTCGAGCTGCGCGATGACCAGCTCGTTCCCGCAGCGGGAGTACAGCGCGCGGTGGAAGCGCCGGTTGGCCAGGCTGAGCGCGGTCGGGTCGTCCCCCGACAGCAGCCCGCGCGCCTGCTCCAGCGCCTCTGACGCCTCCGCCCCTGCGGCCTTGCCCGCGCCCGCCGTCCTTACCGAGCCGGTCGCCTCGCCCGTTCCCGAGGCGTCGTCCGTGCCCGCCGTGGTGGCGTTCGCGATCGCCCACGGTTCGAGGAGGAGGCGGAGCTCCTGGGCCTTGCGCAGGTCGGCGGCGGACAGGACCCGGACGCTGACCCCCCGGTTGGGGCTGATCGTGACCAGCCCGGTCGAGGCGAGCCCGATGAGGGCCTCGCGCACCGGCGTCTTGGACACACCGAGCTGTTCGGCGAGCCGGCGCTCCACGAGCGTCTCGCCGGGTTTGATCCGTCCGGACAGGATGGCCGCGCGGATCGAGTCGGCCACGAGGTCGGTCCGCGTGGTCGACCGCGCGACCGGACGCAGGATCGGGTCCTCTGACATGTTGTACACCGGTATATGGTCTCGCACCCCGGACGGGAACGCCGCGCCGGGCGGACGACCCTCCGCGCCGGGCGGGCGACCCTCCTGGCCGCCCGGGGGCCTGCCGTCCGGACCCTGGCGGCTCATTCGGTGTCAGGTTCTGGGGCGCCTCCGGAGCCGGTGAGGAAGTCGAAGTCGCAGCCCTCGTCCGCCTGCAGGATGTGCTCGTCGTAGAGCGTGCCGTACCCGCGCCGGTACACCGTCTCGGGGGCCCGCCACTCCGCGCGGCGCCGGTCCAGCTCCTCGTCCGGCACGCCGAGCGTCAGCGTGCGCGCCTCGACGTCCAGGGTGATCGGGTCGCCGTCGCGCACGAGCGCGAGCGGCCCGCCGACGTGGGACTCGGGGGCGACGTGCAGCACGCACGCGCCGTAGCTGGTGCCGCTCATCCGGGCGTCGGAGATGCGCAGCATGTCGCGGACCCCGGCCTTGAGCAGGCGCTCGGGGATGGGGAGCATGCCGTGCTCGGGCATCCCCGGGCCGCCGCGCGGGCCGGCGCCGCGCAGCACCAGCACCGAGTCCGCGGTGATCGGCAGGTCCTCGTCGTTCAGCCGCCGCATCAGGTCGCGGTGCCCGTCGAACACCACCGCGGGCCCGGTGTGCTTGAGCAGCCGGGGGTCGGCGGCGACGTGCTTGATCACCGCGCCGGCCGGCGCGAGGTTGCCGCGCAGGACGGCGAGCCCGCCCTCGGCCGACAGCGGGTCCTCGCGGGTCCTGATGACCTTGTCGTCGTACACGGCGGCCTCGGCGAGCGTCTCGCGGAGGCTGAGCCCGGTCACGGTCGGCCGGTCGAGATGGAGCAGGTCGGAGATCCGGCCCAGCAGGCCGGGCAGGCCGCCGGCCAGGTAGAAGTCCTCCATGACGTACGCGCCGCTCGGCCGCAGGTCGGCGAGGACGGGGACGCGGCGCGAGGCCTCGTCGAAGTCGTCGAGCGTCAGCTCCACGCCGCTGCGGCGGGCCATGGCGACCAGGTGGATGACGGCGTTGGTGGACCCGCCGAGCGCGAGGACGGTGGTGACGGCGTCGGCGTAGGCGGCGGCGCCGAGGATCGCGGAGGGGCGCAGGTCCTCCCAGGCGATCTCGACGGCCCGCCTGCCGCTGGCGGCGGCCATCCTGTTGTGCGCGGAGGCCACGGCGGGGATGGCGGCGGCGCCGGGCAGCGTCAGGCCGAGCACCTCGGCGACCGAGGTCATGGTGGAGGCGGTGCCCATCGTCATGCAGTGCCCGGGGGAGCGGGCGATGCCCTCCTCCACCCCGGCCATCACGGCGTCGCCGACCAGCCCGGCCTGCTTGTCGGCCCAGTAGCGCCACATGTCGCTGCCGCTGCCGAGGACCTCGCCGCGGAAGCCGCCCGGGATCATCGGCCCGCACGGCACGTAGATCGCCGGGAGGTCCATGCTGATGGCGCCCATGATCAGCGCGGGGGTGGTCTTGTCGCACCCGCCCATGAGCACCGCGGCGTCCACGGGGTAGGACCGCAGGACCTCCTCGGTCTCCATGGCCAGCAGGTTGCGGTAGAGCATGGTCGTCGGCTTCTGGAAGGTCTCCGAGAGCGACATCACCGGCAGCTCGACGGGGTAGCCGCCGGCCTGCCAGACGCCGCGCTTGACGTCCTGCGCCCGTTCGCGCAGGTGGATGTGGCAGGGGTTGAGCTCGCTCCAGGTGTTCAGGATGCCGATGACCGGACGTCCCATGTGCTCCTCGGCGGACAGGCCGAGCTGGCGTGTCCTGGCACGATGGCTGAAGGACCGCAGGCTCTCGGTGCCGTACCAGCGGTGGCTGCGCAACTGCTCATGGCTCAGACGCTCCATAATCACCTCGTATCCTGATATATCACGGGATGAATGGGCGTGGCGCTGCCGGGGTCGGCGAGTCGTGCCACCGCGCGCCGCCGTACGCGCCGGCGGCACCCTGGTCCTGGCCGCGTCCGGGCGGGACCTCAGCGGCTCACTGCACGGCGGTACGGGCCGCGTCGGCCAGCAGGCCGTGACGGGACGGCCCGGCAAGCCCAGCGTGGTACAGGTGGAGCTCCTGGGCCCCGGCCTCGGCCAGGCGCCGCACGTGCTGGGCGACGTCGTCGGGACGCACCGGCGGCAGCACGGTCACATAGGCGCCGAGCGTGATCTGCTCGGGCAGCATGCGGTGCGCCAGGCGCACCCGGTCGGCGGACTCCGGGCCGGTGGGCCAGCACTGCACCACGACGGTGTCCACCTCCTTGCCCACGTACGGCGTGAGCCCGGGGTTGGCGCCGGTGGCCCAGGGGTCGGGAGCGGCGTGCAGGCCGACCCGCAGGCCCGGCAGGGCGCCGGCGACGCGGTGGCGCAACTCGTCGGCGGCCTCGTGGCGGACGGTGAGCAGGGCGGCGGCCATGGCCTGGTCGAGGTCGTGCTCGCGCGAGCGCACCGCGGCCCGCAGGTCGCGCACCGCCCGCTCGGGATCGACGCCGCGCCCCGCCCAGCCGTCCTGGCAGGCCGCGCAGCAGCACACCGACAGCATCCGCCGGGCGCGCGCGTCGTAGGCGCCGTCGGTCTTGTCGTGGTGGCCGCCGTGATCGGCGCCGAGCTGCCCGCACGCCTCCAGGAGCGCCCCGGCGAGCGGGAGGTCGCGTACGGACTCGGCGGCCAGGGTGGCGGCGTACTCGCGCACCTCGGGGTGCGAGGGGCACAGGGCCCAGGGGTAGGGCTGCCCGAAGCAGTTGACCACGCCGAGATCGGGGTTGGCCTCGGCGAGCAGCGTGTTGTGCGTGAGCACGATCCAGGCCGTCACCGGGATCCCGGCGTCGGCGAGGACGCGCGCGGCGGTGCCGAAGGAGTCGGGGTCCTCCATCCAGGCGGGCGTGCCGGGCACCAGCCGCCGGCCGGCCCAGGCCTGCTCGCGGACCGGGCGGTAGAGCGCGGAGTGCCTGGCGTCGAGATAGGCCCGCTCGGGATGCCAGGGCGTCGCGGCCCTGACCGCGTGGTAGGCGGCGGCGAGGTTGACCCCGTCACAGCCCAGCGCCTGCACCCGTCCGACGAACAGCGGATCGCCGATCACGTCCCACGGGTAGGCGTGCACGAGCACGCGCATTGCCACCGCCTCCCCACGAGGGCCCTCACCCAACAAATGGCGTTGTCCAGGCATACCGATTCGGGTGAGCTGAGTCAATGGCCCGGGTGATCCCTCTTCGGGCCGCCGGCCGGATGGGGCACCCGGGGGCGCGGCGGTCCGCCGGGGCTGCGACAGTTATGGCTTGCCGCCTTCCTGGCCTGTCAAGGGTCCTCGGCTCCAAGAAGCGCGTACGTTTCTGTCGATCGTCCGGTTCGCCCCCGGGCCGATCAGGAGGATGGTGGCTTGTACCCGATTCGAGGAGGCGCACGTGGATTTCCGGCTCGAGGACCGGTACGGCCGCGAGGAGGGCCGTGTCCACCTGACCGGCATCCAAGCGCTGGTTCGACTCCCTCTCGACCAGCGCCGTCGCGACCGCCGGGCGGGGCTGGACACCGCCGGGTTCATCTCCGGCTACCAGGGGTCGCCGCTCGGCGGGTACGACCTTGAGCTGGGGCGCAACCGCGCCCTGCTCGACGAGTACGGAGTGGTCCACCGGCCAGGGCTGAACGAGGAGCTGGCCGCCACCTCGGTCGGCGGCACGCAACTGGCCGCGACCCTGCCGGGCTTCCGCCACGACGGGGTCTTCGGGATCTGGTACGGCAAGGCCCCCGGGCTCGACCGGGCCACCGACGCCATCCGGCACGCCAACCTGGCCGGCACGCACGCCCGCGGCGGGGTGCTCGCGCTGGTGGGGGACGACCCGGTGTCGAAGTCCTCGACGGTGGCCTCGGCCTCGGAGGCCGCGCTGGCCGACCTGCTGCTGCCGATCCTGTACCCGGCCGACCCCGCCGACATCCTCGGCCTCGGGCTGCACGGCTTCGCCCTGTCCCGGCACAGCGGGCTGTGGACCGCCATGAAGATCGTCACCAACGTGGCCGACGGGTCGGCCACCGTCGACCTGCCCTCCGATTGGCCGAATCCGGTGCTGCCCGAGGTGGACTACGACGGGCGGCCGTACCGGCACGTGCCGACCGGGCGCATGCTCACGCCGGTGCCCCTGGAACTGGAGCGTTCCGCGCACTACGCCCGGCTGGAGATCGCCCGCGCGTACGGCCACGAGAACCGGCTCAACCGGGTCGTGACCGGGCGGCCAGGCGACACGATCGGCCTGGTCGCCGCCGGGAAGACCTGGCTCGACCTGCGGCAGGCGCTGGCGATCCTCGGCCTCGGGGACGACGAGCTCGCCCGCCGGGGGATCCGCCTGCTGCGGCTGGGCATGCCGTGGCCGCTGGACGGCAGGACCGTGCGGGAGTTCGCTGACGGCCTGCGGGAGATCGTGGTCGTGGAGGAGAAGCGCCCGTTCATCGAACAGCAGGTCAAGGAGCTGCTGTACGCGATGCCGGACCGCCCCGCGGTGCTCGGCAAGACCGGCGAGGACGGCCGCACCCTGTTCGCCGCAGGAGGCGAGCTGGACCCCGACCTGATCGCCCGGCGGCTGGCCCGCCGCCTCGGCGCCGAACCGCCGCCGCGTGCCCGCCGGGAGGTCATCCCGCTGATGCCGCGCACGCCGTACTTCTGCTCGGGCTGCCCGCACAACCGCTCCACCAAGGTCCCCGAGGGCTCGCTGGTGGGCGCGGGGATCGGCTGCCACACCATGGTCGTGTTCATGGACGAGTCCCAGGCCGGCGAGGTCAGCGGGCTCACCCAGATGGGCGGCGAGGGGGCGCAGTGGATCGGCATGGCGCCCTTCCTCGACCGCGACCACTTCGTGCAGAACATCGGCGACGGCACGTTCCTGCACTCCGGGAGCCTGGCGGTGCGGGCGGCGGTGGCGGCGGGCAGCCGCATCACCTTCAAGCTGCTGTACAACTCGGCCGTGGCCATGACCGGCGGGCAGCGCGCGGTCGGCGGCATGCCGGTGCCGGAGATCACCCGCCTGCTCGCCGCCGAGGGCGTCCGTAAGATCATCGTCACCACCGAGGACACGGCGCGCTACCGGGGCGTGCGGCTCGCGCCCGGGGCCGAGGTGTGGCACCGCGACCTGCTGCTCCAGGCGCAGGAGACGCTCGCCGCCGTCGACGGCGTCACCGTCCTGGTCCACGACCAGGAGTGCGCGGCGGAGAAGCGGCGCAAGCGGCGGCGCGGGCAGGCCGAGACGCCGGCGACCCGGGTGGTCGTCAACGAGCGGGTCTGCGAGGGCTGCGGCGACTGCGGGGCCAAGTCCAACTGCCTGTCGGTGCAGCCGGTGGACACCGAGTTCGGGCGCAAGACCAGGATCCACCAGGCGAGCTGCAACGTCGACTACTCCTGCCTGGACGGCGACTGCCCCTCGTTCCTCACCGTCACCCCCAAACCGGGCGCGCAGGCCGCAAGGGCGCCGGAACCGGAGCGCGGCTGGGAGGCCGGCGAGCCGCCCGAGCCGGAGACGCGGGTGCCCTCCGACGTGTTCACCATGCGGGTGACCGGCGTGGGCGGCACGGGCGTGGTCACGCTCGCGCAGATCATCGCGGTCGCCGCGACGCTGGACGGCAAGCACGTCAGGAGCCTGGACCAGACGGGCCTGGCCCAGAAGGGCGGCGCCGTCGTCTCCGACGTGACGATCTCCGAGGAGCCCGCCGAGCGGTCCAACAAGATCGTGGAGGGCGGCTGCGACCTGTACCTCGGCGCCGACCTGCTCGTCGCGGCCGACCCCGCGAACCTGGCGGTGGCCTCGGCCAGGCGGACGATCGCGGTGCTGTCCACCGCCGAGGTCCCCACCGGGCGCATGGTAGCCGACCCGGGCCTGGCCTTCCCCGAGGCCGGGCCGGTGGTGCGGCGGGTGGTCGCGGCGTCCCGCCAGGAGCACTCCGTGGTGCTGGACGCCCACGCGCTCGCCGGGCGGCTGCTCGGCGACGACCAGTACGTCAACCTGCTGCTTCTCGGCGCCGCCTACCAGGCGGGTGCGCTGCCGGTGTCCGCCGCGTCCCTGGAGCGCGCGATCGGGCTCAACGGGGTGGCCGTGGCGGCCAACGTCCGGGCGTTCCGGCTCGGCAGGCACGTCGTCCACACCCCCGGCGGCGTAGACCCCGCTCCCGCCCCCGCCGCGCCGGCCGCCGTCGCGCGGCCCGGCGCCGAGGCCGGGGAGCTGATCGACCTGGTCAAGGCCGAGGCGGGCAGCGAGCTGGAGCGGCTGCTCGCCGTCCGCGTGCCCGAGCTGGTCGCCTACCAGGACGCCCGGTACGCGGCCAGGTACGCGGGCGTCGTCGCGCGGGTCAGGCAGGCCGAGGCGGCGGTCACCGACGAGACCGCGCTCACCGAGGCCGTGGCGCGCAACCTGCACAAGCTGATGGCCTACAAGGACGAGTACGAGGTCGCCCGGCTCTGCCTGGACCCGGCGGCCGGCGCGGACATCGAGGAACGTTTCGGCCCCGGCGCGAAGGTCCGCTGGCGCCTGCACCCGCCGCTGCTCCGCTCGCTCGGCCTGCGCCGCAAGATCTCCCTCGGCCCGTGGTTCCGCCCGGTCTTCCGCCTCCTGTACGCCATGCGCCGCCTGCGCGGCACCCCCGTGGACCCCTTCGGCCGCGCGCACGTGCGCAGGGTCGAACGCGAGCTGGTCGAGGAGTACGCCGCCGCCGTCGAGGCGTGCGCCGCCGGGCTCACCACCGGCAGCTACGAGCGGGCGGTGGAACTGGCCGGGCTGCCCGACCTGGTCCGGGGATACGAGCAGGTCAAGCTCGCCTCCGTCGCCCGCTACCGCGAGCGGCTGGCCACGCTGGGCGAGGAGCACGCGCCCGAGGCACGGTCGCAGGCATGAAACGTCCCTGTGCGGACAGTGAACAGGAGACCGGAGACCACCGCTCGCGGGGGGCGAAAGCATGGGACAAGAAGTGGCCAAGGAGAGGTTCTCCGAGGCGGAGTACGGGCGCTTCGGGGAGCGCCTGAAGGACTCCCTCCTGGCCCTGCGCGAGCTGCTCGCCAGGCCGGGGTTCGGCGCGGGGCCCGCGACGGTCGGCGCCGAGCTGGAACTGTTCCTGATCGACGAGGACGGCCGCCCGCTGCGCCGCAACAAGGAGGTCCGCGAGGCCGCCGGGGACGGCCGCGTGGTGCTGGAGCTGGGCAGCTTCAACCTGGAGGTCAACCTGACCCCGCTGCCCCTGGCCGGACGGCCCTTCACGGCCATCGAGGCCGAGGCGCGGGACATGATGGGCGCCGTGGACGAGGCGGCCCGTTCGTGCGGCGGCCGGGTGGTGCCCATCGGCATCCTGCCCACGCTCACCGAGTTCGACTTCACGCGCGACTCCATGAGCGACGAGACCCGCTACCGCGCGCTCAGCCGGGGGATGCGGCGGGTGCGCGCCGAGCCGTTCCGCGTGCGGATCGACGGCCTCGAACGCCTCGACCTGGAGGTGGAGGACGTCATCCTGGAGAGCGCCAACACCTCCTGGCAGGTCCACCTGCGCACCCCGCCCGCCTCCTTCGCGGGCGTCTACAACGCGGCACAGCTCGCCATCGGCCCGGTGCTCGCGGCCAGCGGCAACTCCCCGTCCTTCCTCGGCCGCGACCTGTGGGAGGAGACCCGCATCGCGCTGTTCGAGGCCTCGGCCGACGACCGCGACGCCGAACGCCCCTGGCGGGTGGACGGCCGGGTGAGCTTCGGCTCGGGCTGGGTGGACGGCGGCGCGGGCGAGCTGTTCGAGCAGAGCGTGCGCGAGTACGAGCCGGTCATGCCGGTGATGGACGAGGAGGACCCGCTGGCGGTCGTCCGGGCCGGCGGCGTGCCCGGCCTGGCGGAACTACGCCTCCACCAGGGCACGGTGTGGCAGTGGAACCGGCCGGTGTACGACCCGGCGGGCGGCGGCCACCTGCGCGTCGAGCTCCGCGCCCTGCCGGCCGGGCCCACCTGCGCCGACATGGCGGCCAACGCCGCGTTCCTGCTCGGCCTGGTCCTGGCGACCGCCGCCGACTCCGGCTGGATCGGCGGGTTCCCCTTCGCCGACGCCTACCGCAACTTCTACCGAGCCGCCCGCAGCGGGCTCGACGCCCCGCTCGCCTGGCCCGGCCGCGACGGGCCCGTCCCGGCCGCCGAGCTGGTCCTCGACCTGCTGCCGGTGGCCGCCGAGGGCCTGGCGTCGGCCGGGGTCGAGCCGGACGAGACGTCCCGGCTGCTGGACATCGTCGGCGAACGCGTCCGGCTGCGCCGCACGGGCGCGGCCTGGCAGCGCGAGGCGCTGGCCGCGCTGGAGGACCGGCCGGGCGCGCGGGGGGCCATGCTCGCCCGCTACCGCGACCTGGCCTTCACCGGGGACCCCGTCCACACCTGGCCGGGGCTGGTGTGACATGGCGGTGCGGGCCGCGCCCGTGACCGGCCCGCCGGTGGGCTACTGGTGGTCGGGGTCGACTCCGGTGAGGGAGCTGCCGTAGCTCAGCGCGACGAGCTGGGCCACGGCGCTGTGCGCTCCGAGCGGCTCGGCGCACCCCGCGCCGACCGACTCCGCCGCCTTCGTGATCTTGGCGCCGTCGATCTCGGGGCCGATGAGGAACGGGGCCAGGGCCAGGCGGGAGGCGCCGATGTTGCGCAGCCGCTGGGCGGCGTCCCCGACGCCGGGCGAGGCGTCGAGCGAGGCCGCCACGACGGGAAGCGTGAGCCGGGCGGCCAGCAGGACCACCGTCGCGTCCGCCGCCCGTACGGCCTCCTGGCCGCCGACGGTGGCCACGATGATCCCGTCCACCGGGGCGGCGATGTTGAACAGGCGCATGCGGTCCGCGCGGGCCAGGCCGCTCTCGGACAGCTTGACGTGCAGCGCCTCGGCGAGCAGCGGATGCGGGCCGAGCGGGTCGGCGATGGTCGTCAGGACGTCGCACTCGGCGACGGCCTCACGGATGGCGCGGTACACCTGCTGGTGCGGTCCGGTGACCAGGGGCACCACGATGGCGGCCGGCGACTCCTTGGGCCGGTCGGCGGCGCATTCGAGGAGCATCTCGGCCAGGCTGGTCTTGGCGTCGCCCAAGTGGATCAGGCGTACGTCGAGTTGCGGATGGTCGATGCTGACAATGGTCTTTACGGCCGCGGCGACATCCCCGCCGGTGCCCGGCGTGGCCAGGACGAGCGCGGGCGCGTCCGGCGGCAACTGCGCGGGCACCGGGCGCCGATGCCTGCCGGAGCTGGTCCGGAACGAGCGTTCGCGGACCGGTAGCTCCTGTGGAGCGTGATGACCATCGTTCACATCGGCGGATTTTACGGGGTATGAGGCAAAAGTTAAGTCTGATTCGGGGGGACTCGCGGACGGAGACCGATCTGCGCCCCGTGACATCACTGACAAATCAGGGCCCGATCCGCTGCGTATCATCAACGTTCCGTAATCGTTCGAGATCATGGCGGGGGTGCGGGGCCGGTCCGGCGTGGCGTGCCGTGTCCGGTCGCTGACACATTGGCGGGCCCGGGTCCGGAAAGTTTTTTCGATCCGCGTGTCACCGGGCCGGACGTCTTCGGGCATGCGGCAGGATCATCCGACGATCTGAAAGCATCGAGGGACGGTCAGGCGTCCTCGTGTCCGGGGACGGTCAGGCGTCCTCGTGTCCGGGGACGGTCAGGCGTCCTTGCGTCCGATGCCGCCGACGGACCAGATCGCGTCGGGGTCGGCGGTCTGCTCGCCGGGGTCGGGGCGCCACATCGGGATGTACACGAGACCCGGCTCGACGAGCGTCAGGCCCTCGAAGGCCGGCTCGATCTCGGCCTTGGTGCGGAGCTGCTCGCGCCGGGTCCCGGTGACGATCCCGTCGTCCTGGTACATGGCGGCGAGCTTGGCGGTGACCTCGGGGCGCAGGTCGGAGACGCTGTGGGCGATGGTTATGTAACTGCCGGGGGCGATGGCGTCGCGGAAGCCCCGGACGATGCCGGCCATGAGCTCGTCGTCGGAGATGACGGCGAGCGTGAAGGAGAACAGGATGCCCACAGGCCGGTCGAGATCGATCAGTTTGGTCAGGCGGGGATGCTTGAGGAGTTCGTCCGGGTAGCGCAGGTCGCCCTCGATGACCGAGGTGTACTTGTCGTCCTCCAGCAGCGCCTGGGCGTGCACGACGACCACCGGATCGTTGTCGACGTAGGCCACGTGGGAGCCGGGCGCCGCCGCTTGGGCGATCTCGTGGACGTTGCCCTGCGTGGGCAGGCCGCAGCCGAGGTCGATGAACTGCCGGATGCCGGCGCCGGCCATGTAGCGCACCGCGCGGGACAGGAAGCGGCGGCCTTCGTGGCACATCATCGTGAGTTCGGGGGCGAGGTCGAGCGCCCGTCGCGCGGCTTCCCGGTCGGCGGCGAAGTTGTCCTTGCCACCGACGAAGTAGTCCGTGATCCGGGCCTCGTTGGGGACGTTCGGGTCGAAACCGAGACGCTCTAGCCTGGAGTACACCGTCATGATCCCCCCATTCTGCCGGATGCCGATGGTAGCGCTGGGTAGGAGGCGATATCCGTTTTTCCGGAAAGGACGGCATCGAAACATGTCAAAGGGATCGACGGCGGAGGCCGCGCGCCGATTTGTGTGTAGCGTCCCTTTAGTAGCAGATTAGTAGCAGATCTCCAGGTGTCTGGCGGGACGAGGGTGGTTGTCGGGGAGGGCGAAGCCCGCCCAGACGGCCTTGCCGGGGGCGCCCAGCGGCGCCCAGCCCCAGCGGTGGCTGATGCCGGCGACGACCTGCAGGCCGCGTCCGCCCTCTGATCCGAAATCGGGATCGCGCGGCGTCGGGCACTCGTCACTGGGATCGGTGACCACGCACATCAGGGACTGGTCGGTGAGCGCCAATATGATCTTGACGGGACGGCCGGAGAACACCGCCGCCCGGCTGCTGAGCCCGTGCCGCAACGCGTTGATGACCAGCTCGCCGATGACCAGCTCGGCGTCATCCAGCAGTTCGGCCAGTCCCCAGCCGCTCAGCGTGCTCTTGGTGAAGGAGCGCGCGGTCCGCGCGGCGTAAGGGTCGTGCCGGAGCTCGCACAAAGCGAGCTGGAGCCTTTCGGGGTTCTCGCCGTACGCGACCGACCACGGACCGGCAGGGGAGAGGACGTGGTCGAGAGCCGCCAGCCATCCCTCCCACCTGTCGTCCCCCACCTGCGTGGGTTTGGTCCGTTGAGTCCTGTACCCAGTCATAGGCGAGCCCTGTGAGTTTGGTCGTTCTCAGCATGAAGTTGCCGTGCTTAGTCATAGTGCTCCCCTTTGGTGTGCAGGTGCAAGTACCGATGCACGTGCAAACGCACAGAGGTATGCTGACGCTTGAGGTTGGAACCACCCTTCTGGGTGCCCTCGTAGCAGTGAGGGGCCTGCGTAGACGGATGTCAGGGTTCGTCGGGTTTTCGGGGAAATGTAAAGAGGCGAGATGGACGAGATCTGCAACGGCACGGCCGCGTCCGAGATCCCGGGGGTCTCGTGGCGCAAGAGCGCCTACAGCAACCCGAGCGGGAACTGCGTCGAGGTCGCCACCCTCCCGCAGGGGGACATCGCCGTGCGCAACTCGCGGCACCCCGCCGGGCCGGCACTGGTTTACAGCCGGGGTGAAATGGCGGCGTTCATCCTGGCCGCCAAGAACGGCGAGTTCGATGACCTGGCCTTTTAGCAGGTTTCCGCAGCTACAGAGTGTGGAAAATCGTAGCCTAAGGGTGATGTTGGGGTATATCCGGATTAGTTCGGCGGGGGTATCGTGAACTTCTCTGTGACCGCGAGAAGTGAGACGACACCGCTGTTCTAAGGACAGGACATGATCACAGCCCGAGCCGAAGGGGACGAGACCCCTCTCAACATGATGGCTCGGGAGCGCGGCAGCTCGACGGTCCTCCGCATCCTGCTCGGATCCCAGCTGCGCCGCCTCCGAGAGAACCGCGGCATCACCCTCGAGGTGGCCGGTCACTCCATCAGGGCCTCCCACTCCAAGATCAGCCGTATGGAGCTGGGCAGGGTCAGCTTCCGCGCACGCGACGTGGGCGACCTGCTCACCCTGTACGGGGTCACCGAGGAGAGCGAGCGCGACTCGCTGCTGTCCCTGGTCGCGCAGGCCAACCGGCCCGGCTGGTGGCACAACTACGACGACATCCTGCCGAACTGGTTCGAGGCCTACGTCGGGCTCGAAGAGGCGGCCAGCCGCATCCGCTGCTACGAGGTCCAGTTCATCCCCGGCCTCCTGCAGACCGAGGCCTACGCCCGCTCTGTCGTCCTGCTCGGCCACCCCGACGGCACCGAGGAGGAGATCCAGCGGCGGGTCGACCTCCGGATGGCCCGCCAGAAGCTCCTCGGCCGGTCCGGCGCCCCGCACCTGTGGGCCGTCATCGACGAAGCCGCCCTCCGCCGCCCCCAGGGCGGCGTCGAGGTGATGCGCGAGCAGATCAGCCACCTCATCGACATCGTGGCGTCCGCCAACGTCACCGTCCAGGTCATGCCGTTCAGCGCCGGCGGCCACGCCGCGGCGGGCGGCCCGTTCAGCATCCTGCGCTTCTCCGAGCGCGACCTGCCCGACGTGGTCTACCTCGAACAGCTCACCAGCGCCATCTACCTGGACAAACGCGACGACCTCGACCGCTACCAGGCCGTCATGGAACGCCTCTGCATCGACGCCGTCCCCGTCTCAGACACCAAGAAAGCCCTAACCAAAATCCTGAACGAACTCTGACCCCCCTTCACTCCACCTGGCACCCACCTGCTGGGGCCTTTTCACCCACTGCCCTGGGTCGCCCATAAGGCGCCGACGCGGTGGGACGGTGTACGGCGAATTCGGCGCCTCGTACGGCGGCTGACCAGTATCCGGTCTGCTGAGCATCCTCCGGGTTGTTAAGGGCGTGGTTGCTGGGGAGATGAGTGAGGAAAGGCACCGGCTTCGATTGGCCCACCCGTTAAAGCGGTGCCGTGGGAACCGAGTCCTGCCCACCCAGCCTTCGCAACCCACCCCCGCCCACCCAGGCACGCGCAACCCACCCCCGCCCGCCCAGCCGAACCTTCGGACTAAACGCCCTCCCCGGCCGGGTGGAGCCGAGCGGACGGTGACCGGTCGGCCGCCGCACAGGGCGCCGACCTCGCCGTCCCCCCTCTCACCGTGCCGGCGCCAATTCCTACAAACCCATCGGCCGTAGGAACTCGCACAAGCCTGGCCCCGGTAGATGAGGAGGGGCGGCTCGTCGGCCCCTATTACGTGGGTTCAAGGGGGATCTCGTCCAGCGGGAGGGTGAGCAGCGTGTACGCCTTGGCGGCGGGGTGGCGACGACCCCTGAGGGATCGGCCCATCCTCTCGGCCGGCCGGTGGCGGGTCCCGAGTCCTGGGTGGGCAGCACTCGGTTCCCACGCCACCGCTTCAACGGGTGGGCCAAATGAAGCCGGTGCCTTCCCTCAAGCTCCCAAGACCACGCCCTCAAGGCCTCGAAGTACGTGCAGTGCATCGGAAACCGGAATGCGTGTACCAGGACCGTGATGCGCACCGGCGCCGGGATGCGGGCACCGGTACCTGGAGGGGTGGGGTCAGCACCCCTGGAAGAGCGGTGCAGCCGTGACTGCCGTCCACGCCCCCCGCCGACAGGATTGGACCTTGTAAATCAAGATCCGAATCCTGAAGGCGGAACCGTGTACCAGCAGAAGTCCTCCCGACTGCTCGCGACCGTGGTCGCCGGCGCGCTCGCCCTGGCCACCGTGACCTCGGCCGTCGCGGCCCCGGCCCTCGCTGTCGCCGAAACCCGGAGCCCGCACACAGGTTCGCTCCAGAAACAACTCGACCGGCTCACGCACGCGGACGGACTGCCAGGCGCCCTCGCCCACGTCCGGTACCCGGACGGCAGGACCGTGACCCTCGTCTCCGGCACCGCCCGGCGCGGCAGCGGACGCGAGATGGTCGGCCCCGACGCCAGGTTCCGGATCGGCAGCCTCACCAAGCCGATCTTGGCGACTACCGTGATGAGGCTGGTGGAGCGGGACAAGATCGACCTGAATGCGTACGTCGACCGGTATCTGCCCGGTGTCCTCCGAGGCGAGGGTCCGGGCGAGGCGATCGACGGACGGAAGATCACCATCCGGGACCTGCTCCAGCAGACGAGCGGGCTACCTGAGTACGTCGACGCGGTCGACTGGTCCAAGCTCCCGCAGGACTACCTGAAGCTCGCACTGAACCGCAAGCCCACCCCCATCGGTCACTTCGCCTACGCCAACACCAACTACCTGGTGCTCGGGATGATCGTGAAAGCCGTGACCGGCCATGACTTCCGCGAGGTGAGCCGGGACCTGGTCCTCAAGCCGCTGGGGATGCGGGACACCTACTGGCCCGCCAAGGGCGAGACCGGCGTGCGCGGCCCGCACGCGCACACGTACGGAGTGCACCCTGCGAACCCCAAGGCCGGGGTCGTCGACCTGACCCGCCTGCCCGGGTACGAGTTCGGCGCCAGCGGCGGTCTGGTCTCCACGCCCGAGGACCTCAACCGGTTCTGGCGGGGCGTGTTCACCGCCGGGCCGCCGTCCCGCGATTCCTTCCGAGCCATGATCGGCCATCTCGTGCCGATCACCAGTCCCGGCTGGCCCTCGGAGGCCAAGTACGGGTTCGGCATCGCCCGCGCCCGTCTGAGCTGCGGCCTGGCCTGGTTCCACGGCGGCGACGTACCCGGCGTGTCCGCCATCAGCGGCCGCGTCCGCACCGGCCGCCAGGCCACCGTCTACACCACGGGCTCCACCGATACGGCCAAGCAGCGAGCCGACCTCATAGCCACCTTCGAGACCGCCCTCTGCAAGTAACCCGCACCACTTCTCCCCGAGCAGGCCACCGGTTTCCACGCGCACGCCGAAGCGAATTCGACCCGCGTAGAACATTGGACGATCACCAGGAGCGTCCTCCGGCCCTGCTCGGGGCCTTTCAATTCGCCCAGTGGCGGGCCGGGACACCTACACCACGTCAAACAGTCGTTCTCCTGTCCTCGACCAGGACTCCGAGGGATGGCGGGCCCTCCGGCATGTTGCTTTACACCGGTCGCAGACCCCGAGTACGCTGCGGCCGTGCCAGCGTGGAAGGTGTTCGAGCAGGCGGAACCAGAGTTCGCCGGACGGGTCCGGCGGCTGTTCGACGCCGGACGCCACAAGACGATCGCGACCCTGCGCGCCGACGGCTCGCCCCGCATCTCGGGCATCGAATGCGAGTTCACGGACGGCGATCTCCGCTTCGGTTCGATGACCGGCGCACGCAAGGGGGCGGACCTCGAACGGGATCCCCGCTTCGCCCTGCACGGCCCGACCTTCCACCCCGAAGAGGGCAAGGAACGCGACTGGCCAGGCGAGGCGAAGATCACCGGACGAGCCATCCCCGCCGGCCCGGTGGCCACGGCCGAGTCGGACGAACAACCGGACGGCCAGATGTTCGTCGCCGACATCACCGAGGTCGTCATCACCGGCCTCAACGCCGAGGCCACCAAACTCGTCGTCGAGTCCTGGACACCGCACCGAGGACGACGAACGGTAGAGCGGGACTAACACACCGATCCGCCGCCACAACACCCGGCGGACCGAACCCGCTACCGACGAGCACCCACGCAAGGTCGCCCGCAGAACGAACATTTCCGATACACCACTAGAAGTCGAACTCGCCCTTCTTGGCGCCGTCGATGAACGCGTCCCACACCCCCGCGCTCACCACGAACGGCCCCTTCTCCGGCGCCTCACTATCCCGCACCCCGACCCGCCCCCCAGACAACGGGGCCACCTCCAGGCAGTTCCCCTGGTTGGAACCACTCATGGCAGCCTTACGCCAGGCCGCCGACTTCAGCTCGTCACTCAGGTCCACAGTTTCTCCGCCTTTCTGATCAGCTCAATAGACACGTGCTGGGGTTGCGCCGCAGCTCGCAGGACGTCGTATCTGCCGTGGATGGCGTCGACGTCCTCTGGGCGGTTCGTCACATGTCCGTGGGTCGCAGATTCGATATACACACTATCCGGACTTCCTGAGAGTTCGGCGATGGCAAAGCCACCCAGGAGTCCGGTGGTGACGCCTGGCGCCACAGGTATGACCTGAATCCCAATTCGCGGCGACTCTACTGCTTCAATCAACCGCTCGAGCTGGCCACGCATGACTTTCTTGCCTCCGATCGGACGATGGAGGACGCCTTCGTCCAATAGGAAGCGCAACATGGGAGGGCCGGCACGCGTGAAGATCGCCTGCCGCTCTATGCGTGCGGTGACAGCCTTGTCCACCTGCGCCGCTGATATGCCGGGCTCCCCTTGGATGACGACCCTGGCGTATTCCTCGGTCTGCAGGAGACCCGGCACGTACAGCGGTTCCCAGGAGTGCAGCGCTTGCGCTTCTTGCTCCACGTCCAGCCAGGAGCGGAACCATCTGGGGCTTGCGCCGCGGGTCAGGTGTGCCCACAGGCGGACGAGTTCCCCACCCGATCCGAGTGCGTCGTCGTAGCGTTGCATGAAGTTCTGACTCGGCGTGCGTTCGCCTCGCTCGATGAAGCCGACCAGGCTCTGGCTGAATTGGATGATCCCGGCCAGGCGCTCTTGCGACAAATTAGCCCTTTTCCGGTGCTTGCGCATCTCCATTCCCAGAAGCACCAGCGGTCTACCTGCCGGGTCGAGCCCGGGGGGTGCGAACATTCCGGCTCCGTCCAGTGGGATAACGCCACTCCGTCAGCACGGGCAGCACGCTGTCAGTACAAACTGTCCAGCGTTGTGCACGGGCTTTCGGTGCACAACGTAGCCGGTCGGAGGCACTCTGTGAAGTGATTTGGAGAACGTGCGAGACGTGAGAGAAACCTGCTCATTCTCGCTGGCAGAACCTGTGCGTTTTGATCGCCAGATGCCTGCCTATATCCGGACATGGAGGTTATAAATGAGTGCTGACGGCCCCCGTACCGTCTGCTGGGACCTGCCGTACGATCTCTCGATGGTCGGGAAGACCCGTGGCATGGTGAAGGAAGTACTCGCCTCCTAGGCAATTCAGGATCTCGTCGACGATGTGGTTCTGGTCGTGGGAGAACTGCTGGCCAACGCGATCGTCTATGGGGATCCCCCGATCGGACTGGCCCTGTCGGCCGAAGCCCATGTACTCGAAGCCCGGGTCACCGACCTTGGTCCCGAGGTGCCCCGGCGGCTTGATCTTGGGGTCGAGGGTCTGCATGGCCGGGGTCTGACGATCATCGAAGCCCTGTCCCACGAATGCGGCGTACTCCAGGGCACCCGCGCCCCCGGCAAGGCCGTCTGGGCCCGCTGGCATCTACCTACCTGAGTGCCACCGGCCGGAGGGAGAACGGGCCCGCCAGGTCGGCATACTTCTCCGGTGGATGTATCTAGGGCCTCCTGGGTCAATACGACGCACGATTGGGCGAGCGTCGTGGACTTCGATCACCTCGCGCATGTCCGTCGGAACCCGGACACCTTCGCTCCCGGTGGCGTCCTGCACCTGATCCTGGAAGTCGTCGCGTACGCGGCCGACGAGGCGGAGTGCGGTGACGGGGGGCGCTGTGTCGTCACGCTCCACATTGATGGGTCGGTGTCGGTGGCGGACGACGGGCGGGGAACCGACACACGGCTCGACGAGCACGGACGGGCCGTGAAGAAGCCGGTCATGGCGTCGAAGGACCTCCGGTTCTTCGACCACCCCGAGGCGCAGGTGCTCTTCGACGGTCATCCGCGCCGGGGCATGTCCGTCGTCGCGGCGCTCAGCGAGTGGCTCGTCCACACCAACCGCCGCCACGGCGGATCCTGGACGCAACGGTACGAGCAGGGCGCGCCCGTAACCGATCTGGCACCGATCGCCGGTGACGGTACGACGGGGACGGTCGTCCATTTCCGCCCGGAGGAGCCTCTGCGCGCGGCGGGTGGGGTGAAGGCCGACGAGCTGCTGTTGCCGTGGCGATGGCTGACCGTCGAGGTGGACGACCGGCGTACCGGTTCCAACCAGATGTCGCGCTGAGGTCAGCTCGACCTCGGCGCCCGGCCGATGTAGCGCCTGAAATGCTTCCCTGGGCACCGTAGTGAGCAGCCGTCGGTGCGTTCAACCCGCTCGACAGCATCAGACAGGGACGTCCGAGGGGGTGCGGCTGACCGGCCGGTCCTCGGTGCGGGCCCGTTCGGCGAAGCGGGTGGCGTCGCGGACGGCGGCGGCGCCCGGGTCGTTGTTGAAGTAGACGTGGACGTCGTTCTGGCGGGACCAGGTCTCGGTGAGGCGGTGGAGCCAGGAACGCAGAGACGTGTCGCCGTAGGAGGGCCAGGGTTCGGCGCGGCCCTGATGGAGACGCAGATAGCCCCAGTCGGTGGTGCGCCACAAGGGGGTACGCGGGCGGCCGAGGACGTCGGCCCAGCACAGGGCGGCGCCGCGCGAGGTGAGGATCTCGCGGACGGCGTCGGTCCACCAGGAGGGGTGGCGGGGCTCCACGGCCACCCGTACGTGTGCGGGGAAGCAGCCCAGGCACGCGTCCAGCCGCTCGGGGTCCGCCCGCAGGGTAGGCGGGAGCTGGAGCAGGACGGGGCCGAGTTTGGGGCCGAGGCCCTCGGCGGCGGCCATCAGCCGCCGCACCGGCTCCTCGGGGTCCTTCAGCCGCTTGATGTGGGTCAGGAAGCGGCTGGCCTTGACCGCCATGACGAACCCGTCGGGCGTCCGTTCCCGCCAGCTCTCGAACGTCTCGCGCGCCGGCAGCCGGTAGAAGGCGTTGTTGTTCTCCACCGTGGCGAAGCATTCGGCGTACCGCTCCAGCCACAGGCGCTGCGGCACCTTGTCGGGGTACAACGCCCCCCGCCAGTCCTTGTACTGCCACCCGGACGTCCCGACCAGCAACATCGCCGTCCACCCCCCGCGCCGGCCCGCCTCCTGAGCAGACTGCATGCCCGCGCGGGCGCGAGCCACACTGGCCGCCGTCGTCCCCTATATGACGACGTTCCTCGGCATGACGACGTACGTCGTCGCTGGGTGAGGTGGCGCGGCCTGAAATGGGCCCAGATGGCAGGGTCACGCGGCCGGGGCGTGGTCAGCCGACGGGGTTCCAGCCATCCGATCCCGCCAGGTACTTCTGCGGGGTGTAGTTCGCGGCCTGGGCGTCGGTGAGCTGCGGCCGGTTGCTGTTGACGCCGGCCCCGGCCCCGGTGTTCTTGTACTCGAAGAACCGGGCGTTCTTCCAGGAGTTGCCGGACATGTCCGTCCACGGGGTCGCGGTTTTGATCACCGAGCTGAGCGACGACTCCCGGTAGACCACCTGGGCACTGGGACCCCAGGGACGCCCGAGGGTCGTGGAGCCCGACGCCGCCGCCCCGGTGATCCTGGACTTGTAGAACAGGAAGCCGTACGCGCGGGTGGAGGGGGTCCTCGCCGCGCTGAGGCAGCCGCCCCGGGGGTTCTCGTGGATCTCGCTGTTGTTGAACACCGCGATGCCGTCGCCGAACACGAAGTCGACCGTGCCCTGGACGTAGGAGTTCACGATGTAGGACCGGGCCGCCGCGTTGACCAGGAAGGTGTCCTGGTCGCCGAGCAGCCGCACGTTCGACAGGGTCGCGCGGTCGGCGTTGAGATTGAGCGCGACGGCCTGGAGCTGGTTGCCGCTGACCGAACCCTCGTCGAAATCGTTGGAGATGGTCAGGTTGGTGGCGGTGAAGTCGTGGCCGTTGATGAACGCGGTGGCGCTGTTGAACGTCCCGTAGTCGCCCGCCCAGTGGTTGTTGACGATCAGCACGTCCGACGGCGACCCGCCGAGGCCCTGGAACGTGATGTAGGGCTTGTTCGCCGGGACCGTGACGATCTCCCGGTAGGTGCCCGCCTTGATGGTGATCGTGACCCGGCTGGTGTTGCCGGTCGGCACCGCGTTGACGGCGGCCTGCACTGTCCGGTACATCCCGGTTCCGTCCGCTGCCACCGTGGGGGCGGCGAAGCCCGCGGCCTGCGCGGGGGCCACCGGCATCGCCACGGCCGCCGCCAGCGCCGCCGAGATCGCGGCGGCACCATGGAGGCGCCGTCCCGGCCGCCATCGCTCAATCGCCTTCCAGATGGACATGCGCACCCCTTCGCTCGGTCGATGGTCGACGGTCAAGGTAGATCGGTCTCAATATGTATGTCAATAAAACAAACTAAAGATAGTAAATGACCAGGTAAATCCCATGAAACTAACGGTTTCGCTTTCATCCGCCCCATGGCGTGGACTGATCGATCCCGTACCGGACGGCGTCGGAAGTGGATCCTGGAGCGGGCGCAGGCGGGCCCGGCGGCCGGTGTCCGGCGAAGAACCGCAGGTCACGATGTCCGCAGACCATGATCCAAAAATCTGTCGGTGGCGGACTTTATCGTTTCGCCCATGACAAGCGCAGTTCAGGCGTACTCCTACGCCGCCCCTTCGACACTGGTCGGAGATCGGCTGGGGTTGTCCACCTCGGGCGGGCGGACCGCCACGGGCCTGACCGGGCACCCCAAGTTCTTCAGCGGGGTGGTCACGCACGCGGCGCCGGCCGCGGCGGGGCTCCTGGCCGTGGCCGACGTGGCGTTGGCGCGGTACCAGCGGCCGCGCGCGGGCGAGGGCGGCCGGAGCCGCGACCCGGTGATCACCTGCGACGGCGAACGGCTGCGGCTGGAGTCGTTCTCCGCCTGCGGCGGGGTGTACGCCCGGCTCGACCTGCTCGGCGACGCCCTCGACGGTGAGGTGTTCGACCGGGGCACGACCAACGTCGACGTCAACGGCCCGCTGCGTGAGGCGCTGGCCCGCGTCGGCGGACGCGACCCGCTGCACCTCGGGGTGGGCGCCGACGAGCTGGCCGTCACCACTCTGGACGGCGCGGTCGTGGAGAAGAGGGTGCCGCTGCCCGAGCGGTGGCTGCGCGGGTTCGCCGAGGTGCAGGTGATCGCCTCGGGGTTCGACCCGCGCGCCGAGCTGGACGGCGTGGCGGCCGTCCGCTTCCTGCGCGGCCTGCCGAAGAAGGCCACGACCAACGTGTGGGTGGTCCCGTCCGGTCGTGACCTGCGGGTCTCCGCCGATCCCGCGCCGGGCGCGGTGTGCCTGGCCGGCATCGGGCGGCTCGCCACGCTTCACCCGCTCCTGCGCTTCGCCACGCGACTGCGCGTGTACGGCCCTGCCGTCCGTGATCAGGCCGCCTCCGGCGCGTGGGAGCTGGAGCTGCCCGGCATGCGGTACACGCTGGTCCTGTCCCCGCAGGCCTGGCGAGGCTTCTCCGGGGAGGGCGCGACGTTGTCCGACCTGGCCGGCGGGGACGCCGAGGCCGACGCGGACGTGGTCGGCATGCTGCTCAACTTCGAACCCGCCGTCGAGGTGGGGCTGCTGGCCGACCGGTCGGGGCTGTCCCCGGGCCGGGTTCGTGCCGCGCTCACCCGGCTGGGCGTGGCGGGCAAGATCGGGTACGACCTGGCCGAGGCGGGTCATTTCCACCGCGAACTGCCCTACGACCGCGAGCACGTCGAGACCCTCAACCCCCGGCTGGCCGCCGCCCGGGCGCTGGTCGCCTCGGCCGCCGTGCGGCTCGCCGGACCGGGCGTGGCACGGGTGACCACGGCCGGAGGGGTCTACGAGGTCCGCCCGGCCGAGGGCTCGTGCACCTGCCCGTGGTGGTTCGACCACCGAGGATCCCGGGGCCCGTGCAAACACGTACTGGCCGCCCGCATGGTCGCACGTGAAGGAACGACAGGGGACGACACCCTCGGCGGCGCCGGCGCCCGGGAGGACGGTGCCCGAGAAGAAGGTGCCCGGGGTGGCGGCGCTCGCGGTGGCGGCGCCGGTATTCGCGGAGAGGGAGTGAGCGGCGGCGGCGAGGATCGCGTTCGCGGTAACGGTGTTCGCGTGGGTGGGGCTCGTGGCGGGGAAGGGGTCGTGTGATGGGCGCCTGGGAGGAGATCCGTGACCTGGTCGACGCCGGGAACGGGGACGGACTCGTCGACCGGCTGGCCGGGCTGGACGACGGCGAGCGGAAACTCGTCGCCGGTGAGTTACGCGGCCACATCCCCGTCGCGCTCTCCCGCGCCGAGGCCCGGATGCGGGAGCGCTGGGAGGAGGAGCGGCGGCGCGGCAGCGGACACTATTGGGGGATGCGGGAGCCCGACCCGCGCGAGGACTGGGCCGATCTGATGCTGCTGGCCGGTGCGGGCACGCTCTCCTCGGTCACCGCGACGGCCTCGTGGCTGACCCGGCGCGATCTCCTGACCCGCCGGTCGCTCTTCAGGCCCTCGACGGACGTCGACCCCGCGCCGCTCGTCCGGATCCTCGCCCGCCGCCCCCCGGAGTGGCAGGCCGAACTGGCCGTACGGCTCGCCGCCAGGCTCCGCGGCCCACGCGACCCCGGGATCCCGCTCGCGCTGGCGATGCTCCGGCACACCGGGGCGGAACCTCCGCCGCACGATCCGCTGGTCGTGGCCTGGGTGTCGGCCGGGGTGGGGCCGGACCCCGATCCGCTGCTGCCGGTCCTGCTGCCGAGGATCTTCGAGGCCGACGGCGTCGGCAGGGTGTTGCTGAACGAACGCTTCCACCCGATCTCGCCCTGGCTACGGGTGGTCCGGGACCAGGCGCGGGCCGGGGCGGACGCCCGCGAGGCGGTGCTCGACGGTTGCGTGCGCCGTTTCCTGCGCGGCGGGACCCCGCAGGACCTGCGGTTCTTCACCCGCGTCCACGAACTGCTGGAGCCGACCGCGGCCGAGGTGGAAGCGCGGGCCCGCGACTACCTGCGGCTGCTGCCCGCCGCGCCGGGAACGGTCGCCGCGCTCGCCCTGCTCCACCTACGGCGGGTCCACGTCGACGATCCCGGTGATGTCGCCGAGGCCATCGAAGGGCTGGTCTTCCGGGCCGAGGCCAAACTGGTGCGGGCGGGCCTGGTGTGGCTCGACCAGACGGTGCGGCAGGCTCCCGAGCGGGCGGACGAGCTGGCTCCAGCGCTGGTCACGGCCCTGCGGCACGAGTCGCACGAAATCCGCGACCGGGCCGTCCGGCTCACGCTCAAGCTCGCCGGTCATCTCACCCCTCTGGGAGCCGAGCGGATCAGAGAGGCCCTTCCCGGCTTGGCGACCGCGGAGGGTGAGCGGCTGGCCGCGGTCTTCGGGGGCGCGGCGGCCGACCCGGAACCGGTCCCGCCGTTCGTCCCGCCGCCGCTCCCCGAGCCGCCCGCCGCGAGGGCGTTCGCACCCACTCCGGCGACCCCTGACGCGATGCGGCGGGTCGGCCGGACCACCTGGGCCTGGCAGGACGCCGAGCGTTGGCTGGCCGGGTTCGTCCGGCACGCCGGTCAGAACCGGGATGCCCTGCGAACCATGCTGGACGCGGCTTACGGCGGCGCGTACCTCGACCTGTTCGCCATGCCCACCTGGAGCAACGCCGACCACTGGCGCGAGGCGATGGCCAGAGAGCTGCTCACCCCGGGCGTCGACCCGGGCCCACCGGCCGAGGCGCCGACTCCGTACCGGGTGATGGGAGCGCCCGCTGTGGCGGTCCACTTCACCAACCGAGCCGAACCCACGCTCCGGCACGAGAACGCCGCCGACCGGACGAACACCGAACACGACTCCTTCGCGACCCAGACCGGGCTCGCCTTCCAGTCAGGGGAGGCCGACGACCAGGAGGCCGGCAACTGGGGCGTCTTTCCCGCGCGGCTCGGCCCCGGTCACGTGCACAAGGCGACGGGTGATCAAGAGGACACTGAGCGCGCAGGCTCCTCCGCGTGGGCCGGGCCTGGGGATGAGGAGGATGGGGAGCACAGGGTCTTTTCCATGCGGGCCGACGGGTACGAGGTAATTGCTCCTCAGGTGGATGGCGGACACCGCTACTTGGGCATCGCCGATGTGGATTTCGCCTTGTGGTCCGGGGGGCGTGGGACGCGGCCGGTTCGCGAAGCGCCTCGTGACCGGTTGCCCCGTCCTGAGCGGATCTCGCCTCCCCATCTGTTCATCCTGCGCAGGCACGCGGAGATACTGGACGCGCTCAAGGCGGACACGCTGCCGCCGGTGCTGCTGGCCACCCCCACCCTGTCCACGGGAGCCCTCGACCCGGACGTCCTGGTCGCCCGGCTGGAGGAGTGCGAGGCCGCGCACGTCACGCCCCTCCCCGCCGACCTCCAGCAGGCACTGCTACGCCTGCCTCGCGGCGTCCACACCGAAGCGGCCTCCCGCGCGGCACGGCTGACCTCCGGCGCGGGCCGCACGGCGGCGCGCTGGCTGGCCGGCGATGGGCTGCCGGATCCGGAGACCGGGGTCCGATGGGGCTACAGCGAAGGCATGACCGAATACGACGCCAACGAACACCCGCCAGGTCCCGGGGTCCAGGTCAAACCGGCCCCGCGCCTGAAGGCAGCGCCGTCAAGCCTCGCCCTGGCCGACGAGTCGCACACCGACCTGGGGCCGGTGGAGTCGCGCACCGACGTGGCCTTGGCTGACGAGTCGCGTACTGCCCTGGAGTTGGTTGACGACTCGCGCACCGATGTGGACTTGGTCGACAAGTCGGGCACTGACCTGCAGTCGGTCGATGCGTCGCGCACCGAGGTGGCCTTGGTTGACGAGTCGCGTACTGCCCTGGAGTTGGTCGATGAGTCGCGAACCGGCGTGGCCTTGGTCGATGAGTCGGGCACTGACCTGGGGCTGGTTGATGAGTCGGGCACCGAGGTGGCTTTGGTTGGCGAGTCGCTCGCCGGCTTGGACCTGATTGACGAATTGCTCTCGGAACCGCGGAAGCGGGCGTGGGAGGATCACGGCGGACACATGGACTGGTGGCCGGCGATTCTGCCGTCCCATCGTGAGGTCGTGGCCGTCAACCTGCTGCCGCATCTGCTGGAACGGGGGGACCGGCCGGGCGCGCATGCCGGCCATGCCGCCCTGCTCGCCGAAGCCGATGGGCCGGCCGGTTCGGCGACTGCGCTGGTGATGGCGTACTTCCTGGCGAGGAAGGAGTCCGCCAACGGTGTGGCGGTCTTCCTGGCCATGGCCGCGCGGGGTGAGCTGCCGGCGGCCGAGGTCGGGGTGCAGCTCGGCCTGCTCGTCCGCTGGGCCCATTCCGCGCAGCGGCATGTCGTGGACGCGCTCGCGACCGCCGCCGACCGGGGCGCGCATCTCGAGGTCTGGCCGGTGTTGCGGACGCTGGTCCCCGCGCTGCTTCCCTCGGTGGGAGAGCAGCCGCGCGCGGGCCTGGCCAAGCTCCTCGAACTCGCCACCACGGTCGCGGAGCGGACGGACGCCCGGGGAGAGATCCCCGAGGTGGCCACGATCGCCGCCCGCCGGAGCACCAGCGCCTTCGTCCACGAATCCCGCCGCCTGCACGAAACACTCACCCGCCCATGACCACCTGCTTCCCGAACCCACCCCGCGCGATCCCGGCTCCAGAGACCGTCCGTCGCGCGACCCCGGTCCCGGGGACCGTCGATCGCGACCGTGGCTTCGGGGGCCGTCCGTCGCGTGGCCTGGGCGGCGGTGAGGGTTTTGGCGGTTCGTCTTCGGGGGGCGTTTGATCGGTCGGTTACGGAGGCGGTGTGGGACCGTCTTTGCGCGGTTCCTTGCTGCTCTTGTTTTTATCGTTTTTCGATGTTTACCTGGGAGGGGATTTATCGAGAAACGATAAGGGGGTGGTCTCGGTGAGTGTCTCGCCGGGTCGGAACAGGGTGCCCGCCGTGGTGGCGGGGAACCGGTGGTTCGGGCGCCTGCATGTCATCGTCGTGCTCATGCTCATCGGTAGTGGCCTGGCGGTGCTCGGCGGGCTGCTCACGACGGTCGTCCTGGCACTGCAGTCCGGCCGGCACGTGGACTACGGCTTCCCGGGTCTGTGGCCGGCGCAGGACAAGGTCGACCTGGAGCAAGGGCTCACCCCTGGCACGCAGGTAGTGCGGACGATGGTCGAGCTGACGGCATTCAACGCCGGCGACAGGCCGGCCCTCACGGCGCTGTTCGTGCTCACCTGGCTGCCCACGACGCTGACCGCGTTCCTCGCCCTGTTCTGGTTGTCGCGGATCACCCTTCCGGGCGGCTTCGGCGACAACGTGCTGTTCTCCGTGAGGACCGTGACCCTGCTGCGGCGGATCGGCAAGGTGCTCGTCATCGGGTCCCTCGCGGCGGTCGCACTGGACTTCGCCGCCAAGACCGCGGCCGCCCATATCCTGCTCCAGGGCGCCTACGCGATCCCCGGTACGATCGTCTCGCCGTTCTTCGCGCTGGCGGCCGGCACGGGGGCGTACGTCGTGGCCGAGGTGATCCGCCGTGGCCTGGAAATGCTCGACGACTTGCAAGGGACGATCTGAGTGCCACCAGGAGAGTTCGCGGGCGGCATCGAGGTGCGGCTGGACGAGCTTCTGGCGGCACGCGGCATGACGCTGACCGAGCTCTCCTATCGGGTGGAGGTCACGATCGCCAACCTGTCGATCCTCAAGACCGGTAAGGGCAGGGCCATCAGGTTCTCCACCCTGACCCGCCTGTGCGAGGTCCTCGACTGCCAGCCCGGCGACCTTCTCCGCTACAGCGCCGCCGGTGAGTAGAGCAGGGCGGCCGGCGCCTGACGACGTTCGTTGCTTGCCGGGCGGGTCCGTCGCCCGACCTGGGGCTTTGGGGTTCCCCGAGTGTGACGAATGGGCATCAGGGGCCATGGCGCCTTGACCGCGCTCGCTGCTTGCCGGGCGGGCCCGTCGCTTGACTCGAGGTCTTCCCGGAGTGTGACGAATGGGCATCAGGCGTTGTGGCGGGTGAACAGGTCCGATCGGATCCGCATCTAACGGGATATGCGTCAAGAGTGCGACAAAGTTGGGACGTCGGCTCGAGTCTGGCTGGGGCATCCGGCGACCGTCACGGCGTTGATCGTGCTGCTGGTGAACGACCACTTTCTCAAACAGGTGTGGCCCGGCCTGGTCACCGGCAAGCTGAGCGACGTCGCCGGAATGGTGGTCGTCCCGCCGCTCCTTGCGCTGGTGCCGCTGCTCCTGTGCGGCGGTCACGCTCGCGGGCGACGACACGCCGACCGCGTGGCCCTCGCCGCCATCGTGGTGGTGGGAGCCGGTTTCGCTCTCGTCAAGACCACCACCACCGGTGCCGCCCTGGCGTCGCGGGCGTGGTCGGTCCTGTGGGGACCGTCCCTGGTACGCGCCGACGCCTCCGACCTGCTGGCCCTTCCGGCGCTCGGCGTCGCGTGGTGGATATGGCGGCTCGCCCGGCACGCCGCCGCGACGAACCCGGGCGCGGTGCGCACGGCGCGGTTCCTCGTGGTGGTGCCCCTCGCGCTGTTCGCCGTCGTCGCCACCCCGGCCCCGCCGCAGTACCCGCAGGCCGAGGCCGTCGATGTGCAGGACGGAGTGATCGTCGTCAGAAGCCGGTCCGACCTGCTGATCAGCAGGGACGGCGGCGCGAGCTGGAAGACGGCGGCCGAGGTCCCGCCCGGTGAGACCGCTCCGGGCGGGCGCCAGAAAGCCGATCACCCCGCGGCGGACGTGAGCGACGACCGGACGTCCCCGCATCGGTTCCTCTGGCCGGGCACGCACCGGGAGGCGTGCGTCCTCGGCGAGCCCCGGCGTTGCTACCGCGTCGATCCCCCCGCCCTGCAGGTGAGCGAGACGACCGATGGCGGCCTCTCGTGGTCCACCGCTTGGTCGGTTCCCCCGGAGACGCGGCAACGCCTCTTCGAGCTCTGCGATGGCGACGACGACTTCCTGTACTCGACCGCCCTCGCGGTGGCCCCCCGGCCGGGGGGCCACGTCGTGGTGGTGGCCAACGGGTGTGACGGAGTGGTGGTGCGCGACACGACCGGCGCCTGGCACCGATGGACGTTCCACTCCGACGGGGTGTCGCCGTCGCCCGGCGATCGGAGACCCCTTCGGGAACGACCGTTCCCCGTGGCGGACGAGAACGCCGATTCCCCTGGTGGCCTGCCCCTGCCGACCCCCGTCCTGGTGGCCGTGGGCCTGCTGCTGGCGGCACTCGTGACGGTCACGGCGATCGCGCTCGCCATCGACCGCCGGCGCGCGGCCTCCCGCCGCCGCGACGAGTGAGCACATCTCGCGGGGACGAGGAGCCGGATACTGCGCGAGGGAGCCGGATACTGCGCGAGGGAGCTAGATACTGCGCGAGAAAGGCGGATACAGCGCGAGATAGGCCGCAGGCGCCCGAGGAACGTCCGAGCCCAGACGAGGACCATTCGGTGTGAATCCGTCACCCTCGACCGCTGGCATGGCCCGCGTGCCGGACGTAGGTTTTAGTCGATCACGGTGGTGGTCGCCGGTCGCACAACGGGGGTTGACGCGGACCGGGGCGCGCGACAGCCACGCCCATGGGGTTTCGAGCGGGGCGGGTCCGCCCTGGGGGGATGTCTGATGAGGCGATTCTTACCGCGCCTGCGGGGCGCGGCCACACTCTCGATCGTGCTGGGTGGTGTCCTGGCGGCGCTGCTCGTGGTGCCCCAAGCGGCGGACGCGTCGGTGTCGGGAGGCGACAAGATCGCGTGGACGTATGTGTCGTCGAAGCAACCAAGGAAGTCGAACTGGAACAGCTCGGACGATGCTCCCGTGGGGAACGGCGTGGGACATGCCGGCACTTTCCGGTCCTTCTTCCGGATGGACGTCTCCAAGGTCTCGGGCAAGCACGTTCTGGCCGCCGTCTTCCGCGCCTACCAGAACAGCGGGCCCTGCGAGCCGGACGTCGAGTTGTGGGTGACCGGGGAGATCACCTCGGCGACGACCTGGAATCACCAGCCGCAGTGGCTGAGAAGGCTCAACGCCGCCACGGCTTCCGACCAGTTCGGCGCCTGTCGCTTCGGCTGGTCGGTGAAGGATCTCGTCGTCGAGGCCGCCGCCCGTGGCGACCGTTATCTCACCTTCGGACTGCGCGCCGTCGACGAGACCTGCCCCGCCGAACCGCACGTGTTCGAGAGCGACATCGCCGTGGACCCGTACTTTGGGACGACCGTCAGCCCGTGGCTCAACATCGAGTTCAACACCGCTCCTGACGTGCCGTCCCAGCTGGGATTCAACCCGGGCACCGGGTGTACCGGCACGCCGCCCACCGGGGACGGCCGGTACGCCAGGACGTTGACTCCGGTGCTCAGCGCCCGGTTCACCGACGCCGACGACAGCGTGCAGCAGGTCCGCGGGCACTTCCAATGGGCGGTGGCGGGAGGGGCGGCGCTGGGCGAAGCCGTCAGCGTCTTCCGCAACGTCGGGTCACGGCAGTGTGCCGCCGTGCCGGCCGGGCAGCTCGTGGAGGGCGGCACCTACGCCTGGCGCGTGCGGGCCGAGGACCGGTACCAGCCGCCCGGCGAGATCGAGTTCCTCAGCGACATGGGCGAGTGGAGCGCGTGGCAGGAGTTCAAGGTCGACCTCACGCCCCCGGCGCAGCCGGTCGTGTCGTCCACCGTCTACCCGGAGAACGCCCTGGGGGCGTGGGTCGGGACCCCCGGTGAGTTCGTCTTCACGCCCAACGGGTCCACGGACGTCGCCGTCTACCGTTACGCCACCGGCTGGGACGGTCTCACCGGAACGGTGACGGCCGGGGCGGACGGGACGGCCACCGTGACGGTGACCCCGACCGGCGGCGGGGACCAGACACTCCGCGTGTGGAGCGTCGATCGCGCCGGGTTCTCCGGTCCGCAGCGCATCTACGCGTTCACCGTCGACCAGAACCCCGAACCCTCCGTCTCGTCGGCCGTCTATCCGGCGGACGGGCCCGGCGGTGGCGCCGGTGTGCCCGGCGAGTTCACCTTCTCGGCCGGCGGGGGGAGGGGTGTCGTCGCCTATCGCTACCAGTTCGACTTCGGGACCGAAGTGGAGCTGCCGGCCGGTGAGAACGGCACGGCGAGGGCGACCCTGACGCCGGAGACCGCCGGCGCGCACGTCCTGAGCGTGGTCAGCGTGGACGGGGCGGGGTACGCGAGCCCTGCCCACACCTACTACTTCAGCGTCGACCCCGGGCCGGCCTCGGAGGACCCTGGCTCGGCGTAGTGAGCGGGTCCGCGAGCGTGTTCAGCAGGCGGGTGGCGGTTTCGACGTCCGGGGTGAGGGACCGGTCCTCGCCCCTTGGGTCGAGGTGGTCGCTCACCTGGGCGAATGCCTGGCCGGCGGGGGTGGCCGGGTCGGGGGTCAGGGCGCGCTGGCGCAGTGCCCGTACGGCGGCGACCAGCTCGCAGGCCAGGACCAGGCGGTAGGACGCGGCGGCCTGGAAGGTCTGCCGGGCCGACTGGGAGGCGAAGCTCGCGTGGTCCTCCATGCCCCGCGACAGGACGGCGTGGCCGAGCCCGGCCGGATAGGCGGCGTTACGAAGTTGGGCGAGCGCGGAGTTCGCGGAGTATTCGAGGATCATCACCCCCGAGCTGCCGGCAGGTCCCTCGGCGAGGAAGGGGCGCAGACCCGTGAACGCGGGCTCGGCCAGGGTGGCCAGGCGAGCGGTGGACAGGTGCGCGGTGTGCAGCAACGCGACCCTGAGATGGTCCATCGCCAGCCCGAGGGCCGCCTGGTGGAAGCCCCCGTGATGGTGGATCGTGGCGCTCGGCGGGTCCTCCGAAGGAGTGTGGAGGGAGATGAGGGGGTTCTCCGCCGCCGCGTTGATCTCGATGGCCAGGACGCGTTCCAGGGCGGACGCGGCGTCGACCGCCGGGCCGTGAACCTGGGGAAGGCACCGGTAACCGAAGGGATCCTGAATCCGAGGCGTCGGTGAGAGGCCGGTATGTGCGGGTTCTGGGATGTGAGGGCCCTGGGCCTCAGGTGTTCGGGGGGTGCTCAGGAGGCGGCGCATTTCGGCGGCGACCGCCACGCTGCCGGGGTGGGGGCGGGCGGCGTGCACCTGCTCGTCGTACGGCTCGGTGCTGCCGTCGACCGCGAGCAGGGAGAGGGCGGCGACCACGTGGGTCACGTGGAGCAGGCCGTCGATCTCCGACCAGGCGAGCGTGGCCTGTCCGATGGTCAGGGCACTGCTACTGCAGAACGCTAGCGCGTCCCCTGCCGCCGGTTTGACCGGTTCGGGCGGGGTTCCGAGGTGGCCGGCGGGTCTGTGGCCGGTTACGAGGTGGGCGGTCTCCTCGAGACCGGCCTCGTGGTCACCGGCCTCGTGGTCGCCGGGCGGTTGGTCGGAGGGGCGGTGGACGGTGGTCCAGGGGCGTTCGCCGATGAGGGTGAGGGCGGTTTCGGCGAGGGCGGTCAGGTCGCCGGTGCCGATGGCGCCGATCTCGTGGATCTCCGGCAGGTGGCCGGAGTTGAGCGCCGCCGCCATCGCCTCGGCGAATGCCGGTTGGAGGCCGCCGCCACCGGCCAGGATCTGGTTGGCCCGGACGGCGAGCATCGCGCGGACCTGGGCCGGGGGGACGAGCGGGCCGATGCCGCCCGCATGGCTGCGCAGCAGCCGTAGCCCGTGCGTGTCGGTGTCGGAGGACGCGACGTCCTCGGCACGGTTGGCGCCGACCCCGGTGCTGCGCCCGTAGACGGGGCGGCGCTTCGCGATCTCGATCGCGGCCTGCTGAGAGTCGGCGGCGCGGTCGAGGCCGGCACGGGCGAGCGAGACCGGTGCATGGGCGCATGCGATGTCCACGATGTCCGCCGGACGGGCCTGGGTCCCGTCCAGTGTGATCGTCCGCACCACCATCAGAGCCTCATATCCCGCCCTTTACCGTGCCTTCCGGCTGGACCCATTGACATGGTCATATACATCGGTAATCCTGCATGAAATTATACATTCACCACAAGAGGTGAATCGCTGGCGAACAACTCCAGCGCGGTCGCGGGTGAGGATGTGTCCGGGGTGAAGGGTGAGGACGTGCTCATGGCCGGGGGTCAGGGCCCGTCCGGGGTCGCCATGGCGGATGACGGTTCCCGGGTCGGGGTTTGTTTGCGGGAGTTGCTTGAGGGACATCGGTTGTCGCCCTCGCAGCGGCGGATCGCGCGGCATCTGCTGGAGCGTCCGCACGAGGCGGTCTTCTTGTCCAGTGTCGACATCGCCGAGGCGGTCGGGACCAGTCAGCCGTCCGTGACGCGGTTCGCGTTCGCGCTCGGGTTCAACGGATTTCCCGAGTTCCGTGACCATCTGAGGGCCGCCCTGCGCGACGGTGAGGGCGGGGGGCCGGCGGTGAAGGCCACGGGGTTGAACCCGGTCCAGGCCATGGTCGACTCCGAGCTGCGGAACCTGGAGCGGCTGCGCGACACCCTCGGCGACCCCGGGCCGCTCGCGGAGGTCGCCGCCGAGCTGGCGGCGTCCCGGCCGCTGCCGGTCATCGGGCTCCGGGTGTCGGCGCCGCTCGCCCGGTTCTTCGGGTATCTGGCCGCCAAGGCGCACCCCGACGTGCGGGTCATCGACACGGCCGGCTCGACGCTGGAGGACCGGCTCAGCCGGGCCAGGGCGGCCGGGGCGACGTGCGTGCTCGCGTTCGGTCTGCCCCGCTACCCGCGCGAGCTGCGAGACGGGCTGGCATGGGCCAGGCGGGCGGGCCTGCGGGTGGCGCTGGTCACCGACCAGCCGGTCAACGCGCTCGCCGAGCACGCCGACGTCGTGCTCACCGCGCCGGTCAGCTCGCAGTTCGCCTTCGACTCCCAGGCCGCGCCGAGCGTCCTGTGCGCGGCCCTGGTCCACTCGATGGTGTACGCGCTGCCCGCCCACGAGCAGGCGTCCATCGAGGAGTTCGAGAACAGCGCCACGGAGCGACGCCTGTTCCTGCCCGATTGAAGGGCCGGACCACGCCTGTTCCTCCCCGATTGAACGGCCGGACCACGCGGACCGGCCGGGTGGTGCGCGGCGGTGGGGCGTAGGGGTCAGGTGGGGGAGATCATGATTTGCACGACAGGGGCTTCGGTCGCCGGGGCGCGGGTATCCGCACCGGGACCGGCGGCCGAGCCAGGAGAGGAACGGCGATGAGTGAGGACGTCCGGCGGGTCATCCGCTCGCCCCGGGGCAGCGAACTGTCCTGCCAGGGATGGCAGCAGGAGGCCGCCTTCCGGATGCTGCACAACAACCTCGACCCCGAGGTGGCCGAGCATCCCGACAAACTGGTCGTCTACGGCGGGACGGGCAAGGCGGCGCGGGACTGGCCGTCGTTCGACGCCATCGCCCGCACCCTCCAGGGGCTCAAGCAGGACGAGACGCTGCTCGTCCAGTCCGGGCGGCCCGTCGGCGTGATGCGGACCCACGAGTGGGCGCCCCGCGTGCTGATCGCCAACTCCAACCTGGTGCCCGACTGGGCGAACTGGGAGGAGTTCCGGCGCCTGGAGGCGGCTGGGCTGACGATGTACGGGCAGATGACGGCCGGTTCGTGGATCTATATCGGCACCCAGGGCATCCTGCAGGGCACGTACGAGACCTTCGCCGCGGTCGCCGCCAAGCGGTTCGGCGGGACCCTCGCCGGGACGATCACACTCACCGCCGGGCTCGGCGGGATGGGCGGCGCCCAGCCGATGGCCGTGACCATGAACGACGGTGTGGCGATCTGCGTCGAATGCGACCCTTCGCGCATCGCCAGGAGGATCGAGCACCGCTACCTCGACGTCCAGGCCCGCGATCTGGACGACGCGCTCCGGCTGGCCGTCGAGGCGCGTGACGCCCGCCGCCCGCTGTCGATCGGCCTGCTCGGCAACGCCGCCGAGGTGCTGCCGAGACTGCTGGCCATGGACGCGCCGATCGACATCGTCACCGACCAGACCTCGGCGCACGACCCGCTGGCCTACCTGCCGCTCGGCATGGACGTCGACGACATGCGCGCCGAGGCGGACAAGGACCCCGCCGCGTTCACGTTGCGCGCCCGCGAGGCGATGGCGACGCACGTGGAGGCGATGGTCGGTTTCCTGGACCGGGGTGCCGAGGTCTTCGACTACGGCAACTCCATCAGGGGCGAGGCCCTGCTCGCCGGGTACGCGCGGGCGTTCGACTTCCCCGGCTTCGTGCCCGCCTACATCCGGCCGCTGTTCTGCGAGGGGAAGGGGCCGTTCCGGTGGGCGGCGCTGTCGGGCGACCCCCGCGACATCGCCGCGACCGACCGGGCCATCCTCGACCTGTTCCCCGAGAACGAGTCGCTGGCCCGGTGGATCAAGCTGGCGGGGGAGCGGGTCGCCTTCCAGGGGCTGCCCGCGCGCATCTGCTGGCTCGGGTACGGGGAGCGGGACAAGGCGGGCCTGCGGTTCAACGACATGGTGGCGTCCGGCGAGCT
This sequence comes from Sphaerisporangium corydalis, assembly GCF_025506355.1. GTDB lineage: Bacteria > Actinomycetota > Actinomycetes > Streptosporangiales > Streptosporangiaceae > Sphaerisporangium > Sphaerisporangium corydalis. The sequence goes on from NZ_JANZYP010000012.1 coordinate 51,492, forward strand.
GCGGGCGCCGCTGGTCATCGGGCGCGACCACCTCGACTGCGGGTCGGTCGCCTCGCCGTACCGCGAGACCGAGGCGATGCTCGACGGTTCCGACGCGATCGCCGACTGGCCGCTGCTCAACGCCATGGTCAACGTGTCGTCGGGCGCGTCGTGGGTGTCGATCCACCACGGCGGCGGCGTCGGCATCGGCCGGTCCATCCACGCCGGGCAGGTCAGCGTGGCCGACGGGACGGCGCTGGCGGCCCAGAAGCTGGAGCGCGTCCTGACCAACGACCCGGGCATGGGCGTGATCAGGCACGTCGACGCGGGGTACGACCGCGCCTCGGAGATCGCCGCCGAGCGCGACGTCGTGATCCCGATGGCCGGCGGGGGGACGCGGTGACGGGCGGAAGGGCGCCGTCAGGCGGGGACAAAGCGGGCAGCAGGGCGATGGCCGGCGGGGACCAGATGCCGGACGGCAGGACCATGGCCGCTGGAGGGACCCCGTGACGGACGGTGGCGGGTCGGCGGGGCGGTTCCGGGAGGTGTGGGAGGAACTGGCGGCGATCGGCGGCGGGGACCCGGGCGGGTACCGCCGGTTCGCGTGGACACCCGTCGACCTCGCCCTGCGCGGCTGGTTCCAGGAGCAGGCGGCGCTGCGCGGCATGACGTACGAGCGGGACCGCGACGGCAACCAGTGGGCCTGGTGGGGAACCCCGGCCGCCGGGGCGGTGGTGACCGGCAGCCACCTGGACAGCGTGCCCGGCGGCGGGGCGTTCGACGGCCCGCTCGGCGTCGTCTCGGCGTTCCTGGCCGTGGACGAGCTGCGCGCGCGGGGCGTCGTCCCGGCGCGCCCGATCGCGGTGGTCAACTTCGCCGACGAGGAGGGCGCCCGCTTCGGCGTGGCGTGCGTGGGCAGCCGCCTGCTCACCGGCGTCCTGGCCCCGGACGACGCCCGCGCGCTGCGGGACGGCGACGGGGTGACGCTGGCCGAGGCGATGCGCGCGGCGGGCGCCGACCCCGATGCCATCGGCCGCGACGAGGAGGTGCTCGGGCGCATCGGGGTGTTCGTGGAGCTGCACATCGAGCAGGGCAGGGGGCTGGTGGGCCTGGACGCGCCGATCGGCGTGGCGAGCGCGATCTGGCCGCACGGCCGGTGGCGCTGCACCTTCCACGGTGAGGCCAACCACGCGGGCACCACCCGGCTGGCCGACCGGCACGACCCGATGCCGCCGTTCGCCTCGACCGTGCTGGCGGCCAGGGCGGCGGCTGAGCGGTGGGGCGCGCTGGCGACGTTCGGCAAGGTGCTGGTCGACCCCAACGGCACCAACGCGATCCCGGCGCGGGTCGACGCGTGGCTCGACGGCCGCGCCCCGGACGCCGCCACCGTGGACGGGATGGTGGACCAGATCGCCGAGGCCGCCCGGGCGGCGGGGGCCGAGCACGGGGTGCGGGTCGAGGTGGTGGCGGAGTCGGTCACCCCGGTGGTGGAGTTCGGCGACGAGCTGCGGGACCGGATCGCGAAGGCCCTCGGCGGCGTCCCCGCCCTGCCCACGGGCGCGGGCCACGACGCGGGGATCCTGTCGGCGTCGGTCCCGAGTGCGATGATCTTCGTAAGGAACCCGACGGGGGTCAGCCACAGCCCGGCCGAACACGCCGGGACGGACGACTGCGTCGCCGGTGTCGCCGCTCTGACCACGGTCCTGGAGGACCTCGCATGCCGATGACCTCAGCGGACGCGGTCCTGTTCTACGCCGACCATGCCTGGCTGGGTGGGGAGGGGACGGCCCGGGGGGTCGTCATCGAGACCGCCGGGGGGCGGGTCACGGGCGTGCGCCAGGATGTGCCGGTGCCGCCGCCGGGGGCGACGCACCTTCGGGGGATCACCGTGCCGGGGCTGGCCAACGCCCACTCCCACGCGTTCCACCGGGCCCTGCGCGGGCGCACCCAGCGCGAGCGCGGCACCTTCTGGACGTGGCGCCGTCAGATGTACGCGGTCGCCGACCGCCTCACCCCGGACGGCTACCACGCGCTGGCGCGGGCCGCGTACGCCGAGATGGCGCTCGCCGGGGTGACCTGCGTGGGCGAGTTCCACTACGTGCACCACGGCCCGGGCGGGCGCCCGTACTCCTCGCCCAACGCGATGGGCGAGGCGCTGATCGCCGCCGCGGCGGACGCCGGGATCCGCATCACGCTCCTGGACGCCTGCTACCTGCGCGGCGGGTTCGGCATGCCGCTCGAAGGCCCGCAGTCGCGCTTCGGCGACCGGGACGCCGCCGCGTGGGCGGAGCGGGTCTCGGACCTGAAGGGCGGCGCGCACGCGCGGATCGGCGCGGCCGTCCACTCGGCACGCGCCGTGCCGTCGGAGGAGATCGGCGTGGTGAGCGGCTGGGCGCGCGAGCGGGACGCGCCGCTGCACTTCCACCTGTCCGAGCAGGTCGCCGAGAACGAGGCCTGCCTGTCGGCCTACGGCCGGACCCCTGCGGAGCTCCTCGCCGAGCACGGGGCGCTCGGCCCGCTGTCCACGGCGGTGCACGCCACCCACCTCACCGGCCGGGACGTCACCCTGCTCGGGGACTCCGGCACCGGGGTCTGCATGTGCCCGACGACCGAGCGCGACCTCGCGGACGGGATCGGCCCGGCCCGGGCGCTGGCGGACGCGGGCTCGCCGCTCTCGCTCGGCAGCGACAGCCACGCCGTCGTCGACCTGTTCGAGGAGGCGCGCGGCGTGGAGCTGGACGAGCGGCTGGCCACCCGCCACCGGGGGCACTGGCTCGCCGCCGACCTGCTGCGCGCCGCCACCTCGGGCGGCCACGCCTCCCTCGGGTGGCCGGAGGCGGGCCGCATCGAGGCGGGCGCCCCGGCGGACCTGGTGACCGTCACCCTGGACTCGGTACGGATGGCCGGCTCGGCCACCGGCTCCCTGGTGGAGTCGCTGGTGTTCGCCGCGACGGCGACCGACGTCCGCGAGGTGATCGCCGGGGGCCGCCACATCGTCGGCGACGGCCACCACCTGCTCGTCGGCGACGTCCCCGCCGCCCTCACCGCCGCGATCACGGAGTCGACGTGAATTCCCTGCCCATCGCTTTCACGGCCGCGATCACGGAGTCAACGTGAGTTCCCTGCTCATCGCCAACATCGGGTCCCTGGTCACCAACGATCCCGGCATCGGCGAGGGTCCGCTCGGTCTGGTGCGTGACGCGGCGCTGGTCGTCGAGGACGGGCGGGTGGTCTGGGCGGGCCCCGGGTCCCGGACCCCGGAGGGGGCGGCGCGGGAGCGCTTCGACGCCGCCGGGCGGGCGGTCATCCCCGGGTTCGTCGACAGCCACGCCCACCTGGTGTTCGCCGGGGACCGCGCGCCGGAGTTCGAGGCCAGGATGTCGGGCCGCCCGTACACGGCCGGGGGCATCCGCACCACCGTCGCCGCCACCCGTCAGGCCACCGACGGCGAACTGGATGAGAACGTTCGCCGGCTGGTCGCCGAGGCGCTCCGGTCGGGCACGACCACAATCGAGTGCAAGTCCGGGTACGGCCTCACCGTCGAGGACGAGGCGCGAAGCCTGCGGGTCGCGGCCGGGCACACCCCCGAGGTGACCTACCTGGGCGCCCACGTGGTGCCGCCCGAGTACGCGGCCGACCCCGACGCCTACGTGGACCTGGCGCGCGGGGCGATGCTCGACGCGTGCGCGCCCCACGCGAAGTGGATCGACGTGTTCTGCGACCGGGGGGCCTTCGACGGGGACCAGACCAGGGCGATCCTCACGGCCGGCAAGGCCAGGGGCCTGGTCCCCCGGGTGCACGCGGGCCAGCTCGGGCCCGGTCCTGGGGTGGCGATCGCGGTCGAGCTGGACGCGGCGTCGGCCGACCACGTGACCCACCTCAGCGACGCCGACGTGGACGCGCTCGCCTCAGGGGGGACGGTGGCGACGCTCCTGCCCGGGGCGGAGTTCTCCACGCGGTCGCGCTACCCGGACGCGCGCCGCCTGATCGACGCGGGGGCCACGGTCGCGCTCGCCGCCGACTGCAATCCGGGGTCGAGCTACACCACCAGCATCCCGTTCTGCGTCGCGCTCGCGGTCCGTGACATGAACATGACGCCCGCCGAGGCGGTCTGGGCGGCCACGATGGGCGGCGCCCGCGCCCTGCGCCGTGCCGATATCGGCCACCTTGGGCCCGGCGCCCGCGCCGACGCCGTCCTGCTGGACGCCCCGTCCTACGTCCACCTCTCCTACCGCCCGGGCGTCCCGCTGGTCGCCCGCGTATGGAAGGACGGCGTGCCCGCCGCCTGATCGTCCGCGCGGGGAAGGACAGGGCTCGGGGGATGGGCCGTCAAGGACGCGTCAGTTCTCCCGGCGTCCGCGTCAGAGGCGTGTCAAGAAAGCGAAGGTTGTCGCCGATCCGACCTAGCGTTCCTTTCAGACCGATTTGACGGTCCGACGGGTCCACAGGAGGAAGATCATGAGAAACGGCGCCGATCCCCTCTCAGGGGTGTCCACTCGGTTCCCCCGGCCACCCCTTTCGCGGGAGTCCTGATGTGCGCCCTAACCCAGAACATGGCCACCATCCCACCCGAAGACCCCCCACACCCCACCGACCCGCCCCGTGAGCCGCGAGCCGTCGCGAAACCTTCCGGAAGGAGGACGTCATGACCGTCGTCGCCGAGGTTGTGCGGGGGCCGTGGCCCGGGTCTGTGGAGTTCGGGGCGCGGGGGGAGGTGACGGTGGCGGGGGTGTCGCTGGTGGAGATCGCTGCCCGGTTCGGCACTCCCAGTTATGTCATCGACGAGGCCGACGTGCGCCGCCGCTGTCGTGAGTACAAGGCGGCGCTGCCCGGTGCCGAGATCGCCTACGCCGCCAAGGCGTTCCTGTGCCGTGCCATGGCGAGCTGGATGCGCGCGGAGAGGATGAGCATCGACGTGTGCAGCGCCGGCGAGCTCGCGGTCGCGCGCTCGGTCGGCTTCCCCGCCGAGCGGATCATCTTCCACGGCAACGCCAAGACCCCCCGCGAGCTCACCGCCGCCGTGAACGAGGGCGTCGGGCGGATCGTGGTGGACAACCTCGCCGAGATCAGCAGGCTCGCCGCGCTGGTCCCGGCGGGGCGGCGGCAGAAGGTGCTGGTCAGGGTCATCCCCGACGTCGGCGCGGGCGCACACGCGGCGCTCCGCACGGGCGGGGAGGACCAGCAGTTCGGGCTGTCCATCGCCACCGGTGCCGCGGGCGAGGCCGTGGCCAGGGTGCTGGACCAGCCGAGTCTTGAGCTGACAGGCCTGCACTGCCACCTCGGCTCGCAGATCCGCGCGCCGGAGCCGTACGAGACCGCGGTGCGCGTGATGGTGGAGCAGACCGCAAGGGTCCGGGAGCGGCATGGGGTGCTCCTGCCGGAGCTGGACCTCGGCGGCGGCCACGGGATCGCCTACCTGCCGGGGGAGCACGGCCTGGACGTGGCCGAGTTCGGCCGCCGGATCGACCGCGCCCTGCGGGAGCGCTGCGCCGCTCGCGGGCTGCCCGTCCCGCGCCTCATCGTGGAGCCGGGCCGGGCGATCAGCGGGCCCGCGGGCGTCACCCTGTACCGGGTGATCTCCGTGAAGAGGGGGCTCACCCGGACCTACGTCGCGGTCGACGGCGGCATGAGCGACAACCCCCGGCATTCGCTGTACGGCGCGCCGTACGAGGTGCGGCTGGTGGGCCGCGCGTCGAACGCGGGGACGCGCCCGGTGCACGTGGTGGGCCACCACTGCGAGGCCGGGGACGTCCTGGCCGAGGACGCGCCGCTCCCGGCCGACGTCCACCCCGGCGACGTGATCGTCATGGCGGCCACCGGCGCGTACCACCACTCCATGGCCTCCACCTACAACCTGACCGGCCGCCCTCCGGTGGTCGCCGTCGGCGAGGGCGGGGCCCGGCTGGTGGTCCGCCGCGAGGGCGCCGAGGATCTGATGCGCCGCGACGTGGGACTCTAGCCCCGCCGCCGGATCCCAGCACGGTCCGGACGCCCCCGGGTCACCGAACCCTGTGAACGGTCACCGGGCCCGGAGGACGTCCCCCTGGGGTCACCGGGACGGGCGGGAGGTGGAGCCGCGGATGACCAGGGAGACCGCCATCAGGACCGAGCGCGGGTGTCGTTCCGGCTGTTCGATGCAGTCGAGGAGCATGCGCGCCGCCTCCGCCCCGATGTCGTGGTGGGGGACCCCGACGGTCGTGAGCGGCGGGCTGAGCTTGTCCAGGAACGGCATGTCGTTGAACCCGACCACGCTGATGTCGGCCGGGCACGAGATGCGGCGCTCGGCGAACACGTCGTAGCAGCCGAGCGCGATGAGGTCGTTGCCGGCCACGACCGCGGTGAACCGGTCGTCCCGGCCGAGCAGCTCGCGCATCGCGCCCGCGCCGTCGGCCTCGCTCCACCGCGCGCACTCGACGACGAGCGACGGGTCGTCGGCCATCCCGTGGTCGCGGATCGCGTGCCGGAACGCCCGTGACCTGACGACCCCGGTGGAGGTGCTCTGCGGGCCGGCGAGGTGCGCGATGCGGGTGTGGCCCAGGTCGGCCAGGTGCTTGACGGCGAGCGCGATGCCGGTGGCGTCGTCGGCGGTGACCGTGGGCACGTCCAGGTTCTCGACGCGGCGGTTGACGAAGACCATCCTGACGCCCTCGTCGTGCATCTTCCGCAGCAGCGGGTGGTCGAGCCGCGCCGTGGCGATGATGAGCCCCTCGACCTGGCGGGACCGCAGCGACTCGATCTGCGCCAGCTCCCGCTGGGGGTCATTGTCGGTGTTGACGATCCAGGCGCTGTAGCCGCCGGGCGCGAGCACGTCCTCAATGCCCCGCACGATCGGCGGGAACAATGGGTTGGTCAGGTCGGGGAGCACCAGCCCGACGGTGAACGACCGTGAGGTCTTCAGGCTCCGCGCGATGGGGTTGGGCTGGTACCCCAGGGTCTCTGCGGCCTTGAGCACGCGCCGGGCGGTGGCGGCGCTCACCAGCCCCTGGGTCTTGGGGTTCAGCGCCCGTGAGGCGGTGGCGGCGTGGACGCCGGCGGCCTCGGCGACGTCGCGGAGCGTGGAGGGCTGCCGTGCCTGCGGGCGCCGCGGCTCCGCGGTCGCCTGGAGCGCGGCAGGCTGGTCGGGTCTCATCGACCGGGCTCTCCTTCGGGTCGGATCCAACGTGCGCGTGCCAGAGTGGCCACCAGCCCGAGCGGGATCGCCAGTGCCGTGGCCCAGCCGAAGATCTCAGCGTACCGATCGGCCTGCGCCAGTCCCCCGACGAACGCGGCCGCGACGGCGCTGCCGAGGAAGAGCGCGCCGGCGAACGCCGAGACCACGGTCGCGCGCGCACGCGGCAGCACCTCGGTGGCCCACGTCTGCAACGAGGAGTGCATCGAGGCCCAGGCGACGCCGAGCAGGCCGGCCGCCGCCAGCGCCACCGCGGGCGACCGCGACAGAGCGGCGAGCCCGCAGGCCGCCGCCGCGGCGACCGCGCCGATGGCGATGAGCCGTGAGGTGTGCATGCGGCGCGACATCGCGCCCACCACGCGGGCGAACGCGAGCACCACCACCCCGTACACGGCGGTGACCGCGCCGGCGACGGTCGCGCTGGTGCCCGAGGCCTCCACGGCCGGGGGCAGGATGGTCAGCACGCCGAGCAGCACGACCCCTTCGGCGAAGGCCAGCAGCAGCACCAGCCTGGACGGCCCGGATCGGGCGACGGCCAGCAGCGGCGCGAGCACGCTTTCGTGGGCGCGCGTGAGCGGCGGCTGGGGGAGCCGGCCCAGGACCAGCGCGAGCACGAGGGCGGCGAGGCCGGTCAGCACGAACGCGGCGCGCCAGGTGGCGAACTGGGCCAGCGCCCCGGCGCCCACCGACGCCAGCGCCGTCCCGACGGCGACGCCCGCCATGAGGCCGGTCACCTCCCGCTGCCGCCGGCCGGCCGAGACGGTGTCGCCGATGTAGATCAGGCTCGCCGGGATGGCCGCGCTGAAGCACGCCCCGGCCAGCCCCCTGGCCACGCCTAGGCCGAGCGTCGTCGAGGAGAACGCGGCCGCGGTCGTGCACACCGCTGACAGCGACAGCGCGATGCGCATCGTCCTGACCAGCCCGAGGTGGTCGGAGACCATCCCCCAGACCGGCTGCATGAGCCCGTAGGCCAGGAAGTACGCGCCGGCCGCCCGCACGATGTCCGACAGCGGCACGCCCAGCTCGTGGGCCATCGCGATCAGCATCGGCGGCATCGCGAACCGGTCCAGGGTGCTGACGAGCGCGGTCGCCTGCAGCAGCCGCGGTGCGGGAGCGCTCATGCACGGGCCGGGGGGTCGACGAGCCCTCGGGAGGGGTCCAGCGCGGTCGCGAGCGCGTCGTCGGCCCGCGGCGCGTACCGCTGCCGCAGCCCGACGACCGTGGCCATCGCGCCGGGGTCGGTCACCCCGTCGGTGACCAGCCCCTCGTCGGGGTCCCGCAGCCGTTCGACGTACCTGGCCGCCAGGGCGGCGGACAGGCCGAGCGCGTCCGCGGCCTCCTCGGCGGCGAGGGGGCCGGCGCCGCCGGAGACGATCTCGCGGGCCGCGTGGCCGAGGGCGCCGGCGAGCGCGTCGACCTCGGGTCTTCGGCGGTCCCCGACCACGCACAGGACCGTACCGAGGTAGGGGCGGCAGACGTCGGTGAGCCGGGCGAGGCGGACGGCCCCGGCGTCCTCGGCGCGCAGCTCGTTGCCGGCGTTGAGCATCGTGGCGTCGCACCGGCCGTCCAGGAGCGCGTCCAGGCGGCGGGGGGTGGAGCCGAGGGGGACCACGCGGTAGTCGCCCTGCTCCAGGCCGAGCGAGGCGAGCAGCGCGTACAGGCCGAAGGCGAACCCGGACCCGGGGACGTCGACGCCGATGGCCGCGCCCTTGAGGTCGGCGGCCGTGGTGAGGCCGGGCCGCGCGTACACGCCGAGCCCGAGGCCCCGGTCGACGGCCGCGACGATGCGCGCGTCGGCGGTCTCGCCCAGCGGGTTGCCGGGGGAGAAGCGGTAGGCGACCACGTTGTCGGGGCTGGTCAGCGCCGCGTTCAGGCCGCCGTCGATGAGCGCGCGGAACTGCGCGGGCGAGGAGGGGACGGGTTCCTCGCGCACGAGCAGGCCCCGTTCGCCGAGCAGGCCGAGGCGGCGGCTCACCCGCAGGAGCACCGAGGGGCTGAACGCGCCGACGACGAGTTCCTCGGTCACGATGGGCGGCTCCGTTCCTTCTCGGCGGCACCGGGGCAGGCCGCCGGCCACCGGGGGCCGGCCGACCGATCTGACCGCACTCGATTGCATGAACAGCGGCGCGAAACCCCTCGCACCCCTTGACATTAACAGGATCGCAACTTCATGCTGCTGGCCAGCGCAATCGTTTGCGGTTAGTGCCTAGCGGCAAACGTTAACAGAGGAGGGCTCATGACCGCTTCGATCCCAGGGGAATCCGAGACCCGCGCCGGGTCGTCGCACGAGGTTCCACGCCGGCGCGGTCGAGCCCGGGGCGCGGTGACGCTGGCCGTCGTGGCGGTCCTGGCCCTGACCGCCTGCGGTCAACGCCCGTCCGAGACGGCCGCCTCCGACGTCGACAAGCCCATCGTCGTCGGTGTCTCGCTGCCGCTGACCGGCGACTTCGCCCAGCCGGGCGGCGAGGCTAAGCGCGGCTACGAGGTGTGGCGCGACATGGTCAACGCCAGGGGCGGCATCCTGGGGCGGCAGGTCGAGATCAAGATCACCGACGACGCGAGCAACCAGGACACCGTGGTCGCCGACTACACCAAGCTGATCACCCAGGACAAGGTGGACCTGCTCCTCGGCACGTTCTCCTCGCTGCTGAACTACCCCGCCTCGGCGGTGGCCGAGAAGAACGGCATGGTCTTCGTCGAGCCGGCCGGCGGCGCGCCCAAGATGTTCGAGCGGAACTTCAAGTACCTGTTCTTCGCCCAGCCGGCCACCGCGCCGCACCAGGCCGACGTCTTCGTCGACTGGATCAAGTCGCTGCCCGAGGCCGACCGGCCCAAGACCGCCGCTTACCCGAGCCAGGACGACCCCTTCGCCCAGCCCGTCATCGAGTCGATGCGAAAGCAGCTCGAAGCGCTCGGCGTCGAGACCGTGTACACCTCGCTCTACCCCGCCGACACGACCAACTTCCAGACCGTCGCCAGCAGCATCGCCGGCAAGAAGCCCGACCTGATCGCGCAGGGCGCGGTGTTCGAGGACGGCGTCGGGCTGGTCCGCGGCCTCAAGCAGCTGAACTACTCGCCGAAGATCCTGTTCCAGACCTCGGCGCCCAGCAACGCCGGCCAGTACAGCGACGGCGTCGGCGTGGCCAACACCGAGGGCGTCTTCTACACCGTGAGCTGGAACGAGAAGGCGTCCACCCCGCTCAACCCCGATTTCGTCGCGGCCTACACCAAGGCGTACAGTGCGGCACCCGCCGAGGACGCCGCGGACGCGTTCGCCGCGGCCCAGGTGCTGCAGGCCGCCACGGAGAAGGTCGGGTCGATCGACCAGGACAAGATCCGCGACTGGCTGCACGCCAACACGGTCGACACCATCCTCGGCCCGCTGAGCTGGGGGGCGACCGGGGAGCCGAAGGGCAGGTTCCTGCTCGCCCAGTGGCAGTCGGGAAAGGTGGAGGTGGTCGGCCCCGCCGACGTGGCGACGACCAAGACCGTGGTCAACCCCAAGCCCGCCTGGAAGTAGCCGTAACTCGCAAGCGGCCGTAACCCCCAAGCCCGCCTGGAGGCGGCCCGCCGCCGGCCCGCCCGGCGGCGGCCCCGGAGGGCCGACGAGGAGTTCTCGAGATGACACAACTTGTACAGGCGATCATCCTAGGCCTGCTGATCGGCGGGGTGTACGCGCTCATGGCCTCCGGGCTCACCCTGATCTTCGGGGTCATGCAGATCATCAACATCGCGCAGGGCGCGTTCCTGGTCCTGGTGGCCATGCTGACCTGGTGGCTGTGGCAGCGGACGGGCATCGACCCGATCGTCGCCTCCCTGGTCACCACCCCGCTCATGTTCGGCTTCGGCTGGGTGGTCTACCGCCTGCTGATCTCCCGGATCCGGGGGTCCTCGGCGTCGATGTCGGTGCTGCTGACCTTCGGCTTCGCGCTGGTGATCGAGGGCGTACTGAACGTGGTCGCCGGCAACAGGTTCAGGTCGGCCGCCCCGTCCTACTTCGAGGAGTCCTACCGCGTCGGGGACATCTCGCTGCCCAAGACGCAGGTGTTCGGCTTCCTCGCCGCCGTCGTGGTCCTCGGGGTGCTGTACTTCGTCCTGACCAGGACCTGGACCGGCCGGGCGATCCGCGCGGCCACGCAGAACCCCTCGGGCGCCGCGCTGGTCGGCGTCGCCGCCACCGGCACCGCCGCCCTGGCGTTCGCGATCGGCAGCGCGACGACCGGCGTCGGCGGGTCGATCCTGTCGGTGCTGTACCCCTTCTTCCCCGCCTCCCACTACGACTGGATCTCCCGGCTGCTCGGGATCGTCGTGCTCGGCGGCATGGGCAGCCTGCCCGGCGCCCTGGTCGGCGCGGGCATCCTCGGCCTGGCCGAGACGCTGACGGCCACCTACGGGTCACTCGGCTGGTCCACGCTGGTCTTCTACGTCGTGATCATGGTGGTGCTGCTGATCCGGCCGCAGGGCCTGTTCGGCGCCAAGCTGCGCGAGGACGCCGTATGACCCGGCTGCGGGCGATCCCCCGCGCCCACCTGGCCGCCGCGCTGGTGCTGGTCGCGCTCCTGGTGTACCCGGTGGTCAACCCCTGGCAGCCGTACCCGCAGGCGGTCATGCTGCTCGGCTTCCTGCTGGCGATCCAGGCGTCGAGCTGGAACATCATCTCCGGCTACGCCGGCTACATCTCGCTCGGCCACAGCATGTTCCTCGGCCTCGGCTCCTACACCGTCGGCATCCTGGCCCTCCAGTGGGGGATCAACCCGCTGTGGATCGCCCCGCTCGGCGGGGTCACCGCCGTGGTCGTCGCGATGCTGATCGGGTCGGTCGTCCTGCGCACCCGGGGCCACGCCTTCGTGATCATCACGATCGCGATGCTGCTGGCCGCGCAGATCCTCGCGATCAACTCCAGGGGCCTCACCCACGGCTCGGACGGCATCACCCTCGAACTGCCCTTCTGGAGCCGCGACTTCCAGAACATCCCCTTCTACTACCTGTTCCTCGGCCTGCTGGTGCTCACCGTGCTGTTCAGCGCCTGGCTGCGGCGGACCAAGTTCGGCACCGGGCTGGTCGCGATCCGCGAGGACGAGGGCAAGGCCGCTTCCATCGGCGTCGACACCACCCGCTTCAAGATCGTGGGGTACGCCGCGAGCGCCTTCTTCATCGGCGCGGCGGGCGGCGTGTACTCCTACTACCTGACCTTCATCAACCCGGTCGGGTCGTTCACCATCCTCGGCAGCGTGACCATCGTGCTCGCCGCCCTGGCCGGCGGCCGGGGCACCCTGTACGGGCCGGTCGTCGGCGCCTTCCTGGTCCAGCTCGCCGGCGAGGCGGCCACCGTGTACGGCGGCGGCACCCAGTCGCGCGTCCTGCTGTTCGGCCTCGCGCTGATGCTCGTGGTGCTGTTCGTCCCCAAGGGCATCCTGCCGGCCCTCCAGGCGTGGTGGCTGCGGCGCCACCCGGCGGACGTCGAGTACACCGACCAGGCCGGCGCCCTCGGCCGCGCCCCTTCGACCGCTCACGAACCCGCGACGGCTCACGTACCCGCGTTCGCTCACGAACCCGCGCCCGGCCAGGATCCCGCGCCCGCCCCCGAACCGGCGCCCGGCCAGGGTGTGGTGACCGTCCGGGAGCGGGCACTCGAACGGGCCGAAGCGGCCGGTCGGGTGGCGCCAGGGGAGGTCCTGCTCGACGTCCGAGGGGTGTCCAAGACCTTCGGCGGCCTGATCGCCGTCGACGGCGCCGGGCTGACGGTCCGCAAGGGGAGCGTCACCGCGCTGATCGGCCCGAACGGCTCGGGCAAGACGACCCTGTTCAACCTGGTCACCGGTGGCATGGCCGCCGACGCGGGGGAGATCTGGTTCGACGGCGAGCGGATCGACGCGATGCGGCCCTGGCGGCGCGGGCACCTCGGCCTCGGGCGCACCTACCAGGTCACCCGCCTGTTCAAGGAGATGACGGTCCAGGAGAACGTGGTCGCGCCGCTGCCCGACTCGCGCTGGCGGACGATGTTCGCGGGCGCGGTCAGCGGGCACGAGGCGGCGCGGGCGCGGGAGCTGCTCGACATCGTCGGCCTCGGCCGGTTCGCCGGGCAGCGCGCCGGCTCGCTGTCCTACGGCCAGCAGAAGCTGGTCGAGCTCGCCCAGGTGCTGATGCTGCGGCCCAAGCTGATCCTGCTCGACGAGCCGGCCGGCGGGGTGAACCCCAGCCTGCTCGGGCGGCTCACCGAGGTCATCCGCGAGCTGAACCGCGGCGGGGTCACGTTCCTGGTGGTCGAGCACAACATCCCCCTGGTCCTGGAGCTGTGCGATCCGGTCGTGGTGTTCTCCCGAGGCCGGCCGATCGCCGAGGGCCCGCCGGCGACGATCCGGGAGGACCCGGTGGTCCTGGACGCCTACCTCGGCGACGACTGGCGGCCCGCGCCGGACGACCCGCCGCGAGACGTGACGACGCGAGAGGCGGTGCAGTGACCGTGCTGTCCATGAAGGGGGTCGTCGCCGGGTACGGCGGGGGCGCCGTCCTGCAGGGCGTCGACCTGGACTGCGCCGAGCGGACCGTGACCTGCATCGTCGGCCCGAACGGCGCCGGCAAGTCGACGGTGCTCCGCGTCATCAGCGGGCTGCTCAGGCCGAGCGCGGGCGAGATCTCCATGGACGGGGAGGCGATCGGCGGCCGGGCGCCCGACGAGGTCCTGCGCAGGGGGATCGCCCAGGTCCCGCAGTCGCACGCCCTGTTCCCCGCCATGTCGGTGCACGAGAACATCCTCATGGGCGGCTACCTGATCCGCAAAGACCGCCGGCTGCTGCGCGAGCGCCTCGACATGGTCAGGGACCGCGTCCCGATCGTGGCCGAGCGGGCCGGCGACAGCGCGGGCAACCTGAGCGGCGGCCAGCGGCGGATGGTGGAGATCGCGCGCTGCCTCATGCTCGACCCCCGGCTGATCCTGCTCGACGAGCCCTCGCTCGGCCTGGACCCGCGCAGCCTGGCCGGGGTCGCGGCCCTGATCCAGGAGCTGAACCGGGCCGGTACGACGGTGCTGCTCGTGGAGCAGAACGTGCGCCTCGGCCTCGGGCTCGCGACCCACGGCGTGGTGATGGAGGGCGGCCGGGTCCGGCTCAGCGACACCGCCGAGAAGGTCAGGGACCACCCGGAGATCGCGTCGCTGTACCTCGGCGGCACGACCGCCCCGTCGGGGAGCACACGTGCGCCCGCCGGCTGAGCCCGGCGGGGCCGCCCCCCGCCCGCCGTTCGCGCACGTCATCCGCGCCGGCGGGGCCGCGCCCGTTCAGCTCGCGCCCGTCGTCCGCGCCGGCGTGGAACGCCTCCTGCCGGGCCGGCCGGTCCGTGCCCGTTCAGCTCGCGCCCATCACCCGCGCCGGGTCGATCCCCAGGTCGGTGAGCACCACGCGGGCGGCGTTGCGGCCCGGGCGGCCGGAGACCGAGCCGCCCGGGTGCGTGGTCGCGCCGGTCAGGAACAGCCCAGGGACCGAGGACCGGTACGAGAGCCACCCCGGCAGCACCTCGCCCGACGGCGTGCGGAACTCGCCGCCGTGGCAGGAACCCCCGAGGTTGTGAACGTTGTGAGCGGCCACGTCGACCGGGGACTCGGCCCGCAGGGCCAGGATGTCCTCCGGCTCCAGCCCGCCGGCCCGCGACCGGACCACGCCGAGGACGGCGTCCGCGTACTCCTGCTTGCTCTCCGCCCAGGACCGCCCGTCCGCCCGCTCGTACGGGGCGATGGTGAGGATCTTGAAGGTGGCGCCGCCGCCGGGCACCCGGCTCGGGTCGGCCACGGTCTGGTCCACCACCAGCAGCCACGGGTCGGTCGCGTCGGTCTCGCCCCGGTGGAAGGCCGCGATCTGGCGGGCGACGCCCTCGGTGCCGCCGAACCCGCCGGCCGCGCTCCGGATCGGCCCCTTGCCCGAATGGAAGCCGAGGTTGCCGCGCAGGGCGGCGTGGACGGCGAAGACGCTGAGCCCCGGCCGCCAGGTGTCGCGTGCCTCGGCGAGGTCGGCGGGCACCTCGATGCCGCTGATCATGCCGGCGAGCCGCGCCAGGTGGGCGCTGGACACCACCGCGCGGCGGGCCCGCACCCTGCGGCCGTCATCGGTGCGCACCGCGACGGCCCGTCCCCCTTCGACGTCGACGGCCGACACCGGCGCCGAGCACGCGACGCGGCCCCCGTGCGCCTCGATCTGCCTGATCAGCGCGTCCGGCAGGGCGCCCGACCCGCCGATCGGGGTGGTCCAGCCGAACGCGAGCCGGCCGGCGGCGATGGACGAGGGCAGTACGCCGGTGCCCGGCCGGTGCGGGTCCTGGATGGTGGCGAGCGCCAGCCACAGCATGAACGAGCGCACGGCCGGGTCGGTGAACCGCTCGTGGACGACGTCCCACGCGCTCGCGCGCCGCAGGGCCCGGTACCGGTCCGCCGCGCCGCCGTCGCCGAGCGGCAGGCCGGACCCCCACCTGCCGTGGACGGCGGCCAGGCCGCCGGACCACTCGGCCATCAGCGCGCGGAACGACTCCGCGTCGGCCGGCGACCAGCGGGCGATCTCGCCGGCGGTGCCGTCCAGGTCGCGGTGCATGACCAGGGCGTCGCCGCCTGGCTGGGGGAGCACGACCGCCGGGTCGGTCATCACGTACCGCAGCCCGTAGGTCCCGAGCAGGCCGAGCTCGTCGTCCCGGAGCAGGGGGTTGGACTGGATCAGCACGTGGGCGCTGGAGCACGAGTCGTGGGCGAACCCCGGCAGCGTCAGCTCCTCGGTGACGGTGTTCCCCCCGGGGACGTCGCGGGCCTCCAGGACCAGCACCTCCAGCCCGGCCGCCGCCAGGTACCCGGCGCACACCAGGCCGTTGTGGCCCGCGCCGAGGACGACGACGTCCACCGCCTCGGGCAGCTCCTCGAAACCCCGGCCGTCCATCGTTTCCTCCAAGTCCGTCCCGTCCCGAGCGGTTCGGGTCGTGACGGTCGACTCACAATGGACGAGACCGCACTCGTTTGCAAGTACGAAGATTGGTGGTCCACTCATGGATGATCGCGTCGCTTCCGCCATCGCGCACTGGGCGCCCCGGTTCATCGCCAACGGGGTGACGGTCTCCGACTTCGAGCGCGTCACCGGCGGGCTCGAACACTGGGCCGACTGGTGCGCGTCCTGGTCGGCGGTCGCCGCCGAGCACGAGACGCTCGGGCGCGACGCCCTGGCCGCCGAGCGGTTCGTCTCGGCCGGTCAGCACCTGTCCCGCGCCTCGGTCTACCACCACTTCGCCAAGTTCGTGTTCGTGGAGGACCTGGACCAGATGCGCGAGGCGCACCGCCGTGCGGTCGACTGCCTGACCACCGCCCTGCCGCACCTGTCCCCGTCCGGCCGCCGGGTCGAGATCCCCTTCGAGGGCACCGTGCTCGCCGGCGTGCTGCGGTTCCCGGACGGACCCGGTCCGCACCCCGCCGTCGTGATGCTGTCCGGCCTGGACTCGGCCAAGGAGGAGCTGCGCTCCACCGAGGAGACGTTCCTGCGGCGAGGGATCGCCACCTTCAGCGTGGACGGCCCGGGGCAGGGCGAGGCCGAGTACGACCTGCCCATCCGGGGGGACTGGTCGGCACCCGGGCACGCGATCCTCGACGCGCTCGCCGCCGAGCCGGACGTCGACGCGTCCAGGATCGCGGTGTGGGGCGTCAGCCTCGGCGGGTACTACGCGCCCCGGGTCGCCGCCGCCGTCGGGGACCGGGTCAGGGCCTGCGTTGCCCTGGCGGGGCCCTACGACTTCGGCGAGTGCTGGGACGGGCTTCCGGACCTCACCCGGCAGACGTTCCAGGTCAGGTCGGGTGCCGCCTCGGAGAAGGAGGCGCACCGCATCGCCTCGACCCTGAGCATGGACGGCCAGGCCGAGCGGATCCGGGTGCCGCTGCTGATCGTGTTCGGGCGCCGGGACCGGCTCATCCCGTGGCGGCAGGCCGAGCGGCTCGCGGCGACCGCGGGCGGTGGCGGCGTGGAGCTGCTGATGCTCGAACAGGGCAACCACGGCTGCGCCAACGTCTCGCCGTGGCACCGCCCGTACACCGCCGACTGGGTGGCCGAACGGCTGCGCTGAGCCCCCGGCCGCGCCTTCTTGACAGGCGCGTGATCACCTCCTAATTTGTGCAGCAAACGATTGCAGAGGCGGAACCAGATGACTGATTCGACTACGAGCGCTCCCGGTCCGCTGGTCGGCTGGATCGGAACCGGCCGCATGGGCGTCGCGATGGCGCAACGCGTCGCCAGGGCCGGCGTCGACCTCACCGCCTGGAACCGCACCCTGTCCAAGGCGGAGCCCCTCAAGCGGGACGGCGCCGCGGTCTGCGAGACCATCGCCGGCCTGCGCGGCAAGGACGTCGTGCTCACGATGGTCTCCACCCCGGCCGACCTGGAACAGGTGCTGCTGGGCGAGGGCGGGCTGCTCACCGACCCCGGGAACCTCCCCGGGATCGTCGTCGACTGCTCCACCGTCTCCACCGAGTCGTCGGCCGCGATGCGCGTCGCGTGCGAGGAACGAGGGGTCGGGTTCCTCGCCGCCCCGGTCAGCGGCAACGGCAAGGTCGTCAGGGCCGGAGCGCTCAGCATCGTGGTCTCCGGGCCCAAGGAGACCTACGACAAGGTCGCCCACCTGCTGAGGCACATCGGCAGGTCGGTCACCTACGTCGGCGAAGGCGACCTCGCGCGCCTGGTGAAGATCGCCCACAACCTGATGCTGGGCGTGGTCACCCAGACGCTGGCCGAGATCACCGTGCTGGCCGAGAAGGGCGGCGTCCCCCGGCACGCCTTCCTGGAGTTCCTGAACAACAGCGTCATGGGGTCGGCGTTCACCCGCTACAAGTCGCCCGCGTTCGTGAACCTCGACTACACCCCGACGTTCACCCCGATCTTGCTGCGCAAGGACTTCGACCTCGGCCTCGCCGCCGCCCGCCGCCTCGACGTGCCCATGCCCGTCACCGCCCTCACCGCCCAGCTCGTCCAGGCCAGCGTCGGCAGCGGGCGCACCGAGGAGGACTTCTCCATCCTGCTCGACCTCCAGGCCGCCGCCTCGGGGATGACGCTCAAACCCGAGAACGTCGTGGTCGACGACGGCCTCGGCGCCGCCGCCGGGAAAGACGCGCTGTGACGGCCATGGCCCCGCTGCCCGCGCCCGGGCACATGGGGGTCGACTACGAGCAGCGCGTCGACTTCGGCCGGCTCCGGGACCACCGGCTGGGCAGGGCGCGCGCGGCCCTGGAGGCGAGCGAGTGCGGCGCCTTCCTGCTCTTCGACTTCTACAACATCCGCTACACCACCCAGACCTGGATCGGCGGCGCGCTCGGCGACAAGATGACCAGGTACGCCCTGCTCATCCGCGGCGAGGAACCCAAGCTGTGGGACTTCGGGTCGGCGGCGCGCCACCACCGCCTGTACAGCCCGTGGCTCGACCCGGCCGACTGCCACGCGGGCATGCTCGGCATGCGCGGCGCCATCGCCCCCACGGCCGGGCTCATGGAAAGCGCGATCCGCCAGATCAAGGGCATGCTGGAGGACGCCGGCCTGGCCGGGGCCCCCGTGGGCGTCGACATCGTCGAGCCGCCGTTCCTGTTCGAGATGCAACGCCAGGGCCTGTCCGTCGTGGACGCCCAGCAGCTCATGCTCGACGCCCGGCTGATCAAGTCCGCCGACGAGATCATGCTGCTCACCCAGGCCGCGGCCATGGTCGACGGCGTGTACCAGGACATCGTCGAGGTGCTCAAACCCGGGATCCGCGAGAACGAGATCGTCGCGCTGGCGAACAAACGCCTCTACGAGATGGGCTCCGACCAGGTGGAGGCCGTCAACGCCGTGAGCGGCGAGAGGTGCAACCCCCACCCGCACAACTTCTCCGACCGGCTGATCCGCCCCGGCGACCAGGCGTTCTTCGACATCATCCACTCCTACAACGGCTACCGCACCTGCTACTACCGGACGTTCAGCGTCGGCAGCGCCACCCCGAGCCAGCGCGACGCCTACACCCGGGCCCGCGAGTGGATGGACGCATCGATCGGCGCGGTGCGGGCAGGGGCCGGTACCGACCAGGTGGCCGCCGTCTGGCCGGCCGCGACCGAGTTCGGATTCGAGGACGAGATGGCCGCGTTCGGCCTGCAGTTCGGCCACGGGCTCGGACTCGGCCTGCACGAACGGCCGATCATCTCCCGGCTCAACAGCATGCGCGAGCCGATCGAACTCCAGGTCGGCATGGTGTTCGCGCTGGAGACGTACTGCCCGGCCGACGACGGCTTCTCGGCGGCCCGCATCGAGGAGGAGATCGTGATCACCGAGCAGGGGCCACGCGTCCTCACGCTGTTCCCCGCCCAGAGCCTGGTCGTCGCCAACCCGTACTGAAGAAAGGGTCACCCATGGGAGACAAGAGCCAGGTGACGGTGGGCGACCTGCTCACCGACCTGTACATCGCGGGCCAGGCCGTCCCGGCCGGCGACGGCGGGCGGTTCGACGTGCTCGACCCGGCGACCGGGCGGGTCATCACCACGGTGGCCGACGGCACCGTCGAGGACGCCATCACGGCCGTCGACGCGGCGCACGCCGCGGCCGGCCCGTGGGCCGCCACCGCGCCCCGGCAGCGTGCCGAGATCCTGCGCAAGGCGTTCGAGCTGATGACCGAGCGGGCGGAGGACGTCGCCCTGCTGATCTCCCTGGAGAACGGCAAGGCGCTGCCCGACGCCAGGGGAGAGGTCGCCTACGCCGCCGAGTTCTTCCGGTGGTACGCCGAGGAGGCCGTGCGGGGCAACGGGTCGGTGGTCACGGCGCCCTCGGGCGCCAACCGCATCGTCGTCGTCCACCAGCCGGTCGGCATCTGCGTGCTGGTGACGCCGTGGAACTTCCCCGCCGCCATGGCGACCAGGAAGATCGGCCCCGCCCTGGCCGCCGGCTGCACGGTCATCCTCAAGCCCGCCAGCGACACACCGCTCACCGCCCTGGCGATGGCCACCATCCTCGCCGACGCCGGGGTGCCGCCGGGGGTCGTCAACGTGCTGCCCGCCCGGCGGTCCGGCGCCGTCGTGTCGGCCATGCTGCACGACCCGAGGGTACGCAAACTGTCCTTCACCGGGTCGACCGAAGTCGGGCGGGTCCTGCTCGGCGAGGCCGCCGACCAGGTGCTCAACACCTCCATGGAACTCGGCGGCAACGCGCCGTTCGTCGTGTTCGCCGACGCCGACCTCGACCAGGCGGTCGACGGCGCCATGATCGCCAAGATGCGCAACGCCGGCGAGGCGTGCACCGCCGCCAACCGGTTCTACGTCGAGTCGCCCGTCGCCGAGGAGTTCGGCAGGCGGCTGGCCGCGAAGATGGCGGCGCTGACCGTCGGCCCCGGCACCGAGGAGGGCACCGAGGTCGGGCCGCTGGTGAACCAGGAGGCGGTGGACAAGGTCGACGGCCTCGTACGCGCCGCCGTCGGCGAGGGCGCCAAGGCGGTCATCGGCGGCGTCCGCCCCGACCGGCCGGGGTTCTACTACGACCCGACGGTGCTGGTGAACGTGCGCCCCGACTCCCCGATCCTGCGCGAGGAGATCTTCGGGCCGGTCGCGCCGATCGTCACCTTCGAGGAGGAGGACGAGGCGGTCCGCTTGGCCAACGACACCGAGTTCGGGCTGGTCGCCTACGTGTACACCGGCGACCTGGCCCGGGGCCTGCGGGTCAGCGAACGGCTCGAATCGGGAATGGTCGGGCTGAACCGCGGCCTGGTCAGCGACCCGGCGGCCCCGTTCGGCGGCGTGAAACAGAGCGGCGTCGGCCGCGAGGGCGGCCACGAGGGCATGCTCGACTACACCGAAGCCAAATACATCGCCGTGAACTGGTAACCCCCCTCCACCCATTCCCGCCAACAACGTACGGTCCCGCCGAAGTGGCGGGGCCGTACGTCTCTCAGGTGTGCCCGCCCGAAATGGAGCGCCTCCGGCGCGCGTCATTTCCAGCGCGACCCTCGCCGCTGACGGCCTCCGCCGACCCGCCCCCCGACCTAGCGGCAGAACCGAACTCCTCCTTCGGCCTTACTTCAGAAGACCGTCCACCGGGAAAACGGAGCGCCTCCGGCGCGCGATCTCTTGATGCGACCCTCACCGATGACCGCCTCCGCCGACCCGCCCACTGATCCCAGCCGCAGGGCCGAACCTTCCGCCTTTCCGGTTGCCTCCGGACGCCGCACCGGGAAAATGGAGCGCCTCCGGCGCACGATCTCCCAAATGCGACCCTCACCGCCGACCCGCACCAAACTCCACAAACCCTGGCCTTCCCGTTGCCGCCGATGTCATGGCGGATAACGTCACCAGGCCTCCGATCAACGCGGTCCCCGGCGATTTCGGAGACGTACGCTCAGGTTTGCGGAGACAGGTCGCTCTTACGGTGTAAGCGCGAGTTCGGTTTTGATCCAGGGGAGGTCACGACCTTTCTGGTCGATCCGGAGACCGGACGCCAGCCGGGCGTCACCGCTTTGGGATCTCTCCAGCAGGCCACCCCGGATGCCGTGGCAAGGTCGGTCGACCTGCCCGTCTGTCCCGACTGCTTAGAGAAAGTGAAGCAAGTTCCCCTCGGCTCCTGATCTGACGTTCTCTTGCCTTATCGACATCTGTCGGGAGCGCATGATGGACGGGCGGCGTAAGTGCGTGATCCTGACCGTCCTACATGGTCAACGGAAAGGACGGGAGATTGGCCTGTCGGCCCGGGAGTACGCCAGGATCTGACTCATGCGACTTCTCATCTTCGGGGGTACGAAGTTCCTCGGGCGCGCGGTAGCGGAAGAGGCGCTTCGCCGCGGTCACAGGGTGACGACGTTCAACCGTGGCGCGTCCGGTGCCGACGTGCCCGGTGTCACGGCCGTGCGTGGCGATCGCACCAGCGCTGAGGACCTGGAAGTTCTCGCCGCGCAGGGCGACTGGGACGTGGCCATCGACACAAGTGGCATGACCCCCACGCTTGTCCAGGACTCCACCCGCATCCTGCACGGGTCGGCCACACGCTACGTCTTCGTGTCCACGGTCAACGTCTATGAAGGTTGGCCCACGCTTCCGCTCACTGATGACTCGCCCGTACGGGAATACACCCCAGTCGGCCCAGCCGGGGAGAGCGACGCCGAGGAGTACGGCCGACTCAAGGCCGGCTGCGAGCAGGCCGTCTCTAACTGCTATGGAGACCGCGCCGCGTTGCTACGCCCCGGTGTCATCCTCGGCCCGAACGAGTACGTTGGCCGTGTCCCCTGGTGGTTGAACCGGGTCCTTGCCGGAGGCCGGGTACTCGCTCCCGGCCGACCCGACTGGCCGATCCAGCCCGTGGACGCACGCGACGTCGCCGCGTTCGCTCTCGACGTCGCCGATCAGGGTCTTGCCGGGTCGTACAACGTGACCGCGCCAATCGGCCACTCCACATTCGGGCAATTCCTACACACCTGCATCAAGGTGACTCACTCCAGCGCCGAGCTGATCTGGGTCGAGGATGCGTTCCTACGCGAGCACGGTGTCCCCGAATGGGTCGGCCTGCCCCTATGGCGGGACTATGAAGGCACCTGGAACGTGCACGCTACCCGGGCCAAGGCCGCGGGCTTGAGATGTCGGCCGCTGGAAGAGACCATCGCTGACACCTGGCAATGGTTGCGCGGCGGCGCCGCAGTCTCATCCGAACGGGCCGCAGAGCTGGGTATCTCGCGCGAACGGGAAGTGGAGCTCCTCGCGACATGGGACACCCGCACGGAGGCCGCCTGCTAAAGCGTCCCCGGAGGAAGCGCCCGCACCGTCGATCCGGCGTTGAAGTCCCTGAGCGCTTCGGTCAGTTCATGGACTGCGCGAGTAGCCTGAATCTGTGCAAGCGGGATGCGCATCCCTCGCAACCGGTGAAGTACCGGGAAGGTTCTCATGTCTCCCGGAAGACTGAACACGGGGCGCAGCGTGTTACAGGCGCCGGACACGTCGCCGAGGAAAAGCCGGGCTGTGGCCATGTCCGAGAGGATGGTCGCCTCAACGATGGTGGAGCGCTGTTCGAAAGGCGCGGCATGTGACATGGTCAGAGCCCGGTTGCAATGAGCAAGAATCAGGTTGGTGAAGCAGTGCAATGCCGCCGGGTCCAATTCGGCGTCCTGGCGCTGGATCAGTTCGAGAACCGCAGTTGATGCGCACCGCTCTTCCCGCACACGATCCCAGTTGAAGACGCCGCCTACGTAGGCCAAATCATCGTGTTCATCGTCTCGTGCGTTGGCACGGGCATCTTGAGCGTTCCGCACGGCTTGGAGCGTCCGCTCAGTGTTCCCCAGGTGTGACCAGGTGCGTGCTCTGATGCTGTTCAGGCGTGCCGATGCCACCCCGCTGGGGTGGTGTTCTTCGGCACGGCTGATCGCGACCAGGGCGTCATTGGGAGCGTCGTTCCAGTAGGCAGAGGTCGCCTGCATGCCACGTGCCCACACCGCAAGTGGCACGTGCCCGATGTTATTGGCGTGGACCCATGCGGCACAGGCGTGGTCGTTAACCATCTGGTGCTCGCCCAGGTCGATGCTCGCCTCCGCCAGCAGAGCGCACAGCACACCATTCAAGAAGGACAGGTGACGAAGCTGGTCCGGGTGCCGAGTCTGCCGTGTTTTGCCCTCCACTTGAGTGCGTAAGTCGCTGATCTTGGGAAACATTACGATAGGCGACTGGGAAAGGTAGCTTCGAGCAAGCGCTACCACGTCGCTCTCAAGAATTTCCAGGGCAGATCGGCCTAGCGCTGTTTCTGCATGGGCAGCTGAATCACGAGACTTCTCGGCAGCGGACATCATCAACTCACGGAGGTTTAGGGGAATAGGGCGGGCGTTGCGCCCGGCTACGGACTCGGCCGTCGAACGTGCTGCACCGCATTGCGATGACAAGTCGATCGTCTCGGCATCCATGTCAGGAGCAGGAACATCCACCTGGACAGGCATCTTGGTCAACAACTTGCTGGCCGGGTGGCCGAACATCGTCTGTAGGACCACACAGGCATCCGGTAGCGGAAGCCCCTTCAGCTCACCGGCCAACCACCGCAGATACTGGCGCCGCTCTACGCTGAGCCCACGCAACTCGAGATCACGAGCCGTCTTCTCAAAAATACGGACAAATCGTTTGTATGGCAGCAAGTCTCGTGCCCGGACAAGCTGCTTGAGGTAGGTCTCCTCCACCTGCTCCACTGCAAGCCGGCCCTTTCCCTGCGCGTACTGTCGCCCGCAGCGTAAGCGGCCGAGACCAGCGGTGATAGGTAATCCGGCCGACATGTCGAAGATGTCCCGGACACGTCACGCAGAAGTCACACCGGCGTCGCGATGGGCCGTGAGAAGTCACCGTCGGCGACCTCCCGAAGTCACTCCGTCGCCCGTCATGCTCAGTTCACGCCCAAGAACCACGCGATGGAAAAACGAAAGCTACACATCCCGTCCACGGCGCCCAAGAGGTCCGAACCTGGTGCGCCACCAGAAATGGAGTTGTCCCATGAATGGCAGCAAAGTCCTGGATGACCTCACAATTGATCTGTTCGATCTCGACGCCAGAATGGTGGACGGCAACCTGCTGGCCGTCGATGCGATTACCGACAACGGTTGCGGCACGCAGCCCGCCTGCCGCTACCCCGACCCGCAGAGCTGAAGCCACCTGACCATGCGACGGGCCACGGCCCTCAACAAGGGAGTCTGGCTGTGGCCCGTCCAATCTTCACAGCCCGAAGCAGCGCGTTGGCGCGCATTCCTCTGCGCCCGGCGGATGACTTCGGCCACGACACCGACCGTACGGACCCACTGCTCGACGAAGCGGTGACAGTGGCTAGCGGATCGGCGCGGAACGCGGCCTACCATTCCGGTCCAGGAGCGTTGACCTGGCGCGCCTACGACATACGGTCACGGATACGCACCACCCCACACGGAGTGTTCGCGGGTGTCGCCCCCGCCGTCTTCTCAGACGAACCGCACCTGCGCCTTGGAGCGCATCACCGAACCGTCACGAACCCCGATCCACAATGGCTGAGCCTGTTGGCGCGCTCGATCATAAGCGAAGCCGGAGGGTTGTCGAAGGCGAGGCTGACGACCAGCAACCTCGCCTTCATGCGAGGAGATCGCTGGGAGATCGAGCGCCCAATGAGTGGCGGCCCATCGCAGCCGATGACGGTCAGCGTCCGCAACACGGAGGTGACCGCCTTCGTCCTGCGAGCCTGCCGAGAGGGTTTGCCGGCGGTATGGGCGAGCGCTGAGCTGGAGAGACGGTGGCCGCAAGCGGCTCCGGGGTCGGGGCCGAAGTTCCTGCGGGAACTGATCGATGGTGGTTTCCTGCTGCACGATCTCCTCCCCGATGATCCGCGCGCCGATCCTCTGGGACATTTGCTGGACCGGCTCCCGGCCGATCTTCCGCAGTACCACCTTTTGGAACAGCTCCGTGATCGTCTCATCGAGGCTGACGAACATAGGGCGGGCAGCCTGAAGCGGCTGGAGCTTCTCACCGGCTCGTCCGCCGTCGCCCAGTCGATCCTTCCGGCGGATCGCCTGCTGCGCGTTGACACCGTTGTAGATGCCACCGTAGTGCTGCCCGTTCAGGTGGCGGAGAAGGCCGCTGAAGCCGCCGGTCTCCTGTGGCGGATCGGCTGGGGCACCGACCCGCTCACCGACTACCATCAGCGGTTCCTCACCCGCTACGGAACCTCGCAAGCCGTTCCGCTTCTGGATGTCCTCGATCCCGTCACCGGTCTCGGCCCGGTCGACGCTGTCGCCCCCATCGGGGCCGGTAATGGCGACGTCGGCCGAGAAGCGGTACTGGCTCGGTTGCTGTCCGACGCAGTCTCCGAGGGCAGGACCGAGATCGTCTTGGATGAAGCGACCGTGGACCGACTGACGAACCGCAGCAAGGCTGCGGTCCCACGTAGCGCGGAGGTCTATGTTCGCATCCTCGCCGGTGACATCACACCGGCGGCGGACCGCCCATTCCAGTTGGCGGTGTCTGGCGGTTCCCAGGACGCGCTGTCGACCAGTGGCCGGTTCGTTCCACTGCTCGGACTGCCCTCAGAGTTCCCCGAGACCAAAGACGGCGCCCTTGTCGCCGAACTGGTGGTGCGCCCCCGTATCGACGCCGCGGCATCCGTCACAGCGGGGACCGGGCTCGTCCCCCACCGCATCCCGGTAGGGATCCCGCCGCGGCCCGGTGATCTGAATCTCCCGGACCTGGCGGTCTTCTCCGACGGTCGACGTCTTCTCGTGTGGTCACAGGTCCACGACCAGCGTGTCATTCCCGTCCTGTACTCACGGGTCGCTTTGTCGTTACTTCCGCCGGTTGCCCGGTTCCTGGCCCTGGTGGGCCACGCGGGGGAGCGTCCCTGGCACTGCTGGTCATGGGGGACCAGTACCGCTCCGTTCACCCCGGCCGTCCGCTATCGGGACTCTTGGCTCACGCCCGCCCGCTGGGTCCTGCCGAAGCACCTTGTGTGGGCCGCTGCGACCTCGGACCGGTGGGAGGCCGCGCTCACCTCATGGCGGTCGACAGCCTGGCCGCAGCCTCCCGACGTCGTGGCCACCGATGACGTTGACCGACAACTGCTACTGGATCTGCGGCGGGTCGATGATCGTGAGCTGCTGGGCCGTTATGTTCGGCGAGGTATTACGGCCGTTACCGCTCCGCACGGAGGCGACCAGTTCACCGCTGCCGTCCTCCCCGGCTCCGGCGGGGGCCATATTCTGGAGCTGGTCGTCTCCCTCGATGGAGTCGTCTCCCCGCCGGTCTCCGCCGTGGCCGCGCCTCCGATTCGCCAGCGCGGGGCCGGCCTGTACCTCCCTGGTGGACCTTGGCTGTCACTCGCCATCCAGGCTCCCTCCAGCTGCCACGAAGAAGTCCTGCGATCGCTGGCCCGCCGGGTAAGGGAGATACCCCGGCGCTGGGACCGATGGTTCTGGCTCCGTTACTACGACCTGCGGCACGGTGAGCACCTCCGAGTCCGGTTCCACGCCGACCCCGTGGACGTGAATGGCATCGTCCTGCCGTTCCTGTCACGGTGGGCGGCTGATCTCATACGTCAGCGTCTGATCTTCAGCTTTTGCGTCGAGCCCTACGACCAAGAGATCGAGCGATATGGCGGAACAGCCGCCATCACCGCAGCGGAACAATTCTTCGACGCCGATAGTCGGCTGGCCCTCGATGTCCTGTCCGCCACCCGAGAGGAGGATGCTCGGCTGACCATCGCCGCGATCACGGCGGCCATGATCGCCAGACGGGTCGGCAATGGTGCCATCCCAGCCGTGCGACTCGATCGGGAATCCCACAGGCGTGCGAACACCCTGAGACGGCGGATACAGGCCGCTCGGAACCCATTCCCGCCCGGCTGGGAACTGGCGCTGTACGCCTACGCCTCCGTCCTCCCCCCAGCGCGAGGCGCCAGCATCGCCTCGGACTTGATCCACCTGCACTGCAACCGGCTGGCACCCGCCCGCGAACAGCTCATCCGGGCGCTGGCCATCGACCTGATCGCGCGCCACACCCACCTCACCGAGGGATCCCGATGACCACCACCTCCCCCGGAACCCGCACCACCGACTCCGCCGGGGCGGCCCTCGCCATCGCCGACCGGCTTCTGGATACCGAACCGATCATCACCGCGGCCGGTTCCGCGGCGACCTCTCTGTCGCGAGGTCTGGCGGGGACCGCGCTCCTGCACGCCCGCCTGTCCAGGTGTCACCCGCGCTTCGCGACGGCGGCAGACCTCCACTGGACCCGCGCCGCCCGTATGAATATCTCCGCGCCTCCACGGACAGGCGGAGTGTTCAACGGTGTAGGCGCGCTCGCCGCCTCCCTGATTCTGGGAACCCCCTACCTACCCGACCCCGGGCCATACCAGGCGGCGGTCCGTCGCTCCGTCGAGTGGTTGACTGCCCGGGCCATCGCGATAGCAGCCTGGCAGCAGGACTGGCTAGACGCCAGTCAGGCAGGAATGCCCTGGCAGACCTACGATCTGATCAACGGCCTGTCGGGAATCGGCCGAATCCTCCTCGCTGCCGTCCAAGCTGGACACCTCGACGCCGAATCAGGGCTGCTAGCCGCGAGCAACTCACTCACCACCATGATCGAAACACCTCGCAGGGACAAACCCGGCTGGTGGAGACCGCAACCACACAACCCCGCCGCGCTTTCCGACCCGCACAATTGCGATGCCGCGAACACCGGACTCGCTCACGGGATAGCCGGGCCTTTGGCCTTCCTGGCAGAGTGCCAGCTCGCGGGACGGGGTTGCGCCGCGCAGCCCGATGCGATCCGGACCGCCGCCCATTGGCTGCTCCAGTGGCGGGCCGGCGATAGCTGGCCGCCGCAGGTCACCGTTGACGACCTCGCCGGAACCAGTACCAGCCCAAGTAGCCGAGGCCGCCGCGACGCCTGGTGCTACGGCGCGCCGGGCATCGGCGCCGCTCTTTTCGCCGCCGGTCGTGCGGTGGCCGACCCGCGCCTGATCGAGGCGGCTCGCTCCGCGATCGACGCCCTCGCCGTCCGAACCGGTGAATGGGACACCGAAGGGCCTACGGTCTGTCACGGAAGCGCGGGAGTGCTGCTCTGCGCCGGACTGACCGGCAGCCACGTCACTGCGGACCTCGCCGCCGACGCCCTGATCGCGCAGTACGATCCGCAGCTTCCGTTCTGCTTCCAGCATCGCGACCACGGCAGAACCATTGATGAGCCGGGGCTCCTGGTCGGTGCGGCCGGAATCGCCCTAGCTCTGGCCGACCGGAGCGGACTGGCCACCCGCAAGCCGCCCACGACATGGACCGCCGCCCTCCTGCTGCCCACGTCCGTTTCGCTCCCCGAGTGATCCCAGGACCGAAGATAGGTTGCCACGATGGACACCGACATCCGTCAAACCACCGAGCGGCTCCGTGCCGACCTCGTCGACTTCTTGCTCGCGCGCGGGACGATCAAATCCGGCCGAAATGAGGCCGCGTTGCGATCGGTACCCCGGCACGCCTTCGTCCCGGACGTCTCGTCGGAAACGGCCTACGCCCCTGACGATGCTGTTGTCACGAAACGGGACATCGCCGGGGTAGCGCTCAGTTCGGCCTCCGCGCCTGGAGTCGTCGCCGTGATGCTGGAGCAACTCGACGTCCGGCCTGGAGACCGCGTGCTGGAGATCGGAGCCGGAACCGGCTACAACGCCGCCCTCCTGGCCGAGCTGGCCGGGCCGGACGGTCACGTCGTCACCATCGATATCGACGCCGACGTCGTTGACGGAGCACGAGCGGCTCTGGCCTCCACCGGCTACGGGCATGTCGAGGTGTGGTGCGCCGACGGCGCCGACGGCTACGCGCCCGCCGGCCCTTACGACCGGATCATCGTCACCGCAGGAGCGTGGGACCTGCCCCCGGCTTGGCGGCAGCAGCTCACCCCGGCCGGACGGCTCGTCGTGCCATTGCGGATCATCGGCGGAACGACCCGCTCCATCGCATTCGACCTTCACGACGACCACCTAGTCAGTCGATCAATGGTGACCTGCGGCTTCCTGGCCATGCGCGGCATCGGCGCCCGACCGGAGCCTGCCATCCCCCTCATCGATGGCGTCACCCTCCTCCTTGGCGACGGACGCACCGCGCCTTCCCACGCCCTCGCCCGCGCACTCTCTCAGCCCGCGCTGCGCTCCTGGTCCGGGATCTCGATCCCGTCAGGCCCGTCTTTCCAGGACCTAGACCTGTGGCTGGCGACCACCAGTCGTGAATTCTGCCGGATCGTCGCGCAACCTGAGGCCGTCGACACCGACCTGGCGACACCGGCTTTCAGGTGGGGCGGCGCTGCCGTGACCAACGAGATCGACTCTTTCGCCTACCTCACCATCCGGCCCAGTGATCCCGTCGGTGACGGCACTCTCTTCGAACTCGGCGTCCGTGCCCACGGACCTGAGCGCGACCGCCTCACGACCTCACTCCTGGAGCGGATCAGGGACTGGGACACGAACCACCGCGACACCACCCCGCGCATCGACGTGTACTTCAAACCGGTCCAGGTCACCGCCACGACGGTCATCGACAAACCCCATACGCTCTTGGCCGTCACCTGGTGACGGGATGATCCCCGAACTGCGCGAGGACGTCGCCCGCCGCTTTCCCCTCGTGCCCCGCGGCAGGCCCGTCTGCCACCCTTTGGACGTACGTGTCCGCCAGGTCGCCGACCTGGCGGACAGCGGGTCCGACTATCCTGAGGAAGCCACGAGGATCGCAGCCGAAGCGCACAACCTCGGCGCACTGGTCGCAAGCGATTGCGGCTTTTCCTCCCTGGCCCGCGACTTGTGCTGGAGACAGTTCCAGATCTTCCACGACGCCCAGCCGTTCGATGCGGCGACCGCGAAACTCGCTCTACAACCGCTCGTCAACCTCGGTCGCCTTCTCGCGCGAGAGGGCAACGGCACCGCCGCTCACCATCTGATCGAAACGCTGTTCACCGCTGTCCGCCATAGCGCGACCGGCACCTTCGGTGGCACGGTCATCGACCTCGGCAACGTGACCCACAGCTCCGACGATCACCGTGAAATCGTTCAATGGCTATGGACTGTGCTTCTCGCCGATGGAATCCGAGCCTTGGCGCAGGCGGGGCGCTGGAGTCAGGCACTTCAGCACGTCCAAGATCATCGCGGCATAAGTCGCAGCCTCCTCGACGGTCGCCAGATCGCCATCATCGCCCACCGCGCAGTCGGTGACCGCCGGACATCCACATGTCTCCTGACAGAAACCGATACGCCCACCCCGTGGGAACGGACCGTGGCAGCTGGTCTGGCGGTTCTCACAAGCAGCGAAAGCGGTGACCCTATCTCCCTGGTGGATCGCTATCTCCCGCTTGGCGGGCCATCCACGCAGGTTGTTTTTCGAACCCGTCTCGGCCTGGTGGTTCTCGACCTCGTCGACGAACGATTCGGTCCGCGTTTGGCTCACACGATCGCGATCGACGTCCAGCGGTCGCAGGACGCCTACGCGGCCCGCGAGGTACTCGCCCACGCGGGATGCGCATCCCTGATCCCCGCGACAGCGAGAAGAGTTCTGACCAGCCTTGTGCAGGTCTCGTGCCTGGGAAGAGGAACCATGCCCATCGAACTTTGGGACCAATTCCGCATGGCCATGACCACCGCCGAGACCTCGCTCAGAGAGGCGCTTTCCCGGCGGCCGTAGCATGATCTATCCGAGTCGCAGGTCGTACTCAAGGCTGGGGCCGAGCAGGTCGTCGGCTTCATGGCCGTGGTCCGCTCTGGTCGGCCCGATCTGGAAGCATTCGGCTGGTCTCCTAAGTACCCGATACCAGCGATAGCCGACCGCATCTGTGCGTTCATTGATGGGAGCCACAGGCCATATGAGCCTTTATCTGTACTCAATTGTCCGCTGTCTTCCTGATCCGCGGACCGGGGAGTTCGTGAATTTCGGTGCGATCGCTGGTAACCCGGACATTGGAGACTGGTCGATTCGCCAGCTCAGCAAGGTCGATCGGATCCGCAAGATCGCGGGGGCGTCCGCGCTGGAGGCCGCAGCGAGCTTCGTGTTCGAAGTAGATGCTGAGATCGATCAAAGTCGTAGCGGGTTGGACGAGGGATTCGACCCGCTGGGCGAGGACTGGCTGCTCAACAAGCATCGAAACCACCGCAATGTGGTGCAATTGAGTATGCCAGCGCCGATCTTGGCCGACAGCGCAGAAGAGGCACTCGAAATAGTCTTCGGGCATCTCATCATCGATCCGATCGCGGAACCTCGCGAACAATCAGTCACCAAGTACGACCTGAACAGAGGGCTACGGCAGGCGTACCGCCAAGCTCGTGTGGCCGAACCTTTCGTACGGCCTCGAGCGCAGGTTCACATCGGTGCCCACGTTCACTCCACGATCGACTTCGCCATTGCGAACGGCCGGACGGTGCAACTCACGCAAGCATGGTCGTTCCGTAGAGCGCAACTCGACGAGGTGTCACAACAGGTCAAGGCGTGGGCGTACGCGATGGAACGGCTGCGCGGCGGCGAGGAAGCCCGTGTCGTCGACACACAGAACCGCATGAGTACGATCACCCGAAACGTCGATCTGCAGGTCGTCATAGCAACCCCGACGACACCCGAGCAGATCGTCGCCTACGAAGAGGCGGAACAGGTGTTCGCCGGCCTGAACGCTGATGTACACCCCCTGGAGGACGTCGAAGCGGTCGGGCGTCGCGCGGCGCAGCTGGTCTCCGAGTTGCGCTAACCGTACA
Source organism: Sphaerisporangium corydalis (assembly GCF_025506355.1). Classification (GTDB taxonomy): domain Bacteria; phylum Actinomycetota; class Actinomycetes; order Streptosporangiales; family Streptosporangiaceae; genus Sphaerisporangium; species Sphaerisporangium corydalis. The sequence goes on from NZ_JANZYP010000012.1 coordinate 83,841, forward strand.
TGCGAACGGCTCTCACCTCGGCTGAGGCGAGAGCCGTTTCACCCGTGCTGTGAACCCCCGGCCGGGCAGGTCCCCGGCCTCATGGCCGGGGTCTGATCTGGCCTGCCCGCGCGGTGGGCACCGGAAAACGCGCGCCTAAGGCGCTCCATTAGCGGCGTGTGGCGCGGCGGTTTGGGGCCGCCGCGCCTGAGGGTTCGGGGTCGGGGTCAGGATGCGCTGCAGGAGACCGTGGGCCAGGTGGTGGAGCCGTTGGTCTGGATGGTGACGCCGAAGTTGTTGCCGCTGCCGTTGGGTCTGGCGGTCAGGACCTGGGCGCTGGGGTAGCTGGCGCTGATGTTCCAGGTGGCGATGATCTTCTCGGGGGACGGGACGTTCATCGTGACGGTCCAGTTGGTCGAGCCGCTGACCGCGACGTTGAGGTTGTACCGGTCACTCCACTGCTGGCCCGCGGACAGCGACGCGGTGCAGCCGCCGCCTCCGCCGCCGCCACCCCCACCGCCGCCTCCGCCGCCACCACCGGTGGAGCCGCCGACCGTGATGTTCGAGTTCCCGCTGCTCTGGTATCCCTCGGTCGCGAGGATCTGGTAATCGTGGTTGCCCAGGTTCATTCCATAACGGGCCCACGCGTCGAAGTGGTTGCCGGCGGTGATGGTTCCGCCGGTCTTCTTCGACTGCCGTACGCTCCAGTACTGATTGAAGGTCCTGATGCCATCGATGGAGGGGGCGTTGGTGCGCGTCGTCTGGTAGATGTCGTAGGTCCCGCCATCGCTGGTGACCGTGCCCTTGTACGACCCCGTGGGCCGGTAGGTGCCCCAGTTGTCGAGGATGTAGTACTCCACCAGCGGGTTTCTCGTCCAGCCGTAGAGGGTCAGGTACGCGTTGCCGGATGGGTTGAAGCTGCCGGAGTAGGTCACGGCCCTGCGTGCGCCGGTGCTCCAGCCCTTACCGGCGACGAAGTTCCCGACGTTGCTCCATGAGGTGCTGTAGTTGCCGCCGGATCCGAGTTCCATGGAGGACGACCCACCGCCATCGCTCCAGAACGAGAAGAAGTAGCCGTTGTTGGTGCCGGTCTGGTTGGTCGATATGGCGGCGTTGGCCATGCTGGGGAACATCGTGAGGACCGCGACCAGCGCCATGGCGAGGGCACGGCCGATGAGCGGCCCGAAAGCGAAGACACGTCCGATGAGGGGCCTGGCGCGTCCGCGGCTCCTCGGGCGGGCGGGGGCGTCGTTCATGTGCGTGCTTCCTCCTCGTGAAGGCCGGCGGGGGCAGGCAGCGAGATACGACAGAGCAGGACCGCCGGTGGCCGGGGACGCGGCCACCACGCCCTGGTGTCGCACGACGCGGCGGTGTTGGCCGGTCGTCGTGCGGTCGACGACGACCGGAGGACCAGGCCGCGCGGCGGGTGACCCGGATCGACGGTGGTCTGACCCTGTCGATGGCGACAGTGTTAGCCCGATCCTGAAAGTTGTCAACGATTCCCGAAAGATTGCGAACGCCATGTACTGATCAAGGGCTGATGACACCGTATTTGTCCTGATCAATGGTTATCCACGGCAGTTCTGATCAGGGCTGGTCGATGAAAGTTTCGGACGCCCGACAGGATTGGGAAGAGCGACCGCGGGTCACTCAGACAGTGCGAGAGCTGTCCGCGGAGTCCAGACGGCACACGGTGGCGATCTCCGGCATCAACTCCGAGAACGGGACCGGACGTACGGCCTGCTGGGTGAGGGTGCCGAGGAGGTAGGAGAACAACGCGTGGGCTCGCGCAGGGGGATCGTCGACCGGAACATCGGCCAGGAGATCGTGAAGAACGCCGATCATCGCCTGGTGCATCCGGTCGATCGGCTCAAGGCGGCCCTTCTGCCCTACGTCGACCCAGTAGCTGAACCACAGGAGTGCCGCGTTCGGCCGCTCCGCGAAGATCTCCAGGTACGTTCGGACGGCGGCCCAGAAGCGATCCACAGGTCGCTCGTGCCGGTTCGCCGCGTCGCCGATGCGATCGAGGCAGCCGCTCATGTGACGTGCCATCGCGAGGTCGACGATCTCGTCCATGTCATCGAAGTAGTAGTGGATCGCGCTCTTGGTCAGCGGGCTGGCGTCCGCAACCGCGCGCGCCGTGCACGCGGCCAGGCCGTCTCGGGTGATGACCTCCCTGGCCGCCTCGATGATCTGTTCCTGCTTGGCACGCTGATTGGGCGACCACCTCCTGGCCTGACCCTCCGAAGACGACTCCATGGAAGGGGAGCATACCCGCCCGATTGCACTTTCAGGACACACGTCCTAATGTTCGGGACGTTCGTCCTAATCTACCCCGAACGAAGAAAGGGGCCATCGTGACCCAGCCGTTCGTCTTCATGGACCTCCGGACCGCCGACCTTGAGGTCTCACGACGCTTCTACACCGAGCTGTTCGGCTGGACCGTCGCCGACGTGCCATCAGGACCCGCGACCATCCCGATGTTCGTCGACGTCGACGGCCCGTGGGGAGGCTTCACACCGCTCGCCGGGGACGACGATCGCCCGCCGCAGTGGATCCCGTACGCGCCGGTGACCGGCCTGGACGACGCGGCGATGCGCGCGACGGAACTCGGCGCCACCATCGTGCGACCACGAGTGGACTTCCCCGCCGGCTCAGTGATCGTCATCCAGGACCCGAAGGGCGCCACGATCGCCCTGTGGGAACCCGCCTCATGACGACCCGCCCCGGCTACTCCTGCGCGCTCGCGCCGACCGCCGACGTCGTCGACAAGGCCAGGCTCGCCGAACGGCTCGGGTACCGGCGCCTCTGGCTGTTCGACTCGCCGGCGCTGCACGGCGACGTGTGGATCGCCCTGGCCCGCATCGCGTCCGCGACCGACCGGATCGGACTCGCCACCGGAGTGGCCGTACCGGGCCTGCGTCACCCGATGGTGACCGCGTCAGCCATCGGCTCCGTTCACGAGCTGGCACCCGATCGGCTCGTCGTCGCCATCGGGACCGGCTACACGGCGCGGCTCTCCCTGGGAAAAAAGCCCGTCACCTGGGCCGGCACCGTCCGATATATCCGGCAGGTACGGGCGCTGCTCAACGGTGAGGTCGTCGAGATCGACGGTCGGCCGTGCCAGATGATGCACCTGCCCGGCTTCGGCCCGTCGCGTCCCATGGACGTGCCGCTGTGGGTGGCGGCCTCAGGACCGAAAGGGTTCACGGCGGCGCGGGAGCTCGACGTGTCAGGCGTCGTCACGACCGGCATCCCGGCGGAAGGCGATCGAGGATGGACGGAGTGCGCGTTGCTCAGATTCGGCACCGTCCTGCGTTCGGGTGAGGACCACACCAGCCCGCGCGTCATCGAGGCCGCCGGCCCCGGTTACGCCAGCATCGTTCACGCCGTGTGGCAGAACTCGAACGACGACGCGGTCGATGCCCTGCCCGGCGGCAGGCAGTGGCGTGCCGCGATCGAAGCCGAACGCCCCGAAGGCCAACGGCACCTTGTCGTCCACCAGGGCCATCTCTCCGAGCTGACCGAACGCGACCGCGCCGTCGTGACCGCCGCCGGACCGGCGATCACGCAAGCCGGGTGGACAGGCGACGACGCCTCCATCGCCGTCCGATTCGACCAAGCCGGCGCCGCCCGGGTGACCGAGGTCGTGTACGTCCCCGCCGGCCCGGACATCCCCGGCGAACTGGAGGCGTTCGCCCGAGCGGCCGCTTCGCCCCCAAACCGCGCCTAACCCCGGTCAGCGGAAGGCTGCGGTCAGGGGGGAGGCGATCGCGGTGGCCACGCGTACGAGTTGTCCGAGGGCCGGGTTGGCGAGGCGTCGTTGCCACACGATGGGCTTCAGCGATACGCGGACGGCGTCGGCGGCGTAGGCGGCGGGGCCGCGTTCGTATTCGTGGACGGCGAGCGGGATCGTCGTGAGGCCCTTGGCCGCGTCCGCCAGGTGGGTGGCCAGCAGGTCGGCGTCCCGGATCGCGGTCGCGGCGGCACGCCCGCCGGTCGGGGGCATGGCGTGCACGGCGTCGCCGAGCGCGGTGACCGTGCCCGATGGCCAGGGCGTGAGATGCGCGTCGGGGTCGCAGGTGTGGTACTGGAACGTGCCCACGCTGCTCGGATCGGCCCCGCTGACGATTTTCCGTACCACGGGTGACCAGCCGCGCAACAGGTCGCCCGCAGCGCGCACGGCGGCCTCGGCGCCCATTTTGCGGGCGTTGGGCAGCCGGTCGAGCGCGACGTTGACCCCCCAGTAGACGACCGGTGGCTCCGGGAACGCGGGCACGTCGACGCAGAGCGCCGGGTCGAGCGCGGGCCCGGGGACGGTGTCCTGCAACGTGATGAAGATGCTCGTCCCGCCGGGGCCGACGGCGAGGATGGAGCCGATACGCAGCAGATCGGGCAGGAGCGCCCGGATCTCCGGCGTGAGCGGGCTGCGGCCGGCGATGCCACCGATGCCGACAGGCGACGAGGTCGGCCTGCCCGCGAGTGCCGTGGCCACCCGGGAGGTGGCCCCGTCGGCGCCGACGAGCAGGTCGCCGTGGTCGGCCGAGCCGTCGGCGAAGGTCGCGGTCACCGTGCCGTCGGGGTGGGTCTCGTGGCCGACGTACTCGCTGCCCCAGCGGATCGCGTCGTCGAGCCCGTGCGCGAGAAGCACGCGCAGCGGGACGCTACGCAGGGCCTGGGCGAGGGCCAGGCCGCCGATGCCCGCCCCGATCACGATGACTCGCATGACTGTTTCCTTACTTGGTGCCGATCGAGATGGTTGTGATGACTACGAGAATCCGGAGGCGGTGTAGAGGGCGCGGCCGTCTCGGGCTCCCTGCGCGGCGAGGGCGGGTGAGCACGTCGAGGTCGTGATCACCGGGGGATGGGGGAGCCCTCCCGGTAAGATTGATACTACTTTGACCTAATCAATATAGTCAAGTATATCCATTTGAGAGGGTAGGGGGGTTGGGAAGGTGGGTCGGCGACGCTACGGCGGTCTTCGCGGTACATCTCCGCATGCGCGTTCACCGGGTGTGGTCAGGCCAATGGGTGTGGTCCGGCTAACGGATGTGGTCCGGCTAACGGGCGAGAAGCAGCCGTCGGCCGCGATCGACGCTCCCGCCGGACTCGGCGACCGCCGGCGATACGCCCTGGTCCGGCTAAGCGCCTTGGCGGGTCAGCTGCTGGCCGAGGATCTCCGCGAGCCAGCTCTCGTACTGGTCGTCGGTCCAGCCGAGTCCGGTGGTGCCACGGAAGTAGAGCTCAAGCGCGCTCAGCATCCACGCGCGGTCGATGGCTTGGTCGCGGGTGAGGTGCGCGGCGAGTTCGCCGGCCTCGTCCAGGGACGCGATGATCGGCGCGAGCCACTCCCTCGATTCGCGCTCTCCGTGGTTCTGCAGTTCGACCACGGCGGGGTCGCTCGCCGCGTTGATCGCCGCCGCCCACATGTCGCGCCCGTTGGAGTACAGCTTCCGGAGGAATGACGCGTACAGCCCGAGCTTGCGGCGCGGATCGGGTTCCTCCTGGATGCGCGACCCCCACCGGTCGCGGTCCGCCTCCGCCTCCAGCCTCGCGATCATCTCGCCGACGATCGCCGCTTTGGTCCCGAACGTCGCGTATACCGTGGGCGTGGCGACCTTGGCATGCTTGGCGATCATGGCCACGGTCGTACCACCGAACCCTCGGCTCGCGAAAAGCTCACGCGCGGCCGCGACGATCCGGGTGCGCGTCGCGGCGGCACCTTCCTCACGCAGCGGCGACTGATACGACCGCCGCGCCGACGGCGCATCAGCCGGACTCCGCCCGCTCGCCGCTGGATCGTTCACGCGGCGAAGTTATCAGTATGGCTCGCTCTATTCAATGTAATAGCACGTCAAGGCTTGAGGTTTTCACGGTGCCGACGAATTCCGACCATCCGCCTGAACCGAAGAGCAGCACAGGGCCGTCGGGCTGCTTGCTGTCACGAACCGCCACGACGCCCGGCAGGTTACGGGCGACCTCGATACAGTTCCCACCCTCCGACCCTGACCGCCGCGCCTTGCGCCACTCGGCCTTGGACAGGTCGATGTTCAGCATGCTGGGTTCCATTGATCTCGTGCATCCTTGATCATCTTGAGCGAGGTGCCGACAGGGAATGCCTCGGATCGTATCTTGTCATAGGCACCCCATATACGGGTTACTAGGTCATGCTCTGCGCTGATTTCGCCTCGGCCCGCGGACTCCACGGATACGACCACGGTTGCGTCTGGAAGCTGGGCGAGCACGAACCCCGACGACAGGCCCGCCGTGCATGGATTGTCGCCGGGTACGAGCTGGATGTTCACATTGTGCCGCTGGGATATCTGTAGTAGATAGTCCAGTTGCTCCCACATAACCGATACGCCGCCGATAGGGCGACGTAGGACCCATTCATCCATCAGAGCCCAGATCGCGGGCGGCCTCTCGCGGTCCAAAATCATCCTTCTTCGGATTCGTGCCTGCACCCGATCGTCGATCTCGTCGGGAATGGCGTCAGGCGCTCCCGCGAAGATGCAATGTGCGTACGCCTCGGTCTGCAAGAGGCCCGGGATCAGGAGCGGATCCCAGCTCCGCAGGATCAGGGCTTCCGGCTCGATCGCCTCCACCCAGCGCATGAACCAGCCTGGCCCACCTGGACGCGCGGTCATGCGCTCACGTAGTCCGACGAAGTACCTGTTGTCGGTCAGCCCGAAAAGCTGATCCAGCGTCTCGGCCTGGCTCAGTTGCGGTGTCCGCTTCCCCATCTCCAGTCGTGACACGTGGGTCTGGGTCACCTGTAGACGCACTGCCACCGCATTCTGCGACAATCCGGCTGTCTCGCGCAGTCGGCGCAGTTCATTCCCGAATCGCTCACGTGGTGTCTCGGGTGCGTAAGGCATCTCATCTCTCATGTTTTCTTCATATTGCTGGAGACCAGGGTGTTCGGCACGCAGTCCATATGCGTGATCCAGTCCTCGACAGTCCAGGCTCGGGGCATTCTTTGACCTTCCATGGACTTGAGTTCTGCCTCCTGAACACCGTACGACGCGGGCAATCTAATCAAAGAACAGCTACATGCCGGGCAACATCCGGCATGTATGACCGCCGTAGTCCCGCAGGTGAGGCAATGAGCATGGCAATCACATCAGAGTCCGAATTTCGGCATTTGGTTAGATTGGTGGGTGCCGTGAGGACTTTAGGTCTTCTGGGCACCCTCGAACTCCCGGGTGCGGACCTCTCAGCCTCGATGGCGCGAGCGTATGTACGGGAGTTGCTCGGTGCGGCCGGTCATCCGAAGGTCGATGAGGTCGAACTTCTGGTGAGCGAACTGGTGACCAACGCCGTGCGGCACTCTGACTCCGGGCGTAGGGCGCACGGCGTGGTGCGACTGGTGGTAGCGGACGACGGCCACGCCCTGCATGTGGCCGTGATCGACGAGGGGTCATCTGAACACGTGCCGCGTATGCGACCGCTGAGCGCTGACAGTGACGGGGGGCGAGGGTTGTGGCTGGTCGATCAGATCGCCTCTGAGTGGGGAGCGTACGAAGACCGCGCAGGGCATGTCGTCTGGTTTCAGGTGGCCGGACGATGATCTCTCCTCGCCCCACCGATCTCAGCGACCGCCTCCTGACCTGCCACGTCGCCCGTCCGTTCACCCAAACGGTCGTGGCCGTGCACTTTCGTCAACTCGCGACTTCGAGGACTGACCGCTCCGGCTGGCCCGGGCTCGTGGGCTTTGGGGTGGGCACGTTCAGGGGGAGTGGGTCAGGGGGTGGCGTTGATGGTGGCGATTATGGAATCGGGGGTGAGGGGGAGGTCGCGGAGGCGGATGTCGAGGGCGGCGGCGAGGGCGTTGGCGATGGCCGCCGCGGTCGGGCCCTGGGCCGCCTCGCCCGCGCCCACGGACGGCAGGCCCGGGGCCTCGACGAGGATCACGGAGATCTCCGGGGTCTCGCTGAAGCGCAGGATCGGGTAGCTCTCCCAGTCGTCGCTGGTGACCCGGCGGCGGTCGAAGCGGACGCGTTCCTTCAGCGTCCAGCTCGCCGCCTGGGTGGCCCCGCCCTCGATCTGGTTGCGCACCCCGTCCGGGTTCACCACCAGGCCGACGTCCACGGCGATGGTCAGCCGGGGAACGCGGATCTCCTGCTCGGCTTCCACCTCGGCGACCACCGCGCAGTACGCGCCCTTGTCCTTGTAGCGGGCGAACCCGATGCCGCGACCCGAGCCCTCGGGCATCGGGGCGCCCCAGCCGGAGGCGTCGGCGGCGGCGGTGAGGACCCGGCGCCCGCGCGCGTCGCCGAGGTGCGCCAGCCGGTACTCCAGCGGGTCGGCCCCGGCGGACAGGGCGAGCTCGTCCATGAAGGACTCGATGGCGAACACGTTCATGAAGGCGCCCAAAGCGCGCAGCGCCGACGACCGCAGCGGCGCCCTGAGCAGGCGGTGCCCGGTGACCCGGCGGCGCGGGAAGTCGTAGATCGGCACCGCGTTGCGCACCGTGCCCGACCCGGCGGCCGGCGGCGGGTCGACCGCGGGGGGCTGCGGCCAGGGCCGTTCCAGGTGGCCGGCCGCCAGCAGTCCCGGCACGCCGGCGAACCCGGGGCGGCTGGTGTGCCCCTGGCTCCACACGTCGTAGTCCCAGGTCAGCACCGCCCCCGACTCGCTCACCTCGGCCGCCACCTCGACCGACATGGCCGACCCGAACGGCGACCACGCCAGCTCGTCGCGCCGGCTCCACTGCACGTGCACGGGCCGCCCGGGGACGGCGCGCGCCAGCAGGACGGCGTCGAACGCCGCGTCGTCGGCGGCGTTGTGCCCGTAGCACCCGGCGCCCTCCGCGTGCTCGACCTCGATCCGGTCCGCGTCCAGGCCGAGGGCGAGTCCGATGGCGTTCCGCAGCCCGTTGATGCCCTGGCTGTGGCTCCACACCGACAGCGTCCCGTCGTCGTTCCAGCGGGCGACGCCGCAGCTCGGCGCCATCGAGGCGTGCGCGAGGAACGGCCTGCCGTAGCTCGCCCGCAGGCCACGGGCGACCGGCCGCGCCGCACCGCCCGCCGGCACCTCCGAGCCGTCCGGCGCCTCCGAGCCGTCCGGACCCGAGCCGTCCAGGGGAGGCGTGAGGACGGGGAGGGTCTCGTGGGGGCCGGAGCGCAGGAAGTCGCGCAGGCCGTCCTCGTCGGGCAGCGTGTCGTGCTCGTCCCAGCTCGCGGCGGCCCGCAGCACCTCGGCGGCGCGGGACACCTCCGCCTCGTCCGCGCCGGTCACCCCGACGAAGGAACCGTCCCTGACCAGCAGGACGTCCATCCCCGCGAGCCGGCCCTCGTCCACGTGCCGCAGCGCGGCGCCCGGGGACGGTGGGCGCACCACCCTGCCGAACCACTGCCCGGGCAGGCGCAGGTCGTGGATGAACCTCGGCCGCCCCGCGATCTTGTCGGGCAGGTCCAGCCGGGGCGCGCTCGTGCCGACGGCCACGGCCTTCCCGCCGTGGGTGAACGGCGCGAGGGGGTCGGCGGGCACGTCCAGGTCGACGGCGCCGGCCAGCGCGCCGTAGGAGGTGACCCGCTCGCCGCACTCCAGCAAGCCCCGCCGTACGGTGACCCGGGCGGCGCCGACGTCCCAGCGCCGCGCCGCCTCGGCGGTGAACCGGGCCCTGACCTGGGCGCACGCCACGCGCACGGCGCCGCCCGAGTGCATGATCGACATGCTCCCGGACGTCAGCCCCTCGTCCGGGCCGGACGCGGTGTTCGCGGGCCGCATCCGCACGCGTTCCAGCTCGACGCCGAGCTCGTCGGCGGCGATCTGGGCCAGGGCGGTCAGGATCCCCTGGCCGAGTTCGACCTTGCCGACCCGTACGTCCACGCCGCCGTCGGGGTGGACGGTCACCCATCGCGACAGGATCGGGTTCGCCGCGAGGTCCTTGGGCATGGACGGCGCCCGCACGGTGGTCACGAGATCCCCATGGGAGAGCGGGCGTTCACGAGCGGGGTCATGGGGTCTCCTCGGCGGCGCCGGCGTTCACGATGGCGCGCACGACGCGGCGCTGGACGCCGCACCGGCACAGGTTGCGGTCGAGCGCCTCGATGACGGCCCGCTCGCCGGGCGCGGGGTCGGCGTCGAGCAGGGTCGCCGCGCTCATGATGATCCCGGAGATGCAGAAGCCGCACTGCGCGGCCTGTTCGTCCAGGAGCGCGCGCTGCACCCGGTGCAGCCCGCCGCCGGCGCTCAGGCCCTCGACGGTCACGACCGTCCGGCCCGCCGCCGACCACATGGGCACGTCGCAGGACGGGACGACGTTGCCATCCATCCGCACGAAGCACGCCCCGCACAACCCGAGCCCGCAGCCGAACCTGGTCCCCTTCAGGTCCAGGACGTTGCGCAGCACGTGGAGCAGCGTCGCGTCCGGGTCGGCCTCGACGCGGACGGGCTCGCCGTTGACGGTCAGCTCGAACGCCCGGGTCATCGGGCCGTCCCCTCGAAGACCTCGGGGTGGGCGGAGAGCTCGATGCGCGTGCGGCGGATGTGCCCGCCGAGGTGCCGTTCGGCGTCCACGGCGTCGCGCCGCGCGATGGCGTCCAGGAGCAGCCGGTGCTCGGCGTTGATCACCCAGCGCCGGCCGGGGCCGGTCAGGTGCATGAAGGCCCGCCGGTAGTGCTGGGTGGAGTTCCACAGCCGGACGACCATGGAGGAGAGCTGGTCGATGGGGCAGCCGGAGTAGGTGAGCAGGTGGAACTCGCGGTCGAGCGCCAGGAACTCGCCGATGCCGTCACCGGCTTCGATGCGCTCCTGGATCGCCTCAAGCCGGCGCAGGTCGTCCTCGGTGAGGTGGGGCAGGCTCTCGGCGAGCGCGAGCGGTTCGAGGCGCTCGCGCATCTGGTAGATCACGTCCACCTCGTGCCCGCTCAGCCGGGGGACCCAGGCGCCCTTGTGGGTCTGGCTGTCGATGAGGCCCTCGGCCTCGATCATGCGCAGCGCCTCGCGCACGGGCAGGCGGCTGGCCCCGAAGCGCTCGGCGACGTCCTCCTGCCGGATCCGCTCGCCGGGGGCGATCTCGCCGCTGAGGATGGCCTCGCGCAGGTAGCCCGCGATGCGCCGGCTCGCCGCGTTCTCGGGCCCGCCGTTCGCCTTCGACCCGGCCGGCCGGGTGAGGGTGGTCATCGGACCGGGGGCCGGTGGTCGAAGGCCTTGCCGGCGGGGTAGGACACGAGCTCGAACTGCATGCCCCACGGGGACAGGAAGTACACCCAGCGCTGCCCCTCGCTCGGGCCGCTGCTCGCGGTCGGCTCGCCGAGCACCGTGACGCCCCGCTCCCTGAGGTACGCGACCGCGACGTCCAGGTCGTCGACGTAGAGCGCGACGTGGTGGCCGCCGACGTCGCTGTTGCGCGGGGGCGTCGTGGCCTGCTCGGGCGCGGAGTACTGGAAGACCTCGAAGACGGCCTGGCCGCCGCACCGGAAGAAGTGCAGCTCCCGCATCACGGCGCGCGGGTGGACGTTGAGGTGCTCGGACATCCACCCGGTGTCGTCGTGCCGGTAGGGGCCCAGCGTGTACATGTACTCGCAGCCGAGCACGTCGACGAGGAAGTCCCTGGCCTGGCCGAGATCGGGCACGGTGAAGCCGATGTGGTCCAGGCGGGCCAGCCCGGGGAGTCCGGTGCTCATCCTGTGTCCCTCCGCTGTCATTGGATCCAATGCAGCATAGTCCCGGCGGATTTCCCGCGTCCAGGGGAGTAAAGCCTGTTCATCGGATCCCATCATGTGTCAGTCTGTAAATCCTGCACTCGATTGCATGGAGAGCCTCATGACCGAGCACAACCGCCTCAGCCCCGCCGTGCCGTGGGTCGAGGTCGTCGCCACCGAGGCCGACTGGGACGAGGCCGACCCGGACCTGCTCACCGCCATGCTGAGCCAGCTCGTCCTCATCCGCACCTTCGAGGAGTACGTCCTGGAGCTCGCCCGGGCCGGGCTGATCCACGGCCCCGCGCATTCGAGCATCGGCCAGGAGGGCGGCGCCGTCGGCTCGATCCTGTCGCTCACCAGCGCGGACACCGTGAACGGCTCACACCGAGGCCACCACCAGTTCCTCGCCAAGGTCCTCGCGCACGTCGAGCCCAAGGGCATCGACCCCCGGCGCGAGTTCTCCGCCGAGGTGCGTGCGGTGCTGCTCAGGAGCATGGCCGAGATCTGCGGCCTGGACCGCGGCTTCAGCCACGGGCGCGGCGGCTCCATGCACCTGCAGCTCAAGGAGGCCGGCGCCATCGGCACCAACGCCATCGTCGGCGGCGGCGTCCCCCTCGCGGCCGGGTCGGCGTGGGCGCACCGGCAGGCCGGCACCGACGCGGTCGCGGTCACCTACTTCGGCGACGGAGCCGCCAACATCGGCTCCACGCTGGAGACCCTCAACCTGGCCTCGGCCTGGCGCCTGCCCCTGTGCTTCTTCATCGAGAACAACCAGTACGCCGTCTCGACCAGCGTCCGCGAGGCCACCGGCGAGCCCCGGCTCTCGGCCCGTGGGCCAGGCTTCGGCATCCCGAGCTGGAAGGTCGACGGCATGGACCCGCTGGCCGTCCACCTCGCCATGCGCGAGGCCCTCGCGCACATGCGCGCCGGCCGGGGACCCGCCGTGATCGAGGCGGACGTCTACCGCTACTTCCACCAGAACGGCCCCTTCCCCGGCAGCGCGTTCGGCTACCGCACCAAGGAGGAGGAACGCGAGTGGCGTGACCGCGACCCGATCGCGCAGCTCTCCGGGCACCTGCTGCGGCGCGGCGTCCTCACCGCCTCCGAGATCGAGGCCACGACCGAACGCGCGAAGGCGCTGATGTCCGGCATCGGTGACGAGCTCGTCGAACCGGTGCCGGGCGGCAAGCCCGGGCAGCGCCGGATCAGGCCGGAGGAGTGGCCCGACCCGGACTTCGCCGACGTGGGCGTGCGGGGCGACCTCGGCGAGTTCGCCGGCGCCCGGTTCGCCGACCGCGCGGACTTCACCGGGGCCGTCGCCGAGCAGCGGTTCATCGACGCCGTCGCCGGGGTGATGGCCCGGCGGATGGCCACCGACGACACCATCGTCGTGATGGGCGAGGACGTCCACCGTCTCAACGGGGGCACCAACGGCGCGACCAAGGGCCTCAAGGAGGCGCACCCCGACCGGGTCCTCGGCACTCCTATCAGCGAGAACGCCTTCGCCGGGCTCGGCGGCGGCATCGCGCTCGATGGCCGGTACAAGCCGGTGGTCGAGTTCATGTACGCCGACTTCATGTGGGTGGCCGCCGACCAGCTGTTCAACCAGATCGGCAAGGCCCGGCACATGTTCGGCGGCGACGGCGAGGTGCCCTTCGTGCTGCGGAGCAAGGTCGCGATGGGCACCGGGTACGGCTCCCAGCACTCGATGGACCCGGCGGGGATCTTCGCGACCTCCGCCGGCTGGCGCATCGTCGCGCCCTCGACCCCCTTCGACTACGTGGGCCTGATGAACAGCGCGCTGAGGTGCAAGGACCCGGTGGTCGTCCTGGAGCACGTCGACCTGTACGCCTCGACGGGCGACGGGCCCGTGGACGACCTCGACTACTGCATCCCGGTCGGCAGGGCAGCGGTCCGCAGGTCAGGATCGAAGATCACCGTGCTCACCTACCTGGCGATGACCAACTACGTGCTGGAGGCGGTGGCGTCCGGCGGCGTCGACGCGGAGGTGATCGACCTGCGCTGGCTCGACCGGGCCAGCGTCGACTGGGACACCATCGGGGAGAGCGTCCGCAAGACCAACAACGTCCTCATCGCCGAGCAGGGCGCGGTGGGCACCTCCTACGGCGGGTGGCTGGCCGACGAGATCCAGCGGCGGTACTTCGACTGGCTGGACGGGCCGGTGCACCGCCTGACCGGCGGCGAGGCCTCGCCCAGCATCAGCAAGGTCCTGGAGCGCGCGGCCATCGCCAAGGGCGAGGAAGCGGCCGCCAAGCTCGACGAGATCACCGGGTACTGACATGGCGAAGCTGCTGCGCATGCCGGAAGTGGCCGCGAACGCGGTCGAGGCCGTCCTCCAGGGGTGGTCGATCGCGGAGAACGCCCCGTTCGCCGCCGACGAGGTGATCGCGACCGTCGAGACCGAGAAGGCCGTGGTCGACGTCCCCGCCGAGGCGGCCGGCGTGCTCCTCAAGACCCTGGTGCCCGAGGGCGCCGGCGTCGAGGTCGGCGCGCCCATCGCGCTGCTCGGCGACCCGGGGGAGAAGGTGGCGGACCTGGGCGCGCTGCTCGCCGAGCTCGGCCTCGCCGTCCCGCCGCATGTGACGGCCCCCGAACGCCGGGACGTCCCTGACGCGGCGGCCCAGACGGGGGCGCCCGCCGTCAACGGGGTGGTACGGCGGGTGTTCGCGAGCCCGCTGGCACGCCGGATGGCGGGCGAGGCGGGCATCCCGTACGAGAAGATCGTCGGCACCGGCCCGAACGGCCGGATCGTCCGCAGGGACGTCGAGGCGGCGATCGCGAGCGCGAACACCCCCGCCGCCCCGGTGGCGGCGGGGCTCTCGTGGACCAAGGCCTCGGCGTCGTTCACCGACGTGCCGCATTCGCGGCTGCGCAGGGCGGTCGCGTCCCGGCTGACCGCGAGCAAGCAGGACACGCCGCACTTCTACCTGCGCGGCACCGCCCGGGTCGACCGGCTGCTGAAGCTCAGGCGGCGGCTCAACGACGGCGGCCAGGTGCGAATCTCCGTGAACGACCTGGTGATCAAGGCCGCGGCCCAGGCGCACACGCTCGTCCCCGCGATGAACGTGATCTGGACCCCGGAGGCGATCCGGTCGTACTCCACGGTCGACCTCTCGGTGGCCATCGCCACCGAGCGGGGCCTGGTGACGCCGGTGCTCCGGTCGGTCGAGCGGATGACGGTCTCGTCGGTGGCCACGACCGTGCGGGACTTCGCCGACCGGGCCAAAGCGGGCCGGCTGCGCCAGGAGGAGCTGGAGGGCGGCACGTTCAGCGTGACCAACCTCGGCATGTTCGGCACCGAGGAGTTCGCGGCGATCATCAACCCCCCGCAGGCCGCGATCCTCGCCGTCGGGGCCGCCAGGACCGAGCCGGTCGTGGACGGCGGCAAGGTCAGGGCGGGCACCGTGATGCGGGTGACGCTCTCGGTCGACCACCGGCCGGTCGACGGCGCGGTGGCCGCCGAGTGGATGCGCACGTTCCTGTCGCTGGTCGAGAACCCTTTGCGAATCCTGGCCTGAACATAACAGGACCTTTCACGACATATCCCATTAATCTAGGGCATGTCGGGTAGAAGTCCCCAAAGTAACTCATCGATCTTTCGGGGGGTACCGATGATCAACGAAGGAAGCGGCAAGAGGGCCGAGGACGTCATGCACCAGGGAGCGCAGTGCATCGGCGAGAGCGACAGCCTTCTCATGGCCGCACGGATGATGCGCGACATGGGCGTCGGCGCGCTGCCGATCTGCGGGGACGACGACCGGCTCAAGGGGATCATCACCGACCGCGACATCGTGGTCATGTGCTGTGCCGAGGGCATGGACATGGAACGGACGACGGCGGGTGAGCTGGCCCACGGCCTGGTGTGGATCGACGCGGGCACCAGCGTCGAGGAGGCGCTCTCCACCATGGAGCAGCACCAGATCAAACGCCTCCCCGTGCTCGACGACGACCGCATCGTCGGCATGATCAGCGAGGCCGACCTCGCCAAGGAACTCTCCGACAACAAACTCGCCGAGTTCGTCCACCGCATCTACGCGGGCGCCTGACCCGGCCGGCCGTCAGGGAAAGCGAAATCCCCAGGTCGACGACCTGGGGATTCGTCGCGTGCTTTCGTCCAGGCAGGGCCGTCTAGCCGGCCGCGGGCTCCTCTTCCACCGTCACCCGGTCGGGGTAGAAGGCGACGTGGTCGGCGATGGAGGTCACCGCGGGGTACGGGGTGCGGTACGTCCAGACGGCGTCGGTGAGTTCCTGGCCGTCGAGGGCGAGGTGGTAGTACGAGGCGTCGCCCTTGTAGGGGCAGTACGTCAGGGTGGGGCTCTCGCGCAGCACGGACGGGTCGACGTCCTTGAGCGGGATGTAGTGGACCGGCGGGTAGCTGGCCTCGCGCAGCGTCAGCGCGGAGGTCGTGTCGGCGATGACGGTGTCACCGACGCGGGCGGTGACGCGTGCCGTGCCGGCCTCGATGGTGATCGGGTGGTCAGGACCGGGTTCCACGGGCAGGCGGGTCATGATCGCGTTCCTTCCTCGGAGACGGCGCGACCGCCCCGGGGCGCGCCCACTTCCCACAACCCCCGTCCTGCCCCGTCTGTTCCGGTCGGCCGCGTCGAGATTCGACAGACCGGTCTGTGCGGAAGAGCCGGGTGGAAGACCCTCGCGCCTCCACCCGGCTCATGTTCCTGGCCCGCCTAGGGCGTCTGGGCCACTCCTTCCGCGTGACGGCGCGTGGACGCCGCCGGAGCCGTGGTCGTCGTCGCGGTGGTTTGCGGGGTGGTGAGGGCTGGGCTGGTGGGGAGGAGGAAGACGTTTGTGGGGAGGTCGGCTGGGGGGATGTCGGTGTTGAGGGCGATGAGCTGTGACAGGGTTTTGCGGTGGTCGATGCCGTATTGCTGGCGCAGGACGGTTTGCAGGGGGTCGTTTTGGTAGTGGAAGCGGTCGCCGTCGCGGGCGGCGGTGAACTGGTCGCGCCAGATGGCGCGTTGGAGTTCGCCCAGTTCTGAGCCGGTGGCGTGTTTTTCGGCGAGCATGCCGGTGAAGGCGTCCAGGTTGGCCACGGTGCCGTAGACGGCTTTGAGGCGGGCGGCCAGGGTGGTGCGGCGGACCACGCGGGTGGCGTTGTCGGCCGCAAGGGTGGTGGGGACGCCGTTGATGTCGAACAGCTGGACGATGTCGAGGCTCTGGGGGTCGTTGATCTCGTTGCCGGGGGTGAGCAGCGGGTCGGCGGGGAAGGCGTCGGTGGACTCACCGGTGATGGCGGTGAAGGAGGACTTGGCGGGCAGCCCGTAGGCGGCGCGCAGCTGGTTGTAGGCGGGCATGCCGTGGTCGCGGCCGCGTTGCAGGTCGATGGCCCCCAGGTCGACCACCCCGTGGAAACACGCCGGCAGGGTGGGACCGTCCAGGCAGGCGGGGTTGCCGGCCACCGGGACCTGGAACAGCACGCTGCGCAGCTGGTTGTCGATCATCTCGTCGTTGTTGTACTCCGACTCCCCGCCGATCCCGGCCAGCACCGGGCCCAGCTGAATCTGATTGACCAGATCAGGGTTGAAGAACGCCACGTTCAGCGGGACGGCCAGGTCGACGTCGGCACCGTCGAGTTCCACCTCCACGCCTTGTGCCTCCAGCGCGGCCAGGGTGGCGGGGGTGTAGCGGGCGGCGGTGGTCTCGAACTCCATCTCCCCATGGATCTGACTGTGAGCGCGATACCCCACGGTGGCGAACTCGTTGGAGAGACTCGGGTCCACGTGATCGTCGTAGCCCTGGTAGGTGGGCAACGTGACGCCCATCGCGGGGAGGAACTCGTGGTAGGTGATGTACTGCTGCTCGGCGATCACCACCGCGCGGGCGAGCTGGAACTTGTCCTGCTGGGACATCGAGGCAGGTAACGCCGCGACGATCCGGTTGTGCTCGCGGGCGAACAACGTCTGGGTCGCGGTCAGCGCGATGTTCTCGTTCGCGCGGACGTCTCCGGCGACGGCGGCGTTGGTCGGGTTGCCCAGCAACCGGCCGTCGACCTGCATGGCGGGCGCGGTCGCGGCGTTGCCCCGGCTGGTACGCCGGGGCAGATACCCGCCGGGCAGCAGCAAGGTGGCGTTGTTGTTGGCCGGGTTGCCGTCCACCGACCCCTCACGCAACCAGTCCAGCCGCGCATCGGTCCCGCCGTACACCGCCCACGCGTCAATGAAGGAACTGACCGTGTTCACCTGCTGACGCGCATTGGACACCCCGGTACCCGGCGCCGCGGCCGTGCGGGTGAACGGCACCACCCCCAGATCATTGGTGAACGACTCCAGCGCGTCGGTGCGATCGAAGGGGATGTCGGCCGCGGTCCCGTTCTCCTGCCGCAACCCGATGGTGTGGTCCAGGAACTGCCCCCACACATTCCCCCACTGGGTGACCCCCCGTTCCGAGAACACATTCACATTCGTGTCGTTGAACACCCGGTTGGAGACATAACGGGCGTTCGGCCCGGCGACCACCTGGCCCTTCCCGTCGGCGTACCGGGCGGGGGCCTTGCGGGCGTAGTTCGTGCCGACGCTGCCCAGGGCCGGTGTGAACGGGTTGTTGCCCGCGCCGGTGAGGCTTTCCGGTTCCCACGTCCCGAGGATCGGGGCGGCCGGGAGGCCGTACACCTCCAGCCCCCACAGCGAGTAGCCGTAGGCGGTGCGCCGCACGGTGCCGTGGATCCGCACGTAACGGCCGACGCCCGCGACCGCGATCCGCTGGACGCCGCCGGTGCCGGTGGTGGTCGAGTACAGCGTCGTCCAGGCGGCGGCGTTGTCGGAGACCTGGACCTGGAAGGCGGTGGCATAGGAGTTCTGCCAGTTCAGCACCACCTGGCAGACGCGCTGCGACGAGCCGAGGTCCACCTGGATCCACTGCGGGTCGGCGAACGCGCTGGACCAGCGGGTGCCGGCGTCCCCGTCGACCGCAGCCGACGCCGGCGTGCCCGCGCCCTCCACGGAGGACGCGGACGCCGGCCGGTTCAGCGCCAGGTCGGCAGTGCCGCAGCCGGCCCGGACGAAGGAACCGTAGACCTGGAACTCGTACAGCGAGAAGCCGTACACGGTGTGCCGGGCCGTGCCGTACATCCGGACGAACCGGCCGGTCCCCGACAGGTTGAGTGTCTGGACGCCACCGGTGCCGGTGGTGGTCGAGTAGAGCGTCGTCCAGGCGGCGGCGTCGTCGGAGACCTGGACCTGGAAGGCGACGGCGTAGGAGGTGTGCCAGGTGAACACGACCTGGCTGATCGCGGCCCTGGCGCCGAGATCGACCTGGACCCACTGCGGGTCGCTGAACGCGCTGGACCAGCGCGTGCCGGTGTTTCCGTCGGTCACCGCCGAGGCGGGGGTGCCGACGGCCTCGATCGTCGACGCGGTGGCCTGCTTGCCCTGCGACAGCAGGGCGGGGGCGGCCTGGGCGGGGGTGCCCATGGCCACGACCAGGCCGGCCAGCAGCGCGAGCACGGCCACGACGGAGGGGACGCGGTGACGGCGGCGGCGCTGAGGACGCCCGCCGGCGGCGGGCCGGGGGAGCCGGCCCGCCGAGGGAGGAACAGGTTGCATCGACCTAATCCCTGCTGGAGATGGGCTACTGGGCGAGGGCGCTGGACTCCGCTGTCCGCGCGCTCTCCCCGGCCGCGTTCACGGCGCTGAACTGGTAGTAGTAACGCTGTCCCGCGGTGACCGCCCGGTCGACGTAGGTCGGCGAGGTGACGTGCACGTACGGCGTCGCGCCCTCGCCACCCGGGGTGGTCGAGCGGTAGACGTTCCAGGTGGCGTTCGCCTGGTAACCCCACTGGAGCAGGATGTCGCCGGCCCTGGGGCTGATCACGACGCCGAACGGGACGCCGGGCGCGCCGGTGGGCGGCGTGACCGTGACGGTCGGCGTCGGGGTCGGGGTCACCGTCGGCGTGGTCCCGCCGGGCACCGCCGTGACCTCGGCCGAGTTCGGCGAGCCGCCGACCGCGTTGGCCGCCGAGACGAAGTAGTAGTACGTCGTCCCGTTGCGCAGCCCGGTGTCGGTGAACGTGGTGGTGGTGCCGTTGGTGGTCCCGACGGGCGTGTTGACCTCGCCGTCGGACTTGGTGCCCCGGTAGATCCGGTACGACGTCGGGGCGCCGCTCGCGCTCGCCGTCCACGTCAGCTTGACCGAGGCGGCGGCCGGGGTCGCGGTCAGGCCGGTCGGCCCGGACGGCACCGACGCCGTCGCCGGGGTGACCGTCATCTGGTCCACCCGGGACAGGCCGTGGTCGCTGACGGCGATCTGGCTGATCGAGTTGACCCCGGCGCGCAGCTGGACCTGCAGGGCCGAGTGCTGGTAGACGTCGAAGCTGCCGGTGATCGGGAAGCTCTGCGTCCGGGTGATGACGGTGCCGTTGACCTTGAGTCCCATCTGGCGGTTGTTGACGCCGGGGAACAGTCCTCCCTGGAAGGCGTACCGCCAGTCCACGGTGTACAGGCCGCTGGTGGGGACGACGACGTTGTTGAACGTCATCGAGCCGTCCTCGGCGTACGCCATGTCGACGACCCGGTCACCGGGGGAGTCGGATCCGGAGGAGCCCAGCACGTCGGGGAACCACCCGTTCAGCGTCTGGAACCAGTCGAAGCCGCCGAGCAGGGCGTCCTTGCAGTAGTAGACCCAGCCGTTGCCGGCGGGCACCCCGGCGACGTTGCCGCCGGTGCCGATCGGCGGCGGGGTCTTGGAGGCGTCCTCGGGCGTGCGTGCGGACTCGCCCGAGGAGTTGACCGCGCTCACCTGGTAGAAGTACGTCGGCGTCGCGCTGAGTCCGATGTCGTCGTAGCTGGTGGCCGGCGCGTTCACGGTCGCGATCGGCGTGTTGCCCTCGGCGCCGGAGGCCGTGCCCCGGTAGATCCGGTAGCTGGTCGCGCCGGGGCTGGCCTCCCACTCGACCTCGATGGACGAGTCGCTGTGGGCGGTCAGTTCGATCTCGTCGGGGGTGGCGGGGACCGCCGCGGCGGTCGCCGCGAAGGGGGTGGCGGCGGCGATGCCGACGCCTCCGGCGATGAACGTCAGCAGGGCGATGAGGGCCCGTGCCGCTAGTGCTTTGTGCATGACACAACTCCCAGGGCTGGGGGGTCTGGGGTGATCCGCGACGCCGGTTCCGGTCGGCGCGGGGCATGCAGAGAGCGCTCTCTCTCCAGCAAGGTATCACCAGGCCAGGGCCATTTGTCAATGCTTGGCAAAAGTATCGAAGAAACGTCGCGGTAACGTGCCGGCGCCTCCCGCCGGGCCCCCAGGGCGGCTCGCGGGGGGCGGCTCGGACGCGGCTTGGAGTGACCCCCGTCATAGGGCATGCGGGGCGGTCCGCGGGCCTGGGACGGTCTGCGGGCGCTTGACGTGATCGAGGCGTACTGAAATATTGCCACTTGCAATAAGCGAACGTGCACTAATGAAGACTGCCTCACCCCATCGCGGGCCATCCCCAGAGAGCGAGATGAGCAGATGACCATCGCCCATGACCCCGGGCCGATCCTCGACCTGTTCGCCAGGGCCGCCGCCGCGTGGGCGGCCGGCGACGCCACGGCGTACGGCGAGCTGTTCACCGAGGACGCCGAATACATCACCTGGTTCGGCCAGCGGATCCGCGGCGCGCGGGAGATCGCCGAGACGCACCGAGCGCTGTTCGCCAAGATCCCCATGGGCGGCCAGGACGGCCCCGCCCCGGAACCGTCCATCCGCTTCCTGCGGCCCGGCGTCGCGGTGAGCGTCACCGTCGCCGAGTCGCCGGTGCGCGAGCCCGGACAGCCGGGCGCCACGAGCGTCGTCACCCACGTGGCCGTCGAGCAGGACGGCGCGTGGCGGATCGCCTCCTTCCAGAACACCCGCGAGACCCCGATCCCGGGCTGGGACGGTTCCCCTGGGCCTCGGCCGTGAGCCGCCGCAGTACGGTCGCCGAGGCCAGCGACGTGATCCGCACCCCGCTCGACAAGGTGCTCGACCTGGTGATGGCCGTCCGCCCCGGGCGCGTGGGAAGGGACAACCTCTGGCTGCTGGCCGACGGCGTCAGGGAGTTCGTCCTCAGCGGGGGCCCGGAAAGGTTCGACGCCCACTCCGGCGGCCAGCACCTGCTGTACATCGACGTCGACCGCGCCCGCCGCACCATCGGAGTCCAGGGCCACTGGTGGTACCGGGGCGAATACAGCTTCGACCCGGACAACGCGGGCACCCGGGTGACGTACCGGGTCCTCAACGTCGCCCCCCACCTGCGCTGGGCCGTACCCCTGGCCAACCGGCTGTTCGTCGGCTACAGCGACTCCGTACGGCGGGCCGTCACGGGCCTGGCACGAAAGATCGAGGAGAACGGATGATCCTTGTCACCGGCGCCACCGGCCACGTGGGCCGCGAGCTCGTCACGCGGCTGCTCACCGCGGGGGAGCGGGTCCGCGCGTTCACCCGCGACCCGTCCCGCGCCAGGGGCGTGCTCCCCGCCGGGGCCGAGGTCCTCGGCGGCGACCTCACCACCGGCGACGGGCTGCCGGACGCGCTGCGCGGCGTGGACGGGGTCTTCCTGTTCCTGGACGCCACCCGGTCGGCGACCGGCGCCGCCGGCCCCGCGGCGACCATGATCGCGGCGTCCGGGGTGACGCGCGTGGCGGCGCTGTCGTCGGCCTCGGCGGCCGGCGACCCCGGCAACCTGATCGCCGCCGGGCACCTGATCGCCGAGGCCGCGCTGGCCGACGCCGGTCTGGCGGCGACGCTCCTGCGTCCGGGTGAGTTCATGTCCAACGCGTTGCAGTGGGCCCCGGCGATCCGGTCGGGGGAGGTCCTGCGGATCCCGTTCCTCGACCTGCGGTCGGCCGTGGTCGACCCGGCGGACATCGCCGCCGTCGCGAGCGTGTCGCTGCTCCGGCCCGGACACGAGGGCAAGATCCATCCCATCAGCGGCGGGGAGTACCAGAGCGCGCGCGACCGGGTGGGCACCCTGGCGCGGGTGCTGGACCTCGACATCACCGTGGAGGAGGTGTCCGAGGCCGAGCACGTCGAGCGGATGAGCCGCTACATGCCCGCGTTCGTCGTCGAGGCCGTGCTCGACCTGGTGCGCCAGGCGCGGGAGCTGAACCTGCCGGAGAAGGACTGGCTGTTGCCGACGGTGCGGGACCTCACCGGGCGGGCGCCGAGGACGTTCGCCGAGTGGGCCACCGGCCACGCGGCCTTCTTCCGGCCCTGACCCGCACGGTCTTCCGGCCGGTTCTGACCTTCCGGCCCTGACCCGCCGCAGCGCCGGAGTCGGCCGGGAAAAACGAAATCCCCAGGTCGGCTGACCTGGGGATTTCGGAGGGTGGGCGATACTGGGATTGAACCAGTGGCCTCTACCGTGTCAAGGTAGCGCTCTCCCACTGAGCTAATCGCCCTCGATGAGAATCAGAGCGGACGACGGGATTCGAACCCGCGACCCTCACCTTGGCAAGGTGATGCTCTACCACTGAGCCACGTCCGCACGATCACTCGGAAAACGGTTCCCGAGCGATGCCTGTACAACTTTACCGGATCTCGCAGGTGCGTGATCCCGCAGAGGTGGAGACGGGATTTGAACCCGTGTACGCGGCTTTGCAGGCCGCTGCCTCGCCTCTCGGCCACTCCACCAGGATTTCCGAGCGGACGACGGGATTCGAACCCGCGACCCTCACCTTGGCAAGGTGATGCTCTACCACTGAGCCACGTCCGCGTGAAAACCGGGGAGCGATCCCCGGCCACGCAAAGACTCTAGCGCGTCCGGCGACTCGGTGTGCGCAGTCGGCGGCGCGAGCCGTAGGTGAACGCCAGGTTTCCGATCGCCCCGCGCGGGGCGGGCGATCGGCGGCGATCAGCCCGTCCCGCGCGCCGCCGCGGCCTTGATCGTCCACATCAGGTCCTCCAGGTCGGCGCGGAACTCCGCGTCCCAGTCCACGGCGGCGTCCAGGTGGGCCGCGAGCCGGTGGTGCGCGGGCAGGTGGCCGGGTTCGGGCCCGCCGCGCCGGGAACGGGCGTCCGCCGACCCCGCCGAGAAGCGCCCGCCGGCCTCGGACACGGCGAAGCCGAGCACGAACGTGCTGACCAGGCGTTCGACCCTCGGCACGTGCGCCTCGGGGACGCCCGCGTCCAGCAGGGCCTGGTAGAGCAGGTCGACGACGAGGACGGCGGCGGGGGTGACCGAGGGCCGGGAGAACAGCAGGGGGAACACGGCGGGATGCCTGCGCGCGGTGTCCCGGGCGCCGTTGGCGATCAGCTCCAGCCGTTCCTCCCAGGGCGCGGACGGGTCCGGCGCGGGCAGGTCGGACAGCAGGAGTCCCACGAGGGCGTCGAGCAGCGCGTCCTTGCCCTCGAAGTAGCCGTACAGCGCCATCGGTGTGACGCCGACGCGCTCGGCGACCGTGCGCATCGACACCGCGTCCAGCCCTCGCTCGGCGGCGATGGCCAGCGCGGCGTCCAGGATCTCGGGCCGGCGCTCGGTCTTGATCTTCCGTTTCCCCACTTGCCGCAGTCTACACCGTAGAGTAGTCTACGGTGTAGATTAAGAAGGGGTGGGCCGATGCTCAAGGTCACAGGGCTGGTCAAGCGGTTCGGCGCGACCCTCGCGCTCGACGGGTTCTCGCTGGAGGCCCGCGCCGGGGAGATCGTCGGGCTGGTGGGGCACAACGGCGCGGGAAAGACGACCTTCGCCGAGGTCGCGTCCGGGCTGGTCAAGCCGGACGAGGGGCAGGTGACCGTCGGCGTGCCGAGGGCGGAGACCGGGTTCGCCCCGCAGCGGCTCGCCCTGTACCCGAGCCTGACCGTGCGCGAGACGCTGCGCCTGTTCGGCGGGCTCGCGGGCCTGCGGCGGCGCGCCCTCGCCCGCGCGATCGACGAGATCGCGCAGTCGCTCATGCTCACGGGGTTCCTCGACAGGCACGTCGGGGTGCTGTCCGGCGGGCAGCAGCGGCGGGCCCAGGCCGCGACCGCGATGCTGCACCGCCCGGCGCTGCTGATGCTCGACGAGCCCACCGCCGGCGCCGATCCGGAGACCCGCAAGGCCCTGCTCGACGCGGTCGCCGCGCGGGCCGCCGAGGGGGCGGCGGTCGTGTACACCACGCACTACCTCCCCGAGCTGGCCGACCTCGGGGCGACCCTCGCCGTGGCCAGGGCGGGCAGGATCATCGCGCGCGGCACCGCCGCCGAGCTGCTCGGAGGGCTGCCGGGGGAGGTGCGGCTGAGCATGGACGACGAGGAGATCCGCGTCACCACCACCGATCCGACCGCGACGCTGGCCGAGTTGCTCGCCGGTCTCGACCGGCCGGTGCGCGCGATCGACGTGCGGCGGCCGTCCCTCGACGACCTGTACCGGGCGGTGGCCCATGCGGCATGACCCGCTCCACCGCGTGGCCGTCCTCACCAGGCACAACACGATCCTTCGCCTGCGCGACCCCGGCCATCTGATCAGTTACCTGGTCATGCCGATGGCGCTCATGCTGGTCCTCAAGCCCCTGTACGGCGGCTCGATGACCGAGGGCCCGACGCAGGCGGTCACCGGCATGCTGGTGATGTTCTCGGTCCTGTCCCTGTCGATCGTGGGGACGGCGACGCTGAGCGAGCGCACCTGGCACACCTGGGACCGGCTGCGCGCGACGCCGGCCAGGCCGATAGAGCTGCTGGCGGGCAAGGCCATCCCGGTCTTCGTGATCCTCGCCGTGCAGCAGGCGATCCTGCTCGCGTTCGGCTCGGCGGTGGTCGGCATGCCGGTGACCGGTCCGGTGCTCCTGCTCGCGATGGCGGTCGCCGTATGGGGGTTCGCGCTGCTCGCGATCGGCACGGCGGTGGCGGCGCTGGTCCGCAGCCAGGGCGAGCTGAGCGCGGTCTGCGACGTCGGGGCCATGGCCGTCAGCACGCTCGGCGGCGCGTTCGTGCCGGTCGCGATGATGCCGCCCTGGGCGCAGGCGATCGCGCCCGCTTCGCCGGGATACTGGGCGGTCTCCATGCTCCAGGCCGCCGTCCGGGGCGACGTGGCGGCGACGCTCCGGCCGGCGGGGATCCTCGCCGCGCTGGGCGTGGTCGCCGGCACGGCCGCGTGCGTCGCGCTGAGCCGGGGCTGGGGACGCAGCAGACTGCTCTGAGGGCCGTCACGAGCCAGGGATCGCGTATATCCTGCCCGATTTCGGGCAGGATTCTTGGCGTGCCATCGTTTTCCTGCGTAAAGTCCTCGCCTGTGTCCACGGCACGGCATTCCTACGATGATCTGATCGCGCACCTTACCCGGACGACGCCGCTCGGGCCAGGAGAGGCGGCCCGCGTGGTGGCGGAGGTGGTGGCGTACTTCTCCGAGTCCGTCGAGGAGTTCGTCCGGCGCCGCCACGGCGAGCTCAGGGCCAGGGGCCTCACCAACGACCAGATCTTCCCCGGCATCGCCGGTGAGCTGACCGCCCGCCGTGTCGCGGCACCCGAGCTGTCCCTGCGCCAACTGCGCCGCATCGTGTACGGCTAGCGCCAAGGAGATCGAAATGTGCGGAATTGTCGCCTATATCGGACCGAAGGATGCGGCGCCGATCCTCCTGGAGGGTCTGCAGCGCCTCGAATACCGGGGCTATGACTCGGCCGGTCTGGTCGTCAGCAACAAGGGGCTCAAGGTACGCAAGGTCAAGGGCCGGGTCGCCGACCTCGCGGCGGTCGTACCGGGCAGGTTCAAGGGCGGCCTCGGCATCGGGCACACCCGCTGGGCCACCCACGGCGTGCCCAACGACGTCAACGCCCACCCCCACCTCGACGGCAAGGACCGCATCGCCGTCGTCCACAACGGGATCATCGAGAACGCCGACGAGCTGCGCGCCAAGCTAGTCGCCGACGGCGCCGTCTTCCTGTCCGAGACCGACACCGAGGTGCTCGCCCACCTCATCGGCCGTACCGTCCAGGACACCGACTCCCTGGAGGAGGCGGTCAGGAAGGCGCTCAAGAGCGTCGTCGGCACGTACGGCATCGCGGTGATCGACGCCGAGCGCACCGGCGAGATCGTGGTCGCCCGCAACGGCAGCCCGATCGTCATCGGCATCGGCGAGAAGGAGATGTTCTGCGCCTCCGACGTGGCGGCCCTGGTCCGCTACACGCGGCAGGTCGTCCACCTGGAGGACGGCGAGCTGGCCGTGCTCAAGGCCGACGGGTTCCACACCTTCACCATGGACGCCCGCGCCACCTCCAAGGAGCCGCTGACCGTCGACTGGGACGCCGGCCACTACGACACCGGCGGCTACGAGCACTACCTGCTCAAGGAGATCTCCGACCAGCCCGAGTCGGTGGCCCGCACGCTGCGCGGCCGGCTCGACGCCCGGTTCAACATCGCCCACCTCGGCGGCCTCAACCTCGACCCCCGCGAGACCCGCGCCTTCCGCCGCGTCAAGATCATCGGCTGTGGCTCGGCCTACTACGCCGGCCAGATCGGCGCCCAGCTCATCGAGGAGCTGGCCCGCATCCCCGCCGACGCCGAACCGGCCTCCGAGTTCCGCTACCGCAGCCCCGTCGTCGAGCACGACACCCTGTACGTCGCGGTGAGCCAGTCGGGGGAGACCTACGACACCCTCGCCGCCGTGCAGGAGCTCAAGCGCAAGGGCGGGCGGGTGCTCGGCGTCGTCAACGCCGTCGGCAGCGCCATCGCCCGCGAGGTCGACGGCGGCGTCTACCTGCACGCCGGGCCCGAGGTGTCGGTCGCCTCCACCAAGGCGTTCACCTCGACGGCCGTGGCGTTCGCTCTGATCGCCCTGCACTTCGGCCGCGTCCACGACCTGTCGCCCGCCGACGGGCGGCGCATCGTCGAGGGCCTGCGCAGGCTGCCCGACCAGATCGAGGAGATCGTCAAGCAGAGCGACGCCATCGAGGCGCTCGCCCAGAAGTACGCCACCAACCCCAGCATGATGTTCGTCGGCCGCGTGCGCGGCTACCCGGTCGCCCGCGAAGGCGCCCAGAAGCTCAAGGAGATCTCCTACGTGCACGCCGAGGCGTACCCGGCGAGCGAGCTGAAGCACGGCCCGCTGGCGCTGATCGGCCCCGACATGCCGACCGTCGCCATCGTGCCCGACGACGAACTGCTCGACAAGAACCTCACCACGCTCGGCGAGATCCGCGCCCGGGGCGGCAAGGTGCTCATGGTCGGCCACCGCGTGCCCGACAGCAAGCTCGCCGAGGACGTGATCGTGGTGCCGAAGAACGAGGTCGAGCTGGACCCCATCCTGCTCGGCATCCCCCTCCAGCTCCTCGCCTACCACGCCGCCGTCGCCCTCGAACGCGACGTCGACAAGCCCCGCAACCTCGCCAAGAGCGTCACCGTCGAGTGACCCCGCCCCCGGGGCCGACCAGGTGCGAGGGCGACATAAGGTCGTCGCGTGAGCAACCTGGAACGGGAACCCCGGGAGACGGTGTGCGGCGGCCGGGCCGCCGCCGGCGAGGGTCCGGTACGCGAGCTGCTGCCCGGCCGCGACGTGGTCCTCGGGGGACCGAGGGGCATGAAGGTCACCAGGACCCTGCCGAACCGCGACCGCCGGATGGTCGGGGCCTGGTGCTTCCTCGACCACTACGGCCCGGAGACGGCGGTCATGCGGGTGCCGCCGCACCCGCACAGCGGGCTGCAGACCGTGAGCTGGCTGCTCGAAGGCGAGATCCTCCACCGGGACAGCATCGGCAGCGAGCAGCTCGTCGACCCGGGCCGGCTGAACCTGATGACCGCGGGCCGCGCGATCTCCCACTCCGAGGAGTCGGTGCGCGAGGGCGTGCTGCACGGGGTGCAGCTGTGGGTGGCCCTCCCGGAGGGCGCCCGGCACATCGAGCCCGCCTTCGAACACCACCCCGTCCTGCCCGTGCTGACCGGCCTCGGCGTGCGGGTGACCGTCATCGTGGGCGAACTGGCCGGCGTCACCTCGCCGGCCAGGATCCACACCCCGCTGGTCGGCGCCGAACTGACCTTCGACGACCAGTCCCACCTCACCCTCCCCCTCGACCCCGCCTTCGAATACGCCCTCCTCACCCTCACCGGCGCCATCGACGTCACCGACCCCGAAACCGACCCCGCCGCCAAGCCGGGTCCAGCCCCCGCGACCGCCCCCGCCACCGCGACCGCCCCCGCCACCGCGACCGGCTCCGCCATTGCGACCGGCCCCAGCGGGGAGATCGGCCCCGCCGCCGAGATCGGCCCTGGTGCCGAGCCGGACGACACGAAGGCCGCCGCCGAGCCCGGGGAGGCCGAGTCCGGTGAAGATCCTCTTGAGCCCGGTCCGCTGCTCTACCTGGGCTCCGGGCGGTCCGAACTGACCTTCCGCGCCCGGCGTCCCAGCCGGGTGCTGCTCCTCGGCGGCGAGCCGTTCGAGGAGGAGATCGTCATGTGGTGGAACTTCGTCGGCCGCAGTCACCAGGAAATCACCGAGTTCCGCGATGAATGGTCCAAGGGCACCGACTTCGGCACCGTAACCGCCTACGACGGCCCACCCCTCCCGGCCCCCACCCTCCCCGCCACCCCCCTCAAACCCCGAGGCCGCCACCGCTGACCAGCACGGGCAAGTGAACTATGGGCGTTTTCT
The DNA here is from genome assembly GCF_025506355.1 of Sphaerisporangium corydalis. Lineage (GTDB taxonomy): Bacteria > Actinomycetota > Actinomycetes > Streptosporangiales > Streptosporangiaceae > Sphaerisporangium > Sphaerisporangium corydalis. The sequence continues at coordinate 113,017 of NZ_JANZYP010000012.1, forward strand.
TTGCACCCGCGCCTCGCGAGGCCTGACCGGGGGAGTGGGCGATTTTGTGATGGGTTATGCCACTGCTAGGGCCGTGTGGGTCGGGGGGAGGCCGAAGGTGGGGAACAGGCGGGTGTCGAGGAAGTTCGCGACGTGGGTGATGCCGGAGGCCTTGACGGTCAGTACCTGGAGGGCGAAGGCGCGCAGTTCGCCGTGCTCGTCGCGCATGTACATCGCGAACGCGGGTTGGCCGTTGGCCTCGACCGGGACCAGGCGCAGGCCGCCGGGGCGGGCGGGGCACCGGGCGTGGAGGTGGCGGCCGACGGGCTCGGGGCCGTGGTACCAGGCGGCGAACGGCGGCATCTCCCAGACGATGTCGGAGGTGAACAGCTCGAGTATGGCCGGGATGTCCTTGCGCTCGAAGGCGGCGACGTAGCGGTCGAGCAGCAGACGCTGGTCGAGGGACTCGGGCTCGGCCATCTCGTCCTCGACCGGCGCCGAGCGGTCGAGCTGGGCCCGGGCGCGCTGCAGACTGCTGTTGACGGCGATCGTCGTGACGCCGAGCAGCTCGGCCACCTCCGCCGCCCGCCACTGCAGGACGTCACGCAGGATCAGGACGGCGCGCTGCCGGGGCGGCAGATGTTGCAGGGCCGCGATCAGGGCCAGCCGGATGCTCTCGCGCGAGGTGACGATCGTGGCGGGGTCGGACCGCGCGGCGCCGACCATCGCGTCCGGCACCGGCTCCAGCCACGCCACCTCGGGAAGGTCGACCAGGGGGTCGTCCGGGTCGGAGCCGGCGGTGCCGAGGCCGGTCGGCATCGGGCGCCTGCCCCGGCTCCGCAGCGCGGTGAGGCAGGTGGTGGTGGCGATGCGGTAGAGCCAGGTGCGCAGTGAGGAGCGCCCCTCGAACCGGTCGTAGGCGCGCCAGGCCCGCAGGTAGGTCTCCTGTACCAGATCCTCGGCGTCATGGATCGAGCCCGTCATGCGATAGCAGTGGGCCAGCAGCTCCCGCCTGAAGGGGTCCGCCAGACGCGGGAACTCGTCCACCTGCTCGTCCGCCATGACCATGACGCTCGCTCCTTTCCCACCTGAGGACCCCCCGCGCCTCGTTCGCGCCGGTGAACGGCCTCCTCACGTGCCATTCCTGTATAGACGAGACCACCGACAAAACCACAACCCCACCGACCGGCCGAAGACGCACGGCGCCGATGGGAAGGGGACCGGCCTGGGCGGCCGGTCCCTGGCGGCTCCCTCGGGAAGGTGGTGGGGGTCAGCGGGGGACGCCCCAGTTGGCGACCGAGGAGATGCGGTCGTTCCACCCGATGGACCCGAGGTCGCCCCAGGCGTGCCCGTCCGCCGGGTTCCCCGTGTACGCCGGGGAGAAGAACGAGCTGCCTCCCCAGTTGATGTGCTCGTAGTACGTCACGTTGCAGTCGGTGGCGGAGATGGAGCTGATGGTGTCGTTCCAGTCGCTTCTCGACCAGATGGGGCCGTGGTAGACGCGGGTGAGGTCGTTGTAGCCGAACCCGGCGCTCAGCCAGAACCAGTCGCCGTCGAAGTTGTGGTGCTGGAACATCTGCACCTGGCCCTTGGTGAACGGGGCGGACGCGCTCGCCGCCGAGGTCGCTCGCTCCTGCTCGCGCAGCAGCGACGACACCCACAGGGCGGTGCGCAGCGGCTGGTCGTCGGTGAAGGCGAGCAGGCGCGGCTCACCGCCGGCGCCCCGGCTCGCCACGAAGTGCAGGGGCTGCCCGTCGAAGCGCCGCAGGTCCTCGGGGGCGTGCTCGACGCCGTCCACGACCACGGCCATGGACGGCGGGCGGTGGACGGAGCCCTCGGACGCGGACGCGGCGCCCGGCCAGGCGGGCTCGGCGGGCACGGGGGCGGCCGACCGGGGCGCGCTGAGCGTGTGCCGGATCAGCGACTCCAGCGTGGTGATGCCCTGCTCGCGCAGGACGTCGAGCACCTCCTGCTCGTGGAGCTCGCCGACGTGCTCGGAGAACGCCAGGAAACGCTCGACGTTGCGACGGGTCTCCGTGGTGAACTGCTGGGTCGTCACGGTCCATCTCCTTCGTCTGTGCCAGGACCCCGGCGGCCGGGATCCGCCTCGGAGCGGGCGGGGCATGTCGTCCCGCCTGGGGGAACAGCGGGACGTTATCATAAACGTAATCGTCTGACTACTTTGAGTAACGAAGATGGTACGGGAGTATGGGCCCGGCAATGCGAGTGTTTCGAAGTGGCAAAGTGGGACGCGAGAGGATGGCCGATGTGAGCGTGCGTGCCGTGGTCGCCCCGCTGGTGAGCGGTGCCACCTACCGGCGCGGGGTCCACCTGCTGCTCGGCGGCGTGCTGCTGCTGCCGTACGTCCTGGCGGGGGCGGCCTTCGCGCGGGCGCTGGCCGGGGAGCGGACGCCGCGCGGCCTGGTCCTGCCGGTCATGGCGCTGACCGTCCTGATCGCGGCCGTGCCCCCCTTCCTGCGGGGCACGCGCGCGCTGGAGATCGTCGCCGCGCGGTCGCTGCTCGGCGTCCCCCTGCCTGATCCGCCCGCCTCAGCGGGTTCCTGGCGGGAGGAGCGGGAGACGCGGCTGCGCGCGGCGCTGTGGTTCACCGTCCATCTCGCGATCGGCGGCGTTGTGGTCACGCTGGTGCTCGTCCCGCTGGCGCTGGGCGTGGTCCTCCTCGTCCAGCGGTTCGGCATCGCGGGGGAGGTGGTCGCCGGCGTCCGCGTCGGGCCGCTGGACGAGCACGACCCCGGGTGGCTGTCTCTGGCGGGCGCCGTGCTGCTCGTCGGCGTCCTGTACGCCGTGGCGGGCCTCGGGGCGCTGGCGGCGGTCATGGCGCCCGTCCTGCTCGGCCCCTCGCCGGCCGAGCGGATCGCGGCCCTCGAGGCGCGGGCGGCGCGGATGGCCGAGCGCGACCGGCTGGCCCGCGAGCTGCACGACTCCATCGGGCACGCGCTGACGGTCACCACTTTGCAGGCCGCGGCGGCGCTGCACCTGCTCGACACCGACCTCGGGTTCGCCCGCCGCGCCCTGGTCGCGATCGAGGACGCGGGCCGGGCCGCCACCGAGGACCTCGACCGCGTGCTCGGCATGCTCCGCGACGGCGGCCCAGCCGACCGCGTGATGTACCAGATGCCGGACGATGGGGCGCCGGCCCCTGGATCGGCCGGCGGCCCGCCGCAGCGGCCGCCCGACGACGGGCCGCGCCACCGGCTGGCCGACCTGGACCGTCTGGTGGCGCACTCGCGCGGCACCGGGGTCGAGGTCCGCACCCAGGTCGAGGGCTCGGTCGCCTCCCTGCCCCCCTCGGTGTCCGCGGAGGGGTACCGCATCATCCAGGAGAGCCTGACGAACGTGCTCCGGCACGCGGGCCCGGTGCCGGTGGCGCTGCGCGTCGCCGTCGACGGCCGTACGCTCGCGATCGAGGTGGCCAACCCGGTCACCGGGGACGCGCCCCGGCGCGAGGGCGGGCGCGGGCTGGACGGCATGCGCGAACGCGTCGCCCTGCTCGGCGGAGCCATGACCGCCGGCCCGGACGACGGCCAGTGGCGCGTCTCGGTCCGGCTTCCGGCGGGAGACGCGTTGTGAGCGGGAGACCCGTTGTGAGCGGGGGATCCGGTGTCGAGCGGGGCTTTCGTCGTGAGTGCAGGGATCTGGCGCTCGGCGGGGGTTTCGTCGTGAGTGGGAGGATCAGGGTGTCGGGCGGGGGTTCGGGATGAGCGCGGACATCCGGGTGGGGATCGTCGATGACGAGGAGCTGGTCCGGGTGGGGTTGCGGGTCATCCTCGACGCCCAGCCCGGCCTCACTGTGGTGGGTGAGGCGGCCGACGGCGCCGAGGTCATGGACATGGTGGCCCGCACCCGTCCCGACGTCCTGCTCATGGACGTGCGGATGCCCGCGATCGACGGCATCGAGGCCACGCGGCGGCTGCTCGCCGCGTCGGCCCGGCCGCCCAGGGTGCTGGTCGTCACCACCTTCGAGAACGACGACCACGTGTACGAGGCGCTCCGCGCGGGCGCCAGCGGGTTCCTGCTGAAGCGCACCCGGCCGCCGGAGGTCGTGGAGGCGGTACGGGTGGTCGCGCGCGGCGAGTCCCTGGTCTTCCCCGCCGCGATCCGCCGGCTGGCCGGCGCGTACGGCGGCGCGGGAGCGGGCGGGCCCGCCGGCGACCGGCTCCGGCGGGCCCGGCTGACCGAACGGGAGGAGGAGGTGCTGCGCCTCATGGCCACCGGCCTGTCCAACGCCGAGATCGCCGCCCGGCTGACAGTGGGGGCCGAGACGGTCAAGACGCACGTCGGCAACGTGCTCACCAAGCTCGCCGCCCGCGACCGCACCCAGGCCGTGATCGTCGCCTACGAGTCCGGCTTCGTCAGCCCGGTCGGATGACCGAACCCTCGCCCCCGTCAGGAGCACGGGTCCGGTCCGCCGGCTCTGGGGTGGTTTGTTAGGCCGGTTGGGCGGGGGGTGCCGGGTCGCAGCGGGAGATGAGCTGGTCGCACATGTCGGCCAGGGCGTCGCGGGCGGGTGAGGCGGGCAGCGGGAGCAGGGCGCGCCTGGCGCGGTCCGCGTAGCGCTCCACTTCGGTGCGGGCCTCGGCGAGCCCGGGGGAGCGCTGGAGCAGCCGCGTCACGGTGGCCAGGTCGCCCGCGTCGGTGATGGGCCCCCCGGCCAGCATCCTGCGCAGCCGGGCCGGCCTGTTCCTGAGCCGCCCCTGGCCACGGCCTCGCACGCGCAGGGCCCGCAGCACCGGCAACGTGGCCACACCCTGACGCAGGTCGGCGTTGGCCGGTTTGCCCGCCCGCGCGGTCGGCTGGGTGACGTCCAGGACGTCGTCGGCGAGCTGGAAGGCGATGCCGAGCGCCTCACCGTAGGCCCCCAGCGCCTCAAGGTGGCCGGCGGGCGCGCCCGCGGCGTGCGCCCCCAGCCGCGTCGCGAGCGTGAACAGGGCCGCGGTCTTGTCGGCGATCACGCTCATGTAGTAGCGCTCCGGGTCGGCGTCCGGCCCCGCGCCCACCGTCTCGCGGAGCTGCCCGGTGACCAGCCGGGTCAGCATGCGGGCCTGCTCCTCCGCAGCGGCCGCTCCCAGCGGCGCCGCCAGCTCGGCGGCCCTGGCGACCAGATAGTCACCGGCCAGGATGGCCACGCGGTTGCCCCACTTGGCGTTGATGCTCGGCACGCCGCGCCGGGTGGCCGCCTCGTCCATGACGTCGTCGTGGTACAGCGAGGCCACGTGCATGAGCTCGACGGCCGCCGCGGCGCGGACGACCTCGGGACGGTCGGGGTCGCCGAACCGCGCGGCCAGGAGCACCAGCGTGGGCCGCACCCGCTTGCCGCCCGCCGCGAGCAGGTGCGTGGCGACGGTGGTCAGGAACGGGTCGCCGGGGGTGTCCAAGGTGGTGCGGAGCAGGTCCTCCACGGCGTCGAGCGAGCGGCGCGTCCAGGCGGCGAGGGTGTCGTCGGTGATGGTCGGCACGGCCGCTCAGCCCCGTCGTCCACGAGCCGCGCGGGCGCCGCGCCGCCGCGTTCCGCGGCCGGGGGCGTCCGGGGACGTCGGCAAGAGCGATGTGGAAGGCAAGGTGTCCCCCTTGGTGGAAAGCGCGGAAGATCCGCACACCTCACGATCGCGCGATCACCCACCCCGGCGACTCCCCCCGGCACGGGAACCCCCTCCCCCGTACGGGGGAGAGACCCTGGACAGCGGGATTCCGGTGGTTCCAACAGGTCACTGGCCTGATCTGGTTAAGGGCCTCACTCCGCTCGGGCCGTGCTCTGAGGGCTTCGCCGGGTCCTTGCCAGGTCGTAGCCGCCTTGATACCGCGAAGCTCCAAGAAGACAGTCCGAGCGGAGCGAGGCCCTTTGTTCAGGAGTCGGTGGTGGAAAGGGCGAGGCGGCGTTGCTCGGCTTCGACGATCTCGCGGGCCAGGGACTGCTCGGAGACGTCGAGGGCGTCGGGCGCCGACTCGGCCAGGTCGCTGCGCCGGGCGTAGGCGTCGAAGAGCCTGCTCTTGGTGCGGAGGATCTCCAGCATGCGCTGGTCCACGCTGTCGGCCGCCAGGATGCGGTGGACCTGGACCTTGCGCACCTGTCCCATGCGGTGGGCGCGGGCGACGGCCTGGCTCTCCATGGTCGGCTTGACCTGGGGCTCGCAGAGGACGACCACCGAGGCCGCCTGCAGGTTGAGCCCCACGCCGCCGGCCTGGATCTGGCAGAGCAGCACCGCGTGCCCGTCGGCGCCGGTGAACTCGTCCACGATCTCCTGACGCCGGGCGGGCGGCAGCCCTCCGGAGATCGGCCCGTGAACCCGCCCGGCGGCTCCCCGGGCCGGGTCGGCGGCGTCCTGGATCGGGCCGGCGGCTCCCCAGACAGGGCCGGCGGCTCCCCAGACAGGGCCGGCGCCTCCCCGGACCGGATCGGCGGTGTCCCGGGTCGGCTCGGTGGCGTCCTGGGTCGGGCTCACGGCTTCCGGGGCGAGGTCGCCGGTGGGGTTCGCGGGGGTGAGGGCGGTTCGGACGGTGGACAAAACGTCGCGGAAGTAGGAGAAGACGACGACCTTCAGTCCGGTGCCCGCCGCCTCCTCCACGATCTCGCACAGCCGTTCGAGCTTGGCCGACTTCTCCGGGACGGCGTACGCGGCGCGGCGCATGGCCATGAAGTTCCCGGCCGCCACGGCGGCCCGGTAGGCGTCGGAGTCGGCCGCGCTGAGCTCCTCCCACTCGTCCACGTGCACCAGATCGGGCAGTTCGGTGAGCACGTCCTGCTGGTTGCGCCGCAGGTAGGCGGGGGCGACGGCGCGGCGGAACGCCTCCGGGCCCGCGGCGGCGTCGCTGGCGCGGATCTCGGGGACCATCTCGGGCCGCAGGTAGCCGACCAGGGTGCGGAACTCCTCGACGCGGTTCTCCATCGGGGTCCCGGTCAGGAAGAGCACCCGGCCGGTGCGTGCGCACCACCGGGCCACGGCCAGGGACCGCCGGGCCTCGGGGTTCTTCACATAGTGCGCCTCGTCGACCACCAGCATGCCGAGCGTCACCTCGGCGGGGACCTCCAGCCGGTGCAGCGCGTCGATCGTGGTCACCGCGACCCCGCCGCCGCGCACCCATTCCGCCAGGGCGCCCGTACGGTCCGACCCGTGCACGCGGAAGGGCCTGAGGGTGCTGCGCGTCTCGATCTCGCGGCACCAGTTGATCAGCACGCTGGCCGGGCAGGCGACCAGGAAGTGGGTGTGGCCCCCGGCCCGGAGGTGCGCGAGGGCGGCGATGGCCTGGATGGTCTTGCCGAGCCCCATCTCGTCGCCGAGGATCACCCGGCCCTGGGCGAGGGCGAAGCGGGCGCCGAACGCCTGGTAGCCGCGCAGCGAGACCCGCCGGTGGGTGTCGTCCAGCGCCTGGGCGTTGACCCGGGCGGACAGGTCGCTCGGGACGAACCCCTCAGAGGCGACCCGGTCGGGTTCCAGGGCGGCGATCTCGGCGAGCAGGCTGTAGTACTCGGGCGCCTGGATCTCGAAGTCGATCCACGCCTCGACGGCCTGGACGGGCGGGCGGAGCAGGTCCACGGCGGCCTGGGCGAGCAGCATCCGGGTGCCGCTCGCGGCCGATTCCGCCAGGAACGCGCCGATGCGCGCCAGCGACTCCCGCGCCCGCTCGCGTCCCGCGCGGCCGGCGAGCATCATCCGCAGCCACCCCTGGGCGGGCCGGGCGCCGGGCAGCAGCGGGGTCAGCCTCGCGTCGACCGCCGTGGCGGCGTCGCAGGCCCGCGTGAGGTCGGGGCCGGCGGTCACCAGCCGGTTCAGCGCGACCAGCAGCGCCGTCGCCCGGGGGTCGCGCCGCTCGACGTCGATGCGCAAGGTGACGGTCTCCTCGGCGGCGCGCGCGATCTGCCCGGCGGCGGCGATCACCTGGGCGGCGGTGCGGGCGCCGACGCCGGGGACGAGCTGGAGCGCGTACGGGGTGGCGTCCAGGACGTCCTTGACGGTCGCGTAGCCGGCCTGCTCGATCGCGCCGAGGCGCAGCCGCCCGCCGGTGACGTCCTTCAGGCGGGCGACGGGGATGGCGGCCAGCTCGTCCCTGGCCAGCTCCGCCCGCAGCCCGGCCAGGGCCCGCTGGACCTCGTCCCTGGCGCGCGCGTGGTCGGCGAGCAGGGTGCGGGACTCGGAGAGGAGGCGGCCGGCCTGGAGCAGGATCGCCCTGGCCTGCCTGGTGGTGGGCGCCCGCGCCTCCCCGGCCGTCACCTCGCCCACATCTCCGCCCTTCGCCGCGACTGGGTCACATGATTACACGTGCCGGGCACGCCGCGGCCACAACTCGTGTGCGAGGCCGCCAAACTGGGCATTTAGTCTTATATCGGGGGAAAGGGCGTTAACGATGCGTCGACGGCAGGTGCTCGCGCTCGGCGCCGGGCTCGTCACCCTGGCCGCCGGCTGCGGAAGCGCCACCGGCTCGCGCAAGCTCGCCTCGACGTCCCTGTCGATGATGGTCCCCGGCCCGTACGGAGGCGAGGCGGACCGGCTCGCCCGCTCGCTCACGGGCGCGGCCGAGCGGGACGGCCTGGTGGGACGCCTGCGGGTGGTCGACCGCCCGGCGCGCGCCGCGCTGGCCGAGTTCACCCGGGCGCGCCGCGCCGACCAGGTGCTGCTCGCCGAGCCCGCGCTGGTCTGCACCGTGCCCCCGGTCCGGCAGGCCACGGCCTTCGCCGGGACCACCCCGCTGGCCCGGCTCTGCGGCCAGTGGGAGGTGCTGGTCGTCCCGGCCGCCTCCCGCCTCGCGACGTTCGGGGCCTTCGCCGACGCCATGCGGCGCGACCCGGCCCGGGTGGCGGTCGGCGGCAGGGCCGAGGGCGGGGTCGACCACCTGCTGTTCGGCATGCTCGCCCAGAGCCTCGGCGTGGACGCCCGCACGCTGCACTACGTGGCCTACCCGACCAGCGCCGAGGCGGTCACCGCGCTCGCCGGCGGGCGGGTGGCGGCGGCCCTCGGCGGCCACGCCGGAGTGCGCGACCGCGTGCGGACAGGGGAGCTCCACGCGCTCGCGGTCTCCTCGCCCGACCGCATCCAGGGCGTGCGGGCCCCGACACTGCTGGAGTGCGACGTCCACCTGTCCTGCGCCGACTGGCGCGGCCTGCTCGGCTCGGCCGACCTGCCCGACGAGGACCGGGCGGCCCTGTCCGGCCTGTGCCACGACGTCGCCGAGTCGGCCCGCTGGACCGAGCTGTGCGCGCGCGACGGCTGGACGCCGCTCTACCTGGAGGGCGAGGACTTCCGCCAGTGGCTGCGCGTGGAGACCGCCCGGCTGGGCCGCGCACTCGGCGACCTCGGCCTGCGCGTGTGACACGGCCCTTACCGTGACTCCGGCCTGCGCGTGTGACACGGCCCGCACGGGTGACACGGCCCTTACCGTGACCCTCGTCCTGCGCGTATGACGCATCCTTCGCCTAGGGGGAGGGTGGCGGTACGTGACGACCTCGAACACAACCTGTAGGGGTTGTTGTGCGGGTGGCCACTAGATGTAGGATCCTGATCGTTGCTGGTTCGCCCTTGGGGCGAGGCAAGAGGGAACCTGGTGCGATTCCGGGGCTGCCCCGCAGCGGTGAGCGGGAACGACCGCCGTCATTCGAGCACTGGGCCGGCCCCGGCCTGGGAAGCGACGGCCAGTAGGCACGAGCCAGGCGCCCGCGAGTCCGAAGACCTGCCGGTGACGTGTCGTCCAGGCCCCGAGGGAGGGCCGCGGGCGGGGTTTCCGGCGTGCCCGCCCGGCGGGTCCACCGGTCGTGCTCCGACGCGTGCTCCCACAGCGGGGATCCGAACGCTATGAGGGAGAGCACATGACCGTGACACGCGACCTGCCGGCGCCGATCCGGGAGGATCAGGCGGCGAGGCGGCTCGCCATCGAGGAGGCCGCCGCCCGGGTCGTCACCGACCCCGCCAACTCCCGGCTCGCCGCGGGGCTGCTGGCGGCGGAGATCGTGGACGAGGCCGCGGCGCACGGGGTGCGGTCGTTCTCGGACTCGATCGCCGCCACGCACGCGGCCGGACTCGTCCAGGACGCCCTGAACGCGTTCGTCCAGGCCCACCAGGCCGAGCTGGACGACCTGGTCGACCCCGACGGGGACGCCAGGTTCGAGTACTTCGGGCTGCGCACCGTCTACGACCGCTACCTGCTGCGCCACCCGGTGACCCGTGGCGTCCTGGAACGGCCGCAGCACTTCTTCCTGCGCGTGGCGTGCGGCCTGGCCGGAACCGTCGCCGAGGCCGCCGAGCTCTACCGGCTCATGTCCACGCTGTCGTACCTGCCCAGCTCGCCGACGCTGTTCAACTCCGGGTCCCGTCGCCCGCAGCTGTCGTCCTGCTTCCTGCTCGACTCGCCCCGCGACGAGCTGGAGGCCATCTACGAGCGTTACGGCCAGGTCGCGCGCCTGTCGAAGTACGCGGGCGGCATCGGCATCTCCTACACCCGCGTGCGGTCGCGCGGCTCGCTCATCCGGGGCACCAACGGGCACTCCAACGGCATCGTCCCCTGGCTGCGCACGCTCGACTCCAGCGTGGCGGCCGTGAACCAGGGCGGCCGGCGCAAGGGCGCCGCCTGCGTGTACCTCGAACCCTGGCACGCCGACGTCGAGGACTTCCTCGAGCTGCGCGACAACACCGGCGAGGACGCGCGGCGCACCCACAACCTCAACCTGGCGAACTGGATCCCCGACGAGTTCATGCGCCGCGTCGAGGACGACGGCGTGTGGTCGCTGTTCGACCCCAAGGAGGTTCCCGAGCTGGTCGACCTGTGGGGCGACGCGTTCGACGCCGCGTACCGCGCCGCCGAGGCCGCCGGGCGGTACGCCCGCCAGGTGCCCGCCAGGGCCCTGTACGGCCGCATGATGCGCACGCTCGCCCAGACCGGCAACGGCTGGATGACCTTCAAGGACGCCGCCAACCGGGCCTCCAACCAGACCGCCCGCCCCGAGAACGTCATCCACCTGTCCAACCTGTGCACCGAGATCCTCGAGGTGACCAGCGACGCCGAGACCGCGGTGTGCAACCTCGGCTCGGTCAACCTGGCCGCCCACCTCGGGGAGGACGGGGTCGACTGGGCGCGGCTGCGCGCCACGGTGGCGACGGCCGTCCGCTTCCTGGACGCCTCCATCGACCGGGGGTTCTACCCGACGCCCGAGGCCGAGGCGGCCAACCTGCGCTGGCGGCCCATCGGCCTCGGCGTGATGGGCCTGGCCGACGTCTTCTTCGCGCTGCGGCTCCCGTTCGACTCCCCTGAGGCGCTCGCGCTGTCCACGCGGATCGCCGAGGAGATGGCCCTGGCCGCCTATGGCGCCTCCGCTGCCCTCGCGCGGTCGCGGGGGACGCACCCGTCGTACGCCGACACGCGCGCCGCCGGCGGCGTCCTGCACCTGGACCACTTCCCGGCCGCGAACCCGGCGCACCCCGCCGAGTGGGCGGCCCTGCGGGAGACCATCGCCGAGACCGGCCTGCGGAACTCGCTGCTCCTGGCCGTCGCCCCGACCGCGACCATCGCCTCGATCGCCGGATGCTACGAGTGCGTCGAGCCGCAGGTGTCCAACGTGTTCAAGCGCGAGACGCTGTCGGGCGAGTTCCTCCAGGTCAACCGCTACCTGGTCCGCGACCTCCAGGGCCTTGGGCTGTGGAACCCGCAGATCAGGGACGAGCTCAAGCGCGCCGACGGGTCGGTCCAGGGCATCGCCGCGATCCCGGAAGAGGTCAGGGGCCTGTACCGCACCGCCTGGGAGCTGCCGCAGAAGTCCCTGATCGACCTGGCCGCCGCGCGGCAGCCGTACATCGACCAGTCGCAGTCGCTCAACCTGTTCATGGCGACCCCGACGATCGGCAAGCTGTCCTCGATGTACGCCTACGCCTGGCGGGCCGGTTTGAAGACCACCTACTACCTGCGCTCGCGCCCGGCCACGCGCATCGCGCAGACCACCGTGGCCGCCGAGGCCCTGGCCGTTGCCCCCGTGGCCCCCGGGGCGCGCGCGGCCGTGCCCGACCCGGACGCGGTCGCGTGCTCCCTTGAGAACCCCGAGATCTGTGAGGCGTGCCAGTGATGTTGCTCGACCCCGGAATGGACCTGACGTTGCGGCCGATGCGGTACCCGGAGTTCTACGAGCGGTACCGGGCGGCGATCCGCAACACCTGGACGGTCGAGGAGGTGGACCTGCAGTCCGACCTCGCCGACCTGGCGAAGATGGACGCGGGGGAGCGGCACCTGATCAACCGGCTGGTGGCCTTCTTCGCCACCGGCGACTCGATCGTGGCCAACAACCTGGTGCTCAACCTGTACACCCATGTGAACGCCCCCGAGGCGCGGCTGTACCTGTCGCGCCAGCTCTACGAGGAGGCCGTGCACGTCCAGTTCTACCTCACCTTGCTGGACACCTACCTGCCCGACCACGACGAGCGGGCCAAGGCGTTCGCGGCCGTGGAGCACATCCCCTCCATCAGGGACAAGGCGGAGTTCTGCTTCCGCTGGATCGACTCGATCAACGGGCTCACCCGCCTTGAGACCCGGGACGACCGCCGGGCGTTCCTGCTCAACCTGATCTGCTTCGCCGCCTGCATCGAAGGACTGTTCTTCTACGGCGCCTTCGCCTACGTGTACTGGCTGCGCTCGCGGGGGCTGCTGGGCGGGCTGGCCACCGGGACGAACTGGGTGTTCCGCGACGAGTCCATGCACATGGAGTTCGCGTTCTCGGTCGTGGACACCGTGCGGGCCGAGGAGCCGGACCTGTTCGACGACGAGCTGGGCGGCATGGTGACCCGGATGGTCGAGGAGGCCGTCGCGGCCGAACTGGCCTTCGCCCGCGACCTGTGCGGCGACGGCCTGGCCGGCATGAGCGCCGGCCAGATGCGCGAGTATCTGGAGTACGTCGCCGACCGGCGCCTGGCCCGCCTGGGCCTGCCGATACGGTACGGCACGGCCAACCCCTTCGCCTTCATGGAACTGCAGGACGTGCAGGAGCTGGCCAACTTCTTCGAGCGCAGGGTGTCGGCCTACCAGGTCGCGGTGGAAGGGAGCGTGCGCCTCGACGAGGCGTTCTGATTCCCGCCTTTCCCCCCGCACACGGTAAGAAGGCCCGCGCACGGTACGACGGCACGAAGGGAGCGCGGCGGTGTCCTCAGCGGTGAATTGGGTGGTCCTGGTCGCGGTCGTGCTGGCGGCGATCGTGGCGGTCGAGCTGCTCAGGCGGCTGCTGCGGTCCCGCCGCGTCAACGGCCGCTTCTCCCTCGCGGGCCCGCTCGTCGACCGCTGCACGTGGCCGGGGTTCGCGACCGCCGGCGTGGTCGCGTTCGACCGGGTGTACGCGCCGGGCATGTCCGGGCAGTTCGGCGACGAGGCCGTCGAGCGGACCGTCACCGTGCTGCTCATCGCGTGCGTCGCCTGGCTGGTCGTCCAGGCGGCGTACGCGGTGACCGACGTCGTGCTGACCCGCCTCGGCATGGTCGAGGGCGACGGCAACCGCAGGGCGCGCCGCATCCGCACCCAGATCACGCTGGTGCGCCGGGTGGCCGCGGCGGTCATCATCGTCGTCGCCATGGGGGCGATGCTGTTCAGCTTCCCGGCCGTGCGGGCCCTCGGCGCCGGGCTGCTGGCCTCGGCGGGCATCCTCGGCGTGGTGGCGGGCATCGCCGCGCAGTCCACCCTGAGCAACCTCATCGCCGGGCTGCAACTGGTGTTCAGCGACGCCATCCGGCTGGACGACGTGGTGGTGGTCGACGACGAGTGGGGCCGCATCGAGGAGCTGACCCTGACCTACGTGGTGCTGCGGCTGTGGGACGAGCGCCGGCTCATCCTGCCGGTCTCGCACTTCACCGCGACCCCGTTCGAGAACTGGACGCGGCACGGCAGCCGGGTCATCGGGCACGTCATGCTCCGCGTCGACTGGTCGGTGCCCGTCGAGGACATCAGGGCCGAGCTGTACCGGCGGCTGCGCGAGCACCCGCTGTGGGACCAGAAGGACTGGACCCTCCAGGTGACCGACGTCCAGCCGAACGGGCTGGTGGAACTGCGGGCGCTGATGAGCGCCTCCGACGCGCCGAGCGTGTGGGACCTCAAGTGCGACATCCGCGAGCACCTGGTGGCCTACATCCGGGAGCACCACCCGGACTCGCTCCCGCGTTTCCGCGTGGAGGGGTAGGCGGCGCCCGGTTCAGGACGTGTTCGAGGGGCGCAGCACGCGGGTGCCGCCCGCGATGAGCGCCGTCGCGAGGATCCAGCCCGACGCGATGAGGACGTTCGCCAGCCACTGCGTCCAGCCCACCGGCTCCCAGGCGCCCCGCTGCTCGAACACGCTCACCGGCACCAGCAGGTCGAGCGTGTACGGGAACGGGTGGAAGATCCGCCGCTCGTCCAGGCCCACCTGGGCGGGCGGATGGGTGGCGAACACGGCGGTCCCCGCGGCGAGCAGCAGCGCGAACCACACCCCGGCGAGCCAGGGGCGGTGCCCGTACCCCACGACCACGTCCAGCAGGTAGCCGGCGATCCGGCCCGGGACCCGCCGGGTGGCCCGCCGGGCCCGCTGCTTGGCGAGCAGGACGCCGCGCGCCTCCGGGTCGTGCCCGATCTTGCGGTACCAGGCGGCGAGCTGCTCGTACGGCTGCGGCCGGTAGCCCTCCGGGTCACGGCTCACCCAGCTCAGCCGGTCGGCCGGTGTCATGTCGCCCCGCAGCGACTCGAAGGTCGCCCCGTTGAGCCGCACGTGCCCGGGGTAGGCCTCGGGGTGGTCGAGCAGGACGCCGACCCGGGTGTACCCGAGGTTGACCTCCCCGCGCGCCGAGGACGGCCGCAGGATGAGCTCGTCGACCTGCATGTGGCTGAGGTGCAGGCAGCGGTCGTCGGCGTCCAGCACGGCCATGTCGAAGGAGAGCACGCCCGCCACCCGCGCGCCGCGCATCCGCACGGTGCCCTCGGCGGTGAACCCGGCGCTGAACTCCACGCTCGACGCCTGCATGTGGTCGGCGTACACGGCGTGCGGCCCGTTGGCCTTGATCACCGCGCGCTGGAGGTACAGGCCGCTGTTGAAACGGGCCCCGATCATCCTGAGCCCGCCGACGGTCCGCATGTCCCGGCAGAAGGCGCCGCCGTCCACGGTCAGCCCGCCGGCCCACAGCGCCCAGTGGTTCTGGTCCCAGCCGCGCTCGCGCTTCTCCGCGTCGGTGAACGGCCGGCTCTTGTCCTCCTTGAAGCTCTCCGTGGCGGTCTGCGGCCCGTCCGGCGCGTGCAGCCGGGACCTGGCCAGGCGGAGCTGCCCGGTGACGTGGGCGTTGTCCAGCCGCACCCCCGCGCGGACCGTGCACGCGTCCAGCTCGAACAGCCCGTCGACCGTGCAGCGGGCCGCGCGGATGCGGTGGATGTCGCAGCCACGGAAGCGCACGCCCCTGACGGTCGCGTCGGTGAGCGACACGACGCCGGACAGGTGGCAGCTCAGCAGGTGCAGCTTGGTGGTGATCGTCGCGTCGGAGAGGTTGACCGAGCCGACGATCCGCGCCCCGGCGAGCCGCAGGCCCGCCACCTGCCCGGCCCGCGCGGGGTGCGCGCCCAGCAGGAGCGCGACGATCAGCTCGGCGCGCACGGTCCTGGCCCGCCCCCACCCCGCGCCGCCGGCGGGGTCGTCGCGCGCGGCGTCACCGGTCCGCAGGTCGACCCAGGCGCCGGACGGGTACGCGTCCCACACCTGCCGCTCGGCCGGCGTCAGCCGCCAGAAAGGTCGTGATCTCCGCACATCCGGGACTTTAGCGCGGGACCGTGGCCTTCAACCGGTCTTGATCAGATCTGCCCGCCGCTCGCGGCCCGCGCGGGACCGTCCGGAGCACGGCGGCGGTCACGACCGGCCGCCGGGATCATCCGGTTCGGCGCGCGGGGGTCCGGTCCGGCTGGACGCGCGCCGGGGTCATTCGGGCTCGATGTGCATCGCCCGCTCCTCGGCGGACAGGTCGCCCTCGTCCCGGCCGATCTCCTGGGCGTACTCCTCGGACTCCTCGTCGGGATGGGCGCCCTCGTCCGGGGCGACGAACCGGTGCTCCTCGCGCGGCACCCGCGAGCGGTCGGGCGCCTCCTGCCAGACCCGGCGGGTGATCCCGTCCCGGTCCTCGGGATCGTCCTCGATGATCTCGTGACCGATGGGCAGGTTCTCGGTCCACTCCTCGATCTCGGTGAGCTGCTCGTCGTCGCCCATGTCGTCGGGCCCCCGTGTTGTTTCGGTCATACTCCGGCCCTTACCCCCATCTGCCACTAACTCGCCTAAAGGCGGAAACAATGTCGCTCACCTGGGTCGCGGGCGCTACCTCTCGATGACCTCGTTCTTGCCGATCACGACCACGCCCTCCCGCGTCACGGCGAAGCGCGAGCGATCGTGGTCCAGGTCCAGGCCGATCCGGGCGCCGTCGGGGATCACGACGTTCTTGTCGATGATGGCCCGCCGGACGATCGCGCCCCTGCCGACCTTGACGCACCCCATGAGCACCGAGTCCTCGACCTGGGAGTGGGAGTGCAGCACCACGCCGGGCGAGAGGATCGAGCGCGAGGCGGTGCCCCCCGAGACGATCACGCCCGGTGACACCAGCGAGTCGACGGCGTGCCCGACGCGGTCGCCGTCGTTGTGCACGAACTTGGCGGGCGGCAGCGGGTCGTGGCCGGTGTAGATCGGCCAGCGGTCGTTGTACAGGTTGAACACCGGGTGCACCGACACCAGGTCCATGTGGGCGTCGTAGTACGCGTCCAGGGTCCCGACGTCACGCCAGTAGCCCCGGTCGCGCTCGGTGGAACCGGGCACGACGTTGTTCGCGAAGTCGTACACCTCGGCGCCGCCGGACTTCACGAACATCGGGATGATGTTCCCGCCCAGGTCGTGCTTGCTGGCCGGGTCGAGCGCGTCCTCCCGGAGCGCGTCGATCATCGCCTGGGTCTTGAAGACGTAGTTCCCCATCGAGGCGTAGACCTGGTCGGGGGCGTCCGGCAGGCCGATGGCGTCGGTGGGCTTCTCGCGGAACGCCACGATCCGGTGCCCCGCCGGGTCGGTCTCGATCACCCCGAACTGGTCGGCCAGCGCCAGCGGCTGGCGGATCGCGGCCACGGTCACCTCGGCCCCGGAGTCGATGTGCTGGCGCACCATCTGCTGGGGGTCCATGCGGTAGATGTGGTCCGCGCCGAAGACGATGCAGTGCTCGGGCAGCTCGTCGTAGATCAGGTTGAGGTTCTGGAACAGCGCGTCGGCCGAGCCGGCGAACCAGCGCGGGCCGAGCCGCTGCTGGGCGGGGACCGGCGTGACGTAGTTGCCGAGCATGGTCGACATCCGCCAGGTCCGCGTGACGTGCCTGTCCAGGCTGTGGCTCTTGTACTGCGTCAGGACGACGATCTTGAGATAGCCCCCGTTGGTCAGGTTCGAGAGCACGAAGTCGACCAACCGGTAGATCCCGCCGAACGGCACCGCGGGCTTGGCTCGGTCTGCCGTGAGCGGCATCAACCGCTTGCCCTCGCCACCGGCCAGCACGATCGCGAGGATTCTGGACGTCGTCATACGCAGACGTTACCCGCCTTTACCCAGCTAAACCCGGCGAAACTTCCCGAAACGCTAAGGTTGCCCCATGCGCGTCGATCTGCTGAGCCGGGAATACCCGCCCGAGGTGTACGGCGGGGCCGGAGTCCATGTCGAGTACCTCGCCAGGGAACTGCGGACCCTGGCCGACGTACGGGTCCGCTGTTTCGGCGCCCGCCGCGACGAGGGCGGCGTGGACGCCTACCGGGTCCCCGGCGGCTTGGAGACCGCGAACGCGGCCCTGCAGGTCCTCGGCGTCGACCTGGAGATGGCCTCGGCCTGCGAGGGCGCCGACCTGGTGCACAGCCACACCTGGTACGCCAACTTCGCGGGGCATGTGGCCAAGCTCCTCTACGGGATCCCGCACGTGGTCACCACGCACAGCCTGGAGCCGCTGCGCCCGTGGAAGGCCGAGCAGCTCGGCGGCGGGTACTCCCTGTCGTCCTTCGCCGAGCGCACCGCGCTGCTCGGCGCGGACGCGGTGATCGCCGTCTCGGAGGGCATGCGGCGCGACGTGCTCGCCTGCTACCCCGAGATCCCCGCCGAGCGCGTCGCGGTGGTCCACAACGGCATCGACACCGGCGAGTACGCGCCCGACCGGGGCACCGGCGTCCTGAGCAGGCATGGCATCGACCCCGACCGGCCGTACGTCGTCTTCGTCGGGCGCATCACCCGGCAGAAGGGGCTGGTCCACCTGCTGCGCGCGGCCCGCTCCTTCGCCCCGGAGGCCCAGCTCGTGCTGTGCGCGGGCGCCCCGGACACCCCTGAGATCGCCGCCGAGGTCGCCGGGCTGGTCGGCGAGCTGCGGGAGAGCAGGGCGGGCGTGGTCTGGATCTCCGAGATGCTGCCGAGGAGCGAGGTCATCCAGATCCTCACCCACGCCACCGTGTTCGTGTGCCCCTCGGTGTACGAGCCGATGGGCATCGTGAACCTGGAGGCCATGGCCTGCGAGACCGCCGTCGTGGCCACCGCGACCGGCGGCATCCCCGAGGTCGTGGCCGACGGCTCCACCGGCCTGCTCATCCCCATCGACCAGGGGATCGACGGCGAGCCCAAGGACCCGGAGGCGTTCGCCGACGCCATCGCCCACCGGGTCAACACCCTGCTCGCCGACCCCGCCCTGGCCGCCTCCATGGGCGAGGCGGGCCGCCGGCGCGCCGTCGGCCACTTCTCCTGGCCCGCCATAGCCACCCGCACCCAATCCCTCTACACCAGCCTCCTCTGACCGCGGGCCCGTCGTGGGCGGGGTCAGATCTGGTCGCCTCTGCGGGCGGTGAGGTCGTGGGCGGCGGCGATGGGGCGCCAGGCCTCGACGAACCGCAGCTTGGCCGCCTTGGCGTCCTCGGACCTGGCCAGGCCGGTGCCGTAGTCGGGATCGTCGGTGATCGCCCCCCGGCAGCCCCCCGCCAGGCGGCGCGACGCCCAGGAGAGGAACGCGGCGTCGGCCTTCTGTGAGGCGTCGAGGGCCTCGACGAGGGACCGTTTCAGCGCCGCCCCGCCGGTCAGGGCGTCCACCTCCAGGCTCCGCGCCTGGGTGAGCTGCCCGCTTCGCGAGGCGGTGATCCTGCGGATGACCGCCTCGCCGGCGCGGTCGCACTTGCTGACGTCCGCTATCGCCTTCCCGAGTCCGGAACGCGCGTCGGTGCTGTCGGAGAGCAGGCCGTCGATCGCCGTCGCCTGCTCGGCGGCCCGGCCGGACGCGGGCGCCGCCGAGGGCTCGGCTCCCGCCTGGTCGCCCTCATCCGGATCACCCTCCGCCTGGTCGCCGTCCGCTGGATCGCCATCCCCCTGGTCGCCCTCCGCCTGGTCACCCTCGGCCCGGTCGCCCTGGGTCAGGCCGTCGGCGGGGTCGCCGGCCGGGCCGCTCGCCGCCGGGTCGCCCGTCTGCGAATCGCTCCCTGCCAGGGACGAGACGGGCGGGGGCGGCGGGACGTCCCCGTCCAGACCTCCGGCGACCGCGGCGTCCTCCGAGGCGGCCACCGTCTCCCGGCTCGCCGCGTCGCCCGCGCCGCCGACGTTGAGGCCGGCGAGGAACCACCACGCGAGCCCGCAGACCAGCACCACTCCGGCCACGATGACGACCGTGCGGCCGGTACGCCGCGCCGGGCCCTTCGGCGGCCGGTGCGACCCGGCCCGGGACGGCGGCGCGGACGGCTCCTGCGGCCCGAACAAGGGGGAGGAGACCTCCTCCGGCGGATACACGCGGGTGGGCTCCCTCGGCCCGAAGCCACGGGAGGGGGGCTCCTGCGGGACGTACGCCTGGGAGGGATCCTGCGGCGCGAATGTGTGGAAAGGCACCTCCTGCGAGGGGCGCCCATGGAAAGGGTCCTGAGGGGTGAAGGCCTGGGAGGGGGCCTCGTGCGGGGGGTATCCGTGGGAGGGATCCTGCGGCGCGAACCTGCGGGAAGTGACCCCCTGCGGGGGGTACGGGTGGGCTGGGTCGTGCGGGGGGTATTCGGGGGGCGGGTTGTGTGAGGGGGGGCCGGGGAAGAGGGGTTCCTGCGGGGGGAAGCCAGGGTCGCGGAGGGACCTCGGGGGGAGGGGTGCTCCGCAGCGGGGGCACGCGGCGAGGTGTCCCGCGTCGGTTCCGCAGCGGCCGCAGACAGAACCGGAGCCGGATTCGTTCACCAAAGCACTTCCCTCTCGAAGGTCGTCAATCAGCGCCGGTCGCGGATAAGGGCTGAGTCATCATAATTACGGCAGTTTACGTGAGGTAAATGGCAAGTCGCTATGGCCAGTCAGATGTCCTAATCTAGGGAATTGTCCTACCAGAAAGCGGCGCCACACCTGAAGTCGTGACGTCTCCCGGAAGCCGGTAGGCGAATGGTCATCCACAACTCTAGAGCAGGTCAACGACAGTTTTCGTCCCGAGCCCGGCCCCCATCCATAATGAGTATTGTGACCGGATATGTGGGTACGGCCGCCCGCCCGGTTGGCGAATTTCGGGGTGATGTGCCGACCGAATCACCGCACGGTGGGTATTCACGCGCTTCCGCCGCTCCGCGAGTGATTCGCCCGGGTCGATGATCTCTATTGCGCCCGTGAAGAGCATGATCCGTCGCCCGCGACGACGCGGTTCACCGGCCGGGAAGCGGGCGCGGCACACGACAGGGGCGTGCGACAAGCGTGCGACATGCGCCTGGAACCGAACAAAAGCCGCCGGGCATGCGTCGTACTGGTCATGAAGCGAAGCAACGACGTCCGCCGGCCGGCCGTGGTCCTCGCCGTGGCGGCGGGCTTGATGATGGCGTCGGCCGGTTGCGGCTCGGTGGCGCCCTCCGGCCCCGGCACCCCACCGGCGGCGGTCGCGCCGGCGGCGGGCGGTCAAGCGGGCGGGGCGGGCGGCCCGGCAGGGGAGGGCTCAGGTACGGGCGACGGGCCCGCCGCCCAGACCATGCCCGCCGCCCAGACCGTGCACGCGGGAGGGGCCTCCGCGAGCACGGCGGCGGCCGGCCGGTGTCACAGCGGAGCGCTGGCGGCCCGCGTCAGCGCCGTGGACGCGGGCGCTGGCCAGCGCAACGCGGCGCTGATCTTCATCAACAAGTCCAAGCGCACGTGCTGGGTGTACGGCTTCTCCGGGCTCATCATGATCGACGCCAGGGGCGACGTGCTGCGTACCCGGACGCGCAGGGACGCCGCCAAGGCGCACCGGGTCACCCTGAGGCCGGGCGCGGGGGCGCACGCGCTGGTGCACTGGACCGTGGTGCCGACCGGGCGAGAGACTAGGTGCCCGGAGTCCGCGCGCCTGATCATCCTTCCGCCCGACGAGGTCGGCACCCATCTGGAGATCCCCTTCCGGGCGGCCCCGTGCGACGACGGCCGCATCGACCTGTCCCCGATGGCCCCAGGCACCCGCGTCCTGCGGTGATCAAGGTGCTTTCGCCAGGTCAGGGGTGGAATATGCCTAGCATGAAGCACAGGATGAGCAGGATCCCGCCGGCGATGAGCAACGCGATTGGTAGCGGAACGTCCACGTGTGTCTGACTCCGATCTGATCTGTGGATGGGGCATCTCGGCTTCAGTTCTGTCTACGTGAAGATCGACATCAGGGTTCAACCGGCCTCCCGCGCACCCCGGGCGAAGACATCAGATCGCCCGCTCACCTGCGGGAACATCCTGCCTCCCGCGCCTTCCTGCGGGGGCGTCCGGCTTCCGCCGCATTCAGGGGGGATGTCCGGCCGCTGCGGAAATCGGGGGCGGCCGGTGCGGCGGGGCTCGGTAGTCTGGGGTGGTGCTTGCGATCGACCGGGTCAGGATGGCGTTCACCGACCGCCACGGAGGGGTGAGCGCCGGGCCGTACGGCACGCGCAACCTCGGCGGGTCGGTCGGCGACGATCCCGCCGCCGTCGCGGCGAACCGCGCGCGGACCGCCGAGGACTTCGGGCTCGATCCGAGGGACGTGGTGTTCATGCGCCAGGTCCACGGCCGTGACGTGGCCTACACCGCCGAGCCGTTCGGCACCGACCCGCCCTCGCTGGACGGCGTCTACACCGATCGTCCGGGGCTCGGTCTCGCCGTACTCGCGGCCGACTGCGCGCCCGTCCTGCTCGCCGATCCGGTGGCGGGCGTGGTCGGCGGCGCCCATTCGGGCCGGGTCGGCACGACGGCCGGCGTCGTGCCCGCGCTGGTGGAGGCGATGCGCTCCCACGGCGCGACCGACCTGGTCGCCCTGGTCGGCCCGCTGGCCTGCGGCACCTGCTACGAGGTGCCCCACGCGCTGCGTGAGCAGGTGGCGTCGGTCCTGCCGGAGACGTGGTCGGCCACCCCCGCGGGCACTCCCGCGCTCGACCTGCGGGCGGGCATCGCCGCCCAGCTCAAGCGCGCGGGCGTGGACGACGTCCGGCACGACGACCGCTGCACGATCGAGACGGCCGGTCTCTACTCCCATCGCAGGGAGCGGCTGACCGGCCGTTTCGCTGGTTATGTCTGGCTGACGCCCGGCGACTGATCACGAGCCCCCGTCCGTCACGAGCCCCCGTCCGTCGTGGGCGGCCGTGCTCACCGGAGGGCCGCCCCTTCACGAGCGGTCATCTTCGGCGAACGGCGGGGGACGGCGCGGGCGCGGGGGGTGATCGGGGTGACCAGGGCCACGGCGGTGAGGACGGCGGCGGCGCCCAGCATCGGCGCGACCCCCGGGACGAAGCCCGTGACGGTCAGCGTGAGCAGCCCGGCCCCCGCCAGCGCCGTGGCCGTGACGGCCCTGGCCCAGCCGGGGTCGGTGCGCGGGCCGGCCGGCGGCTCCTCGAACCGCGCGAAGAGCCGGATGAGCGGCCATACGGTGAGCGCGAGCGCGCCCAGCCAGAACGGCCAGCCGGCCAGCCACGGGGCCCCGAACGGCGCCGGGGTGGCGACGCCCAGGCCGACCACGGTCACGCCCGCGACCACGAACAGCGCGCTCATGTGCCACAGGTAGACGGTCATCATGCGCGGGCCGGCCCACGCCACGACCCGGCCGGCGACGGGCCGGGACGCGAGGCGCATGATCCAGGGGCGGAGCAGCATCGCCAGGCCGATCTGGCCGAAGGCGACGGCGAGGAGCGCGGCGGTCGGCGGTGCCATGTTGGACATCGGGGCGCCCGGCATCCCGATCATGCTGCCCGGGTACGGCCCGAACGCGACCAGGGCGGCGGCCGTGGCGAAGCCGCCCGCCGCCATCAGCCGGAACCCGGCCAGGCGCCCGCTCGCGTACAGGAACCCGAGCTGGTGCACCGCCAGCCAGACGAGCCCGATGTTGAGGTACCCGGCGGCCTCGACGCCGTTGAACCTGACGACGTCCACCAGGACGGCCCCGGCCGCGAGCGCGGCGGGCACCCGGCCCCCGTACCGCTCGCCGAGCCGGAGCAGCACCGGCGTGAGCGCCACCGCGACCAGGTAGATCGCGAGGAACCAGAGGAGCTGGCCGGCCAGGCGGGCGGCGGTCTCCACCGGTTGCGCGGGCAGGCCGAGCGCGAGCAGCAGGTGGGGCAGGGGGATCCACACGGCCGCCAGCGGCAGCACCGGCCAGGCCAGCCGCCGCACCCGGCCGGCGAGCCACAGCGGCTCCCCGCCGCCGCGGGCCAGGTGCGACCGGTGGCTGATGGCGTTGGCGGCGCCGCCGGCGAAGAAGACCAGCGGCATCACCTGGGTGATCCACGTGACGGCGAAGGCGCCGGGCGCGGTGAGCGCGTTCCCCGTGGAGATCGTGCCGCCGGCGTAGGCCAGGACGGGGATGCTCCAGTGCTCCAGCACCACGACGGCGATGCCGAACAGGCGCAGCAGGTCGATGAACAGGTCCCGGCCGGGCCGGCCGTGGCGCGGGGGAGCGGCGGCCGGGAGGGTGGTCCCTCCGCCGGTCACCTCGGTCCGGGGGGCGGGCACGGGTCGGTCGAGCAGGGTGCGCACGGGGGACACCTCGTATCGTCAAGGGGGGAGTTCAGGAAAAATCAGGAATTCCGATGACACGAGGCTCTCGCTGGCGGACCCGCCGGCGCAGTGACGGATACTGGTGTCTTCAGGGGAGATCACATGACCGTTCCGAGTAGGGCTTTCCCTACCTTCGTGAGGCCTGCGCACGGGCTCGAACGCGCCCGGGCCGCGCTCGTAGTTTTGACGCCATGAGATCCCTCCTCAAGCACCTCGGCACCGACACCAGGTACACCCTGCTCGGGCTCCCCCTCGCCATCCTGAGCTTCAGCCTGCTGACCGCCGGCCTGTCGGCCGGGCTCGGCACCTTGGTGGTCTGGGTCGGGCTTCCCGTGCTCGCCGTGACGATGCTGGTGGCGCGCGGGTTCGCCGACGTGGAGCGGCGCTGGCTCCCCGAGATCCTCGGCCGCCCGGTGGCCCGCCCCCGCTACAAGAAGCCCCCGGAGACGGCCGGCTGGGCACGCCGGCTGGTCCAGCCGCTGGCCAACGGCCAGTCCTGGCTCGACCTGCTGCACGGCATAGTGGTCTTCCCGGTCGCGATCGTGACCTTCGTGGTCACCGTCGTGTGGTGGGCCGTGACCGTGACGGGCCTGCTGTACCCCCTCTACGGCTGGATCACCTCCAACATCCCCGGCAACACCCAGCTCCCCGAACTGCTCGGGTTCGGCAGGGGGTACGTCATCGACAGCGCGTTCTACCTGGTCATGGGCGCGGTCTTCGCGATCACGCTGCCCGGGATCGTCCGGGGCGCCGCGCTGCTCCAGGCCGGGCTCGGCCGGGCCCTGCTGACCGGGGTGGCCGAGCTGCACGAGCGCATCGACGATCTCACCGAAGGCCGGGCGGCGGCGGTGTCGGCCGAGGCCAGCGCCCTGCGCCGGCTGGAGCGTGACATCCACGACGGGCCGCAGCAGCGCCTGGTGTACCTGGCGATGGAGCTGTCCCGGGCCCAGCGGCAGCTGCAGAAGGACCCGCAGGCCGCGCACGCGACGCTGTCGGAGGCGATCACCGCGACCCGCGAGACGCTCGACGAGCTGCGGGCCCTGTCCCGGGGCATCGCGCCGCCGATCCTGAGCGACCGGGGCCTCGCCCCCGCGCTCGCGGCCCTCGCCGGCCGCTGCACCATCCCGGTGGAACTCGACGTGCAGACCGTCGAGCGGTACACCGCCGTGGTGGAGAACTCGGTCTACTACGTGGCGGCCGAGACGCTGACCAACATCGCCAAGCACAGCAGGGCGGAACTGTGCACGCTGTCCCTGAGCCGCACCGGTGACACATTGCTGCTGGCCATCGGCGATGATGGGGTCGGCGGCGCGCACGTCGCCAAGGGACACGGCCTGGCCGGTCTGGCAGATAGGCTCCGCGCGGTGGACGGCGAGCTGATCGTCCAGTCACCGGTCGGCGGGCCGACGTTGATCATCGCGGAGGTGCCGTGCGGGTAGTCGTGGCCGATGACGCCGTTCTCATCCGATCAGGCCTGGTGAGGCTGCTGGAGGAGTTCGGCTGCGAGGTGGTGGCGGCGGTGGGGGACGGTGACGCGCTCGTCACGTCCGTCGCCGAGCACCGCCCGGACATCTCCGTCGTGGACGTCCGGATGCCGCCGAGCTTCACCGACGAGGGGCTGCGAGCCGCCGTCGAGGCCAGGCGCCAGGTCCCCGGCTCGCCGGTGATGATCCTCTCGCAGTACGTCGAGGTCTCCTACGCCGACGACCTGCTCGCCGACGCCCGCGGCGCCGTCGGCTACCTGCTGAAGGACCGGGTCGCCGACGTGGAGGAGTTCCTGGACGGGCTGCGCCGCGTCGCCTCAGGGGGCACGGTGTTCGACCCGCAGGTGGTGGCGCAACTCATGGTCAGGCGGCGCAGGGACGACCCGCTGGGCTCGCTGACCCCAAGAGAGCGCGAGGTGCTCGGGCTGATGGCCGAGGGCAAGTCCAACCCGGCGATCGGCCGCCAGCTCGTCATCACCGACGGCGCGGTGGAGAAGCACGTGCGGAGCATCTTCAACAAGCTCGGGCTGTACGCCGACGACGGCGACCAGCACCGCAGGGTGCTCGCGGTCCTGGCCTACCTGCGGTCCTGACGGCGGGCCGCCGCGTCACCCAGGGATGATCACGTTGATCGTGGTGCGGGTGCGGCGGAAGCCGAGGCGGTCGTACACGCGCCGCGCGGGGTTGCCTTCGGTGACGGCGAGCCCGAGGGCGGGCAGCCCGTGCATGGTCGCGAGCGCGAGGGCGCGGCGGAGCATGACGGCGCCGAGTCCGGCGAACCGGGGGTGGGGGTCGCGGAAGATGTCCAGGACCCAGGGGCCGTGGAACGGGGGGTCGCCGGCGAACGCGCCGACCATGACCCCGGCCACGACCCGGTCCTCCCGCAGGAGCAGGCCGCCGCAGGGGAGCAGCGGGCCGTAGGCCTCCCCGGAGAGCATCGGCGCCAGGTCGCCGGCGAGCAGGGCGTCGTCGTCGCCCGTGCGGTGGTCGGGGTGATCGGGGGGATAGGCGCCGCGCCACGCGGGGAAGACCTCGGCGGCGGGGACGGCGTCACAGGCGACGACGCCGTAGCCGGTCTCGGCCCATTCGGGCGGGGCGGGGTCGGCGCGCAGGTCCCAGGAGTAGGCGTGGGCGTGCCGCAGCCGCCGCCCGCCGGCCTCCATCAGGCGCCGGCCGAAGTCCTCGTCGCCGGAGACCACCCAGCCCGGCATCTCGCGGAGCACCGTCTCGACCGCCCCGGGCGCGAGCACCTGGGCGAGGTCGGCGCACGGGCGTCCGTCGCGGGTGCCCTCGACGTAGCTGAGCACCGGACGGCCGTCGGAATCGTTGACCGTCAGGCGGCTGAGAGTCTCCACGTCTGCAAACGTTAGAGCCGGTCACGGCGCCCGGCCACTGATTTACCCGGTGAGTTTGTGATCTTATATCAGGATAAGTCTGCTTTGTACAGTGATACGATCCCGGACTTGTGCAAACTTCAGGCGCGCCGAAATTCTGTAACGTTCTGGTACCAGCGGGGCTGTGGAGGCGCTAGTGTGATCGCGCGCGCAAATGTCCCGATAGATCCCGGTAGGCACCCAGCGGCACGTTGTCCGGTTCAGGCCGGTCGCGTTATCTGGCGGAGGACGGGATGAACCAAACGCGACATCGACGAGCTCCGCAACGGACTCGATCACGGGCCCCAATCGTGGTCGGTCTGTTCACGTCCACGTCGCTACTGGCGGGTACGGCTCTCCTCGGAGCGTCGGTACTCGTCGCAGTACAAGAGTTCCTCATCTTCTACGCGGGGGTGTTCACTCTCCTTGGACTGACTGGCACGGTGGTGGTCGGACTGGCCGCCACCGATCGTTTGATCCTCTCGGTACGCAACCGAGTGCTCATGCAGGGACTGCACAGGGCCTTCGCCGTGTTCGCGGTGGGCTTCCTGATCACCCACGTCATCATGCAGATCATGCGCGGGCGTGTGGGCGCGTCAGACGCGGTCCTGCCGTTCAGCGGGTCCGCCGGCTTCGCCGTCGGGCTCGGTACCATCGCCTCCGACCTGATGATCCTGGTCGCGGCCACCGGCGCGTTCCGCGGGCGGTTCGTCGGCATGAGATGGCCCTGGATGTGGCGGATGCTGCACACCCTGGCCTACGTGTCGTGGCCCGTCTCCATCGTGCACGGGCTGACCGCCGGCCGGCCCGGTGCCGGCTGGGTGACCATGTGCTACGTCGGCTCCCTCGTCGGTGTCGCACTGGCCATGCTGGTACGCCTGGTCGTGACCCGAGGACCCAAGGACGGCCCGGCCGCCGTGCGCCCCGCCAACATCGGGCGCAAGGCCGAGCAGATCCGCGTCGACGACGTGTTCGACGAGGAGTTCTGGGTCACGTTGAGAAAGGAGGTACGGCGTTGACCACATACGGTGTGCAGGACGTTTTCAGGATCGGCCCCGGTCGTCTGACCGCCGGCCTCGACAGCTCGCCCCGGCTCGACTACGACACCCATCGCCGGGTGCACGGTCACATGCCGAGGCTGCCGATCGACGACCTGATCGCGCTCGCCGAACTCGGCGACCTACGTGGCCGGGGCGGTGCGGGTTTCCCCTTCGCCCGCAAGCTCCGGGCCGTGGTGGACTCGGCCGGGCGCCGCGGCGCGCCCATCACGGTGGTGGTGAACGCCACCGAGGGCGAGCCCGCGGCGCACAAGGACAAGGTGCTGCTCACCCGGGCACCGCACCTCATCCTGGATGGCGCCGACCTGGTGGCCAGAGCACTCTCCGCCGTCGAGACCGTCGTGGGCGTCGCCCACGGCGGGCCCGGCGAGCGTTCCCTGCTCAACGCCATCCACGAGCGGGGCATGACGGACTCGGTCCGCGTGGTCCGCATGCCCGACCGCTTCATCTCCGGTGAGGGAGGGGCGCTGGTCCGCGGCATCAACGGCGAGCGTCCCATCCCGCCGGGACGCAAGGTCCGCTCCAGCGACAGCGGCGTGAGCGGCATGCCCACCATGCTCTCCAACGCCGAGACCTACGCCCAGCTCGCCCTCATGGCGATGCTGGGCGTGGACATGTACTCGTCGGTGGGCCTGCCCTCCGAACCGGGCACGGTACTGCTCAGCGTCACCGGATCGGCCCGGCGCCCCGCGGTGGTGGAGACCCCGACAGGGGTCAGGCTCCGCGAGGTGCTGGACCTGTGCGACGCGACGGTGGGCCAGGGCGTGCTGCTCGGCGGGTACCACGGCAAGTGGATGACCCCCGAGGCGGTGGAGCGCGCGGAGGTGTCGCGCGCGGGCTTCGAGGCCCTCGGCGGCGCCCTCGGCGCCGGCATCGTCGTGCCGCTCGGATTCGAGTCCTGCCCGCTCGGCGAGACCGCCAGGGTCGCGCGGTACATGGCGGGCCAGAGCGCCGGGCAGTGCGGGCCCTGCTACATGGGCCTGCCGGACCTGGCGCAGGCGTTCGGCGCCCTCGCCGACGGCAACGGGCACATCGAGGCGGTCCAGCGCGCCGCCGCGACGATGAAGGGCCGGGGCGCCTGCGGGCACCCCGACGGCACCGCGCGGTTCGTGCTGTCCGCCATCGACGTCTTCGCCGAGGACATCATGACGCACGCGGCCTACGGCACCTGCGGGCTGCCGGTGCGCGGCGTGCTGCCCCTGCCGGTCGAACCGGCCTCGCGCGCCGCCGAGGCGCAGCTCATCCTCGACTGGTCACGCTGTGAGGGCCACGGCCTGTGCTCCCTGGTCGTCCCCGAGCTGATCAGGCTCGACCAGCACGGCTACCCCGTGGTGAGCACCGCGTCCGTCCCCGGACGGCTGGAAGGCGACGCGCGCAGGGCCATCGAGATGTGCCCCGCGCTCGCGCTGCGGCTCACTCCCGCGCCGACCGAGAGCAGGCGGTAGGAGATAGAAGGCTGGTTTCGTCCCCGTCGCACGGCCGCGGTGACCCGTCCTCGCGGCCCTGCCCGGCATGTCGGCCGTCCCGGACGGCCCGGCATGCCGGAGATCACGGCCAGGCGCGGCGGCCTGGCCGGCATCCCCCTCGCGAGCCCCCTGCCCGCTCCCCGTTCCCCTTGGTGCGGTTCAGGCGACGACGGGGATGGCGAGCAGCCTGACCCCGTCCTCCCTGCGTACCTCGAAATGATCGATGTCGGACTTGGCGAGCGCCGTGCCGCCG
Source organism: Sphaerisporangium corydalis (assembly GCF_025506355.1). GTDB lineage: Bacteria > Actinomycetota > Actinomycetes > Streptosporangiales > Streptosporangiaceae > Sphaerisporangium > Sphaerisporangium corydalis. The sequence goes on from NZ_JANZYP010000012.1 coordinate 142,580, forward strand.
GTCAGGCGCAGCGGATCAGGATGTCCCGGTACCCCATACCCCATACCAGGAGGAATCCGCCAGCCGGACACGATGTCGGTGTCCCCCGAGTGGGAGACCGCGACCAGGCTGCACCGCTCGGGCCCGCGCACGCCGCTCAGCTGGAACGCCACCTCGGTGCCCCAGCCCTTGGGGGCCAGGCCGACCGAGCCGCTGACGCCGGTGTCAGGGCTGGTGCCCTCGCTGAGATCGGTCGGGCCCGCGGCGATCGACACCGTCGAGGCGTCGTCGCGCGGCCACAGAAGCTGCGCCGTGGTGGTACCGGTGACCCCGATGACCAGGGCCGCCGCGACACCGAGCCACATGGCCCGCCGGCGCCGGGCACGCGCCGCGGCGAGCTCGTCGCGCGGCCGGTCCACGCGCGGGTCGGCCCGGCGGTGGCTCGGGACGGGGGCGCGCTGGCGCGGATGGGGTGACCACAGGTCCTGGACGACGCCATTGTGGGCGGAGCCGTTCACGGAGGGGCGCGTAGCGCCGTTGGTGCCGTGCCCCGCGCCGTTCACCGTGCCCCGGGCCGCGCCGTTCACCGTGCCCTTCATGCCGCGCTTGATCACATCCAGCGCGTCGGGCAGCTCGTACATGTCCCGTAGCTCGTCCTGGCAGCTGGCGCAGTCGAGCAGGTGGAGGTCGAACGCCTCGGAGTCCTCCTTGTTCAGGGCTCCGAGGATGTAGGCGGCCACCTCGACGTGAGGGGGTGAATCCATGAGACCGGTCACCCCCTCTCCTTCTCCTTCATCGTCTTCTGGAGGGCGCGAAGCGCGTAGTACACCCGGGACTTGACCGTCCCGGGCGGAACTCCCAGCACTTCTGCCGCTTCATTGATCGTACGGTCGTGAAGGTAGGTCTGCACGAGAGCTTCCCGGTGTTCTTCCGAGAGGCTGTACAGGGCCTCCGATACGACCATCGCCGACAGCATCGGCTCAGACCCGTCGGGAATGGCGACGCTGTCGAGCCTGTCAGGTTCGACCTCTTGCGGGCGTACGGAGCGTTGACGGTGGGCGTCGATGACGATCCTGCGGGCGACGGTCATCAACCACGCCCACAGGAGACCGGGCTCCCTGTTCAGCTTGCCCGCGTTCCGCCACGCGCGAAAGACCGTCTCCTGTACGACATCCTCTGCCCATTGCTGGTCGCCTCCAGTCAGTCTGCGCACATTGCGGAGGAGGGGACCGCCGAACTCGCGGTAGAGCGTGGTGACCAGTTGCTCTTCCGATTCGTCGTGGGCTTCCTCCGGTAAGGACCGGACGCTGCGATGACGCTGCACAGGCACATGGTGGCAGCGGATCACGCGTCGCGTGAGCAAATCGCGTAACTTCCGTAAAGATTCGAAAATCTCACCACATTGGGTGAACCGATGCTGAACCGTCGCCGTACCTCCTCCTGACAAGCGCGCCCGAGGGATCCGGGACACGAGGGGAAGAGAGCGTTCGGTGAACCGAGTTCAACTGAAGTCCATGCGGATCGTCGAGGTTCTCGCCGCACTGGCGTTCCTGGTGATCGCCACCGTCGCGGTGTTCATGATCGCCCCGAACGGCATCACGTCGGCCAGCGGAGCCGCCCCCGGCGACTTCGCCGACACCGAGTCGGGCCCCATCGGCCCCGCGGACCGTGACTTCCTGATCAGGGTCCGTCAGGCGGGCCTGTGGGAGATCCCGACCGGGCAGCAGGCGCAGCAGCGCGCGGGCAGCGCCCGGGTCAAGGAGGTCGGCCGCCACCTCATCGAGGACCACACCAAGCTCGACGAGCAGGTGCGGGCCCTGGCGGCCAAGCTGAACGTGGAGCTTCCCAGCACGCCCAACGCCGACCAGCAGGGGTGGATGGCCGAGCTGTCCACCAAGACCGGCGACGAGTACGACAAGACCTTCGCCGACCGGCTGCGCGCGGCGCACGGCAAGGTGTTCGCCGCGGTCGCCGTCGTCCGCGCGGGCACCAAGAACTCGGAGATCCGGTCCTTCGCGCAGGTCGCGGTCGATGTGGTGATGAAGCACATGACCCTTCTCGAAAGCACCGGCAGGGTCGACTTCGCCGCCCTGCCGACGCCCCCGCCTCCCTCCCCTGCCCCCTCCAAGTAGGGGACGAAGGCGTCCAGAGCCATCCGTTTCACCGAGGTGCCGCGCTCGACCGCGACCGGCGCCGCCTCACCCCCCGGGGCCGGCGGCCGATCGGCGGGGGATCCACCTCCCCCTCACCGATCGGCCGCCTCGGGGTTTCCGCCTCACCCCGGTCCGTAGACGTCCCAGAGCTGACCGACGAAGAATCTCCCGAACCGGGCCAGCGCGGCGACGCCGTGCGGCCCCTCGGTACGGAAGCTCTTCAGGGTCGCGGCGAGGTCCACGGGCTGGATGTGCAGCGTCCCCGCGCCGACCATCTCCGCCTCGTCGTCCTCGCCCTCCGGTACGTGACCCTGCAGCAGACGCGTGAACAGGGTCGAGGTGTCGAGCCACAGCCGCGTCGCCGGGCCGTGGTGCACGTCCTTCCAGCCGACCAGGGTCCGGCGCCGGTCCTGGTCGTCGGTGAACCACAGCCGGTAGCGCATCTCGCGCCGGTCGGGCGTGCCGCCGGGCGCGAAGAGGTTGAACCAGCCCCGCTCGATCGGACGCCGGCCCCCGCAGAAGGCGGCGTCCACCCAGCCCTCGGCCCGGGCGCGATGCTCGGGCTCGGCCAGGAAGTGGTTCACGTCGTCGACGCTGATGGTGAGCCGGAACGACAGGCGGTCGCCGTCCGAGCGCCCGGTCACGTCGCCGGACCTCGGATCGGTCACCCCGAGCGAGATGAACCCGCCCATCTCCTCGCTGAACGACAGCGACGTACGCGTGGCGGGATCGCCCGCCGTGAGGCCCATCGCCTCGTCGGACGGGCCGATGAGCGCCTGTCCGGTCTCCACGGTCATGAGGACCTGTCCTTCTTTCCTGTGCGATGCCGCCACCGGGCCCCGTTCGAGCAGCCGGGTGGACATGCGGTCGGCCAGTGCCGCGATGGTCAGCGACGGGTTGGCCCCCACCGGGCCCGGCAGGGCCGCGCCGTCGGCGATGAACAGCCCGGGGTGGTCGAACACCTCGCCGAAGGCGTCGCAGACGCCCTCACCGGGGTGCCGCCCCATCGGCACGCCGCCCAGCGGGTGGACGGTGACGACGCGTTTCCCGAGCCAGGCGGGCAGCCCGGCGTGCTCGGCCCCGAGCACGTCGGAGATGCGGCGCATGGTGGCGCGCAGCCGGTCGAAGTACTCCTCGCTCGCGGCGGCGTCCCACTCCACGTCCAGCCTGCCGTCGCGCAGCCGCAGCCGCCCGTCGGGCACGTCCCTGCCCATGCCGAGCAGGGGAAGGGAGCTTCCCGACAGCTCGCCGTCGCCGACCAGGTCGGCGATCTCCGCCGACAGGTTGGTGTCGTGCGACAGCAGGGCCCGTAGCCGGTCGGCGACGAACCGCGCCCCCCGGCCGATCTCGCCGCGCACGTCGGCGCCCTCGACCAGCCAGTTGACGAACGCCGGGTAGCCGCCGTCCTCGATGTAGGCGCCCCGGCCGGTCTCGCGCGGCCCGTCCACGTCGTCGGCCAGGCGGATCGCGCTGGTGATCACCGGGCCGCGGCTGGCGTCGATCGGGCGGGTGCGGCTGCGGTCCTTGGCCCGCAGCAGGAACGTGAGCAGGTCGCCGTTGCCGGAGAAGCGGCTGCCGAGCATGCCGCTCAGCCCCGGCATGCTCGCGCGGTTGCGCAGCATGAGGTACGTGGTGCCGTAGGTGCCGGCGGCGAGCACCAGCCGGTCGCAGGTGATGGTCTGGGTGCCGGTGGCCGGGTGGTACCGGATGTAGTCCACGGCGTAGCCGCCGCCCGGGCGCGGCCGGAACGCCCGCGCCTCGTGCAGCGTGCGCAGGTCGGCGCCGCCGCGGCGGGCCGCCGACAGGTAGGTGTGGTCGAGGCTGTTCTTGGCCCCGTCGTTGCAGCCGATGTCGCACTCGCCGCACAGCCGGCAGGTACGGCGCTGCACCCCGTGCACGTTGCCGTACGGGGCCTCGGCGATGGGCAGCCCGAGGCCGGGATCGGCGCCGGGGGAGGGGGCGAAGCTGATCGCCAGCGGCGGCAGGCTCCACTCCAGGCCCAGCTCGGCGGCGGCGTCCCGCATGGCGATGGTCTTCGGGGTGCCCGCGTAGGCGGAGTGGCCGAGGGGGTAGGGCGTGGCGCCCATCATCTCCTCGACGGCGTCGTAGTGGGGGTCGAGGTCCGCGCGCGACACCGGCCACGACTCGTACCCGCCCGAGGCGAGCGGCTCCTCGTGCACGAACCAGCGCTCGTCCTTGCGCATCAGCACGTTGGCGTAGATGAGCGAGCCGCCGCCGAGCCCGCTGGACACCACGGAGTCGCAGCCTCCGAAGCTCCACACGTCGTACATGCCGTAGTGGCCCTCGCGGGGATCCCAGAAGGCCTTGCCCATCTCGGCGGGGCTGCGCGGGAACATGCCCGGCGCGTAGGCACGGCCCCGCTCCAGCACCACCACCGACAGCCCCGCCGAGGCCAGGCGGTACGCCGCGACGGAGCCGCCGAAGCCGGACCCCACGACCACGACGTCCACGTGTTCGTCGTACTTGGCGCGACGCGCCCTCGCCTTGTTCATGAGCTCGTCAGCCGGCGTTCCGCTTGAGGAAGTCCAGGATGCGGGGGAACACGTCCACATGGGCGTTCTTGCCGATGAGCGGGTCGATGTGCCCGTACCCGGAGATGACCTGCAGCTCGTGACGCCCGGGCACCCGCCGGTCCAGGACGCGGTGGCAGAAGACGTTCGAGTCGGTGAACACGTCGTTGTGGTCCCCGGTCACGAACAGGACGGGCGTCTCGACGCGCTCGGCGCCCGCGAGGTAGTCGTCGGGCAGGCGCGCGTGGGCCGGGTCGTCCCGGTCGAACTTCACCGCGCGCCCGGCCCGCACCATTTTGTGGATGTGCCGGTAGTAGTTGACGTCGGCCGCGCCGTTCAGGTCGGCGAGGCGCTCCTGCAGGTGGGTCTCCGGCGCGAGGTTGCCGTGGCGGTACATCGCCGGCCGCCCGCTGCCCCACATGAAGCTCTGCATGTGGCAGGCCGGCTCACGGCACTCGGGATGGAAGAACGACACCGCGCGGGACATCAGCCACCGGCGGGTCAGCGGCGGTGCGTCGTTGAACCGCGGGTCCAGGTAGGACAGGCCGAGGCCGTACTCCAGCAGGGCCGGCCCCGCGGCGAGCTTGACGCGGGCCCAGGCGGGGACCCGCGGGGTCAGCCCCACGCTGTTCGCGACCATGCTGGTGACGCCCTCGACCGCTCCGCCGAACAGGCTCATCTGGAACGACACCGAGCCCAGGCAGTGCGCTATGACATGGATCCGCCGTGCCCCAACGTGACGGCGGATCTCCTTCATGGCTGCTGGGTGGTCGAAGGCCGCGATGTCGTCCAGCGTCTGGCGCCGGGTCTCCATGTTGTAGGGGAACCGGTTGCTCATCCGGAAGTCGAGCGTCCAGACGTCGCCGAAACCGCTGTCCAGCAGGAAACTCACCAGATTGCGGTGCTCGGGCATGATGAACATGTCGCTGGACGACGTCAGCCCGTGGACGAGCAGCACGACGTCGTCGGATTCCTCCCCAAGGAACCGCGTCAACGTCAGGCCGAGCTCGTCCTCGGTCGAGAAAGGATGCACCGAAACCTCGGCGCCCGTCACGCCCTCCAGCGTGTACCTCGGTATGCGGTGCTCCATCTGACCGTCCTCCTGGTCGCGACCCGCTCCAACAATGCCAATCGCCCGGCGTGCGCGGCATCGTGGAAACCCCGTACATGGACGCGGGAACCCCGTACGTGGAGCACGAGGCTCCGTAGGTGAGACTCCCGATCAGGCGTTCCGGTTCAGCTTGGTGGCCACCCCGACGCGGGAGCCGACGCCGAGCTTGGCGAAGACGTGGGACAGATGGGTCTCGACGGTGCGCACGCTGAGGAACAACTGCTCGGCGATGAGCTGGTTGGTCAGCCCTCCGGCCACCAGCGTGGCGATCTCCAGCTCGCGGGGCGACAGCCCGTACGGCGAGGCGCCCGGCCCGGCCGGGCCCGTGGGGGCGGAGGCCGACACGCGGACGCCGAGGCGGCGGCGCTCGCGCACGGCCTGGCCCTCCAGCGCGCGGGCTTCGCAGTCGCGGAAGACCTCGGTGGCGTCGCGCAGCTTCTCACGGGCCGGGCCGCGCTGGCCGGCCTCGCCGTGCGCCAGGCCCGCCACCAGCAGCGCCCGGCCGGCGTCGATGCGCCGCTCGCCTGCGGTGAGCAGGATCGCGGCCTCCTCGGCCAGCGCCGCCGCGGCGGCCGGGTCGCTCGCGCGCAGGACGTGGGCGCGGGCCAGGGGGATCAGGCCGGAGAACGTCGGCAGGTGGGGGTGGGCCAGGCCGGCGGCGCGCTCGGCCCACCTGGCGGCCTCGGCGTGGTTCCCCCGGCCCGCCTCGGTGCAGGCCAGCAGCTCGCAGGAGGCCAGCAGCGTCCCCCGGTCCAGGCGGGGGTTCTCGAAACCGCCGCACGCGTCCATCAGGGCCTCGACGCCCTCCTCCAGCCGTCCGGCGGCGACCAGGGCCACCCCCCGGGCGTTGCGCGCCATGTTCCCCCAGACCTCGCCGCCGCCGACCCCGGCGGCCACCGCCTCCTCGCCGGCGCGCACCGCGACGTCGAAGTCCCCCGACCAGGCCGAGGCCAGGCAGAGCTGGGTGAGCGCGAAGACGAGCTGCTGGCCGGACTCCAGCAGGCGGGCGCCCTCGACCGACTCCTCCGCCGTCTCCAGCGCCTCGGGCAGGCGGCCGAGCACGATGAGCGTGCGCGCCTTGCCCGCCAGCAGGTTGGTCAGGATGTAGGTCTGGCCGGTGGAACGGGCCACGTCGGCGGCGCGCTCGAAGTGCCGCAGCGCCACCGAGTGGCGTCCCATGTTGGTCTCGGCCCAGCACAGCCACGCCACCGCGTCCAGCCACTCGGCCAGGTGCTCGTCCAGGGCGGTGCTGATGAGCCGGTCGGCCGCGTCGGCCATGCGCAGCGCGTCGTCCATCCGCCCGGCGGCGTAGGCGGGCATCGGGCGCAGCGCCGCGACCGCCATGGCCAGGTCGGGTTCCCAGTCGTCGTCGGAGTCGGGCATCAGGTCCAGCACGGCCTGGGCGGCGCGGAAGTCGACCCGCATCATGCTCTCGGCGACCAGCCGCATGCGCAGCGGGATCGCGGCGGCGGCCCTCGGGTCGGGCATGCGGCTCAGCTCGTCCAGCAGCAGGGCCCTGGCCTCGTGGGGGCGGTCGAGCTGGCGTTCCATCAGCGCGCAGATGCGCGCGGCCCTGGCCCGGCGGGCGTGCTGATCGGCCGGCAGCAGCCGCAGCAGCTCGCGGGCGGTGTCGCGGCCCTCGGCGAGCCGGCCGCTGACGCCCTGGGCCCGGCTGAGCTCCATGAGCAGCTCCAGCCGGTTCTCCAGGGTGCCCGGCTCCACCGGCATCAGGTCCAGCGCCTTGCGCAGCCAGTGCGCGCAGGTCACCGGCGCCTGGGCGGCCACCGCGCGGGCGGCGGTGATCAGGGTGGTGACGGCGCGCTGGTCGCCGAACGACCCGGACCGCTCCACGTGATGGGCCTGCACGGTCGCCGGGGCGCCGAGGGTCGCCAGGTGGACGGCCAGCCGGGCGTGCGCCGCGAGCTGCCAGCCGGCCGCCGAGGACTGGTAGGCGGCCTGGCGCACCAGCGGGTGGCGGAACCGGAACCGGCCCGCTGCGGCCGGGCGGACGATGTCGCGGGCCACCAGCTCGTCCAGCGCCGCGAGCGCCGCCTCCTCGGGCACCTGGGCGGTGACCGCCGCCAGCGCCGGCTCGAACTCGTCGGCGGTCACCGCCGCCGCCTGGGCGACCAGCAGCGAGCCGGGGGACAGGTCGCCCAGCTCGACCTGGAGCGCGGCGCGCACGGTCGCGGGCAGCTCGCTGACCTCCAGGCGGCCCATGCGGGCCAGCGCCTCCAGGTAGAACGGGTTTCCGCCGCTGGCCTCGTACAGCGCGCGGCCGCGCGTGCGGTTGACGCGCGGCCCGAGGAACTCCTCCACCTCGGCCTGGTTGAGCGGGCCGACGGTGACCTCCCGGCCGTTGGCGCCCGCGCTCAGCACCAGGGCGGCCAGCCTCGGGGTGACCTGCGCGGGGCGGTAGGCGACGGTGACCAGCACCTTGCCGCGCGGCGGGTGGCGCAGCAGGTGGTCGAGGAACTCGGCGGAGCTGTCGTCGGCCCAGTGCACGTCGTCCAGGATCAGCGCGAGCCCGGCGGGGGCGGCCAGCTCGTCGATGAGCTGGCGCAGCGCGCGGTACAGCCGGAAGCGGACCATGCCGCTCTGGTCGGCGCGCTCGCCGGGCCCGGTGTCCTCGGGTTCCTCGGGCATCTTGGCGGCCAGCGCGGGGAACACAGTGGCGAGCTGGCGCGCCTGCGGGGCGCCCAGGCGGTCGGAGACCTCCTCGCCGCGCGCCTCGAGGTGGTCGTCCAGGGCGTCGACCAGCGCGCTGAACGGCATGATCTGCTCGAACTCCGCCGCACGGCCCCACAGGGTGGTCAGCCCGCGCGTGCCCGCGAGCGCGGTCAGCTCCGCCAGCAGCCGCGTCTTGCCGGCCCCCGGCTCGCCGACCACGGCCAGGAACTGGAACCCGCCGGTGACCGTCGCCTCGACCGTCTGGGCGAACGCCTGCAGCGCGTCGCCCCGGCCGACGAGAGGAGACCCGCCGGTGAGGACCGTCTCGGCGCCCTCGCCGAATGGCAGAGTCTCACGACTGCTCATGTCTGCACCCCACAGCGAGACGGAACACCACGAACAGCCGCGCCGCAATCGAATTCCGCCACGGACTTGGCGCGGGACTCCCGAGGGCACGCGGTGTTCACGGTCGAGGGCTCACCACGCGGACACCCTCGGAGGATGATTTTGTCGTAAAACAGGCCGGTGGCGAGCCGATCACCCCGATCAAACCTTTTCCCGATGGAATGCGCGCGACATCCCCTGATCGGTTACCCTTTCGTAGCTAATCCGCTGGTGATGTCTGGTGTCCTGGTCGCCTCCGCGGGCGTGACGCCGAGTGAGCACAGCCCGTTCACGGCGATGTCGACGCCCCTGCGGGCCGCCTCCCAGATCGCCGCCGGCGGGTCGCCCTGGTCCCTGCCTGCCATGGCGGCCATCTTCGCCGCCCCCACGAACGAGCCGATCGCCGCGGCGGCCTCCACCCGGTCGAGCTCGCCGGGACAGGCCTGCCGCAGCGCTTCCGCCAGCTCGCGCTGGACCTCGAACAGCAGGTGCAGTCCCCGGGCGCGCAGGGCGGGGACCGACATGATCAACCGGGCGCGGGCGGGGCTCAGCTCCAGGACCGGCTCGGCGCCGGGGCCGAGGACGACGTCGGCGACCCGGCCCAGCAGGCAGGCCACCGGCTCGCCTGGCCTGCGGCCCTCGATGATCGCGATGGCCCGTTCGACACGCCAGCGCGTGTCGTAGAAGACCACGTCCTCTTTGCTCGCGAAGTAGCTGAAGAACGTGCGCGTGGAGACGTCGACGGCCGCGGCGATCTCGGCGAGGGTCGTCTCCTCGTACCCCCGCTCCTCGAACAGCCGCAGGGCGGCCTCGATGAGCGCGCGGCGCGTCCGCAGCTTCTTGCGTTCCCGCAAACCCGGCCCAGGGTCCATGGGGGAACTTTACTACATCCGATGCTTTCTTTCATCCATTGCAATTTCAAAGAAGGTACTGTTTTCTGGTGACAACAGGAAGGTCCGCCAGTTTCGACGGCTGTCAAGTCCAAGGAGCGCGTCATGACCAAGGCCCTGTCCGACCCCGTCCCGCTTCCCCTCGCCCGGGACACCCCGTTCGACCCGCCCTCTGAGCTGCGGCTCTGGCGCGGCGAAGGCCCGCTCAGGCCCATGATCTTCGGGGACGGTCACGTGGGCTGGCTCGCCACGCGCCACTCCACGGTCCGCACGGTGCTCGCCGACCCCCGTTTCAGTACCCGCATCGAGGTCATGCACCCGCCGATCGGGCAGCGGTTGTCCCAGCAGACGCTCACGAAGCTCCCCGGCTTCTTCCTGCGCGAGGACCCGCCCGTGCACACCCGCTTCCGCCGCCTGCTCACCGGCCAGTTCACCGTCCGCCGGATGCGCGACCTGGAGCCCAGGATCGAGAAGATCGCCTCGGACCGGCTGGACGCCATGGAGAAGGCCGGCTCCCCGGCCGACCTGGTCGAGATGTTCGCGCTGCCGATCCCCTCCCTGGTCATCTGCGAGCTGCTGGGCGTCCCCTACGCCGACCACCACCGGTTCCAGAAGGACTCCGCGACCCTGCTCAACCTCGACTCCTCGGTCGAGCAGGTGCGTGAGGCGCTGTCGGACCTGATGGGCTACCTGCGCGAGCTGGTGGCCGCCAAGCGCCGCGACCCGGGCGACGACCTCATCAGCGGGCTGGTCGCCACCGGTCAGCTCGACGACGAGGAGATCACCGGCGCGTCCGTGCTGCTGCTGGTCGCCGGCCACGAGACCACCGCCAACATGCTCGCCCTCGGCACGTACGCGCTGCTGGACAACCCCGAGCAGCTCGCGGCACTGCGCCGCGACCCCTCGCTGGTGGACTCGGCCGTCGAGGAGCTCCTGCGCTACCTCACGATCGTGCACATCGGCCCGGTGCGCACCGCCACCGAGGACGTCGAGCTGGAGGGCCGCGTGATCAAGGCCGGCCAGGCGGTCACGCTGTCCATCAGCGCGGCCAACCGGGACCCCGAGCGCTTCGAGGCCCCCGACGACCTGGACATCACACGGCAGGCCACCGGGCACCTCGCCTTCGGCCACGGCATCCACCAGTGTCTCGGCCAGCAGCTCGCCCGCATCGAGATGCGCATCGGATACCCTGCGCTGCTGCGGCGCTTCCCGGGCCTGCGCCTCGCCATCCCACCGCAGGAGGTGGAGATGCGGTCCAATATGGCCATCTACGGCGTTCACCGGTTGCCGGTCGCCTGGTAGGAGGTTCACCACACATGCGGATCAACGCGGACACCGATCGGTGCATCGGGGCGGGGATGTGCGTTCTCACCGCTCCCGACGTGTTCGACCAGAGCGAGGACGACGGCACCGTGCTGGTGCTCGAACCCGAGCCGCCGGAGGCGAGGCGGGCGGCGGTCCGCCGCGCCGTTCAGGTGTGCCCGTCCGGGGCCCTGTCGCTGTCATGAGGCACTCGAGGTCCTGAGGTGCTCAGGGGACCTTGAGGTGCTGGGGTCCTGAGGTGCTCAGGGTCCTTGAGGTCTTTGAGGGTCCGTGCCCGCCGGGCGTCGCGTGGCGTCCCCCCGGGCGCCCGCCCGCCCGGCTAGTGCCCCGGCATCGGCGCGCCGGACGGCATCTTGTGCCCGCCCACCTGCACCTTGCCCCCGAGCAGCCCGCGGAAGGACTCCAGCATCTCGGGGGTGTTGCCGAGGACGATCCAGCGCGTGCCGATGAGGTACGCGCCGCCGTAGCTGAGCGCGTCGTCGAGCCACTCCTGCTTGCCCTTCTCCGTCGCGAAGGTGGTGACGGAGTACTGGCCCTTGGAGGTCTTGCACATGCCCTGCCGCAGCTCGGCGGCGTCGACCTGGATCTTCGGGCTGCCGCAGCCCGTCCGCATCGCGATCTCCTCGACGGTGGACGGGGCGGCGGCGGTGGCCCCGTTCGCGGCGCCGCAGCCCGCGAGGACCCCGAGCACGGCGGCCGCGCCGGCCAGCGCGGCCACCCTCCTGGCGGCGATCATGGCGTGGACGTCACGATGTTGCCGCCGACCGCCTGACTGAACGTCTGCAGCATCCCCGGGTCGTTGCCCGCGATGACCCAGCGCGTGCCGACGAGGTAGTTGCCGCCCCACCGCTTGGCCTCCTCCAGCCAGTCGGACTTGCCCTTGTCGGTGGCGAAGGTGGTGACGGTGTACTGGCCCTTGGAGGTCTTGCACACGCCCTGGCGCAGCTCGTCGGCGTCGGTCTGGAGTTCGGGCTTCTTGCAGCCGGTCTTGGTGGCGAGCTGCTTGAGCGTGGCGGGCGGCCCGGCGTTGGCGGCCGAGTTCCCGGCCGCCAGGGCCGGCTTGTCCGTGGTCTCGCCGCCGCCGCACCCCGTGAGAAGGGCGAGGGTGAGGACGGACCCGAGTAGGGCGGTCGCGCGCATGGCCACGTGAGTGGCGGGGCTGGGGCGTCCCATGGCAGATCTCCGATCCAGTGGTCCTGCAGAAGTCACCGTCATCGGGTACGCGGGGATGAGGCGTTCGGTTCACCCCGATCCGGTATTCCTCAGAAGGCGCGTGCGCCGCGCGGGTACGCGCGCGAGAGAACACACCTTCGCGGGGGCGACCGAGGGCGGGCAGGCTGCCTCCGCACGGCGGCCGGGGCCGCGCCCGAGGGGGCCGGGAGACCTCCGGGATCACGATCGCGTCGCGCGGAAATAAAACTTTTCGCGAATCATCGAACCCTTCCGGCCCACCCCGCGTACCTCGTGGCGATGGGGCACCAACCAATGCCGCCATGTGTACGTACTCCGGGAGGAGTTCGAATGATCCGAATGCAGCTTAGACGGCGGTTCAGGCCCGTCCTGAGTGTCCTTGCCCTGGGTGGGGCGGGGGTCAGCCTCGTCGCGGCGAGCCTGATCCCGGCTGGGCAGGCCGTTAGTACGGACGTGTCGCTGACGGGCCTCACCGTCAACGCCGGTTCCAGCTTAGTGAGCACGACCATGGCCCGGACGGTGAACTGCCCGTCGGTCGCCGAGAGGGTGCCGAACATCCCGGCCGCCGCTCGGACGCAGGTACAGCGTGACCTGACCCAGATCGACCGGCAGATCGCGCAGGCCAACTCGCGGCTCGCCAGGCTCGGCAACAGGGCGAGCAACAGCCAGATCCGTGGCTTCGTCCTCAACCCGCTGAGGGTTCAGCGCTCGATCAGCGTCAACCGCATCGCCAACTCGCTCCGGCGGGCCGGCGGCAGGGCGAACCTCTCCGGGCTGACCTCCTGCTCGGTGCAGAACGGCGCGGGCGGCGGCGGTCAGACGCCGGCCCCCACACCGTCCGACGACCCGACGACGAACCCGCCGGCCACTCCGGCGCCCAGCGACGACCCCACGGGGCAGCCGTCGGGCGACCCGAGCACGCCTCCTGGTCCTGGCGCGGACCCGTCGGGCGACCCCTCGGCGCAGCCGTCGGGCGACCCGAGCGGTGACCCGAGCGGCGATCCCTCCGCTCCCCCCGCCTCGGCGACGCCGACCCCGAGTCCTTCGGCGACCGGTGGCGCGACCGGCCCCTCGCCTGACGACTTCGTCGACATCCGCAAGGTGCAGCCGAACGTCGACCGCCCCCGCGTCGGGCAGGCGGGTTCGAGAGGCACGTTCGTCTCCCGATGCGGGCGTAACGAGAACGGCCACCACAACTCGGACAACGTCATCGTCGCACCGGGGGTCACCAACGGCGCCCACCACGTGCACGACTACGTCGGCAACCTGGACACCAGCGGCTTCTCGACCAACGACAGCCTGCAGGCTGCTGGGACCACGTGCTCCAACGGCGACAAGTCCACGCACTACTGGCCGGTCGTGCGTCTCCAGAGCGGCCAGGAGAACGACGCCCAGAAGGCGGGCGGCGGCCTCGACGGCAACATCGGCAAGATCGTGCGCCCCGCCACCGCGACCATCACGCTGAGCGGCAACGCCACCAGCAAGGTCGTCGCGATGCCGACCTTCCTGCGCATCATCACCGGCGACGCCAAGTCGTTCACCAACGGGCCGACGAACGCCAACGCCCGGTGGACCTGCACGGGGTTCGAGAACCGTCAGCTCAAGGACAAGTACCCGATCTGCCCGCGCGGCAGCCAGGTCGTCCGGCTCCTGCAGTTCCAGAGCTGCTGGGACGGTAAGAACATCGACAGCGCCAACCACCGCACCCACGTCGCGTTCACCGCGGCCGACGGTTCGTGCCCCGCGGGGTTCCAGGCCATTCCCAAGCTGGAGCAGCGCATCACCTACAACCTGCCTCCCGGCCCGGGCTTCGCGCTCGACAGCTTCCCTGAGCAGCTGCACAAGCCGGTCACCGACCACGGCGACTTCATCAACGTGATGCCGGAGAACCTGATGAAGCAGGCGGTCAACTGCATCAACACCGGCAGGCGCTGCGGCTGATCGCAGTCCCTTCCGGAGCCGGTACCGCTTCTGTCCGATACCGGAGAAGGGGGGGGGGCCCCC
>NZ_JANZYP010000120.1 GCF_025506355.1 Sphaerisporangium corydalis
CGGCCGACCCACCCCACCCCCTCTCGCACATCGACTCCTTCGATTGGGCGCCGACGCGGCGGGACGGTGAACGGTCAAGTCGGCGCCCTGTACGGCGGCGAGCCAGCAAGCGTCCACGAGGACCACACAAATACACGCAGCCGTCGCCCGCGTGCCCCCCGATCGCGGGTCCCAGCTCCCGGCCACCCCGCTCGCTATCCTGGGCGGATGAAGATCGGTGGTCGCGGTGTCATCGCATGTGGATTCGCCCTGGCGGTCGCACTGACGGGGTGCTCAGGCGACAGCTCCGCGCCCGACTCGGAGATCGACTCACCCCCTGCCGATCTCAAGGTGAGCAGCACGGCCTTCGCCGAAGGCGCCGCCATCCCCCGGAAGCACGTCTGCGCAGGCCAGGGAGGCCAGAACGTCTCGCCCCCGCTGACCTGGCGCGGCATCCCCGAGGCGGCCCGTGAGCTGGCCATCGTGGTCGACGATCCCGACGCGCCCGGCGGGTCGTACCTCCACTGGATCGTGACCGGCGTGTCCACTACGGACACAGGCGTGGCCGAGGGGGACTCCTCGGGCAAAGCGGCACCGGGTAGCAGTGGCGAGGCCGCTTACGCGGGGCCGTGCCCACCCAGCGGCGTGCATCACTACCACTTCATCGTCTACGCACTGCGCGAGCCGCTCAAGCCGAACGGCGACGCGAAGGCGATACGCGAACAGATCGAGAGCTTGGCGATCACCTCAGGCGAAACAATCGGCACCTGGAAAGCCCAGTCCTGACCACCACGCCCTCTACGGTCTCCGGTTGTACGCGGGAGAACACGTCCCCTTGCCGCCTACCCGGGCCGCGTTCGGCTGGTCAACGGCCCGCGCGACCCCTTCGATGCCACGAGCGCGACTTCCTCGCCGCCCTGGCCGGTCAGCGGCTGCGACCGCCTCCGGCCAGCGCGGTCGCGACGCCGAGCCCGAGGTAGACGAGGCCGCTGAAGTACTTGAGCGGCTCGCGCCTGCCACGCAGCAGCCTGCTCAGCGTGCCGGCGCCGACGGCGTACACCATGTCGCAGGCGATGCCGAGCAGCAGCAGGACCAGCCCCAGCACCACGATCTGCAACGCGGGCGACCCCGCCGCCGGGTCCACGAACTGGGGGAGGAACGCGAGGAAGAACAGGATGACCTTCGGGTTCAGGACATTGACCACCACACCCTCAAGGAACACCCTGTGGAGCGGCTGCCCGGTCGCGGTCTTCTCGGTCTCCTCGTTCCGGCTGACCAGCGTGCGGATCCCGAGATAGACGAGGTACGCGGCGCCCGCCCACTTGACGGCGGTGAAGGCGGCGGCCGACCTGGCGATCAGGTACGAGAGCCCGGCCGCGGCGGCGGCGATGTGCACCAGCGTCCCCGTCTCCACCCCGAAGGCCGAGGCGATCGCGGCCGACCGTCCCTGGGAGATGCCTCTGGCCGTGATGTACAGATTGTTGGGGCCCGGAACGATCACCAGGGCTATGGCGGCCAGCGAGAAGACCAGCAAGGTCGAGGGGGAGATCATGCCCCCGACCCTAGAACGCCCCACTTCGAGAAAAGAGAGCCACTTATCCCCCTTTTCCCCATCCACCTGCCCCTTGCCGGCCCATCGCCCCGGAGACCCGGTCCCGCACCGCCAAGCCCTTTCACGCGGCGAATAAGGCAGGTGGATCTGTCGGTGGTCCGTGGAATACTTCCGAACGTGGTGTGGCGGGAAGCTGGGGGAGCTCTCATCGGCCGGTCGGGTGAGCTCGACCGCCTGGTCGGTGTGCTCGACGCCGCCGCGGCCGGTCAGGCGGGGGTCGCGGCCGTCGGCGGCGACGCCGGCATCGGCAAGACGCGCTTGGTGACCGAGCTCGTGACCCGCGCCCGCGCCCAGGGCTTCGCCGTGCTGATCGGCCAGTGCGCCGAGCTCGGAGACTCCCTTCCCTACCTCCCCCTCGCCGACGCCCTGCGCGTGGCCGGCGACCACCCCGACCCCGACCTGGTCGCGGCGATCGAGTCCTGGCCGCTGCTCCGCAGGCTGGTGCCCGGTGCGTCGGTCGAGTTCGGGCCCGAGGCCGGTTCCGGGCTCACCCAGCAGCAGCTTTTCGGCTCGATGCTCGGCTTCCTGTCCGATCTGTCGGAGACCCGGCCCGTCCTGTTCGTCCTCGAAGACCTTCATTGGGCCGACAGGTCCACCCGTGACCTGCTGGTCTTCCTCAGCCGCATGCTCCAGCACGAGCGGGTCTGCCTGGTCGGCACCTACCGCACCGACGACCTGCACCGCCGTCACCCGCTCAGGCCCCTGCTCGCCGAGCTCCAGCGGCTTCCCACGGTGACCGCCGTGACCCTCGGCCCGCTGGACAGCGCCGACATGTCCGACTATCTGGTGTCCCTCGGCGGCGCCGACGCCAAGGTGATCGGCGACATCATCGAGCGCGCCGAGGGCAACCCGTTCTACGCCGAGGAGCTCCTGGCCGCCGAGGGCCTCCCGTACGGCCTGGCCAACCTGCTCCTGGCCCGCGTCGAGAAGCTCTCCGACCCGGCCCAGCGAGTGCTGCGGGTGGCGGCCGTCGCGGGCCGCCGCGTCGACCACGAGCTGCTCCAGAAGGTCTCCGGCCTGGCCGGCGCGGAGCTGGAGGAGGCGATGCGCGAGATCGTCTCGCGCGGCCTGCTGCTGCCCGACGGCGACTACGGGTACGCCTTCCGGCACGCCCTCCTCAGGGAGGCGATCTACACCGACCTGCTCCCCGGCGAGCGCACCCGGCTGCACGGCGAGTTCACCCGCATCCACGACGGCCCGCCCGCCGAGCTCGCGTACCACTACCTCGCCGGCCACGACCTGCCCGGAGCCCTGGCCACTTCGGTGGAGGCGGGGCGCAGGGCCGACTGCCTGGGCGCCCCCGCCGAGGCCCACAGCCACTACGACCAGGCGCTGGCCCTGTGGCACCAGGTCCCTGACGCCGCGCGGGTGGCCGGCGTCGGCCGCGCCCGGCTGGCGATGCTGTCCGCCTCCGCGGCCAACGAATACGGCGACTCGCATCGCGCGGTCCAGCAGATGCGCGAGCTGATGGCCGAGGAGGAGGTGACGTCCGAGTTCTGGGAGCGCTTCGCGTACTACCTCATCGACGCGGACGAGAACCCCGCCGCCATCGAGGCCGCCAAGACGGCCGTCCACCTCGCGGCGGCCCCGCACCCCGATGCCGAAGGCGCCTCCGCGCAGAACGCGGGAAACGATGACGGCGACCCCGGTCACGCGAGCCGCTCCCTCGCCCGCGCGCTCGCCACGTACGCACGAGCCCTCCTGTGGAGTGACCGGCATGACGAGGTGAAGGACCTCGCGGGGCAGGCGCTCGCCGTGGCCCGGTCCGCCGGCGTGCACGACGCCGAGTCCAGTGCCCTGATCACCCTGGCCATGGTGGCCGACATCGACGGCGACACCGAGCGGACCCAGGAACTGCTCGCCCTCGCCAGCGTCAGCTCCGGAGACCTGTCCATCGACCTCCGGGCCGTGTTCCACCACGCCCGCATCCAGTACGAGCGCGGCAGCCTGGCCGCCGCCGCCGTCAGCGCCGATCGCGGGGTCAGGCTGGCCCACGAGAAGGGCCTCTCCTGGAGCACGTACGGCACCGACCTCAGCTTCCTCCGGCTCCTCATCCACTACGTGGCCGGCGACTGGGAACAGGCGAGCGCCGTGGCCGCGAGTTTCGCGGTACGGGTGGGCAGGCTCCCCGAGGCGCGGCTGTCCGGGTACGCCCTTTTCATCGAGATCGCGCGCGGCGACGCGATCGTCGAAGAGCGGATGGCGTGGCTCAAGCCCTTCTGGGGCGACGGGTTCGTGGCCTACGTCGTGCGCGGACTGGCCGCCGAGCACGCCCTGTGGAACGGTGATCCGAGGGCCGCCATCGAGCACATCGAAGCGGTCATCACCGTCCTTGAGCCCTACGACCCGGGGATGATCCGCATCTGCGCCACGGGGCTCTGGGCGCTGGCCGAGCTGGGCGACGACAACCGCCGCGACCAGGCCGACGAGCTGCTGCGACGCGCCCAGCACGCGGCCACCATCGGGCCGGGTTCCCGCGCCCGTGGCGAGGTCGGCGTCGAAGGGCAGGCCTGGCTGGCGCGGGCCGAGGCCGAATGGCGCCGGATCCAGGGCACCGCGGACCCCGACGTCTGGAGGGCCGTCGCCGAGGCGTTCGACTACGGGTTCGTGTACGAGGTCGCGCGCTCCCGCTGGCGCCTCACCGAGGCGCTGCTGGCCGCGGGGCACCGCGAGGAGGCGCACCACGAGTGGGAGAACGCGCTGGCGGCGGCCGAGGCATTAGGCGCCGTACCGCTGACCCGCGCCCTGGCCGACCTGGGCCGCCGGGCCCGCTTCCCCTCGCAAAAGCCCCGCACAGCTCCCTCCACGATTCCTCATCCCCCTCCGAACACATCCGCGACCTCCCCGGATCCGGCCACCCCTCCGTCCCGTGGTGCGGCGGTTTCTCCGTCCCGTGGCGTGACCGCGCCCGCGCAGGCAGGCCACACCGCCGCCACGGAACCGCCCGTTTCACCCCCTTCCGGGAGCGCCCTCGACACCCTGACCGGCCGCGAGCAGGAAGTACTCGCCCTGGTGGCCACCGGCATGTCCAACCGAGAGATCGCGCAGCGGCTCTTCATCGCCCAGAAGACCGTCAGCGTCCACGTGTCCAACATCCTCGGCAAACTCGGCGTCTCCTCCCGCACCCAAGCCGCCGCCTACGTCCACCACGAAAGCCACCCGTCCTAACCCTGCGACCCAACAAGCTGTGCCTCTTCGGTTGAATCGTCCGGGGTCAGGGAGCGGATACGCGAAATCGGCGAAGGCAGCAGCCAGAGCAGTGACAGTGCCCCGCCTACGGCGGCGATGAGGAGGGTGGCCCGGAGGCCGATGAGCGTGGCGAGCAGGCCGCCGACGATGGCGCCTATGGGGCGCATGCCGTAGTTGATCGTGCTGAACGCGCCGGCGACACGACTGCGCATGCCGTCGGGTATCACGGAGGCTTGCAGGGAGTTGAGGTTGACGTCGAACAGCATGACGCCGATCCCGGAGATGAACTCGACCGCGGCCAAGGCTCCGGCACGAAGCCAGAGGGGGCCGCCCGCACAGGCGGCGATGGCGAGCGGTGCCGGGAACATCACCGCACCCACCGCGATGCTGCGTCCGACACCGAGCCACCGTGAGACCTTCGGAGCGATCACGGCGCCGAGGAGCGCGCCGGTCGCACCGATCCCGAACGCCAAACCGATGGCTCCCGCGGACAGTGCGAGGTTCCGGCTGGCGAACAGCACGATCAGGCCGCTGCCCGCGACGAAGGTGAAGAAGTTGACGGTCGCCGCACACCCGAGCCCCGCCCGCAGCACCGGGTGACGGACGACGAAGGCCAGCCCCTCCCGGGCGCGCCGCAGCAGCGAGGGTTCCGTTTCGTCGTCGGCGGCCTCCGGTTCGTCGACCGATACCCGACCGATCAGGACAGCGGAGACCAGGAATGTCAGGGCGTCAACGACGATGGCGACGGGAGCGGTCAGCGCCTGGACCAGGGCACCGCCGATCGCCGGGCCGGCGACGTACGACGCGGACCTGCTGGCGCTGAGCTTGCTGTTCGCGTCGATATAGGACGAGCGCGGCACCAGGTGAGCGAAAAAGGGCGGATAGGCGGTATTGAACAGCACCCCGGCCACACCGGTCAGCAGCGCCACGGCATACAGATGGCCCAGCGTCACCGCCCCCAGCAGATAGGCGGCCGGGAGAGTGAGCAGTACCGCCGCCCGCACGAGGTCGGCGACGATCATCAGGCGCCGCTTGCGGGCATGGTGGTCGACCCAGGCCCCCAGGACGATCGCGAGCAGGTTCGGGGTCCAGATGAGCGCGGTCAGCCACGCCACCTGATTGGCCGAAGCGTGCAGCGCCCCCACGGCGATCAACGGCAGGGCCAGTTCGGTGATCCGGTCGCCGAACTGGGAGACCGACTGACCGGCCCAGAAGCGACGGAACCCTCGATCACGCCACAGCGATCCGCGCACGGCGTGACCGGTGGCGCTCATCACGTCCGGCCGATCTGCTCGTCGGCACCCTCTGGCAGGACATAACGCATCAACCGGACGCCACGGCCTCCGGCCGGCCGAGAGGCCGGGTCACGCGTCACGTAGGGCGCCAGAACCGCCTCGATCGCGTCCTCGATGGCGGCGAGCTCGTCGGCCGAAACGACGACGCGGGTGTCGGCCAGACCTGCGTGCCTGCGCCACACCGGATCGAGATCGGGCTCGACCTCGGCCACCCACCGGTTCGTCCAGTCACCGGCGCGCAGGAACATCTCCCGGGACAGGACCTGCGCGGCGGACCTGCCCACCTCATCGTCCGGATCCTCCGGCATGTCGAACCGGAAGCCGCGAGCCACGGCCTCCCACCGGCGCTGCCGCCGATCCGGCCCGGGCTCGGCATCCCGGACCAGCCCGAAGCCCGCCAGATGCCGCAGATGCCAGCTGGTCACCGACGGGGTCGCTCCCACATGGGGCGAAAGCTGCGTAGCCGTCGCCGGCCCGTACCGCTGGAGGCGCTCAAGGATCGCCAGCCGCACCGGATGCGCCAACGCCCGCATCGCCTGCGGATCGGTGATCTCGATATCGCCCAGACGATTGCCAGATTCCATAACGTGAGAGTTTCCTCTCACGATTCGTGAGAGTCAAGTCTCACATTGGTAGGCGTCCACGCGAGGCAGGCGCCATCACGTCTGCGACCTGGCGGGCGAGTCTGGAGAACACGGTGTGGATGATGTCGTGGCCAAAGGCGAGACGGCCCACGAACGGCGGCGAGCAGACGCGCGTCGCCGAAGTCCCTAGTTCAGCGGCGTACAGGCGCGGGACGGTGAAGTCCTTGACTTCAGCTGGCGTGCACGCGCGCAGATCGACGAAGTTCCTGATTCCACGCAGAGGAACTCATCGCAGGTAAGCGCTCTTCCTGCTCAGCTCAGCTCACGATTCTGCTCTGCTCTGCTCGGCTCACGCGCTGGTGGTACGTGCGGCGAGGGCGAGGTCGCGTACCACCTGGATCAGCTCGGCTGGATCGAACGGCTTCGTCAGGTACGCGTCGACGCCGATCCCGAGGCCTCGCTTCTTGTCGTCCTCCTGGGCTCGGGCGGTGATCATCATGATCTTGATGTGAGCCGTGCTGTCGTCCGCACGGAGCTTGGTCGCCGTCATCCACCCGTCCAGGCGCGGCATCATCACATCCAGCGTGATCACATCAGGTTGCACGGACACCACCCGCTCGAGGCAGTCCTGCCCGTCGGTCGCCGTCTCGACCTGGAAGCCCTCCAGGCTGAGATTCACGGCGATGAGCTGCCGAATCACCTCGTCGTCATCGACGACCAGCACGCGTCCCAGAACCTCGTCCACGGCCGCGAGGCTAACCCGTGGAAGGAAGTTCTGCGAGCCCTTTGCCGAACTTTCCACGCGCCGACCCACCCGACGGCCCCATTCGTCCGAGAATCCGCACGCTCGAAGGACACCACCAGCTTCCGGCACCTCCTCGCACGAGGGCGCGACCAGCCTCCCGCCGCCCTCCCTCACAGCCGGCGATCTGGGCCACCGACTCCTTCACGGCAGCCGACACGAGGGGCCGATCACGGCTTCGACCCGAGGTCGCGCTACGGGAGCTCTGCAAGCGTGAAGGCAGGACCACGGGCCGGGGGTCCCATCACGGCGCCGACCTAAGGCCGCTCTCCGCTCTTCTGGCGTTCACGAGGCATGCAAGCAGAATTCATTTCCCTCAGGATCGGCGAGTACCACCCATTTCTGCTGATTCGCCACCACACGCGCCCCGAGGTGGACCAACCGCTCCACCTCGGCGTCGAAATCGTCGCACGCCAGGTCGAGATGGAAACGGTTCTTCGCGGTCTTGGGCTCCGGCACGAGCTGGAAGAAGAAACGGGGTGTGACACCCGGCCGCGCCTGCACCAGCACGGTCGGATCGTCTTCCGGGTCATCGATGCCTTTGCTTCGCAGCCGCTCCAGTTCGGCATCGTCGTAGGGAGCGACCTCGTAGCCGTCCAGGACAGCAGCCCAGAACCGGGCGACCGATGCGGGGTGCCGGCAATCGACCACAACATCCTTGATCCGCGCCATCACCCATGGTCCCGCACTCCCGAACTCCCGCCGCCCGTGGACGAATCATCTTGATTGCGAAATCCTGCCCCGCTCATCAAGCAAAACCCACCTCTGACCGCTCGCCGAGCATCATCAGCCAAAACCTCAACAGAGCGGCTGCGTTATCCACAGGACGTCCGCCTCCACCTACCCAGATACCCTCATCACTGCAGGTCAGAGCGTGCACATTTCAGTCGTCATAGTTATCCACAATGGCGAGTTATACACAGAGCGAGATTCGGCCAACCAGCCCAACCGCCGCTCAGATGATCCTGGGGCCTCGATCCTTACATCGAGCCCAAGGAGGGCATCCGTGATCACGATGCTCGTCACCACCGTCCTTGTCACGGGGGCGGCCCTTTCCGGAGCTCCCGGCGAGGGCATTCCGCGTCCCCAGCTCAGCAAATGCGCCCAGGTTCGCTGGCTACGAGGCTTCGACACCCCTGCAGGTCTCCGAAGTCTGAACCCGTTCCGATGGCTTCACGACCCCTCACCCCAGAAAGCCGACACCGCCGCAGCACTCTGGCGTGACGACCTCATTCCGCGCGGGCCCGATTCCATCCTCCACAACATCCTCGCCACCATTCCCGCAACACCGCCGGACAGCATCGCCATCGACTGGAAAGCCATGACCCCGGCACGATGGCCGGAAGTAACGTCAACCCTGCTACGTGACCTCGCCAGTAGCTCGATCATCATCACCGTCTGCGAGAACCTCCCCACCCCCAACGCTTCCCACCCCACCGAACCCACCCCCGCCTCAACTCCCGACCAGCCCGGCA
>NZ_JANZYP010000121.1 GCF_025506355.1 Sphaerisporangium corydalis
TCGGCCGACATCAACGTCTCAGCCATGGTCTTCACCATGGATCGCAACAGATCCGGGTCTCCATGCTCGATCTGCTCGGCCAGCCACGCAGCGGGGTCCACACTGTTGTTCACGGCCATCGCTCTGTTCTCCTTCGTTCTGGTTTCGCAACCTGAAGGATCACGCGATGGCCGTCCTCATTTCACGACGCCACGCCTGCGACCTGGGGAAACTCGTACACCACCTCCGTGGACGCAACCCCCCTGAGTTCTGTCGTAAGGTCCTGGATCTGCTGAAGGCCGGTCGGACGGTCCGGCAAGTCGCGTTCGACCTGTAAATGAGCGGTCAGACGATCTACGACTGGCGTGAGCAAGACCTCATCGACACCGGCCTGAAGCACGGTGTGACCTCCTGCGACAACGCCGAGTTGGAGAGCGAACTGGCCGTTACCCGGCGTGCCGGTGAACTGCTCAAGCAGGCGGCACCCCCCAAAAGACGCTTCGAGGCCATCGCGGTGATGGCCAGCGAAGGCCTGCCCGTCCAGACCGCCTGCCGGGTGATGGAGGTGTCGGAGTTGGGCTAACCACCCTTGGCGCAAAGCCCCTGTCGGCCCGGGCCATCCGGCACGCCTGGCTGACCGACATGATCCGCCAGGTCCACCTCGCCTCCCGCGGCGTCTACGGAGGGCGCCGAGTCCACGCCGAGCTGACGCTTGGCCGCGGGATCCTGGTCGGGCACGGCGCGATGACCATGCTGATGCACCGCGCCGGGATCAAGGGACTGCCCGGAAACAAGCGCCGACGCCCGACCCATCAGACCCCGACCGCAGCCGATCTGGTGAACCGGCAGTTCACCCGGACCGGACCGGATCAGCTCTGGGTCACCGACATCACCGAGCATCCCACCCGGGAGGGCAAGGTCTACTGCTGCGTCGTACTGGACGCCTACTCCTGCCGCGTGGTCGGCTGGTCCATCGACAGCACCCAGACCGCCACCCTGGTCAACAACGCACTCGGCATGGCCATCCACAATCGCCGACCGGCCACTGGCACCTTGATCCACTCCGATCACGGCGTGCAGTACACCTCTTGGGCCTTCACCCGCCGCGCCCGCGCATCCGGCCTCATCCCGTCAATGGGTTCCATCGGCGACTGCTTCGACAACGCGGCCATCGAGTCGTTCTGGGGCCGCGTGCAGACCGAACTGCTCAACCGCCGCCGCTGGAAGACCCGGATCGAACTGGCCAACGCGATCTTCGACTACCTGGAGATCTTCCACAATCGCCAACGACGTCACAGCGCCCTGAAAATGCACACCCCGATTGAATACGAGATGCTCTACCCGAACACCCATCTGGCATGAGAGTCGACCAGAGCGACTCCATGGAACTCGGGGTACATCAGAGCCTCCACGAAACCCGGCACGGTTCATTCAGCGTGCTCAAGAACGAATGGCTGCACCGCTTCGTCTTCACGACTCGAGCCAAGGCAAAGCGGCAGGTCATCCGCTACATCGAAGGGTTCTACAACCACCGGCGCCTGCACTCTGCGCTCGGCTACCGGCCCCCCTGGAGGTACTCAACAAGTCCCTTTCAGCCCAAACAGCCGCATAGGCTACGCCCATAAGGCGGCTGTCCAGAATCACCGAGGCCCCTCACACACAGAACCGCGATCCAGCTTCCTCGCAGGTCACCTGCGCTCTACACCACCGGTTCTCCTTCAAGTGGCCGGCGTTCAAAGCCAAGAGCAGCATTCAGCTCAGGAGCCTCCTGCATGTCCTGCCCCTGATCTGCAGAGATGCTCCCTGGGAGGCTCCACCGCCGTAGCGGTATCGGCATAGATGCCCAATATGTTGGCCTCATAACGCTCGCCCCATACGCATCAATGGTGCGAACTGTCGCCTTCAAGCGCTATCGTCTCAACATCACACGGCCCGACGGGCGCCCGCCGCATAGCGGTGCAGGGCAGCCCCCACCCGTAGGAGTAGCCCATGCTGCCCAAACGCCTGGTCGCCCTCGCGCGCCCTTGCACGCGTATCGTTTGGCCTTGGGGCCACCGATGACACACGACGGCAGCATCGTGCTGCGCGTTGCCGATCTCCCCTGTGCTCGCCTGGGGCGGCTCATCAGCCTGTCGCCCACCGACAGCCTGGCTCGAGCCGAAACTCTGCTGACTCGCCATGGTGTGAGCCGACTGCCCGTCCTAACCGAAGCGTTGACCCTGATCGGCGCCGTGGATCTGGAGTCGGTCACCATCGCCCGGCTCTGCAGCCGGGACCATACGCTGCAGGGCGCTATTCGTCCTGCTGAGACAGTCGAACTCGATGCTGAAGTGCAGGAGATTCTGCCGTTGCTCGAGAGGCACAAGTTCGCTTTTGTCGAGGACGAGCGGTCACGCATCATTGGCATTGTCACCCATCGCGACGCCATAACGGCGCTTGATCGTTTCAGCGCTCCTCACCGGCTGCTCGGAGAGATCGAGCGCCGCCTTCGGCGCATCATCAACGTGGCGTTCCCGACGATGAACGAACTCCGGGACGCTACCGGCAAGTCGTCCCTAAGCTCTGTGGACGAGTTGAGTCTGGGGAGCATCGAGCATCTGCTTCGTCGCACAGACGCGTGGACACGCCTCGGCTGGCGCATTGACCAAGCGGCGTTCGTCGAGGAAATCGCAGGCGTACGTCGGATACGAAACCGGTTCGCGCATCATCACGGTTCGGTATTGACGGCTCCGGCCGATGAAGAGGTCGAGCAGCTTACTGGATTTCTCAGCTGGCTCAGAAAGCTGGACACAGGATGTTAAACATGATCGCTCACCTCACCGAGAAGAGCCAGGCACACCTTGGGGGACGGAGGCGGCGTCAGTGGTGATGAGAACCACGGCCGAAAGCTTGCTGGCTTCTTCGATGGAAACCGCCCTGGCGGAAGCGATTGCGGAACACGTGAAGGCATCCACGGGACGTCGTCCTTCTCCCTCGGAGGTCAAGTCCTGGCAGCGCAGCTTGCCGGTCCTCGCACATGACCTGGTCGATGCCGGGTTGCACAGGATCGAAATGCTCATCGAGTACAAGCTTCCGCTGACCAGCAAACGCGCCGACGTGGTGCTTGCCGGCGTGCATCCGCGGACCGGTGAGGATTCGTATGTCGTGGTCGAACTCAAGCAGTGGAGCCATGCCGAGCCGTCCGAGTCAGGAGAACATCTGGTCATCGTGGACGGCATGCCGGGCGGCGAGAAGCTCCACCCGGTTGAGCAGGTGCGCCGGTACTGCGAGTACATGTGCGACTTCCTCAGCGTGCTCAACGGAAAGCCGCACGCTGTGCACGGAGCGGCGTACCTGCACAACGCGATGGACCTGGACATCGACGGTCTGTCGGAGCAGGTCCGCGACGAGCGCAGCCGCCTGTTCACCAGGCAGCGGCGTGGCGAGTTCCTCCGGTACCTGAGCGAGCGACTGGCCGACAAGCCCGGCGCTGAAGCCGCAGACCGGCTCCTGTCCAGCGCGGTCGCTCCTAGCAAGCAGCTCATGACCTACGCCTCGAAAGAGATCCGCGAGCGCGAGCAGTTCACGTTGCTGGACGAGCAGCAGGTCGCGTACGAGCTGGTCATGGGAGCCGTCAATAAGGCCCGGCGGGCGGATTTCAAACAGGTCGTCATCGTCACCGGCGGCCCCGGCAGCGGCAAGAGCGTCATCGCTCTGTCGCTCCTCGGCGAGCTGTTCCGGCAGGTCCGTTCGGCACTCCACGCCACCGGCTCGCAGTCCTTCACCCAGACCATGCGCCGCTACCCGGGCCGCGGCAGCACCCGGATCAAGAACCTCTTCAAGTACTTCAACAGCTTCACCGACGCCGAGCAGAACGGCATGGACGTACTGATCTGCGACGAGGCGCATCGCATTCGCGAGACCTCCACCAACCGCTTCACCGCGGCGGCCAAGAGGACGGGACGCAGCCAGCTCGACGAGTTGCTGTCCGCGGCGCGGGTTCCGGTCTTCCTCCTCGATCAGCATCAGGTGGTGCGGCCCGGCGAGCTCGGCACCGCGACCGGCATCGAGCACTACGCCCGCGCCAAGGGCTACGACGTCCGCTTCGTGTCCCTCGACGAGCAGTTCCGGTGCGGTGGCAGCCGGAAGTACGAGCAGTGGGTCCTTCGCCTGCTCGGCCTGGCGGACGGCGGGCCGATGGAGTGGGACGGGGATGAGAACTTCGAGGTCCAGCTCGCCGACTCACCGCAGGAACTCGAAGCGTTCCTAGCCGCCAAGCCTGGCACCGCCCGCATGACCGCTGGCTACTGCTGGCCGTGGAGCGATCCGCGCCCCGATGACACTCTCGTCAACGACGTCGTCATCGGCGACTGGGCCCGGCCGTGGAACGTCAAGAAGGACAGGGCCGTCGGCGACTACCCGCCCAGCATGCTCTGGGCGAGCGAGAAGAACGGGTTCGGGCAGGTCGGGTGCGTGTACACCGCCCAGGGGTTCGAGTACGACTGGAACGGAGTCATCCTAGGGCCCGACTTGTCCGTGCGGGACGGACGCCTGGTCACCGTGCGCGAGGAGAACAAGGACCCGGCGTTCAGGAGCCGCAAGTCCGTCCCCGACGGCGACTTCGACCAGCTTGTGCGGAACGTCTACAAGGTCCTGTTGACGCGAGGGATGCGTGGAACGGTGATCTATGCGGTTGACCCCGAGCTGCGGAGCCATCTTGCCAGCTTGATGCGGACGGCGAGGCTCTGAGCGTCCGCAGGAGCGTCACGCGTTCCGGATACCAGTGGTCCGCAGTCCGCGCAGTCGCCGCACCTCCTGCACCAACCAGGTGGATGCCGATGATGCCGCCTCGGTGTAGAACCGATTGCGGTGACTGAGCCGGAGCGCGCTCCGGCATCGGTCTGCACCATCAAGCCGCCGTAATATTCGTCGTCGATGGGAATCACATGCGATTCGCACCCGTGCTGAGCTGACTGTGCCGATCTTGGATGAGGGGCCGACCAAGTCCGTGGTGGCCGGTGGCCTCATACGAGGAGCTATTGGCCGACTGCGAGCGCGTACTGGGCCTGACCATCCCAACACCTTGGCCACCCGCAACAACTTGGCGCACTGGCGGGGTCGGTCAGGAGACGCCGCAGGTGCGGCCGCCGCATATGAGGAGCTACTGGCCGACCGCCTGCGAGTGCAGGGCCCGGATCACCCTGACCATACACCGCATCCTGGCGGTATGGCGAGAACGGGCAGCCGGTCATGAATGGAACCAGGGGCGTTCCTCCTTGAATGTGGACACCTTGGAGACTGGATCTTGAGGTCCAGGGGAAGAGATGTCTTTGATGGTGATGAAGAGCTACCCGCCCGAGTTCAAGGCGGACGCGGTGGCGTTGGTGTTGTCGAGGCCGGATCGGACGATCACGTCGATCGCGCGGGATCTGGGGGTCAGCCGCGAGACGCTGCGGGTGTGGGTACGCGCCGCGCAGGCTCGGGGTGAAGGCGGGCAACGAGCGGCCGGCGGGGTGGGGCCCGGCAAGAACATGTCGGCCGGGCACCTACCCTCGGACGACGTGCTGGAAGAGGAGAACAAGCAGCTCAAGGCACGGATTCGGGAGCTGGAGCAAGAGCGGGACATTCTGCGTAAGGCGGCCAAGCTTTTCGCGGGCGAGACGAACTGGTGAGCCGCTTTCAGTTCGTTGAGGATCACAAGGCGCTCTACGGGGTGAAGCGGTTGTGCCGGGTGCTGCAGGTGTCACGCTCGGTTTTTTGTCGATGGTTGAAGGGCGCCGCTGCGAGGCTGGCCCGCCGCCAGGCCGATGAGCAGCTGGCCGAGCAGGTGCGGAGGATCCATGTCGAGCAGGATGGAACCTACGGCTCGCCTCGGATGACGGCCGAGTTGCGTGCGGCCGGGATCGTGGTCAATCACAAGCGGGTGGAGCGAGTGATGCGCGAGCATGGTATCGCCGGGCTGCGTCTGCGCAGAAAGGTCCGCACCACCATTCCGGAGCCGGACGCGACACCGGTGCCGGACCTGATCCAGCGCGACTTCTCCGCCGAGCTGCCGAACACCCGCTACGTTGGCGACATCACCTATCTGCCCGTCGGTGGCGGCCGGTTCCTCTACCTGGCTACCGTGGTGGACTTGTGCTCGCGTCGGCTGGCGGGCTGGTCGATCGCTGATCACATGCGCACCGAGCTCGTCGTGGACGCGCTGCAGGCTGCGGCGCACACCCGGGGCGGCCGTCTGGACGGCGCGGTGTTTCACAGCGATAACGGGGCGCAGTACTGCTCGCGGGAGTTCGCGCGGGCCTGCCGCCGGCTCGGCATCATCCGCTCGCGCGGCGCGGTCGGCACCAGTGCCGACAACGCGGCGGCCGAGTCCTTCAACGCGAGCCTGAAACGCGAGACGTTGCAGGGCGCGCATCACTGGCCCGACGCCCGCACCGCCCGCCTGGCCGTCTTCCGCTGGATCACCCGCTACAACACCGTCCGGCGGCACTCCAGACTCAGCCAGCTCAGCCCGATCGCCTACGAAGGGACGGCGGATAACCTGAAGACCGCCGCCTGAAATCGGTGTTCACGTTCATGGGGGAAGCCCCCCATAAGGTGCGCGATGTACGTAACACGATGGCGCACAACAGCAGTCGGGACGGCGGCCTGACCGCTCCAGGGCCCTTCGCGTCGGGCTCGCAACCGACCGATCGCTCTAGCTTCAGCCCCGCGTGTTAATAGGTGCTCGTGTTGTATTCACGCTTACTCTCTCGTTGGATAATCCGTATTGACGTACCTCGGAGGCTTCCTCCGCGCGGCCTGCAGCCTCCAGCGCGTTAGCCAGCTGGGCGCCAGCGTATCCATTGCCAGCCGCAGTGCGCCCACGTAGCTCCTCTGCGTGCCCGTGCTCTGCCAATAGAGTGGCCAGCCGCCAAGCGGCAAACGGGTCAGCGGTGTCCGCTCGCCGACGCAACTCCTCAAATCGACCTTCCTTGGCGAGCAAGGTGGCGAACCAGTAGGCGGCATCATCGTCACCAGCGTCAGCCCGCTCCTTCAATCGCATATACGCATCCTGAAACCACCCCTGACCAGCCATAAGGAAGTCCAGTCGACCGGAAGCATTCGTATCACCAGCATCGGCTAGCGGTTCCAACAGTGCTACCAGCTCCTCTACTCGCCCTTGAGTGGCTAGTAGATCTGCGAGCTGGTAGGCAGCAAACTGGTCGTCAGCCTCCGCCCGTGCTCGTAAGACCCGTTGGGCCTCCTCTACTCGCCCTTGAGTGGCTAGTAGACCTGCGAGCCGGTAGGCAGCGAATCGGTCGTCAGCCTCCGCCCGTGCTCTCAACAGCGTGAGTGCTTCCTCTACTCGCCCTGCACTCGCCGCTATAGTTGCCAGCTTAAAGTCCGCTATTCGGTCACCCGCCTCCGCCCGCATCTGCACCTCATCGACTTGTCCCATGCTGGTTACTGACCTTAAAAGTGTGGTGTCGCAGACAGCTGACGGATGGTGATCTTTGAGGTATCCATCGTCATGCGATATGCGCAAGGTGGCGGGCTGACCGCCGAGCGTCGTGCTTTCCGTGAACGGTTGCGGATTCAGGCGGCCGAACGATTCGCGCATGGGGAGGAGAACGCGGTCATTGCCCGCGATCTGCGAGTGAGTGTGCGTTCGGTGCAGCGATGGCGTAAAGCCTGGTCACAGGGCGGTGAGCGGGCGCTGGTCTCCACGGGCCCGGCCTCGCTGCCGTTGCTCAGCGATGAGCTGTTCGCCGTCTTGGAGACCGAGCTGGACAAAGGGCCGGTGGTGCACGGCTGGCCGGACCAGACCTGGACCCTGCAGCGGCACGGCTGGTCGGTCCAGGTGCCCGCCCGCCGGGCGGTCGAGCGCGATGAGGCCGCGGTGGCCGGCTGGGTGAAGGAGACGTGGCCGCGGGTGGAAGAACCGCGGCGGCGCTCGGGGCATGGATCGTCTTCGAAGACGAGGCCGGGTTCTCGATGACGCCGCCGGTCACCAGGACCTGGTCCCGACGCGGGACCACCCCGATCGTGCGCGTCCGCGGCCGCTCCCGACGCCGATTATCGGTGGCCGCCCTGGTCTGCTACAAACCCGGGCAGCGATCCCGCCTGATCTACCGGCCGTGCCCCGATGCCCGCCCCGACGGGCGCAAGAGCTTCGCCTGGACCGACTACCGCGACCTGATCCAGGCCGCCCACCACCAGCTCGGCGGCCCGATCGTGTTGGTCTGGGACAACCTCAACACCCACGTGACCGGCGGGATGCGCCGCTACATTGCCGAGCGGGACTGGCTCACCGTCTACCAGCTCCCCACCTACGCCCCCCAGCTCAACCCGGTCGAGGGGATCTGGTCGGTACTGCGGCGCACCACCCAGGCCAACCGCGCCTTCACCGACCCCCACGACCTGATCACAGCAATCCGCCAAGGCCTACGCCGACTCCAATACCGCCACGACATCCTCGACGGCTGCCTCATCGGCACCAGACTCGTCCCCACCCCACCATGACGACATCACCCATTTAACCTCGGTAGGTAACCTACTGGGCGGTCCATGGCACCAGGTGCGGCGACAGGAGCAAGGGTTGCGGCTGCGCCCTTGAGCTTTGTGGTGGTGTAAGCCAACGCGGTCTCGAACCAGTTATCTGGAGCGTCGGCGCGTTGGCGAGGGTTGCGTCCACGGAGGTGGTGTACGAGTTTCCCCAGGTCGCAGGCGTGGCGTCGTGAAATGAGGACGGCCATCGCGTGATCCTTCAGGTTGCGAAACCAGAACGAAGGAGAACAGAGCGATGGCCGTGAACAACAGTGTGGACCCCGCTGCGTGGCTGGCCGAGCAGATCGAGCATGGAGACCCGGATCTGTTGCGATCCATGGTGAAGACCATGGCTGAGACGTTGATGTCGGCCGA
>NZ_JANZYP010000122.1 GCF_025506355.1 Sphaerisporangium corydalis
GGGGTGCCGGGGGGTGGTGGGGTGACGCCGGTGGTGGGCATCGTGCTCCTTGCTAATCGGGGCCGTCCCCGTTTACAGTACCGGAGTCGGCCAACCGGGGAGTTCCCCGGTTCGAGCCGTCCCTCATCCGACCCCCCTGAACAGGAGTGGCATCATGCCGCAGGAAACCTCCAGCGCGGTCCCCGGGCCCGCCGAAGTCCACCGGCTGCTCGTCGAGTCCTACCCCGAGGTCCTCCAGGGCCGGCTCGACGGGCCGCTGTCCCTCATCGACCCCGACGTGATCGACCACCGCGGCGGGCTGGACGGCGACCACCACGGGGTGGACGCCTGGCGGCGCAAGTGGGAGCGGGCCGGCGCGGAGTCCGGCTTCACCGACATCGACGTGACGGTCGAGCGGAACGTCGAGTCCGGCGACACCTCGGTCAACCGGTACACCAGCCGAGGCACCCACACCGCCTCGGGCCGGCGGTACGAGGTCACCAGCATGGACATGATCTACGTGCGGGACGGCAGGGTCGTGGAGCACTGGGCGCTGCGGGACCAGACCGCCATCCGCGCCCAGCTCGGCCTCGAACCGGGCGCCTGACCGAGGGGCGGTATCCGGCTCGAACCGGGTGCCTGACCGAGGGCCCGTATCCGGGGACAGGTCGTCCGGGGATGAACCTGGCATGGACCCGGGCGGCCGGCCTTGCGACGCTGGGACGGCGAGGATGTCCGCTGACCTGGGAGTTGTCATGAAAGACGTATCGGTGCCCGACCTGACCGGGAGGCTCGCGGTGGTGACCGGCGCGAGCGACGGCATCGGGCTGGCGCTGGCGGCCCGCCTGGCGCGGGCGGGCGCCGAGCTGGTGCTGCCGGTCCGCGACCACGCCAAGGGGGAGGCCGCCGTGGCCCGCGTCCGCGCGGCGGCCCCCGGCGCCCTGGTCGCGCTCGGCGAGCTGGACCTGGCCTCGCTGGCGTCGGTGGCGGAGTTCGCGGGCAAGCTGAACGCCGGGGGCCGTCCGGTCGCCATCCTGGTCAACAACGCCGGCGTCATGGCGCCGGCCACGCGGCACACCACGGCCGACGGCCTGGAGCTGCAGTTCGGCACCAACCACATCGGCCACGTCGCGCTGACGGCCCGGATCCTGCCGCTGCTGCGCGCCGGCCGGGCCCGGGTCACCACGATGTCCAGCAGCGCGGCCCGCACCGGCAGGATCGACTGGGCGGACCCGCAGAGCGAGCGCGCGTACTCCCCGATCCGCTCCTACGGGCAGTCGAAGCTGGCGAACCTGATGTTCGGCCTGGAGCTGGACCGGCGGTCCCGGGCGGGCGGCTGGGGCATCGTGAGCAATGTGGCCCACCCCGGCACGTCCCTGACGAACCTGTACGCCTCCGGGCCCAACATGGGCCGCGAGCGCCCCGCGCGCCATGAGGCGATCATGAAGCGGCTGGCCCGCTGGGGGATGTTCGTGCAGCCGCCGGAACAGGGCCTGCTGCCCGCCCTGTACGCGGCCACCAGCCCGCAGGCGCAGGGCGGCCGGTTCTACGGTCCCGACGGCCTGGGCCAGTTCACCGGCGGCCCGGCCGAGCTGGCCGTGTACCGTCGGGCGCGGGACCGGGCCGAGGCGGCCCGGCTGTGGGACCTGTCGGAGCGGCTGGCCGGGGCCGGGTTCGGCGCCTGAGCGCGCCGGGTGCAGACTCGTGTCATGGACCGGGCCCAACTCGCCGGCTTCCTGCGCGCACGGCGGGAGGCGCTGCGACCTGAGGACGTCGGGCTGCCGCGCGGGCCCAGGCGGCGCACCGGCGGGCTGCGCCGCGAGGAGGTCGCCGCCCTGTGCGGCATGTCGGCCGACTACTACGGGCGCATCGAGCAGCAGCGCGGGCCCAACCCCTCCGAGCAGATGCTCGCCGCGCTCGCCCGGGGCCTGCGCCTGTCGCCGGAGGAACGTGATCATCTGTTCCGGCTCGGCGGGCACCCCACGGTGCGGCGGGTGTTCGGCGACGACCACGTCAGCCCCGGGATGGCGCGCATCTTCGACCGGCTGGAGGACACCCCGGCGCAGGTGATGAGCCACCTGGGGGAGACGCTCCGGCAGACCCCGCTCGCGGTCGCGCTGATGGGCGACCAGAGCGTCCACACCGGGCCGGCGCGCAGCCTGCACTACCGGTGGTTCACCGATCCGGAGTCGCGGCTGATCCACCCCGAGGAGGACCACCCGGTGCACGGGCGGCTGCTCGCGGCCGACCTGCGTGACGCTTACGCGCGTGACGGCCGGGGTTCGCGGGCGGCGGAGCTGGTGGACGCGCTGCTGGCGGCGAGCCCGGAGTTCGCCGCGATCTGGGGTGAGCACCCGGTGCCGGGGGCGTACTGCGAGCCCAAGCGCGTCCGGCACCCTCGGCTGGGCGTGCTGGAGCTGCACTGCCAGACGCTGGTCGACCCCGGCCGGTCCCAGAGGCTGCTGGTGTACACCGCCGTGCCGGGCAGCGAGAGCCACGACAAGCTCCGGCTGCTGTCGGTGACCGGCGAACGGCGGGTCTGACCGTCCCACCAGGCGTGGGTACCGCCGTGTGGGGCGGGGGCGCGGAAAACCAGGTGAACGGAAACGGATCGCCATGCACAGTGATGGAGTGATGTCCGATTTCGTTCCTGGTTTCGTTCCCGGCCGTGAGCTGTCACGTGAGTTCTATACAGAGGTCGTCCAGCCGATCATCGGTGAGGTGCCGCACGGCGCCGCGCTGATCGGCCCCGGTTCGGAGGTGCTCGCCTTCGACACCGCGCGCTCCACCGACCACGACTGGGGCCCGCGTGTCCTGGTGTTCGTGGAACCGTCGCTGGCGGCGGGCTTGTCGGCCCGGCTGGACGCCGCCCTGCCCGGCCGCTTCCGCGGCTACCCGACCGTGTTCGAGACCGGCGGCGCCCCGGCGCGGCACGGCGTCCAGGTCACCGGGTTCGGGGCGTGGTCGCGGGCCCGGCTCGGGTTCGACCCGCGCGGCGAGATCACCACGGCCGACTGGCTGGGGGCGTCCTGGCAGCGCCTGGCCGAGGTGACCAGCGGCGAGGTGTACCACGACGGGCTCGGCGAGCTGGGCAGGGCCCGGGCCAACCTGCGGTGGTATCCCGGTGAGGTGTGGCGGTACGTCCTGGCCTGCCAGTGGCGGCGCGTCGCCCAGATGGAGAGCTTCCCCGGGCGCTGCGGTGAGGTGGGCGACGACCTCGGGTCGGTGGTGGTCACCGCCCGGCTCATCGAGGACCTGATGCGGTTGTGCCTGCTGATGCGCCGCCGCTACCCGCCGTACGCCAAGTGGCTGGGCAGCGCGTTCGCCCGCCTGTCGGGGACCGCGGAGATGGGGGAGATGTTCGCCGCGGCGCTGGCCGCGCGGGGGTGGCGTGAACGCGAGGTGCACCTGTGCAGGGCCTACGAACGGGTCGCGGCCCTGCACAACCGGCTGGCGCTCACCGAACCGCTGGAGGGGACGGTGCGGGCGTACTTCGACCGGCCGTTCCAGGTGATCGGCGCGGGGCGGTTCGCCGACGCGCTGCTGGCCACGGTCGGCCCGTCGCTGCGGTCCTCGCCCGCCGGGTCGGTAAACCAGTTCTGCGACAGCACCGACGTGCTCGGCGACTCCGGCCGCTCGCTGATGCTCACGCGGGCGGTGCACGCCCCGGTGTGACCCGTCGGCGGCCCCGGTGCGGGTTTACCAGCGGTCGTGGACCTGGGGGCGGATCAGGTCGTCGTAGACGGCGGCGACGGCGGCGTGGACGTCCTCCCCGAGCGGCGGCAGCGCGGCCGAGGCGGCGTTGCCCCTGGCCTGTGCCGGGTTGCGCGCGCCGGGGATCACCACGCTGACGGCGGGGTGGTCGATGATCCAGCGCAGCGCGAACTGGGCGGTGGTCATGCCCTCGGGGACCAGCGGCCGCAGGCGCTCCACCGCGGCCAGGCCGGTGGCGAAGTCGACGCCCGAGAACGTCTCGCCGACGTCGAACGCCTCGCCGTGGCGGTTGTAGGCGCGGTGGTCGTCGGCGCCGAAGCGGGTGTGCTCGTCGTAGCGGCCCGACAGGAGGCCGCTGGCCAGCGGGACGCGGGCGATGATCCCGACGCCGGCCTCCAGCGCGGCGGGCAGGACCCGCTCCAGCGGCTTGAGGCGGAAGGCGTTGAAGATGATCTGCACGGTGGCCACGCCGGGCCGCGCGATCGCGGTCAGCGCCTCATCGCAGGTCTCCACGCTCACCCCGTAGGCGGCGATCCTGCGCTCCTGCACCAGGGTGTCCAGGGCGTCGTAGACGGCCTGGCTGGAGTACACGGCGGTGGGCGGGCAGTGCAGCTGGACCAGGTCCAGGGTGTCGACGCCGAGGTTCTCCCGCGAGCGGTCGTTCCAGGCGCGGAAGTTGTCCAGGGTGTAGGCCGAGGGCTCCTGGGGGACGCGGCGGCCCATCTTGGTGGCGACCGTCAGGCCCGGCCGCTCCTTGATCAGGCGGCCGACGATCTGCTCGCTGCGCCCGTCGCCGTACACGTCGGCGGTGTCGACGAACGTCACGCCAGCGTCGACGGCGGCCTCCAGGGTCGCCAGCGCCTCGTCCTCGCCGACCTCGCCCCAGTCGGCGCCCAGTTGCCACGCCCCGAGGCCGACGACCCCGGCCCGCCTGCCCGTCCTGCCCAGTTCCCTGTTCTCCACATCCCTGATCGTACGGGTCACCGGGCCTGGCCCGGACACCGCTCCGGGGTCATGCCCCCTTGGCGGCGCGGCCGAGACGCAGGGCCGAGATGAGGAAGAAGACGCCGCCGGGGATGGCGTAGCCGATCGCGTTGGTCAGCGCGGGGTCCTCGGCGGCGGCGCCGATGACGAACGACACACCGGCGAGCACGGAGATGCCGCCGCTGATGATCATCGGCCACTGGCCGCCCATCCCGCGGCGGGTGACCCCCACGATGAGCTGGCCCAGCCCGGCCACGACCGCCCAGGCGCCCCACACGCGCAGCACCGCCGGGATGCCGGACGCGCAGGCGGCGGCCACGCCGATGGCGGCGATCAGGCTGACCGCGATGTTCACGTACAGCAGGGCGGGGGATCCGGTGGCGCGCGAGGCGCGGGCGTCGACGACTGCGGCGGCCACGTCGGCCAGCGGGTAGAGCACGAGCAGGGTGACCGCGACCGGGCCCAGTCGCGAGGCGGTGGTGAACATCACCAGGGCCCAGACGATGGCGAAGGCGAACCGGGCGAAGTACAGGCGCCGCAGTGCGGACGCGGTCCCGGCGATACCGGGTGAAGCGGCGATGGCGCTCATGATGATCCCTTTCGGTGCCGGCCTCACGAAGGCGGGGAAGCCCGAGGTCCGTGCAAGACAGAACGTTCTATCGCGTCAGCATGGCGCGCGGCGACGCCAACTGTCAAGACCGAACGTTCTACCCACTAGGATGGCGGCATGCGCAGCCCATCCACCGGCCGGCCGTCCGAAGCGCGATCCCGGCTGCTCGCCACGGCCACCCGGCTCTTCTACGCCGAGGGCATCCACGCCGTCGGCATCGACCACATCGTCGCCGAGGCGCACGTGACGCGGGCCACCCTCTACCGGCACTTCCCCGGCAAGGAGGACCTCGTCCTGGCCTACCTGGACGAGGTCGACCGGGCCACGCGCGGCCAGGCGGACCAGGCCGCCGCCGCCGGGCTCCCGGCCGACGGCACCGTCCGGGCCCTCGGCGAGGCGATCGCCGAGGGCATCCGGTCCCCCGGCTTCCGGGGGTGCGCCTTCCTCAACGCCGCCGCCGAGTACCCCGACCCCGGCTCCCCGGTGCGCCAGACCGTGCTCGCCCACCGCCAGTGGTTCCTGGACACCGTCACCGCCCTGCTGGCCGAGGTCCGCGAGACGGGCGCCGAGCCCGCCGCCCGCCACTTCGTGATGATGCGCGACGGCGCCATGGCCGCCGGCTGCCTGTTCGACCCGGAGCTGATCTGCGACACCTTCCTGCACGGGGTCGACAGGCTCCTGCGGGCCTCCGAGGAGGATCGGACCGGATTTCGGCGGTAGAAGCGCCCCGACCGTAAGGCGGTGACGCTGCCGGCCACGGTCGCAGGC
Organism: Sphaerisporangium corydalis; assembly: GCF_025506355.1. GTDB lineage: Bacteria > Actinomycetota > Actinomycetes > Streptosporangiales > Streptosporangiaceae > Sphaerisporangium > Sphaerisporangium corydalis. The sequence goes on from NZ_JANZYP010000122.1 coordinate 6,056, forward strand.
CGATAGGGCTTGAGTCTCAAGTGACCTGAGACTCCAGGATCGATGCCGTGGGCGGCGGACGTTCGCTCCCGCCGCTCAGGACCCGTTCGATCCGACTTCCGGAGGTCGCATCCCATGCCTCATTCTGTGACGCCGTCCGCTGAGGACGGCAGGCGACTCGTTCACGACTTCGTCGACGAGACTTTCGGCGATCTGGACGCCAATCCCGACTTCGTCGCCATGTTGCGTTCTGCCGTACCCGAGATGCCTGCCGACCCCGGTCCGGAGCAGGTGGACGCCTGGGCGGAACTGTCCGCGCTGGTGCGCGACGCCGATTTCAAGGCCTCCGTTCGTCGTATGGCCGAGCATCAGGCGGCCGAGAGAGCGGAGGGTGATCGGACCGGACTGCATCATGAGGTGACCGAGCTGGTCCTGGAACGGGTGCGGCGGGCGCGGACCGATGGGGTGGAACCGGGTTCTCCGGAGGCCCGGGCGGTACTGGTGGAGTTGATCGCCGGATACACCGCGACATTCGGCCATCCGGACAGTGCCGCGTATCGCCGGAAGTTGCTCACCCGGCTGGAGGTCGCCAACGATCCCCGTACGGAGCGGTACTTCGCCCTGCTGTCCACGATCAACGGCGGGCCGGTGCCGCCGAGCCTGGCGCCGGTGTTCGACTGGTTCATCCAGGCGCTCCGGCACCACCCCGTTCCTTAGCCGCGGCCCGTTCGAGTGCGGCGAGGAACCAGCGCGCCTCCGGGACCGGGTCGGGTTTCGGGGACGTTCCGTTGATCATGGCCAGCAGACGCCAGTAACGGGAGATCCGCGGGTCGGCCCCGATGCGGATCCGCTCGGCGAGCCAGACCCGGAATCGGGGGTCGTCGGACCGCCGGTGGGCCCGGGCGAAGACGGTGACCAGCCTCTCCACGATAGGCCGGGCCGCGGCGGAGCCTGGCGGGATTCCGTCCGCCAGCGCACCGCCGGCGAGGTCCAGCACGGCCTGCTCGGCCTGTGCCCAGCTCTCCGGATCGCCCTGCTCGGCGCCGGAGGAGCGGTCGGTGGCGTGCCGCTCGAACGCCTGGCGCATGCTCTCCCGGAAGCTCGGGTCGCCGACCTGGTGCGCCAGCTCCAGCCACGCGTCGAACTGCTCGGCCGACGGGTCCTCCGGCAGGTCGGGCAGCATCGAACGCAGCTGTGCGGCGAACTGGGGCTCCATGTCGAGCCCGCGCGTGGCCTCGGCCACGAGATCGGCCGCCAGCTGCCGGCGCCGCTCCGCCGGCAGCCGGGCGAGCCGGTTCGCACGGGCCATTCCCGGCGAGCCGGTACGGCCGGTGGTGACGTAGCGCAGAACCGCCTGCCGTACTCGCAAGGTCCGGATCTGCTCCTCCAGGGCGGCGATCTGCCCGTCGGCGACGCCGATCAGGGTCTGCGGGTCGGCGAGCACCTGCGCGATCGTCGCGATGTCGACGCCGAGGTCGCGAAGCGTGCGGACGAGTTCGAGCCGGTCCAGCGCGTCGTGGTCGTAGAGACGGTACCCGCCGGCGGACCGGCCGGCCGGGGGCACCAGCCCTTCGTCGGAGTAGTACCGGACCGTCGGTACCGACAGCTTGGCGAGCCGCGCCACCTGGCCGATCGTGTAGAGACCGTCGTCGTTCACGCCGTCCAGCCTGACGCATCGACCGCCGGCGTGGCATCGTCAATGGCGGCATGGGCGGGCGCGACCAGATCTCCGCAACGGGCCTGCGGGTCCATGCCGTGTAGCCAGTCGTGTAGCCAGTGAGGGACGCGCCCCCTCCGCGGCACCCTCGCGGGGTGCCGCGGGTCGCGCGGTGACCGTCAGATCTCTTCGACGCTGCTCGGCTCGCGCCGGGACAGGTCGATGCCGAGCTCCTCCGCCGCGCGGAAGACGTCCTCGTCGGTGTCACGCATCTCGATGGACATGCCGTCGCTGGAGAGCACCTCGACGTTGAGGCACAGCGACTGCATCTCCTTGATGAGGACCTT
>NZ_JANZYP010000123.1 GCF_025506355.1 Sphaerisporangium corydalis
TCATGTATTGGAGGCGGGCGGGGGGGTAGTCGGGGTCGAGGGGGAGGTAGGCGGCGCCGGTTTTGAGGATGGCGAGCAGGGTGGTGGGGAGGTGGGTGGTGCGGGGGAGGCAGACGCCGACGAGGTGGTTTTGGCGGACGCCTTGGTCTTGGAGGAGGTGGGCGATCTGGTTGGCTTGGGTGTCGAGCTGGGTGTAGGTGAGGTGTCCGTCGTCGCTGGAGACGGCGAGGGCCGAGGGCGACTTCCGGGCCTGCTCGGCCACCAGTTCGTGGACGAGCGCCCCGTCGAAACCCGGTCCGGTCGCGTTCCACGTGGTGAGTTCGTGCTGCTCGCGGGCGGTGAGGAGCGGCAGGTCGGAGACCGCCTGGTCCGGGTCGGCGGTGACGGCGGTGAGGAGGGTCCGGTAGTGCCCGGCGAGGCGTTCGATGGTGTCGTGGGTGAACAGGTCGGTGCGGTATTCGATGATGCCGTGCAGGCCGTGGTCGTCCTCTTCGAGGGACATGGTGAGGTCGAACTGGCTGGCGCCGGCGGTGGGGTGGATGGGGGTGGTGGTGAGGCCGGTGAGGTCCGGCTGGTCGGCGGGGGTGTTCTGCAGGGCGAAGGCGACCTGGAACAGCGGGGTGCGTGCGGGGTCGCGGGTCGTCATCAGGGCGTCCACCAGCCGGTCGAAGGGCAGGTCCTGGTGGTCCAGGGCCGACAGGGTGGTGTCGCGGGTGTGGTCCAGGAGCTGCTTGAAGGTCGGGTCGCCGGTCAGGCGGGTGCGGACGACCACGGTGTTGACGAAGAAGCCGACCATGTCCTCCAGCTCCGGCCGGTCGCGGCCGGCCAGCGGTGTGCCCACGCTGACGTCGTCCTGCCCGCTGTACCGGGAGAGCAGGGTGGTGAAGGCCGCGAGCAGCGTCATGAACAGCGTCGCGCCTTGCTGGTGTCCGGTCTGGTGGATGGCGGTGACCAGGTCGGGGGGGAGGTGGAAGCGGTGGCTGTGGCCCTGGTAGGTCATGGTGGCGGGCCGGGGGTGGTCGGTGGGCAGGTCCAGTACGGGTGCGTCTTCGAGTTGGTGGCGCCAGTAGTCGAGGTGCTCGGTGGCGGTGTGGTCGCGTTGCCAGGTGGCGTAGTCGGTGTACTGGACGGGTAGCGGCGGCAGGCCGGGTTCCCGGCCCGTCGCCAGGGCGTTGTAGGACTCGGCGAGTTCGCGGCGCAGGATGTTGAGTGACCAGCCGTCGGCCGCGATGTGGTGGACGACCAGCGCCAGGACGTGGTCGTTCTCGCCGACCCGGATCAGGTGGGCACGCAACAGCGGCCCCTGGGCCAGGTCGAACGGCTCGTGCAGCAGATCGTGGAGCAGCCCCTCCAGATCCAAAGGCGCATGAAGCGGCCCGTCCGGGCCGGACGGCGCGTGGAGCCGCCGGGCCGGGCCGGGCGGCGTGTGGAGCCGTCCGACCAGGTCGGCGGACGCGTCGGTGAGGGTCAGGGCGAAGTCGCCGGCCGGGCCGGCCGTCTGCGCCGGGTCGCCGGTGGGCGCGGTGAAGCGCAGCCGCAGGGCGGCGTGCCGCCGCCACAGCGTGCGGACCGCCTCCTGGAGGGCCTCGGTGTCCAGCTCGCCGTGGAGGCGGAGCACGAGCGGGATGTTGAACACCGCCGCGCCCGCGTGCAGTTGTTCGACGAACCACAGCCGCCGCTGCCCGTAGGACAGCGCGGACGGCCCCGATCCGTCGCCCGCCGGGATCGCGGGCCGCCGCCCGCCCCGGCCGGAACCGGCGTCCGTCGTGCCCGGACCGGCGTCTGCCGTGCCTGAGCCGGCGTCCGTCATGCTCGAACCGGCGTCTGCCGTGCCTGGGCCGGTGTCCGTCGTGCTTGAGGCGGTGTCCGGTGTGGTGGGGTCTACGGACGGGGCCAGGCGGGCCACGGTCCTGGCTTCGAAGACCGTTCGCACCGTCACCCGGACCCCGAGGACGTCCCGGATGCGGGCGACCAGGCGGGTGACCATGAGGGAGTGGCCGCCGAGGGTGAAGAAGTCGTCGTCGATGCCGACGCGGGTCAGTCCGAGGACGTCGGCGTACAGGGCGCAGAGCATTTCCTCGCGGACGTTGCGCGGCGCCCGTCCCGAGACGGCGGTCCCGGCCTCGGGCGCCGGGAGCGCCCGGCGGTCCAGCTTGCCGTTCGCCGTGAGTGGCAGCCGCTCCAGCACGACGAACGCCCCGGGGATCATGTACTCGGGCAGCCGCCGGACGAGCCCGGCGCGCAGGTCGGCGGGCGTCACGCCGGCCGGGGTGACGTACCCGACCAGCCGGTCGCCGTGGACGACCACCGTCGCGGTCTCGACGCCGGGCTGGCCGCGGAGCGCCGCCTCGATCTCGCCGAGCTCGATGCGGTACCCGCGCACCTTGACCTGGTCGTCGCGGCGGCCGAGGAACTCCACGGCCCCGTCGGGCAGCCACCGGACGCGGTCGCCGGTGCGGTACAGCCGCCCGCCGCCGGTGGTGTCGAACGGGTCGGGCACGAACCGCTGAGCCGTGAGCCCGGGGCGGTTCAGGTAGCCCCGGGCCAGCCCCGGCCCGCCGACGTACAGCTCGCCCGCGACCCCGGCCGGCACCGGCCGCATGTGCTCGTCCAGCACGTACACCCGCGTGTGCCCGATCGGGGAGCCGATCGGCACCGACGCCCGGGCGGTGTCGGCCGGGCGCAGCTCCCGGGTGCAGGTGAACGTCGTCGCCTCGGTGGGCCCGTACCCGTTGATGACCAGCGTGTCCGGCAGCGCCTCCAGGGCCCGCCGCACGTGCGCGGGCGACAGCGCCTCCCCGCCGGCCAGCAGGCGGCGCAGCGGGCGCAGGTCGTCGATCCGCTCGGTCACCATCTGGTGGAACAGGCCCGCGGTCAGCCACAGCGTCGTCACGCCCTCGGAGCGGATCGCGTGGCCGATCTCGTCCAGCGACGGCCGGGCCTCGGGGAAGACCGCCAGGCGGGCCCCATTGGCGAGCGCGCCCCAGATCTCGAACGTGGACGCGTCGAACGCCAGCGGCGCCAGGTGCAGGAATACCTCGTCGGGGGCGAAGCGCGCGTACGACGTCTCGGTCACCAGCCGCGCGACGGCGGCGTGCGTGACGGCGGCGCCCTTGGGGGTGCCGGTGGAGCCGGAGGTGTAGATGACGTAGGCCAGGTTGGCGGGGTCCACCGGTACGCCGGGCGCGTGGCCGGGCGCCTCGGACAGCTCGGCCTCGTCCAGCACCAGCGTGCGCGCCGACGGCAGCCGGTCCGCCAGGCCGGCGGTGGTCAGCACCACGGTGGGCGCCGCGTCCGCCAGCATGAACTCCAGCCGTTCCGCCGGGTACTCCGGGTCGAGCGGAACGTACGCCGCGCCCGCCTTCAGCACCCCGAGCAGGATCACCGGCAGCTCGGCGTCGCGCGGCACGCACACCCCGACCAGGTGCTCGGTGCCCACCCCGCGCGACCGCAGGACGTGCGCCACCCGGTTGGCCCGCGCGTCCAGCTCCGCGTACGTCAGCTCGGCGCCCGCGCACGACACCGCGACCGCCGACGGCGACGCGGCCGCCCGCGCCGCCACCAGCTCGTGCACCGGCCCGCCGGTGAATTCGGGCCCGGCGCCGCTCCAGGTGGACAGGATCAGGTCCCGCTCGGCGGCGGGCCAGTACGGGAGCTCCGGCGCGGGGGTCTCCGGGTGGGCGGCGATCGCCTCCAGCATGCCGCCCAGGTGCCGCCCGTACCGCTCGACGGCCTCCTCGTCGAAGTGGGCGCGGTCGTAGAGCAGTTTGAACGACAGCGCGTCGCCGTCGCGCGCGACGACGGTCAGCGGGTAGTTCGTCCACTCCCTGACCCGCAGGCCGGCGAGCACCGGCCCCGGGCGGCCGGTGGCGGGGTCGTCCAGGTCGCGCGGGTAGTTCTCGAACACCACCAGGCTCTCGAAGATCGCCGAGCCGGGGTCCAGGTCGGACCAGCCGTGGATGTCGACCAGGGACGCGTGGTCGTGGTGGCGGGCGCGGTTCTGCCGCGCCTGGAAGCCGCGCAGCCATTCGGCGCAGGGGGCGGAGCCGTCGATCCTCGCGCGGACCGGAAGGGTGTTGATGAGCGGTCCCACGATCGACTCGACGCCCTCGATCTCGGCGGGCCGCACGGCCACCGTGGTGCCGAACATGACGTCGGACTCGCCGCTGTACCGGCCGAGCAGCATCGCCCACGCGCCCTGGACCAGGGTGTTCATGGTGAGCCGGTGCTCGCGCGCGCAGGCGCGCAGCCTCGCCGTCGCGGCCTCGGACAGGGCCAACCGATGCTCGGCGAACCCCGTCGAGGCGTCCCGAGACGAGCCGTTCCGAGACGAGGCGTCCCGAGACGGGCCGTTCGGAGTCGGGCCTTCGGGGGACGAACCGTTCCGGGACGAGCCGTCGCGAGCCGCGCCGGGGGAGTCCGGCCGTGGGGTGCCGGAGGGGTCGGCGAGGGTGGTGGCCCGCTCCAGGCCCGACAGCTCCGCCCGCCAGAAGGTCTCGGACGCGGCGTCGTCCTGCCGGGCCAGCCACGCGATGAAGTCGCGGAACGGCCGGGCACCCGGCAGGACCTCGGGCGCGTTCCCGCCCGCGAGGGCGGCGTGCCGGTCGAGCACCTCCTCCAGCACCAGGGGCATGGACCAGCCGTCGAGCAGCAGGTGGTGGAAACTCCAGATCAGGTGGTGCTCGGCCTCGCCGAGCCTGGCCAGGGACACGCGCATCAGCGGCGCCCCGTCCAGCCGGAACCGCAGGGCGCGGTCCCCGGCCAGCGACGCCTCGACCAGGTCCCCCTGCTCGGCCTCCGAGGCGCCCCGCCAGTCGTCCTCGCGCCACGGCAGCGCGGCCTCGCGCGTCACGACCTGGACGGGCTGCTCCAGTCCCTCGGACAGGAAGGCCGTGCGCAGGATCGGGTGCCGGGCCACGACGTCACGCCACGCCCGCCGGAACAGGACGGGATCGAGCTCGCCGCTCAGCCGGCAGCTCACCTGGACGCCGTACACCTCCCGGTCCTCCGACCGTAACTCGTGCAGCAGCATCCCCGCCTGCAGCGGCGAGAGCGGGTAGACGTCCTCGACCTGGTCCATGTTCATGTCAGTCCCTCGTCTCAGGGTCGTCGCCACCGGCCGTGAGCAGCCGCGCGAGCGTGTCGGCGTCGCGCCGGCTCATCTGGGCCAGCGGGAAGGCGGAGGCCGCGAGCGGCGCGGGCGCCCCGGCGTCGGCCGCGTACGCGCGCAGCCGGGTGAGGAAGGCGCCCGCGAGCCGTTCGACGGTGGCGTCGTGCAGGCTTTCCGCGTCGTACGCCCAGCAGAAGCGCATCGTCCCGGCGGTGACGAACCCGTCCACCTCCAGCAGGTGCGGGCGGGGGTTGCGCGGGCCCCGGTCGCCGGTGTCCGACTCGCGGACCAGCCGGAACAGCGACGACCCGGCGGGCGAGGCGCCGAACTGCCCGAGGTAGTTGAACGCGACCCCCGGCGTGGGCACGCGTTCCAGGGCGGCACCGAACGGGTCCCGCTCGGCGAGGTGGCGCAGCAGGCCGAAGCCGACGCCGCGGCGGGGCACCGCGCGGAGCTGCCGCCGGACGGCCCGCAGCTCCTCGCGGGCGTCCCGGGTCCTGCCGAGGTCGAGCAGCACCGGGAAGATCGAGGTGAACCAGCCGACCGTGCGGGAGACGTCGATGTCGTCCCCGAGCGGTTCGCGGCCGTGCCCCTCCAGGGTGAGCAGCAGCGAGCGCGAGCCCGTCCAGGCCGCGAACGCCTGGGTGAACGCGGTGAGCAGGACGTCGTTGACCTCGGTGTGGAACGCCTTGGGCGCGTCCTGCAGCAGGCCGCGCGTGTGCCGCTCGTCGAGGGTCACCCAGAGCCGCCGCATGGTGGCGACGGTGTTCGGCCCGCCGGGCCGGTCGACCGGCAGCGGCGGCGGGGGCTGCGGCACGCGGCGGCTCCAGTACGCGAGCTCGTCACGCAGTTCGGCGGACGTGCGGGCGTGCGCCGCCAGATGCCGGGACCAGGCGAGGAAGGACGCGGTCTTGGCCGGGAACCGCACCGGTTCGCCGCGCCGCAGCAGCAGGCACGCCGTCTCCAGGTCCTCGACGATCACCCGCCAGGACACGCCGTCGACCACCAGGTGGTGCACGACCAGCGACAGCAGGGACGGCTGCTCGGCGCCGCCGTCGAACAGCACGGCGCTCAGCAGCGGCGCGCCCGCCAGGTCGAGGCCCGCCTGCGACCGGGCGATGACCCGCTCCATGTGCTCGGCGCGCCGGTGAGCCGGCACCGAGCCGAGGTCGACGACCTGGACGGGGACGCGGGCGGGGGCGGGCGCGTGGCTCTGCCGCCAGTCCGCCCCGGCGCGGGTGTACCGCAGCCGCAGGGCGTCGTGGTGGCCCACCACGCGGGCCAGCGCCTCTTCGAGCACGGTCGGCTCGACGTGCTCCCGCAGCTCCAGCAGGAACGTCTGGTTGAAGTGGTGGGGTTCGGGGAGCTCCTGGCCGAAGAACCAGCGCTGCACGGGGGTGAGCGGGACCTCGCCCTCCACGGGGCCCTGGTCGGAGCGGGCGGCGTCGTCCGGGCGGTCGGCCGGGTCGTAGGGGCGGGCCGCGGCGAGTTCGGCGATGGTCGGGTACTCGAAGGGGTCGCGCGGGTTCAGCCGCAGGCCGGCCTGCCGCGCGCGGGCGACAAGCTGGATGCCCACGATGGAGTCGCCGCCGAGGGCGAAGAAGTCGTCATCGACGCCGACCGACGGCAGGCCGAGGACGTCGGCGTAGATCCCGGCCAGCAGCTTCTCGGCCGGGCCACGGGGTTCGTGCCGGCCCTCGGGGTCCATGACCGGTTCGGGCAGGCCGTCCCGGTCGACCTTGCCGTTCGCGTTCAGCGGCAGCCGGTCCAGCACGACGAACGCGGCCGGGACCATGTACTCGGGCAGCCGCCGGGCGAGCCCGGCGCGCAGGTCGGCGGGGGCCGCGCCGGCCGGGGTGACGTACCCGACCGACCGGTCGCCGCCGCTCGGTGCGGGACGCATCACCACGTACCCGACCAGCCGGTCGCCGCCGCTGGGCGCGGGACGCATCACCACGGCCGCCGTCTCCACGCCGGGCTGGTCGCGGAGCGCCGCCTCGATCTCGCCGAGCTCGATGCGGTACCCGCGCAGCTTGACCTGGTCGTCGAACCGGCCGAGGAACTCCAGGTCGCCGTCCGGCAGCCAGCGGACGCGGTCGCCGGTGCGGTACAGCCGCCCGCCGCCGGCGGTGTCGAACGGGTCGGGGACGAACCGCCGCGCGGTGAGCCCGGGACGGTTCAGGTAGCCGCGCGCCAGGCCGGGGCCGCCGACGTACAGCTCGCCCGCGACCCCGGGGGGCACCTGCCGCATGTCCTCGTCCAGCACGTACACCCGGGCGCGGTCGATCGGGGAGCCGATCGACGGGGAGGCGCCGGGCGGTCCTGCTGCGGGGGGCACCACGCCGGAGGTGGTGACCACCGAGTACTCGGTGGGCCCGTAGTTGTTCACCAGGGTGAACGGCAGGCCGGGGCGCGGGTGGCGGTGCAGCGCGGCGCCGCCGGTCAGCAGCAGCCGCAGCGGGGCGGACGGCCAGGGAAGGGCGAGCGCCTGCTCGGCCAGGGGCGTGGGCAGGAACGCGACGGTGACGCCACGGTCCAGCAGCCAGTCACGCAGGTGTTCGGCGGAGGGCCGGATGCCCTCGTCCGGCAGGTGGACGCACGCGCCCGACGCGAGGTAGGGCCACAGTTCCCAGCCGGCGGCGTCGAAGCCGAGCCCGGCGACCAGGCTCGCCCGGTCGGCGGCGGTGACGGCGAAGGCCCGGCGGTGCCAGGCGACCAGGCTGACGATCCCCCGGTGCGGGACGGCCACCCCCTTGGGTTCGCCGGTGGAGCCGGAGGTGTAGATGACGTAGGCGAGGTCGCCTGGTCCGACGTTGGCGGTGGGTGGGTGGTGGGGTGCGGCGGTGATCTCTTTTTGGTCGAGGATGAGGGTGGG
>NZ_JANZYP010000124.1 GCF_025506355.1 Sphaerisporangium corydalis
CCACCCACCACCCACCCAAACCACCACCACCGACCCGAACCCACTCCACCGACCCCGAACCCACCATCGACCCGAGCCACCCGCCGCCCGACCTCGAATCACCCGAACCGACAACCACCGGCCCGGACCACCCGATCCGGCCAGACCCTGCCCGGGACACCCTCCTGCTGACCATCGACGACCGCCACCCCGAGCGACCCAACCTGCACACGGGGCGCCCGAAACGGAACCGCCACCGCGTAGCCCTCCGGCTACTCGACCCCACCCGCACGCGGACACCCAAGACGGAGCCTCCGCCACGTAGCGCTCCGACAGCTCGGCCCCACCCGCCGCGTAGCACTCCGACCGCTCAGCCGCACCCGCACGCGGGCACCCGAAACGGGACCCCACGCGTGGCGCTCCGGCTATTCGGCTCCACCCGCACGCCCTCCTGCACCCGGGGACCCAAGATGGGGCCTCCGTCGCATAGCGCTCCGACTGCTCGGCTCCACCCGCACACGGCCCCGAGACGGGAGCGTGTCAGGGGGCGAGCATCTCCGCGGTGAGGTTGGCGTCGGTGCTGGCGATGCCGAGGTCGGAGGCGCGTTTGTCCGCCATGGCGAGCAGCCGGCGGATGCGCCCCGCTATCGCGTCCTTGGTCAGCGGCGGGTCGGCGATCTGGCCCAGTTCCTCCAGCGACGCCTGCTTGTGCTCCACCCGCAGGCGCCCGGCGATCACCAGGTGCTCGGGGGCGTCGTCGCCGAGGATCTCCAGGGCCCGCTGGACCCTGGCCCCCGCCGCCACCGCCGCGCGCGCCGACCGGCGCAGGTTGGCGTCGTCGAAGTTGGCCAGGCGGTGGGCCGTGGCGCGCACCTCGCGGCGCATCCGGCGTTCCTCCCAGGCCAGCACGCTGTCGTGGGCGCCCAGCCGGGTGAGCAGCGCGCTGATCGCGTCGCCGTCCCTGACCACGACGCGGTCGACCCCGCGCACCTCACGCGCCTTGGCGTGGATCTTGAGCCGGCGCGCCGAGCCGACCAGCGCGAGCGCCGCCTCCGGCCCGGGGCAGGTCACCTCCAGGGACATCGAACGGCCGGGCTCGGTCAGCGACCCGTGGGCGAGGAAGGCACCCCGCCAGGCGGCCTCCGCGTCGCACGTCGCCCCCGACACCACCTGGCGCGGCAGCCCGCGCACCGGACGCCCGTGGTTGTCGATCAGGCCGGTCTGCCGGGCCAGCGCCTCGCCGTCGCGGTACACCCTGACGACGTACCTCGACCCCTTGCGCAGGCCGGCGGGCGCGAGCACCAGCACCTCGGCCTTGTGCCCGAACACCTCGCCGATGTCCTTGATCAGACGCCGGGCGGTGACATTGGTGTCGAGCTCCGCCTCGATGACGATGCGCCCGCCCACAAGGTGCAGCCCGCTGGCGAACCGGAGCAATGTCGACACCTCGGCCTTGCGGCAACAAGGCTTCAGCACCGCGAGCCGACTCAGCTCGTCCTTCACCACACCCGTCATGGCCATGTGCCTGTGTCCTCCCCCAAACAGACGCGTCTCATGATCGAAACCGCCTCGTCGCGCCCCGTGGACGTTGTCTGCGCCCGACGCGGCTCCATTCGCCCCCGGCAAGTCTCTCGCACCCCGTGGGCGCGCTGACCAGGATCAACGCTTCCCACGGAAAATCTCGTCCAGGACCGAGGCAAGCCGTCGTGCATCATGCCTCGGCGAGCCGTCCGCGGCCGCCACGTCGGCGAGCACCAGGCGCCCGCCCAGCGCGTCGGCCGCCTTCTCCAGCTCCTCGCGCTCCCCCACCACCCCGTGATCGGCGAGCACGACGTCGATCGTCAGGTCGGGGGCGTGCTCGCGCAGCACCTCCAGGTGCTTCTCGGCGGAGAAGCCCTCCGTCTCCCCCGGCTGCGGCGCCAGGTTCAGCGCCACCAGCCGCCGGGCGGCGGTGGTGTGCAGCGCGCCGGCGAGCTGGGGCACCTTCAGGTGCGGCAGCACGCTGGTGAACCACGACCCCGGCCCGAACACCACCCAGTCGGCGTCCCTGACCGCTTGCACGGCCTCGGGGCAGGCGGGCGGGTCGGCCGGGACCAGCGAGATCGCCTGGACGTTGCCGGGGGCGACCGCGCAGGCCACCTGCCCCCGGACGACCGTCACCACGCCGTCGTACTCCACCTCGGCCTCGATGTCGATGGGGACCGACGCCATGGGCAGCACCCGGCCGTGCGCCCCGAGCAGGCGGCCCACCCAGTCGAGCCCCGCGACCGGGTCGTCGAGCAGCTCCCAGAGCGCGACGATCAAGAGGTTCCCCACGGCGTGACCGTGTAACTCGCCCTCGCTGCGGAAGCGGTGCTGGACGACCTTGCTCCAGGTCTGCCCCCAGTCGTCGTCGCCGCACAGCGCCGCCAGCGCCATGCGCAGGTCACCGGGCGGCAGGACGCCCAGCTCGCGCCTGAGCCGCCCGCTGGAGCCACCGTCGTCGGCCACGGTCACCACCGCCGTCAGCTCGCCGGTGACCCTCCGCAGCGCCGACAGGGAGGCGTACAGCCCATGCCCACCCCCGAACGCAACAACCCGCACATCCCGCCCCACCCGCCCCGCGTCTTCCCCACCCAGAACCGAGCCCACCTCCAGCCCAGCCACCCCCCGCCGCGCCATTCCCCCCTCGGCGGGGACCTCCACCCGCGCCGCACCCGCCTCTGCGGATGCCCCCGATCGCGCCTTACCCGGCGCCGCGGGAGCCTCTGGTCGCGCGCTACCCGGCTCCGCAGATGCCCCCAGTCGCGCCGCACCCGCCTTCGCGGGGGTCTCCGGTCGCGCCGTGCCCGGCTTCGTGGGGGTCGTGGTGCCGTCTTCGGCCCGCGTACCGCCCTGCGGTCGCACGGCGGGGCCGTCCTCAGTCATCTCTCGCGTCGGTGATCGGTGCCCCTCGTCCTTACTGGCCGTCTCGCTCGATCGATCCTGCGGCGGGAGCGCGCCGTGGAGCGTACCCACGGGCGTCCCGTTCCCTGCACTCACTCGCGGCCCACATCCCGATGGCTCACCTGCACTTCCATGCCCCGATCGCGCAGTCGCGCGCCGATCTGCTCGGACATGGCCACGCTCCGGTGCCTGCCGCCGGTACAGCCCACGGCGAGGGTGGCGTACCCCTTGCCCTCGCGGACATATCCCGTGGCGACGACCCCGAGAACCTCCTCGTACGCGTCCAGGAACTCCTTGGCTCCCGGCTGGTTCAGGACGTACTCCCGCACGGGGGTGTCCAGGCCGCTCATCGGCCGTAGCTCGGGCACCCAGTGCGGGTTGGGCAGGAACCGGCAGTCGACCACCAGGTCGGCGTCCACCGGCAGGCCGTACTTGAAGCCGAAGGACACCACGTTGACCCGCAGGCCGGGCCGATCCTCCCCGCCGAAGAACGAAACGATCTTACCCCGCAGCTCGTGCACATTGAGCGAGGATGTGTCGATGACGAGATCGGCGTGGGCACGGACCTCCCGCAGGATGCCGCGCTCCCTGGCGATGCCGTCGACGAGCCGCCCATCGCCCTGGAGCGGATGCGGGCGCCGGACGTTCTCGAAGCGCCGCACCAGGCCCTCGTCGCTGGCCTCAAGGAAGACCACGCGCACGCCGACGCCGCGCGCCTCCAGCTCACCGATCGCGGTGTTCAGGTCGGTGGTGAAGGCCAGGCTGCGGACGTCGACCACGGCGGCGACCTTGTCGGCGTCGAGGTTGACCCGGCCGGCCTCCTCGGCCATGGCGAACAGCATGCCCGGCGGCAGGTTGTCGATGACGAACCAGCCGAGGTCCTCCAGGGCCTTGGCCGCCGTGCTGCGCCCGGCCCCGGACATGCCGGTGACGATCACGAACGCGGAGTCGTTCACCGCGCTCTTGTGGTCCCGCGGCTCGCCGGATCGCGACCGCGAGGTGTGGTGCCCATTCCCGTTTCCACCGGTCTGCTCGGTCACGTGCCCTCCCCCTTCAACGCGGCAACGATCGCCTCGGCCGTCGAAAGCCCGATGCCGGGAACCTCGCGGATCTCGTCGACGGTGGCCCCCCGCAACCGTTTGACCGATCCGAAGCGCTTCAGCAAAGCCTGCTTGCGCGCCGACCCGAGCCCGCGGATCTCGTCCAGAGCGCTCTCTTTGACAAGCTTCGCGCGTTTTGATCGATGGTAGGTGATGGCGAATCGATGAGCCTCATCGCGCACCCTCTGTAGAAGATAAAGCCCTTCGCTGCTCCGGGGCAGGATGACAGGCTGGTCGTCGCCGGGAAGCCAGACCTCTTCCAGCCGCTTGGCCAGGCCGCTGACCGCGACGTCGTCCACCCCGAGCTCGTCCAGGGCCCGCTGTGCCGCCGCCACCTGGGCCGGCCCGCCGTCGACCACGACGAGGTTGGGCGGGTAGGCGAACCTGCGGGGTTTGCCGGTCTCGGGGTCGATCGGCTCGGGATCGAGCTCGCCCCGGGCAGCGCGGTCCTCGACGTGCCGCCGGAACCGGCGGTAGACCACCTCGTAGATCGAGGCGACGTCGCCCTGTCCTGCGGTGCCGCGGATCGCGAACCGGCGGTACTCGCTCTTGCGCGCGAGGCCGTCCTCGAAGACCACCATCGAGGCCACCACGTCGTCCCCCTGGAGGTGGGACACGTCGTAGCACTCGATGCGCAGCGGCGCCTGGTCGAGGTCGAGCGCGTCGGAGATCTCCTGAAGGGCCCGGCTGCGGGTGGTGAGATCGCTGGCCCTGCGCAGTTTGTGCTGGGCGAGTGACTCCTTGGCGTTGCGCTCGACGGTCTCCATCAGCGTCCGCTTGTCGCCGCGCTGGGGCACCCGCACCTCGACCCGCGCGGTGCGCTGCTCGCTGAGCAGCTCGGCCACCGCCTCGACCTCCGGCGGGAGCGCGGGCACCAGGACCTCCCGGGGCACCGCCTCGGGAGCGGCCTCCCCGTACATCTGGAGCAGGAAGTGCTCCACGAGCTCGCCCGGGGAGGCGTCCTCGACCTTGTCGACGACCCAGCCGCGCTGGCCCCGGATGCGGCCGCCGCGCACGTAGAAGACCTGGACGGCGGCCTCCAGGGGATCCTCGGCCAGGGCGACCACGTCGCAGTCGGTGCCCTCGCCGAGCACCACGGCCTGCTTCTCCAGGGCACGCTGCAGGGCCTGGATGTCGTCGCGGAGCCGGGCCGCCCGCTCGAACTCCTCGGCGGAGGCGGCGTCGCGCATGTCGCGTTCGAGGCGCCTGATGAACCGGCCGGTGTTGCCCGCCATGAAGTCGCAGAAGTCCTCGGCCAGGCGGCGGTGGTCGTCCTCGGTGACCAGGCCGACGCACGGGGCCGAGCACTTGTCGATGTAGCCCAGCAGGCACGGGCGGCCGATCTGCCCGGCCCGCTTGAACACCCCGGCCGAGCAGGTGCGCACCGGGAAGACCCGGAGCAGCAGGTCGACGGTCTCGCGGATCGCCCAGGCGTGGGAGTAGGGCCCGAAATAGCGGGTGCCCTTGCGCTTGGCGCCCCGCAGGACCTGAACCCGGGGGAAGTCCTCCCCCATGGTGACGGCGAGGAAGGGGTAGGACTTGTCGTCGCGGTACTTGACGTTGAAGCGGGGGTCGAACTCCTTGATCCAGGAGTATTCGAGCTGGAGCGCCTCGACCTCGGTGCCGACGACGGTCCAGTCGACGCCGCCGGCGGTGGTGAGCATCGTCTGGGTGCGCGGGTGCAGGCTCGCGAAGTCGGCGAAGTAGGAGTTGAGGCGCTGCCGGAGGCTCTTGGCCTTGCCGACGTAGATCACCCTGCCCTGGGCGTCCCGGAAGCGGTAGACACCCGGGGACTCGGGGATCGAGCCCTGCTCGGGCCGGAAACTCAGGGGGCTGTTCGCGGATCTCGCCACACAGAAAGCCTATCCGGACCGTCCGACAGAACAGGGCTATCCAGCAGTCCATAGGGGCTTCCCAGAGGTACTGACGATCTTCTACCCGAGACCCGGAGGGGTCCGCCCCGGCCTGGGATCCACGACCCGCCGCACAGGATAAGGCGGCCTCGCCACAAGCACGAGGTCAGCCCGCCACACGGGACCCGGCACCCCGCGCGAGCGCAGGGTCAGGCCGCCGCACGGGATCCGGCGCCTCGCGCGAGCGCGTGGTCAGGGCCTGCAGAGCAGCCTGCGCTTGCCGGCGGTCACCACCTGGACGAACCCGGGCACCTCGAGGGGCCGGGTGGCGAGGACACAGCGCACGCCGTACCGGTCGGCGAGCAGCAGCCGCTCTCCGGGCGGGGTCTCCGCCGCGAACATCCGCGACTGCGCCGCCCGCCGCTCCGCCTCGTCGGGGACGAACGGATAGGGGTAGGGCGGCGCCACCGCGCGCACACCCCATCCGGCCAGCCGCCGGGCGACACCGATCCCGCTCACCATCACGACGTCCCCCTCCCGGACGTACGGCCTGGCGAAGTCACCACTGTGGCGGACCCGCACACCCGGCCAGCGGTCGATCGTCCTGGCCGGCGCGAAACCGGCGGAGAGTTCGGCAGGCAGACCCCTGGCCAGCCCAGGAACCGCACCGTACAGACCGATCACACAGGCCACAGCAACCACGACACCGTACGACCGCCTGCCCACGGCCCCCACAAGAACACGACCGAACCAACCCACGACAACCTCGGGAAAACGACCGTCCCGACCGACGACGACCGCAGGAAAACGACCGAACCGACCTGTGACAACCCCTGGGAGACGGCTGGACCGACCCATGGCGACTCCGGAAAGACGGCCAGACCGACCCATGGCGACTCCGGGAAGGCGCCCGAGCCGACCCTTGGCGAATGCGGGAAGGCGGCCGAGCCGGCCCGGATCGGGTCTCGTGAGGGACTCCGGCGCGCGCGCCGGGCGCTCGCCCAGGTGGCGGGCGAGGGCCAGGTGCGACATCAGGGCGATCGCGGGGATGAGCCTGGTGAACTCGTAGCGGCCCAGGAGGACGGCGACGATCACCAGCACGGCTCCCCCGGCGAATGCCGCCACCAGCTCCCGGCCCAGCGGCAGCCGCAGCCGCACCCCGTGCCACAGGGCCGGGACCCCCACCAGGACCAGCCAGTACTTCGTGAACGCGTGGGCGACGAGCAGGCTATGGATCCTGGAGAAGTCCGGCCCCGCCCACACCAGTCCGGACATGTCGGCATACGGCCAGAGGGCCGCCAGGGCGAGCGCCCCGGCGCAGGCGCACGCGAGCGCGAGCGACCTGCTCGCCGGCCAGGCCGACGGGCGGGCGAGCACGAAGGCGGCGGCCACGAACGCCGTTTCGGCGGCGGTGAAGGGGTGGATCAGCAGCATCAGCGCGGGCAGCACCGTGAGGAGCGCGAGATCGGCCCGGCGGCCCTCGTCACGAAAGCGGAGGAAGGCCGCGAGACACAGCGGCATCAGGGCCAGCGCCATCGTGGACGGGTAGGACTGGGTGAACGACAGCGAGACCACCGGCGCGAACCCGCTCCAGGCGAACGGCCGCGTCCCCCACAGCAGCAGGACGAAGGCGACGGCGAGGACGGCGGTCGCGGTCCGGTCGCCGAGGCGGCGGCTCAGCACGCGCACCCCCCACAGCAGCAAGCCGACGTTCACCACGCCGGCCGCCGCGAGGACGGTCTCGGGAGCCAGGCCGGACAACCGCGTGATCACGGCCAGCAGCAGGGTGTACGGCGAGAAGTAGGGACTCGGCACGTACCCGCCGACCAGCGGGTCCTCCGGCGCGAGCGGACTCAGCGCGGCCGCCCGCACGGTCGCCAGATGCAGACTCCAATCCCCGATCCACTCCCCCCGCCCCGCCACACCAGCCGCCCACCCCCCAAC
>NZ_JANZYP010000125.1 GCF_025506355.1 Sphaerisporangium corydalis
CCCGGAGCCCTCGGCCCCCACACACCACCCCTCCGACCGTCCCAGCGGGCCGGACGGAGGCCGTGGAGCCCACCGCCCCGACCCGCCACCTCCGACCGTCCCAGCGGGTCAGAGGTGGCGCGTGGGGGTGGTCAGTGGACGCCGGCTTCGCGCATGTCGCGGAGTTCGCGTTTCAGTTCCTTGATCTCGTCGCGGAGGCGGGCGGCGACCTCGAACTGGAGGTCGGCCGCGGCGGTGTGCATCTGCTCGGTGAGCGACTGGACCAGGGACTCCAGCTGGGACCGGGGCATCTCGCCCACGATGGCCTTGGCGTGCTGACCGGTCTGGCGGGCGGACAGGCCCGGGACCGGCGCCTTGCCCCGGCTCTGCTGACGGCCGCCGCCGAGGAGCTTCTCGGTGTCGGCGTCCTCCCTGACCATCGAGTCGAGGATGTCGGCGATCTTCTTGCGGAGCGGCTGCGGGTCGACGCCGTTGGCCACGTTGTAGGCGACCTGCTTGGCCCGCCGCCGGTTGGTCTCCTCGATCGCCCGCTCCATGGACGGGGTCACGCGGTCGGCGTACATGTGGACCTGGCCGGAGACGTTACGCGCCGCACGGCCGATCGTCTGGATCAGCGAGGTCTCGCTGCGCAGGAACCCCTCCTTGTCGGCGTCCAGGATGGCCACCAGGGACACCTCGGGCAGGTCGAGGCCCTCGCGCAGCAGGTTGATGCCGACCAGCACGTCGAACTCGCCCATGCGCAGCTCGCGGAGCAGCTCGATGCGGCGCAGGGTGTCGACCTCGCTGTGGAGGTAGCGGACCCGGATGCCGAGCTCCAGAAGGTAGTCGGTGAGGTCCTCGGACATCTTCTTGGTCAGCGTGGTGACCAGGACCCGCTCGTTCTTGTCGGTGCGCTCGCGGATCTCGTGGACCAGGTCGTCGATCTGGCCCTTGGTCGGCTTGACGACCACCTCGGGGTCGATCAGGCCGGTCGGGCGGATGACCTGCTCGACCACCTCGCCCTTGCTGCGGCCCAGCTCGTACGGCCCGGGGGTCGCCGAGAGGTAGACGGTCTGCCCGATGCGCTCCAGGAACTCCTCCCACTTGAGCGGGCGGTTGTCCATCGCGGACGGCAGGCGGAAGCCGTGGTCGACCAGGGTGCGCTTACGCGAGGCGTCCCCCTCGTACATGGCGCCGATCTGCGGCACGCTCTGGTGCGACTCGTCCAGGACCAGCAGGAAGTCCTCGGGGAAGTAGTCGATCAGGGTGTTGGGCGCCGTGCCGGCCTCACGGCCGTCGATGTGCCGCGAGTAGTTCTCGATTCCGGAGCAGCTCCCCACCTGGCGCATCATCTCGATGTCGTAGGTGGTGCGCATGCGCAGCCGCTGGGCCTCCAGGAGCTTGCCCTGCTTCTCCATGGTCGCCAGCGACGCCGCCAGCTCCGCCTCGATGCCGCCGATCGCCCGCTCCATGCGCTCGGGACCCGCGACGTAGTGCGAGGCCGGGAAGATGTACAGCTCCTGGTCCTCGGTGATCACCTCACCGGTGAGCGGGTGGAGCGTCGCGAGCTTCTCGATCTCGTCGCCGAACATCTCGATGCGCACGGCGAGCTCTTCGTACTGCGGGATGACCTCGACGGTGTCGCCGCGCACCCGGAAGGTGCCCCGGGTGAAGGACAGGTCGTTGCGGGCGTACTGCATGTCGACCAGGCGGCGCAGGAGCTGGTCGCGCTCGATCTCCTGGCCGACCTTGAGCCGGACCATGCGGTCGACGTACTCCTGCGGGGTGCCCAGGCCGTAGATGCAGGACACCGAGGCCACCACGACGGTGTCGCGGCGGGTCAGCAGCGAGTTGGTCGCGGAGTGGCGCAGCCGGTCGACCTCGTCGTTGATCGACGAGTCCTTCTCGATGTAGGTGTCGGTCTGGGGGACGTACGCCTCGGGCTGGTAGTAGTCGTAGTAGGAGACGAAGTACTCGACGGCGTTGTTGGGGAGCATCTCCCGCAACTCGTTGGCGAACTGGGCGGCGAGCGTCTTGTTCGGCTGCATCACCAGAGCCGGACGCTGCAACCGCTCGATGAGCCACGCCACCGTCGCGGTCTTGCCGGTGCCCGTGGCACCCAGCAGGACGTTGTCCTTCTCCCCGGCCTTGACGCGTCGCTCCAGCTCGGCGATCGCGGTCGGCTGGTCGCCGGACGGGGTCATGTCCGTGACGACCTCGAAGGGCGCCACCTTGCGCTGCAAATCTGTTACCGGCCTCACGTCTCCATAACCTACGCGGAGCCACCGACATTTCCCGACCGCCTCCGGCCCGGCCCCCCTCCTCTGCGCGCATGGCCCGTCACTGGTCCGCTTTCGCCCTTATCGTTACCATGACCAAAAGGCTGACTGATCGTCGAGGCGGGGCGGGGCGCCATGGTGCGCGTGGGAAAGTTCGTCAGTTGGGTGGGGAGGAACGCCGACGGCGTGATCGCCCTGATCCTGGCCGTCTTCATCGCCTTCCTAGGGCTGAGCGGCACCGACAGGATCCTCGGCCAGCAGCGGGACGACCTGATCAGCGGGGTGACCCTCCTGGTGCTCGGGCTGCTGACCGCCGCGATCCTGCGCGACCGCTGGCGGCAGGAGCCCATGGAGGAGACGATCAAGGAGAACTTCCGCACCACCTCCGGAGCCCTCGCCGACCTGCCCGTACGCCTCGGCAACCTCGCCCACCTGGAAGCCGTCGTGGAGAGCACCCGGCGCGCGCTCGACGACCTGCGGGTCGTCCAGGCGCTGAGCGGCGCCGATGAGATCGCCCGCGCCCACGCCGACGCGCGGCGTTCCACCGACCGCTGGATGTTCAAGGGCGGCACCGGCACCTACGTGCGGGCCGTGACGCTGCCCGACCTGGTCGCCGCGGCCCGCCGCGAACGCCGCGCGCTGCTCGTCCGGCTGGAGATCATCGACCCGACCCTGCCCGCCGTCTGCGAGGCGTACGTGCGCTTCCGCCGGTCGGTGTCGGAGGGGCCCGACGGCACCGGGGAGTTCTGGACGGTCGACCGCACCCGCAAGGAGTCCTACGCCACGATCCTGGTGGCCTGCTGGCAGCGGGAGCGCTTCAGCCTGCTGGACATCGACCTCGGGCTGTCGGCCACGATGACGACGTTCCGCTGGGACCTGTCGGCCGACCAGGTCATCATCACCGTCGAGGACCCCAACCGGGCCCTGATGAGCCGGCGCGGCAGCTTCTACTACGACCACTGCGCCACCGAGCTGCGCTCCAGCCTCGACCAGGCCCGGCGGGTGCCCATCGAGGCGGCGAAGGACGCGCCGCTCAGCGACGAGCCCACCACCGACGAGGTCCGGGCCCTGTTCCGGACGCTCGGTCTCGGCCTGCCCGAGTCCTACGGCGACAAGGACGTCGACGAGATCATCCGCAGGGCCTTCCACGCGAAGAACCCCTATTCGACGTGAGGTACCGGGAGCTGTACGCGGCGCTGGCCTCGGGCGCGGTCCCGGACGCGCTGCCCGGCTGGACGCTGGGGCTGCTCCGCGACATCGCCGGGGGGAGGTCGGCGATCAGGGGCGTGCGCCACCCGCTGGGCTTCGTCTGCCTGCCGGTCGCCCGCGGGGAGTACGGCGTGTGCGTGCACGTCTGGTCGGGCGGCCTGCTGAGGGCCGGGACGACCACCTCGGAGGTCCACTGCCACGGCTGGGACCTGGCCAGCTACGTCCTGTACGGCCGGATGCTCAACGAGCTCGCCCGCGTCACCGACGGCGCCGGGGACGCGACGCACCGCGTGTTCGCGGTGGTCAGCTCCGACGGCGTGGACGACATCACCCCTACTGGGCGTACCGTGCGGTACACCGGGGGTACGCCCGAGGCCTACCACGCCGGTCAGGCCTACACCCTGCCGGCCGGGGTCTTCCACCGCAGCGTCATCCCCGAGGGCGTCGAGACGGCGACCGTCGCGGTGGCCGTCATGCGCGCCGGAGCCGCCGACCTGTCCCTCGGGCCGCTGGGCGCGCGCCCCCACCGCGTGACCCGCGAACGCTGCGACGATGAGGGGACCGCGCGGGCCGCTCGGCTGGCCGCGGAGCACCTGGCCCGAACCTAGGAGGGTCCCATGGATCTCGACCACGCCAGGCGGGTCGCGGTGGGGGCCGCGGAGGCCGCCGGCGCGCTGCTGCGGGAGCGCGCCACGGGCGTGCTGGGGATCCGGTCCAAGGGGCGGGGCGACATCGTCACCGACCTCGACCTGGCGTCCGAGCGGCTGCTGCTGGAGCGCATCCGCGCGGCCTTCCCCGGCCATCGGGTGGTGGCCGAGGAGTCCGGCGCGTCGGGCGATCCCGGCGCCGAGTGGACGTGGCTGGTCGACCCGCTCGACGGCACCAACAACGTCGCGATCGGCCTGCCGCTGTACGTCGTCGGGCTCGCGTTGTGCCACGGCGGCCTGGCCCAGCTCGGGGTCGTCCACGACCCGGTCGGCGGCCGAACCTGGTCGGCGGTCAGGGGCGGCGGCGCGTACGGGCCCCAGGGACGCCTGCCGTCCCCGAGGCACCGCGCCGACCGGCACGGCCCGGTGCTCGCCTGGACACAGGGGCACGCCGTGGCCCGCGACGATCCCGCCGTACGGGCGCTCAAGGCGGCCCTGGACGTGCGGGCGCGCCGGGTGCTCCAGCTGTGGGCGCCGTTGCTGGGCTGGGTCATGCTGGCGCGGGGCGACATCGACGCGGTGGTGGGGTACCACGCGGAGGCCGTCGACCTGCCCGGCGGGCTGCTGATCGCCCAGGAGGCCGGCCTGCGCGTCGTCGGGTTCGACGGGAAGCCCTTCGACGGGCGGACGGACCTGCCGGCCGACCGGCGCGACTTCGTGGCCGCCCACCCTGACCTCACCGACGACCTGCTCGGCCTGGTCACCACCGTCCTCCGGTGACCGGCGGCGATCGTCCGGCGTGCGGGGTGGTGATCGTCAGGCGGTGAGCAGGAGGGCCGTGACCGCCGCCGCGACGCCGGCGACGGCCAGGCCGGCCCCAGTGAGCAGGAACTTGACCAGCGGCACCCGCACCCCCCGGCGGCGGCACCACTCGAACCACAGCAGGGTCGCCAGCGACGCCCACGGCGTGACGACCGACCCGGCGTTCGCGCCGATGATCAGCGAGAGCAGGCGGTCGCGGTCGGCGGGCGGGATCACCCGCTCTCCCGCGTAGTAGGCGGGCAGGTTGTTGACCACGTTCGACAGTCCCGCGCCCGCCGCGGCCGCCCGATAGTTCGCCCCGGCGCCGCCCGGGCCGCCGACCAGGGCGCGCATGAGGTGGTCCAGGCCGTACCGGCTGAGCGTGGGCACCACGAGGAACAGGCCGATGACGAAGGCCAGGAGCTGCCAGGGGAACAGGGCCCACGTCAGCTTCGGCCGGTCACGCCAGGCGAAGGCCGCGACGACCAGGACGGCGGCCACGGCGGCGGCCACCCCGATCTGGACGCCCGCGAAGATGGCGACGACGAACAGCGCGCAGGCGGTGCCCGCGATGGTGAACAGCACCGGGTCGCCCATCGACGGCTGGGGAGGCGGATCGTACCTGTCCTCGCCCCGCTGGCCGCGCCGCCAGAAGAAGATCCACAGGAACAATGTCGTGACGGCGATCGCGGCGGCCTGCGGCGCCCACATGCGGGCCGCGAAACCGCTGGTGGACAGACCCACGCGGCCCATGGCCAGCAGGTTGGTCAGGTTGGACACCGGCAGCAGCAGGCTGGCGGTGTTGGCCAGCCAGATCGTGGTCATCACCAGCGGCAGGGGGGCGATGCGGGCGCGGGGCGCGAGGGCCAGCATGACCGGCGTCAGCAGTACGGCGGTCGTGTCCAGGTTCAGGAAGATCGTGATGGACGATGCGAAGGCCACGCAAAGGATGAACAGCGCGAGGTAGTTCCCCCGCTCGATGATCGCCAGCCGTCCGGCGAGCACGTCGAAGACGTTCGCCTCCTTGGTCAGCTCGGCCAGCACGATCACGGCCGCCAGGAAGAGCAGCAGGGGGCCGATGCGGCGCAGGTCCCCCGTGGCCTCGGCGAGGGGGAGCAGACCGGTCGCCACACAGGCCAGGCCCACGACGAACACCCCGAGCCGAACCCCGTCGAGGACCGTCAGCCGCCACTTCACGCAGGTCATGCTCGCACACGCCCCCCACCACCTCACACCGCCAGGACCCTCCCACCACATGACCCACCCGTCCTCACAAGCCCGGGACCGTCTCCGCCACATGGCCCGGCCCGGCGGCCGTCCCCGATGGCACCGAGGATGGTCCCCGCACCTGGCCGGGGGGCCTCCCCCACGTCGCCGCGCGGCGCTGTGACGGCCTCTGCGCCCGCTCATCGGCCCGCCTTCCCTTGGAGAGCCTCCGACCGGCGCCAAGCCCTCAGAGGGCCTCGTGGCGGCCCCGGGAGCCCTCTCCCACGACCGGCGGGACGAGGTCCGACGGTTTCGGCACCGCCCGAGTCAGCGGCCCGGCGCGGTGGTGCGGCGGTGCCGGAGGTCTTCCCAGACGGCCGCGACCCTCGTGTCCAGCTCGTCCAGGGGGCCCTCGTTGGGGATCACGATGTCGGCGATCTTCAGCCGGTCCTCGCGGGTCGCCTGGGCCCGGACGCGCGCGAGAGCGTCCTCCTCGGACATCCCCCGCAGCCCGACCAGCCGCGCCAGGCGCACCTCGTCGGAGGCGTCGACCACGATGACCACGTCGTACATCGGTGCCAGGTCGTTCTCGGCGAGCAGCGGCACGTCGTACACCACGATCGCCCCGGAGGGCGCGTCCCGCTGCAGCTCGGCGACCCGGTCCCCCACCCTGGGGTGCACGATCGCGTTGAGCCGCTGGAGCTTGTCCCGGTCGGCGAACACGATCCGCCCGAGCCGCTCGCGGTTCAGGGAACCGTCGTCGCGGAGCACTTCCGTGCCGAAGGCGCCGACCACCAGGGCGAGGCCGCTCGTACCCGGCTCGACGACCTCACGCGCGATCTTGTCGGCGTCGATCACCACGGCCCCGAGGTCCCCGAGACGCCGGGACACCTCGCTCTTGCCGGACCCGATCCCACCGGTCAGCCCGATCTTCAGCATGCCCGAAGGCTAGTCCAGTACTCCAGAACCTTCACCGGCCACCCACCGCACAAGGCGCCGATTTCGCCGTACCCCGTCCCACCGCTTCGGCGCCCAACAAAAACACCATGGGAGCGAAGGAAGTGACGGACTGAGATCGGCGGGCGGTGGGCGGTGGGCCGTTGTGGGTTAGGCGGGTTTGCGCATGTGGACGAGGGTGAGGTGGTCGTGCACGCGTTCGCGGCTGGTCTCGCGGTAGCCCAGGCGGCGGTACAGGCGGAGGTTGCCCTCGGACAGGTGGCCGGTGAACAGGTCGAAGACGTCGGCGACCTGGGCGAGTTCCTTTTCGACCGCCTGGATGAGCGCGGTCCCGATCCCGCGTCCCTGCTGGTCGGGGGCCACCACCAGCCGGCCGATGATGCCGGTACGGTCCGCCGTCTGCCCGCGTACCGCGCCGACGACGCGGTCGCCGTCGAGGGCCTTCAGGACCGTCGCGCTGCCGATCGTCGCCCGCATCCGGTCCAGTGACTCCACCAGGGGGCCGATGAACGGGTCTCCGTACAACTGGGCCTCGGTCACGTAGGCCGCCCGCTGGAGGGTGAGGATCTCTCCGGCGTCCTCGGGCCGCGCCCGCTCGATCCGCGTCACGGCGCCCACCTTAAAGGCACGCCGGGCCCGTGACGCGCCGCGGGTCGGGGAAGGCGGTCCAGCGAGCGCGAGGACGGGAGAAGCGAGCAGGAGGGGGTCGGGAAG
>NZ_JANZYP010000126.1 GCF_025506355.1 Sphaerisporangium corydalis
GCCTGTGGTTGTGTGTTTCATGGGGTTACGGCGGTCATGGCGGAAGGGAAACACCCGGTTACATTCCGAACCCGGAAGTTAAGCCTTCCAGCGCCGATGGTACTGCACCGGGGACGGTGTGGGAGAGTAGGACGCCGCCGGACAAAACTTGATATATGTGAGTTGTAGGTAGGGGCCGCCCACGGTGTGGGCGGCCCTTCCTGCGTTCATCAGGCCATCCACGATGTGGGTGGCCTTTTCGCGTTCATGAGGCCGTTCACACTGTGGACGGCTTCTTCGCGTTACTGGGCCATCAACGGTCTGGGTGGCCTTTTCGCGTTCAAGGGGTCAGATGTGGAGGGTGCCGGACCAGATGGTGATGGCGGTGCCGGCGAGTTCGGTGCGGTCGCCTCGTACGGTGGTGTGCACGATGCCGCCTCGCTCGGAGAGCTGGGCGCCCACGAGTGAGTCCCGTCCGAGCTTCGCCGACCAGTAGGGCGCGAGCATGCAGTGCGCGGAGCCGGTCACCGGGTCCTCGGCGACGCCGGCCTTGGGAGCGAAGAAGCGGGACACGTAGTCGACCGGGCCGGAGGGGTCGGTCGCACGGGCGGTGACGACGAGCGCGCGGGCGTCGAGCTCGTTCACCGCGTCGATGTCGGGCGTCAGATCGCGGACGTCCTCCTCGGACTCCAGCTCGGCCAGGAGGTCGAGCCGGCCCATCCCCACCCACGTCGGAGTCACCCCGATGACCTTGGCGAGGCCCTCCGGAGCGGAAATCTCGGCGGGCGTGTAGGAGGGGAAATCCATCGAAATGCGACCGTGATCGAGCTGATCGGTGGTCAGAATTCCACTCTTTGTAGAAAATTCGATCGAGCCGGAGGCGCTGCCGGTCGAATACAGGATGTGCGCCGCCGCGAGCGTCGCGTGGCCGCACAATGTCACCTCGACGGCCGGCGTGAACCATCTCAGCGAGTACTGACCGCCGTTGTCCTGCTCGGCCACGAAGGCCGTTTCCGAGTGCCGCATCTCCCTGGCCAGGGCCTGCATCCACTCGTCGGATCTCGGAGAGTCCAGCAGGCAGACACCCGCCGGGTTACCCTTGAAGGCCTGGTCAGTGAACGAATCCACCGTGAAGATACGCATGCTCATGATCCTATCGAACCCCAGATAACCGGTCGAAACGGCGAAGAAAACCGTGCAATATTAAAGTACATGGGCGTGTCGCACGGCTCCAGCACACTCGTCGGTTACGGTCATTTGTGTCGGGGCACGGCGATTGCGGCCGGTTCTCGCGGAAAGGACAGCCGATGGGGGCAGTGCGCAGGGTGGTGAGCTACCTTGGCCTGGGCGATGGGGATCAGTACGACGAGCCCTACGACTATGACGAGTTCGGGGATGAGCGGATGCCCGCGTCGGAACGGGCCGCCAGGCGCTGGGGGTCGGGTGGGGATCCCGCACGGATCATCATGATCCGCCCGCGGAAGTACTCCGACGCGCTCACCGTAGGACAGCACTTCAGAGAGGGACAGGCGGTGATCATGGATGTTGCGGGGATGTCCATGGCCGACGCCACGCGCATGGTCGACTTCGCGGCCGGACTGACGTACGGCTGTGAGGGACGCATTGAGCGGATCGCTGACAAGGTCTTCCTCCTGGCTCCTGCCGACGTTGAGATCACGACCACATAGTGCGGCGCCCGGACCGTTTCCACCGGGCCGCCGCCTCCCCGATCAGCCGCCTTGGGACCGCGCACCGGACGACCTAACGTCGCCGGGTCGCGGTCCCTCTTCGTTTCCCAGGGGTCTCACATCCGCGGCGAACGCCCCCTAACCGGGACATCACCGCTCCGCGCCGCCGTCGGGTCGGGTGGCCGACACCGATGCGCCGGGCGTACGGAGCGACGCGATGATCCGGCGCCGGGCACCGCGAGGCGGTCGGGCGGGTGAGCGGCGATGAGTATGGGCGGACCGGTCAGGTCCAGGACCGGAACGCGGGGTTCGCCGCGGGCCACGACCCTGAGACGTCGGCCGACGACAATCCTGAGCCGTCGGACGGCCACGACCTTGAGCGGTCGGACGGCCGCGGCCCTGAGCCGTCGGCCGAGCGGGGGCTGGGTTCCTGGTTGCTCGCGGAAGGATCGCTGCCAGCCCGGGTCGCCGCGGCCGTGGTGCTCATGCTTCCCGCCGCCGGCGCGATCCTGCGGGGCAGCGCGATGCAGGACAACGGCTACGTCGTCAGAGCGGCCAGGGCCCTGCTCAGCGGTCGCTCGCCGTACGCGGACGAGCGGTTCCTTTACCTGCCGACCAGCGCGGTGGCCGCGCTCGGTGAGGCGTGGCTGGATGATCGGACGATCCGGCTGGTGGTCCCGTTCGTCCTGGCGATCCTCACGCTGGCCGGGTGGTGGGCCGCGTTGCGCGCGTGCGAGGTGCGGCTGGGCAGCCACCTCGGCCTGCTCGGAATGGCGGGCATCGCCGTGCTCTTCGGCTACCGCAGCCTCCTCGTGGTGGCGAACTGGAGTGTGGTCGCGGTCGTCGCGTTGCCCCTGGCGCTGCATCTCTGCGCGCGTGGCCGCTGGCACACCGCCGCGGTCGTGGCGGGCGTGTCCATCGCGCTCAAGCCCATGCTCGTGCCACTCGCCGTCCTCTTTCTGTTCGCCAGACGGTGGCGGGCGCTTTTGACGCTGGTCGCGGTGCCGGTGACCCTTGTCCTGCTCTCCCTGCCTCTGACGCCCGAACCCGGGCGATTCGTGGTCGACACGCTGCCATTCCTGCTGCGGGGCCAGGACGAGTACGCCAGGCCGTACGACGCCTCGCTCGCGTCGATCCTGCCGAGGCTCGGGGTCGGAGGCGGGGTCACGCTGGCGGTGCGGATGCTGGTGGCGGTCGCCGGCCTCCTGCTCGCCTGGGCCCGCTGGCGCGTCCCCGTGGCCGGTCAGGCGCGGGACGGCAGGGGCGGCAGGGACGGCAGAGGCGGCTGGGCGATCCCCGACGAACTGCTCAGGCTGGTCGAGACCAGCTCCATGATCATGCTCATGGTGTTCCTGGTGTTCACTCCGGCCTTCGGGCACTACTCGCTCGTGGTCCTGCTGCCGCTCGCCGCGACCGTCGCCGACCGCCGTTCGGTCGTCAGGTCCCCGTGGTTCTGGATCGCCGTCGCGCCGCAGTTCCCCGGTGTGGACATTCCCGACCTGATGACATCGGAGAACCGGGCGTTCACCGTCTCCTTCATGTACGCCGTGCTGGCCGCGCTCCTCGCCGCCCGCACCCTCCGTTCCGGCACGGGCTGGCGGCCCGGCGTCCCGGCGCGCCTGCGATCCTCACGGTTGTGACCCCGCAGGGGTGCCGGGGCCGACTCCGCGGGGGTGCCGCGGTCTGTTCAGGGCCGCAGTGCCAGCTTGCCCACGGTGGCCCGCGCTTCCAGTTCCGCGAGCGCCTTGGGCCCCTCGGCCAGCTCGTACACGGTGGGCCGGCCAGGGCCGAGCACCCCGGCCGCGAGGAGCCCGAACAACTCGCCCATGACCTCGCCGAAGATGTGCGGCGCGGCCTGGATGAGGGTGCCGATGTTCAGGCCGATGACGTGGACCTGGTGCTTGTAGACCAGGTCCCAGTTGGTGATCGCGGCCTCGCCGCCGACGACGCCGAAGACGACGACCCGGCCGGTGACCCGCTTGGCCGCGGCCAGGCTGGCCGCGAGGGTGGCGCCGCCGACCGACTCCAGCACCAGGTCGGCGCCCGCGCCGCCGGTCAGGGCCAGGACCTCGGCGGCGATATCGCCGCGTGAGTCGATGACGTGGTCGGCGCCCAGCGCCCGTACCACCTCGTGCTTTCCCGGCGAAGCCGTGGCGATCACCGTCGCTCCGTAGTGCTTGGCCATCTTCACCGCGGCCTGGCCGGTCCCGCCGGCCGCCGCGTGGATCAGCACGGTCTGCCCTGCGGCGAGGCCGCCCAGCGGCCTGAGCGCCGCCAGCGCGGTCGGCCAGTTCACGACCAGGCCCAGGGCCTGCTCGTCGGCCCAGCCCGCCGGTACCGGGACCGCGCCGGCCGAGGGCAGCACCATGTACTCGGCGAAGGCCCCGCCTGAGATGCCGACGCCGATGACGTGGGCGCCGGGCTCCAGGCCGGTCACCCCCTCGCCGACGGCGGCGATCTCACCGGCGGCCTCGATGCCCGCGAGGTACGGCGGCCGCGGGCCGCCTGCGAACGTGCCTCGGGCCTGCGAGATGTCGACGAAGTTGACCCCGGCGGCGGTGACCCGGATCAGGACCTCGCCAGGACCGGGGCGCGGTACCGGCGCGTCGGTGATCAGGTGCAGGTCCTGCGGGCCGTTCAGCGACGTCTGCCGCAGGGCGCGCATGGCGGAAGGGATGCTCATGACAATCAGCTCCTTTTCCAATCGAACGATCAACAAACCGTGGCATGCCACCGTGGTGCGGGTCAAGATAAAGTTGATCGAACGACAAACAAGTCTGGAGGCGGACCCAGGATGGCCGCTCGCGGCAGGCCGCGCACCTTCGACCCCGACACCGCCCTGCGCCAGGCGCTGGACCTGTTCTGGGAACGGGGCTACGAGGGCACCTCGCTCAACGACCTGGCCCAGGCGATGGGGATCGCCTCGGCCAGCATCTACGCCTGCTTCGGCAGCAAGGAGGAACTGTTCCGCAAGGTCATGGCCCTCTACGGCGCGACCTCAGGCGAGCCGCCCAGGCGGGCGCTGCGCGAACGGCCGACCGCGCGCGGCGCGATCCACGCGATGCTGCGCGCCACCGCCGATGAGATCACCCGCCCGGACACCCCGCACTACTGCATGCTCATCCTGGCCGCGCCCACCGGCGCCGTGGAGAACCACGCGGTCCGGGAGTTCCTGGCCGGCCTGCGGCGCGACATGCACACCACCATCAGGGACCGGCTCGCCCGCGGCGTCACCGACGGCGACCTCACCGCCCCGCCCGCCGGCCTCGACGCCATCGCCCGCTACTACACCACGGTGGTGCAGGGCCTGTCCGTGCAAGCCCGCGACGGCGCCGACCGCGCCGAGCTGGAGGGGGTCATCACCTGTGCGATGGCCGCCTGGGACACCCTCACCTCCGCGCCGTCACACCCGGCGAGCTAGGCGTTCGGTGGGTCAGGGACGCTGGTCGGCGACCGCGGGACCTCGGCGGAGCAGGCGGACGAGCGCCGCCAGGTTCTCGGCCGCGGCCTCCGACCGTTCGGTGGTCTCGCGGGCGTAGTCGTGCAGCGCCCAGACGGCCGCCTCGGCCTGCTCGCGTAGCCGGGCGACGTCCGCCTCGACGCGGCGCGCCTCCGCCTGCTCACGGAGGCTGAGGCGCCACAGCAGGAACCCGGCGATCCCGCCGAGGACCAGGGCGGCGATGGCGAACAGCTCCGACACGGTGAACGCGAGCGCCAGGGCCACGATCGGCAGCATCGCCGTCCCGTACACGAGCCAGCGCCCGGAGCCGCGCGGCACCGCTTCCGCCCGGATCCGCTCCTCGGCGGACGTGAGCGAGGCCGCGTCCGGGCCCTCCGGCCGCAGGATGACGTCGTTCCCGAGGATCGGCACGGTGATGTCGGTGGGCGGCGGGATGTGGGTCGCCTCGGCCAGTTCCTCGGCGGCCGAACGGACGACGGGGGCGGCGACATGGAAGGCGATCGCCGCCAGATGCGGGTCGGAACTGGACCGGACGTCCTCGAGGAGGTGGTCCGTCAGGGAGATCTCGGGATCGGGCTCCCGCGATCCGACGAGCGACCGCAGCGCGCGGAGGGGCTCCTCGTCCGGCCACGGGCCGGGGTTCTCGGACCGGGGGATCGTGGACGGGCGGGCGGAGGTGATCTCGACGCAGCGTTCGAGCAGCCGGGTCAGCCGGGCCGCCGCCTGAACGGGCTGCACGAGCTCCGGCACCCCGGCCAGCACCGGCACCTCTGCCAGGGCGGGGGATGCCATCGAGTCCGGCGACATGCCGGCATCCGTACCGGAGCCCGGCGTGTTCGCGGGCGGGTGCTCGCCCGGGGTTCCGGCGGGTTCGGGTGCTGCTGTGCGGGTCGCCTTGGCCGGCGCGGGCGAGCTCGTCCTTTTCGGGATCGGGGCTGCTTCGGGGATCTTGGTCCGGTCGGGGTCGACGACCTTCTTCGACGTGGCGGCCCTGTCGGAATCCGCGGCCGGGAGCGCGGACGGGGAGGAGGCGGACGCGCCTTTCTTCGGCCTTCCGGCCTTGCCGGAGCCTGCGGCGGGGAACGTGGACGGGGTGGACGGGGAGGAGGCGGGTGCGTCTTTTTTCGACGTTCCGGCCTTGCCGGAGCCTGCGGCGGGGGGCGTGGACGGTGAGGAGGCGGGTCCGTCCTTCTTCAACGTTCCGGCCTCGTCGGAACCTGCGACCGGGAGCGTGGACGGGGAGAAAGTGGGCGTGTCGTCGGAGACGAGGGCGGCCAGCCAGCGGTCGGGCTCGGCCGCCGATGACACGGCGGCGGCGTCGAGCCTGCGGAGCACGAAGATCTTCCCGGCCGGTCCGTACGCGCCACGGGCGGCGGCGGTCCACAGGGCGCGCTGGCCGGGGGTCACCGGCCTGTCCGTCGACAGGTCGCCGAACGCGGTGCCGAGCCAGGAGGCGTGGATGCGGTCGCCATGCCCGCTGACGGCGAGCGACAGGCAGAGGAACAGCGCGGTGTCGGCCTCGTCGAGCTGGGCGGCCCGTGCGAGCGGCTCCAGAGCATCCTCTCCGGAGAGGATCAGCAGGAGGGCCTCCACCGCTGGGGCGAGCCAGTATCCGGGCACGTCGAGGGCGTTCAGGGGCGGCTGAGGCACTGTGCCGCCCGAGGCGAGCCCAGCGAACAGCGTTTCGGTGTACTCCCGCAGCCCCGCGACCCTCCCCTCCCGACCGAGCCCTTCGACCCCTGCACGATCGAGCCCTTCGGCCCGCTCACGATCAGGCGCCTCGGCCTGCTCACGTTCGGACTCCTCGGCCCTCTCATGATCAGGCCCTTCGGCCCTCTCATGATCGGGCCCCTCAGTTCCTTCACGATCGAGCCCTTCGGCCCGCTCACGATCAGGCGCCTCGGCCTGCTCACGTTCGGACTCCTCGGCCCTCTCATGGTCAGGCCGCTCAGTTCCTTCACGATCGGGCTCGTGGGCGAGCCTTTCCGGAACTCCGCCACTCTTGGGTTCGTGGGCGGGCCCGGAGGCATCGGGGTGATGCGGCTCGGAAGGCTGCGCGGTGCCGGGGCTGGCGGTCAGATCCATGCTCAAGACGGGCAACTCCCCGAAGGCGTGAGGAAGGCCCCCGGAGGCGAGGGTTCGGCGGACTCTCCCATGACCGCGCCCAGGTTAGTTCT